>JBEEJN010000001.1:0-292490 GCA_041169165.1 Pseudomonadota bacterium
ATCCAGATGCGCACCAACGTGCCGCACATCCACGCCATCGGCGACATCGTCGGCCAGCCCATGCTGGCGCACAAGGCGGTGCACGAGGCGCATGTGGCGGCCGAGGTCATCGCCGGCACCCTGAAGGGTGACAAGGAGCTGGCCAGCGCAGCCTTCAACGCCCGCGTCATCCCTAGCGTGGCCTACACCGACCCCGAGGTCGCGTGGGTCGGCCTCACCGAGGACCAGGCCAAGGCGCAAGGCATCAAGGTCAAGAAGGGCCTGTTCCCCTGGACCGCCTCGGGCCGTGCCATCGCCAACGGCCGCGACGAGGGCTACACCAAGCTGCTGTTCGACGACTCGCCCGAAGCCCACGGCCACGGCAAGATCCTCGGCGGCGGCATGGTCGGCACCCACGCCGGCGACATGATCGGCGAGGTGGCCCTGGCCATCGAGATGGGCGCCGACGCCATCGACATCGGCAAGACCATCCACCCCCACCCCACGCTGGGCGAAAGCATCGGCATGGCGGCGGAGGTGGCGCATGGCAGCTGCACGGACCTTCCGCCGCAGAAGAAGTGAGCCAATGCCGGCGTCGCCCGGCATCTGAGCGGCAAGCCCGACCGGCGCAAGCTGGCCGGGCTTTTGTCTTTGGGGCTTCCGTCGCAAGGTGCTGTTTGGGCAAGCGCCGGGCCGGTTTCAATCCGCCAATGTCTGCACGTCGCGGGGCGCGCGGCTTGCTGGCACGAGTCACGGTTTCTTGACGTCTGTCAATGGGACGGTGGATCGGGCCTGAAACAGGCGGACGTTCGTGACGCGCGACACGTTGGGACCCGATGTGGCGCTTTAGCATGGCTTCAGCCGTCACTGCTGCGGAAGGCTGCCAGACCATGAGTCGCGTCGTGCACAAACTGCTCGTCCTGCTGGTGATGGCGGCTGCGTGCGGCACGGCGCTGGCGCTGGACCAGGTGACACTGCAATTGCGCTGGGTGCACCAGTTCCAGTTCGCTGGCTACTACGCGGCGCTTGAAAAGGGCTATTACGCCGCGGTCGGGCTGGACGTCGATATCCGGGCTGCCGGCCCGGGTCAGGCGCTGCCGCTGGACGAGGTGGTGGCGGGCCGGGCGCAGTTCGGCGTCGGCAATTCCGGCCTGCTCGTGTCCTACGACCACGGCGCCCCGGTGGTAGCGCTGGCTGCCATCTTCCAGCGTTCGGCCAATGTGTGGATCACGCGCAAGCAGGACCAGATCCGCTCGATCCAGGACCTGGCGCAGCGCCGTTTGATGATGATGGTCAGCCCGGACAGCGCCGAGCTGCTGGCCCTGTTTGCCAACGAGGGGATCGATCCAGCCCGCTTGAAGGTGACGCCGAGCAACTTCCAGCTCGACAGCCTGCTGCAAGGCAACGTGGACGCTGTCAGCGGCTACACCACCAACGAACCGTATCTGCTCGACCGGCTCGGCGTGGCCTACCAACTGTTCGACCCGCACGAACATGGCATCGACTTCTACAGCGACGTGCTGTTCACCAGCCGCGCCCTGGCCGAGCAGCACCCCGGGCAGGTGGCCGCCTTTCGCCAGGCCAGCCTGGAGGGCTGGCGATATGCAGTCGATCATCCCGAGGAGATTGCCGACCTGATCCTGAGGCGCTACAGCACGGGCAAGAGCCGCGCGCATCTGCTGTTCGAAGCGGCGCAGATCCGCCTGCTGATGCAGCCTGACCTGATCGACGTCGGCCACATGAATCCGCAGCGCTGGCGCCAGATCCGGGCCACCTACGTTCAGCTTGGCATGGCCCGGGGCGAGCGACCGCTGGAGCCGTTTCTCTTCAGCCGGCACGAGGCGGACTGGCGCTGGCTGCAATGGTCGGCGGCCGGCTTGGCGGCGGTGACGCTGCTGTCCTGGGCTGTGCTGTTGGTTGTCGGGCGCTACCACCTGCGCCTCAGGCGCGAGGTGGTGCAGCGTGAGGCGGCGCAGCGTGATCTGGCGGCCAGCCGGCAGGACCTCATAGAGGCTCACCAGCTGGCGCGGCTGGGGCGCTGGCGTTGGCATATACCTACTGACGAGCACCACTGGTCGGACGAGATCTACGTTTTCTACGGTCGCGACCCGGCCCTGGGCCCGGCGGTCTATCCCGAGGTGAAGAGCTATTTCACGCCGGTGAGCTGGCAGCGCCTGGCCCGTGCGGTCGAAGCTTGCCTGGCCGATGGCCAGCCCTATGCTTGTGATGCCGAGGTGCGGCGGCCCGACGGCAGCGCCTGCTTCATCACCACACGTGGGGCGGCTGAACGCGACGCCACCGGCAGCATCGTGCGCCTGTACGGCACGGTGCAGGACATCACCGAGCGCAAGCGGGCCGAGATCGCCTTGCGCCAGGAGCGCGACTTTGCCCAGAGCCTGATCCAGACCGCCCAGGTCATCGTGCTGGTGCTCGATCCGCAGGGGCGCATCGTGCGTGTCAACCGCTTCCTCGAGGAGTTGACGCAGTTCGGCCAGGCGCAGGTGTGCGGCCTGGACTGGCTCGCGACCTTTGTGCCCGAACGTGAACACGCCCAGGTCGCCAGGCTGTTGAGCCAGGCCATGTCCGGTGTGGCCAACCGTGGTCATGTCTACCCGGTGCTCACCGCTGATGGCCGCGAGGTCGTGTTCGAGTGGCATGACCAGGTGCTGCATGACGAGGATGGCAGCTGCACCGGCTTGCTCGCACTCGGGCTGGACGTCACCCAGCGCAGGCGCGACGAGCAGTCCTTGCGCGAGAGCCGTGCCCGGCTGGAGGCCATCTTCGACCTGGCCCCCATCGGCATCGCCCTGGTCGGCATGGACGGGCGTTGCACCATGGCCAACCGCCGCTTGCTCGACCTGCTGGGCTACGAGGCCGATGCGTTGGCGGCAATCGACTGGGTCAGCGTGTCGCCGCCGGACGAGGCGGCCACGGAAGCGCGGCTGCTGGCCGGCCTGCTGGCGCGGGCGATGCCCTTCTATACCCGGGAAAAACGATTTGTGCGCAGCGACGGTGCGCTGGTCTGGGCGTCGCTCGGGGTCTCGGTGGTGTGGAAGCTGGACGGCTCACCCGACTATTGCGTGTGCGTGGTCGAGGACATCGCGGCGCGCAAGCAGACCGAGGCCGAGCTCGCCGCCTACCGTGGCAATCTCGAACTGCGCGTGGCCGAACGCACGCGCGAGTACCTGCAGGCCAAGGAGGCTGCCGAGGCGGCCAATGTGGCCAAGAGCGCCTTCCTGGCCAATATGAGCCACGAGATCCGCACGCCGCTCAACGCCATCACCGGCATGGCGCATCTGCTGCGGCGCTCGGGGCTGACCCAGCCACAGCTGGGCAAGCTCGACCGGATCGAGGCCGCCGGTGCCCATCTGCTGGACATCATCAACGCCGTGCTCGATCTGTCCAAGATCGAAGCCGGCAAGCTGGTGCTGGAGGACGCGCCGCTCGATGTGGCCCGGGTGGTCGACGTCGTCGCCGGCATGGTGGCCGGTGACCTGCGCGCCAAAGGCCTGCAGCTGCGCGTCGACCTGGGTGGCCTGCCGCAGGGCCTGCGCGGCGACCACACCCGCTTGCAGCAGGCCTTGCTCAACTATGTGGGCAATGCCGTCAAATTCACCCAGCAGGGCCACATCAGCATCGAGGTCAGGATGACCGACGAGCAACCAGGCGCGGCCCGTCTGCGTTTTTGCGTCAGTGACACCGGCGTGGGCATCGAGCCGCAGGCGCTGGCGCGCTTGTTCTCGGCCTTCGAGCAGGGTGACAACTCGCTGTCGCGACGTTACGGGGGCACCGGCCTGGGGCTGGCCATCACCCGCAAGCTGGCCCAGGCCATGGGCGGTGATGCGGGCGCGCACAGCGAGCCTGGCCGCGGCAGCAGCTTCTGGTTCGAGGCGCTGTTGCGCAGGGGTCTCGTCACGCCGCCCGACCTGCCGACCCAGCCATTGACCAGGCAAGCGCCGGATCGGCCCGCCGAGTGCGGCATCGCCGGCGCAGTCGACCGGGGTGCCCCAGCGCCCGACGCCGATGGCCAGCTCGAGGACGAATTGCGGCGTGAATTCGGCGGCTGCCGCGTGCTGCTGGTCGAGGACGAGCCGGTCAACCGCGAGGTCATGACCACCTTGCTGGCCGAGGTGGACCTGCGGGTGGACATCGCGGCCGACGGCCTGGCGGCCTGGCGCATGGCCAGCAATCAGTCCTATGACCTGATCCTGATGGACATGCAGATGCCGGTGATGGATGGCCTGGAGGCCACACGCCGTATCCGGCTCAGTCCCGGCTGCCGGGCGCTGCCCATCGTCGCCTTGACCGCGAATGCCTTTGCCGACGATCGCGCCCGTTGTCTGCAGGCCGGCATGAACGACTTCGTCGCCAAGCCGGTGGTGTCCGAACTGCTGTACGGCTGCGTCCGCGACTGGCTGCGCCGGACCCAGGTGCTGGTCTGAAACGCCCGCCAGGCGGTGGCGCTGCGGCCAGGGTGTCAGGCCGGCCGATCAGCCCCATCGCCAGCCCGGCCGGGCTCGCCGACAGCCGGCGCAGGCACGGCCGCCGACTCGCCGCTGGCCGCTGCGGTCGACCGGCGCTTTTGCTTGGCCGTATACATCGCCGAGTCCGCCTGCTTGATCAGCGCGTCCATGTCGGCCTCGGTGCCGATGAAGAGTTGCAGGCCCAGGCTGGCGGCGCAGGGCAGATGCAGGGCGCCGATGTCGCAGGGCTGGTGCATCAGCTGGCTGATCTTGCTCAGCAGGCCCTGGGCGCTGCTCTGTGCCTGGTCGGCGTCGCTGCCCAGATCCGGGCAGAGCACGATGAATTCATCGCCCCCCATGCGTGCCACCGTGTCGCTGCCGCGAATCGCCTGGGTCAGCCGCTGGCCCAACTGGATCAGCAGCTTGTCGCCCACGTCGTGGCCGTGGGTGTCGTTGATGTCCTTGAAGCGGTCCAGGTCGATGTAGATCAGCGCCGCCCACTGCTTGCTGCGCCGGCTGGCAGCCTGGGCCTGGCGCAGGCGGTCGAACAGCAGGCGGCGGTTGGCCAGGCCGGTCAGCGGGTCGTTGAAGGCCAGGTGGCGCATCTGCGTTTCGGCCTCCTTCTGGCGCGAGATGTCGCGGGCAATCTTGCTGGCGCCGATGATGCGTCCGTCGACGTCACGCAAGGGCGAGATGGTGACCGACACGGCCAGCAGTTGGCCGTCCTTGTGCTGGCGCATGGTCTCGAAGTGGCTCACCGTCTCGCCCTTGCGGATGCGTTCGATGATGAGGTCTTCCTCGTGCCGGCGGTCGGGCGGGATGAGCCGGGTGATGGCGTGGCCGACCATCTCCTCGGCGCTGTAGCCGAAGATGGCCTCGGCGGCCGAATTCCAGCTCAGCACCTTGCCATCGAGCGACTTGCTGATGATGGCGTCGAACGAGGAGTTGACGATGGCCTCATAGCTGCGCTGGCTGGCGTCGACCTGGCGCCTGGAGCTGCGGTAGACCAGCAGCGAGATCAGTCCGGCCAGGCCCAGGCTGACCAGGGTGCCGCCGAGCAGCGACAGCTCCAGGGGCTTCCATGCGCCCGGAGAGTCGTCGCTGGGAATGCCCACGATCAGGTAGAAGGGGTAGTTGCCGACCTTGCGGTAGCTGTTGACGCGCTCGATGTTGTCAACGCGGGTGGTGGCCAGGTATTTGCCGGCCTGGGGCGACGCCTTGATGGCCTGCAGCAGTTCGGCCGACACCTTCTGGTCGCCCACCACCACCGGTCCGGCTGGCCAGGGCTGGCGCCAGACCAGGGCCAGGCTGCTGCTGCGCAGCGTGGCTGCGCCGTTGGGGCCCAGGTCGATGTTGTCGAACAGGCGCTCCAGCGCTTCGACCGGCAGCCGCGCCTGCATGCGCGCCAGCGTGCGCTGGCCCCGGCCCACCAGGGGACGCTCGAAGCTGATGACCCAGCGCCCGTCGATGCGCAAGGGGCCATCGACCAGCAGGCGTCGGGCCGGCGGCGTCGCACCGGGGCCATCGGGCAGGGCCAGCAGCGCCAGCTTGACGGTCACCGGCAGCGCAGTGGACGGCTTGCCGGTGATCGAGACCGGCGACGGAGCGGGCAGCGCGGGCACATTGCTGCTGTTGCCGGGCGGCGGGTCGACGGGCCCCGTCGGCTCGCTGCCCAGGCGGGCGATCGACTGCTGGGCGGCGAGTTCAAGTTGCAGGCGCTGGGCATCCCCCAGATTCAGGCTGGCTGAAGCGGCGGAGGCGGGCAGGAGCTGGTCGAGCCGGTCTAGCGCGCTGGCGTTGGCCATCTGCAGCAGAAGGTCGACACGGTTGAACAAGGCCTCGACATTGCCCTGCAGCAGCGTGGCGATGTTCTGGGTGGCGACCAGCGCGCGGTCGCGCTGGCGCTCGTGTTCACCCCACAGCGCCAGCAGTGACAGGGCCAGCGCCAGCAGCGTGAGTCCCACGACCGCCAGCAGGTAAGGCGGCCACAGGCGGCCTCGGCGCTGCGTCGGCAGGACGGCGACGGCAGGGGTGGGCGGGCTCGTCGTGGCGAAAAGTGTCATGGCGCAGGCGTCTGGGCGGGGGCGCGCCCGCCGCGGGGAAGTCGGGCAAATGTATCGCCGTTCAAGTTCGGCCTCGCCGGCATTTGTGCAGTGCGGCGACGCAACGCGGCACCGTGGCGCCCGGCGGCGCCGTCCATCGACCTGGCCGGCGCGTCGGGCGCGGTGATCCGGCACGCGGAAATGAAAAAGGCCTCGCGTCGCGAGGCCTTCTTGTCGGCGAGGCGGTCAGTCGTGTGCGCGCCAGGGCGTGCCGTCGACCTCGGCCTCAGCCATGCTTACTTGGCGAGCTTGAACACCCACATCGAGCCACCCTGCTCGAGGTAGCTGACCTTCTTGGCCACGTCGCCACCCCACAGCGGGACGGCGCCGCCCCAGCCCGAGGCCACGGCGATGTATTGCTCGCCACCTTCGGTCCAGGTCACCGGGGGAGCGACGACGCCCGAGCCGGTCTGGAACTTCCAGACGATCTTGCCGGTCTTGGCGTCGGCGGCCTGCAGATAGCCTTCCGGCGTGCCCCAGAACACCAGGTTGCCGCCGGTGGTCAGCACACCGCCCCACAGCGGAGCGTTGTTGGCCACTTCCCAGACCTTCTTGCCGGTCTTGGGGTCATAGGCGCGCAGCGCGCCGATGGGGCCGTCGCCCAGGGTCTTGATGGTGAAGCCGGCGCCCAGGTAGGCGGCACCCTTCTTGTAGCTCACCGGCTCGTTCCAGATCTCCATGCCCCATTCGTTGGACGGCACGTAGAACAGCTTGGTCTCCGGGCTGTAGGCCATGGGCATCTGGTTCTTGCCGCCCAGGAAGCTGGGGGCGGCGAACACGGTCTTGCCCTGCTTGCCGTCGGCACCCTGGGTCGGGTCGCCAGGACGGTTTTCCGGCACGAAGTTCGGGCGGCCCGTCTTCAGGTCGATGCCGGTGGCCCAGGTGATCTTGTTGACGAAGGGGAAGGCGTTTTCCAGGTGGCCGTTCTTGGCGTCGATGACGTAGAAGAAGCCGTTGCGGTCGGCCTTGGCGCCCAGGATCTTGCCGCCGTCTTCGTACGTGACGAACTCGTTCACGCCGTCGAAGTCCCAGCCGTCGTTCGGCGTGCCCTGGTAGTGCCAGACGATCTTGCCGGTCTTGACGTCGATGGCGACGGTCGAGCAGCTGAAGAGGTTGTCACCCTTGCGCAGGTGGCTGTTCCACGGCGCCGGGTTGCCGGTGCCGAAATAGGCCAGGCCGGTCTTGGCGTTGTAGGTGCCGCCCAGCCAGGTGGCCGCGCCGCCGGTCTTCCACAGCTCGCCCGACCAGGTCTTGCCGGTTTCGCCGGAGACGCCGTTTTCCTTCTTGTTGCCGTCCTTGTCGTAGGTGTAGCCCATCTGGCCTTCCACCGTCGGGCGGGTCCAGACCAGCTGGCCGGTCTTGGGATTGCGGGCCTCGACGCGGCCGCTGATGCCGAACTCGCCGCCCGACACGCCGGTCAGCAGCAGGCCGTTGGCGATGATGGGGGCGGCGCTGGCGCTGTAGCCGGCGGCGTAGTCGTCGATCTTTTCCTTCCAGACCACTTCGCCGTTGTCCTGGTTCAGCGCGACGATCTGCGCGTCCAGCGTCATGAAGATCACCAGGTTGTCATACAGGGCGGCGCCGCGGTTGATCACGTCGCAGCAGGGCATGATGCCTTCGGGCAGGCGGTGCTCGTACTTCCACAGCTTGGCGCCGGTCTTGGCGTCCAGCGCGAACAGGCGCGAGTAGGACGCGGTGACGAACATCTTGCCGTTGTGGATGACCGGCTGCGACTCCTGGCCGCGCTGCTTTTCGCCGCCGAAGCTGAAGCTCCACACCGGCACCAGCTTGCCGACGTTGGCGGTGTTGATCTGCTTGAGCGGCGAATAACGCTGGCCCTGGGTGCCCAGGCCCCAGCTGAGCACGTCGCCGGTCGATGCGGCATCGTTGTCGATCATCTGATCGGTCACCGGGCCGGCAGCGTGGGCAGCCAGAGAGGTCAGAGCGGCGCCGAGCAGCAGCGGCAGCAATTTCTTGCGCATGAAGGGTCTCCTCGAAGGGGGATGGATCAGTGAGGTCGTAGGTCGCAACGGCACGCGGGTGTGCCGTTCGCCGCTGTCTGAGGGCAACTAGCGTGCCAGTCAGAAATCATCAAAAAGGCCGTTGCAAAGCACCGGTTTTGGGGGCTAACCCGAGGGTGTTGCTCCAGTCTTGAGCAGGGTGCAGGGCGTGGTGATGTCCGGGTCGATCCGGCGGTGGAGCGCTTGCAGCATTCGGCCGGGCGTCAAGCCGGGTCTGCCCTGCGTGCCGTGCACGAGACTGACGGCCTTATGCACATCGGAACATATCGTGCGTTCAGCGGCCTGCTCGCAGAATCCCGACCCGCTTGAGCTTGCCCACGAATCTTGATATGTCCTTGATTTCTTGTTGCTGTCGCGTGTCCAGGCCGGCGTGCCCGCCAGCGGCATGAGCACGGTCGGCAGCAGCCTGGCACTGGCGCTGGAGCTGATCGTCCAGCGTGATGCCTCCGTATTGCAGGTGCTCGGCCTGTCGCTGCAGGTCAGCGGATCGGCCTGTGTGATCGGAGCGCTGCTGGGCGTGTGGCTGGGCGCCTGGCTGGCGGTGACGCGTTTCCCCGGTCATGCGGCAATGGTCTGGCTGGTCAACACCTTGCTCGCGCTGCCGTCGGTGGTGGTCGGGCTGCTGGTGTATCTGCTGCTGTCACGCTCGGGGCCGCTGGGCAGCTGGGGCATCCTGTTCACGCCGGCGGCCATGGTGATGGCGCAAAGTGTGCTGGTGGTGCCGCTGATTGCAGCGCTGGTGCGCCGCCTGGTCATCGACGGTCTGGCCGAGGGTGGCGACCAGCTGCGCTCCATGGGTGCCGGCCCGCTCATGGCCGCCTGCCTGGTGCTGCTGCATGAGCGCCTGGCCCTGCTCACCATCCTGCTCACCGCCTTCGGCCGTGCCGTGGCCGAGGTGGGTGCGGTGATGGTGGTGGGCGGCAACATCAACGGCGTCACCCGGGTGATGACCACCGCCATCGCCCTGGAAACGAGCAAGGGCGACCTGCCCCTGGCTCTCGCCCTGGGCCTGCTGCTGCTGGGCGTGGTGGGGCTGATCAATCTGCTGATCGCCTGGCTGCAGCCGCGCGAATCGGCGCCCACCGTGACGGCGCTGGCATGAGCACCGGCATGAGCGCTGGCATGAGCAGCACAGGTTTGAGTGCAGACATGGAACTGAGCGACCGCAAGGTCGGCCTCGGCGCTGCGCTGCGCGAGGCCGGGCGGCCCGGCGGCGCGGCGGGCGAGGTGCTGGTGCGCCTGGAGCGTGCCGGCGTGAACTTCGGCGGCGTCGCTGCGCTGCAGGGGGTGGATCTGCAACTGCACCGCGGCGACCGCATCGCCCTGCTGGGTGCCAACGGCTCTGGCAAGACGACCTTGCTGCGCCTGCTGCATGGCCTGATCGGCGGCCACCAGGGCCTGCGCGAGCTGCCGGCGCGCGGCGCCGACGGCCGCCCCGCCGCCATGGCCATGCTGTTCCAGCGGCCCTTCCTGCTGCACCTGTCGGTGCGCCGCAACCTGCTGCTGGCGTTGTGGCTGGCGGGTGTGCCGGCCGCCGAGCGCGGGCCGCGCGCCGACGACGCCCTGCATCGCACCGGCCTGGACGGCCTGGCGCAGCGCCCGGCGCGTGCCCTGTCGGGTGGGCAGCAGCAGCGCCTGGCGCTGGCGCGCGCCTGGGCCATGCGGCCGCACATCCTCTTTCTTGACGAACCCACGGCCAGCCTGGACCCGAGCGCCAAGCGCGAGGTCGAGCACCTGATCGACGACTTCGGCCGCGCCGGCATGACGCTGGTGATGAGCACCCACAACCTCGGCCAGGCCAAGCGCCTGGCCAACCGCGTGATCTACATGGAAACCGGCCGGGTTGTCGTCGACCTGCCGGTGGAACGTTTCTTCGGCGCCGATCTTCCGCACGGCGCCGCCCAATTCCTCAAAGGTGAACTGCCATGGCTCTGACCCACTTCGCTTCGTCCTCGACCCGTCCCGCCCACATCGCCCGGCGCACCTGCCTGGCCCTGGCCGCCGGTGCCCTGCTGGGCGCGGCCGGTCTGGCCGGCGCGCAGGAGAAATTCATCGTCGTGGCCTCGACCACCTCGACCGAGCAGTCCGGCCTGTTCGGCCACCTGCTGCCGCAGTACAAGGCTGCCAGCGGCGTGGAGGTGCGCGTGGTCGCCCTGGGCACCGGCCAGGCGCTGGACATGGGTCGGCGCGGCGACGCCGACGTGGTCTTCGTGCACGACCAGGCCGCCGAGGAGAAATTCCTCGCCGAGGGCTGGGGCGTGAGGCGCTACCCCGTCATGTACAACGACTTCGTGCTGGTCGGCCCGGCGGGTGATCCGGCCAAGGTGAAGGGCAAGGACATCGTCGCCGGGCTGCAGAAGCTCGCCGCGGCCAAGGTGCCCTTCATCTCGCGCGGCGACAAGAGCGGCACCCACGCCGCCGAGCTGCGCTACTGGAAGCAGGCCGGCGTGGATCTGGCGGCCGCCAGGCCGGCCGACTACCGCGAGTGTGGCTGCGGCATGGGCCCGGCCCTGAACATGGCGTCCAGCACCAACGCCTATGTGCTGACCGACCGCGGCACCTGGCTGTCCTTCAAGAACCGCGGTGATCTGGCCGTGCTGGTCGAGGGCGACAACCGGCTGTTCAACCAGTACGGGGTGATGCTGGTCAACCCGGCCAAACATGCCCATGTGAAGCAGGCCGCCGGCCAGGCCTTCATCGACTGGGTGGTCTCGCCTGCGGGCCAGTCGGCGATTGCGTCCTACCGCATCGGCGGCGAGCAGCTGTTCTTCCCGAACGCGCAGCGCTGAAACAAGGCAGGTGCTGCCGAGCGCCTGCCTCGGCGCTGGTTTCGCAGCGCGTGCTGCGTCACCCTCAGGCCCATAGAGCGGCCTGGGAGTGCGCCTTTGCGCCTCGTGTCAACTTGGAACACCGGGTGCGCCGTCCCGCTCTGAGCACGAGATGGCCCTTGATGTTCAGGGTTATGCCTAGGTGTTCACGCCTGCTGGGTATGCAGATGATTGCATAGCGCTGGGGTCGGCTCGTTCGCCGTGCCTGCCGGCCTACCCTCAACGGATCAACCGCGGAGAACCGAGAAAATGCAGAAGAGCCTCCACATCAACCCGGACAAGTGCACGGGTTGCCTGCAGTGCGAGATGGCCTGTTCCTACGAGAACTATGGCGTCTTCGCTCCTGCCAAGTCGCGCATCAAGGTGTTCGACTTCCACGAGACCGGCCGCAAGGTGCCCTACACCTGCACGCAGTGCGACGAGGCCTGGTGCCTGCACGCCTGCCCGGTGGAGGCCATCACGGTCGACAAGGCCAGTGGCGCCAAGGTGGTCAACGACAGCACCTGCGTGGGCTGCAAGGTCTGCACCATCAGCTGCCCCTTCGGCACCATTAACTACGTGCAGGAAACCGGCAAGGTCCAGAAGTGCGACCTGTGCGGCGGCGCACCGGCCTGCGCCGACGCCTGCCCGACCGGCGCGATCACCTTCATCGATTCCAACTGGACCGGCCTGAACAAGATGCAGGCCTGGGCGGACAAGTTGGGCAACCAGGCTGCGGCTTGAGGAGAGACAGATGTCCTGGGCAGGAAAACTTCTTCGTGTGAACCTGACGACCGGTACGGTCGCTTCGGAACCCCTCAACATGGCGTGGGCCAAGCAGTATCTGGGCTCGCGCGGCCTGGCGAGCAAATACCTGGTGGAAGAGATCGACCCCAAGGTCGATCCGCTCTCCGCTGCCAACAAGATCATCTGGGCCACTGGCCCGCTGACCGGCACCATGGCCTCCACCGGCGGCCGTTACACCGTGGTCACCAAGGGCCCGCTGACCGGCGCCATCGCCTGCTCCAACTCGGGCGGCTACTGGGGCGCTGAGCTCAAGATGGCCGGCTGGGACATGGTGATCTTCGAAGGTGCCTCGGCCAAGCCGGTCTACCTGTCGATCCAGGATGACAAGGTCGAGCTCAAGGACGCCGCCCACCTTTGGGGCAAGAGCGTGTGGCAGACCGAGGAAGCCATCAAGGCGGCCCACCAGGATCCGCTGGTGCGTGTATCCAGCATCGGTCTGGCGGGTGAAAACCAGGTGCTGTTTGCCGCCGTGGTGAACGACCTGCACCGTGCCGCCGGCCGCTCGGGCGTGGGCGCCGTGATGGGCAGCAAGAACCTGAAGGCCGTCGTGGTGCGCGGCACCAAGGGCGTGGGCAACCTCGTGAACGCCAAGGAGTTCATGAAGGTCACCGCCGAGAAGAAGAAGATCCTGCACGACAACGCCGTCACTGGCCAGGGCCTGCCGACCTACGGCACCCAGGTGCTGATGAGCGTGATCAACGAGATGGGCGCGCTGCCCACCCGCAACCATGCCGACGTGGCCTTCGAAGGCGCCAAGGACATCGGCGCCGAGGCCATGGCCACCCCGCGTGCGACCGACGGCAAGAAGCACCTGGTGACCAACCAGGCCTGCTTCGGCTGCACCATCGCCTGCGGCCGCATCAGCAAGATGGACAAGGGCCACTTCACGGTCGAGAACAAGCCGCAGTACTGGGGCGCCTCCGGCGGCCTGGAATACGAAGCGGCCTGGGCTCTGGGCGCTGCCAACGGCGTCAACGACCTGGAAGCGCTGCAATACGCCAACCTGCTGTGCAACGAGCAGGGCATGGACCCGATCAGCTTCGGCGCCACCGTCGGCGCGGTGATGGAGCTGTACGGCATGGGCGTGCTGACCCAGGAGCAGCTCGGCATCGACGCCAAGTTCGGCAGCGCCCAGGCGCTGGCCCATTTCGCCGAGATCACCGCCAAGGGCGAGGGCTTCGGCAAGGAGATCGGCCAGGGCTCCAAGCGCCTGTGCGAGAAGTACGGTCACCCCGAACTGAGCATGAGCGTCAAGGGCCAGGAATTCCCGGCCTACGACTCGCGCGGCATCCAGGGCATGGGCCTGACCTACGCCACCTCCAACCGCGGCGCCTGCCACCTGCGCAGCTACACCGTGGCCTCGGAAGTGCTGGGCATCCCGGTCAAGACCGACCCGCTCACCGCGGACGGCAAGCCCGAACTCGTGATGGCTTTCCAGGACGCCACCGCCGCCTTCGACGCCGCCGGCATCTGCATCTTCACCAGCTTCGCCTGGGGCCTGGCCGACGTGCAGCCGCAGGTTGCCGCCGCCTGCGGTGACGAATTCACGCTCGAGAACATGGCCCAGATCGGCGAACGCATCTGGAACATGGAGCGCGATTTCAACAACCGCGCCGGCTTCAGCGCCAAGGACGACACCCTGCCCAAGCGCCTGCTCGAAGAGCCAGCCAAGACCGGCCCGGCCAAGGGCCTGGTCAACAAGCTGCCCGAGATGCTGCCCAAGTACTACGAGATCCGTGGTTGGGACGCCGACGGCCAGTTGAAGGCCGCCACGCGCGAGCGTCTGGGCCTGTAAGCCCGGATGGCGGCCGGCCAGCACCCTGGTCGGCCCCCGATGACACACCCACAAGGCGGTTCTCGGACCGCCTTGTTCGTTTGACGGAACCACACGGAACCCTCCGCATGAAGCACGTGATCCTGGGCGCTGGCCCTGCCGGCGTGATCGCCGCCGAAACCCTCCGCAAGCACGCACCGGCTGACCAGGTGGTGCTCATCGGTGACGAGCCCGAGGCGCCTTATTCGCGCATGGCCATCCCCTACCTGCTGATCGGCAAGGTCGGCGAGGAAGGCACCCATCTGCGCCACACCGCCGACCATTACGCCGCACTGGGCATCACGCTCAAGCGCGGCCGGGCCGCCAGCGTCGACGTGGCCGGCCGCGCCGTGGTGCTGGAAGACGGCAGCCGCGAGAGCTTCGATCGCCTGCTCATCGCCACCGGCTCGTCTCCGGTGTCGCCACCGGTGCCGGGCATCAAGGGCCCGGGTGTGCACACCTGCTGGACGCTGGAGGACGCTCGCGCCATCGCCGCGCTGGCCAAGCCGGGCGCCAAGGTGCTGCAGATGGGCGCGGGCTTCATCGGCTGCATCATCATGGAAGCGCTGGCCATGCGCGGTGTCGAACTGAGCGTGGTCGAGATGGGCGACCGCATGGTGCCGCGCATGATGGGCCCGACGGCCGGCGGCATGATCAAGACCTGGTGCCAGGGCAAGGGTGTCAAGGTCTACACCGGCGCCCGGGTCGAGGCCATCGAGCGCGTGGGCGCAGCGGTCGCGCCGCCGGCGCCGGCCGCCGAGGCGCCCGGCCTGCTGACCCGCATCGCCCAGGCGGTCGGCCTGGCGCCGGCACCGGTGGCAGCCTCGGCACCCGCGCCGGCTGCCAGTGCCGGCTCGGCCATGACGGTGCGTCTGTCGACCGGCGAAAGCCTGCAGGCTGACCTGGTCATCAGCGCCACCGGTGTGCGTCCCAACATCGGCTTTCTCGAGAAGTCCGGCATCACCTGCCTGGTGGGCGTGCTGACCGACGAGCATCTGCAGACCAATGTGCCCGGTGTCTACGCCGCGGGCGATTGCGCCGAGGCCTTCGACAAGGTCAGCGGCACCACCATCGTCAGCGCCATCCAACCCAACGCGGCCGAACAGGCGCGCGTGGCGGCGCTCAACATGGTGGGGCAGGTCACCTCGCTCAAGGGTGTCACCCAGATCAACGTGCTCGACACCCTGGGCCTGATTTCCAGCAGCTTCGGCAAGTGGGACGGTGTGGCCGGTGGCCAGCATGTCGAACTGACCGACCTGGCCGCGGGCCGGCACCTCAGCCTGCAGTTCAGTGGCGATCAGCTGGTGGGCTGCAATTCAGTGGGCTGGACCGACCATGTGGGCGTCATGCGCGGCCTGGTCGAGGGTCAGGTGCACCTGGGCGAGTGGAAGGACAGGCTGCTCGAAGACCCCACCCAGCTCATGAAGGCCTATCTGGCCTGCGCACAGTCGCAGGGCAAACCCGCCTTCGTGGCGTCCTGAGCACAGGGGGCGGGCTGCACCGGCCCTTGGTGCAGGCCGCCGGCCCTGATCCGCCGGCGCCCTGCGCTGGCCAGTGAGGCATCATTTCCCCATGCAGATCACGTTCAAGCTTTACGCCAGCCTCACGGACTATCTACCGCCCGAGCAGCGTGTCGGCAACCGCATGTCGCTCGACGTGCCCGACGGCTCGACCATCGCGCAGATCATCGAGCCGTTCAATCTGCCGATGAAGTACGTGCACCTGGTGCTCATCAACGGTGTATTCGTGCCGCCAGCCGAACGGGCCAGCCGCTCATTGGTGGCCGGAGACACCCTGGCCATCTGGCCGCCGATCGCCGGCGGTTGACGCGGTGCAGGCCAGTTACGCCCAGTCCTTCGAGCGCGAACAGGGCTTCACCGCCCAGGCCTGGCTGGACTGCCTGCCCGGAGCGGTGGGCGAGCGGCCCTGGCGCCTGCTGGCGCCGGGACATGCCCAGGTCGACCTGACCGGCGGGGTGTTGCAGCTGCGCTGGCAGGTGCTCGAACCGCGGCGCATCGCGCTGGCCACGCTGCCGCGCCTGGGCGTGCGCTTCGACTTCGATGCCAGCATCAGCGTGGCCGACCGGCACGCCTTCATGAAGTACTTCGACCTCTATACGCAACGCGGCGGCGGCTGATCCAGCCGGTCAGACTGCCGCGGCGCGGCGGCGGGATGGCTGGTCAAGGTGGGCAGGGGAGGGCAAGGCAGGGCGGGTCGGTCCCCAGCTGCGCTATCTTCGGCGCATGTTGCTTGTATCGTCCCGGCCATGAAATCCCGCGGTGTTCACCTGCAGTACAGCTTCGAGGCCGCCGGCCAGCGCGGTGCCGAGGTCAGGAATCCGCTGTTCGACCTGCTCGCCGCCCTGCGCGAGCACGGCTCCATCCAGCACGCGGCCAAGGCCACCGGCGTGTCCTACCGCCACCTGTGGGGCGCGCTCAAGCACTGGGAAGAGGTGATGGGTGAACCCCTGGTCACCTGGACCCAGGGCCAGCCTGCCCGCCTGACGCCCTTTGCCGACCGCCTGCTGTGGGCCGAAACGCGCGCCCGTACCCGCCTGACGCCGCATATCGAGGCCTTGCGCGTCGAACTCGAACGGGTACTGGCCGAGGCGCTGGATGGCAGCCAGCATGTGTTGCCCATCTACGCCAGCCACGACCTGGCGCTGCCGCTGCTGCGCGATCTGGCGGCGCGCCAGCAGCGCCTGCACATCGAGCTGAAGTTCGCCGGCAGTGTCGACGCCTTGCGCGCCCTGGCCGAAGGGCGCTGCCTGGTGGCGGGCTTCCACGTGCCGCCGCTGCAGGGCGCCGCGCCGGTGTTCGCCCAGGCCCTGAAGCCCCTGCTCAAGCCCGGCCGCCACAAGCTCATCGCCTTCAGTCGGCGTGCCCAGGGCCTGATGGTGGCCAAGGGCAACCCGCTGAGGCTGACCAGTCTGGCCGACGTGTTGCACCGCTCGGCGCGTTTCATCCAGCGCCAAGCCGGTTCGGGCACACGCTTGCTTACCGACTACCTGCTGCAGCAGCAGGCGCTGCTGCCCGAGCAGCTCGACGAGCGCCATATCTCCACCGAGGACAGTCACATGGCGGTGGCCGCCGCCGTCGCCAGCGGCTTGGGCGACGCCGGTATGGGCCTGGCCGCCGCGGCCCAGGCCTTCGGGCTGGACTTCGTGCCGGTGCAGGACGAGGACTACTTTCTCGTCTGCCTGAAGGACGCCCTTGACCACCCCGCAGTGCTCAAGCTGCGCGATGTGCTGGCGAGCGATGAGTGGGGCCGCTCTCTGGCCACCCTGCCGGGTTATGCCGGCACCGCGAGCGGCGAAGTCCTGTCACTGGTGCGCGCCCTGCCCTGGTGGGCCTTTCGACAGGCCAAGGCCAGCGACGACGAGCGCGGCGCGGTATCAACAGCAGACTGAGCCGCCGGCCGCGGTCCTAGCCGACACGAGCGCGGCAGCGCTGCGTTGCGGTTTAAGCTCGATTCACCTTGGCCCGCCTGACGCCATCGCCGCGCGTTCGTACACCGGGTACAGGTGGGCCACGTTGCGCACGAACTCAGTCTGCACCGCCGCCCAGCTCCTGAACGGCGCCGGCAGCGCGGCGCGCAGGACGTCGCTCATCTCCCAGCCCTGGCGCGCCCAGAGGCTGAAGCTGGTGTCCAGCCAGCGCAGATAGGCGCGGGTCTGGTCGATGCCGGCGCCCACAGCGTCGTGTACGCCGTCACCCTGGGCGCCGCCCGCCGTCAGCACCGGGCCGTGGCTGGGAACGAGCGTGTGCCAGCGCTGTTCGCTCGCCAGGCGCTGCAGCCGCTCCAGGCTGGCCAGCCAGGGTGCCACACGGGCATGTGGCGTGGTCGGAATGCGTTGCACGAACACCAGTCCGCCAACAAAGGCGATTTGGCTCGCGCGATCCACCAACACCAGGTCCGAGGCGGTGTGGCCGTCGAGCTCGACGAGTTCCAGCTCGCGGCCACCCACCCACCAGCGGCCGGGCACGGCGGCGGGCAGGTCGCGGTCAGGCAGCAGGGCCTCGGTGCCCAGCATCCAGTCGCCGCACAGGCGATAGAGGTTGTCCTCGTAGGCCTTGAACTCGCTCGCCATGCCGGCACGTGTGCGCGGACTGGCCCAGCGCGGCACATCCGAGAAGGCCTGGTTGCCGAGGAAGTAGTCCGGGTGCAGATTGAGATGGAGCACGCCGATGACGGGCTCGGGCGTGGTGCGGGTGATGAGCGCGCGCAACTGTTCGCCGTAACGCTTCGACGGTCCGGTGTTGATGACCAGCACGCCCGCCCCGGTGGCGATGAAACCGGTGTTGATGATGTTGCAGCCGTTGGCGGGGCTGAAGTCGGCGTTCGTGCCCTCGACCACCCACACGCCGGGCGCCAGGGCGCGGGCGGCAAGCTGGTAGTCCAGGCGGGCGAGGTCGGCAGCGGCGCGCGCGGGCAGGGCGAACAGGCTGGCCGACAGGGCCATCAGCAGCGCCAGGGCGAGCGTGAGCCTGCGGCGCAGGGTCTGCAGGGGCATGGTCACTCCAGCCGGCTGTCGACGCGGTTGCCGTTGTTGTCCACGCCGCTGATGCGCAGCGGGCCCAACGGACGCTCGGCAAAGTCAAACGAGAACACCGGGTTTTCGCTCACCGGCTCGAAGGTCTGGATGCGCAGCAGCTCGGCGCCCTGTGCATCACGCACGCTCAGGCGGGTGAGGTGAAACGCCGGGATGCCGCCGACCAGGCCGGTGTCCATGGGGTGCATGACACGCAGACGCAGGCGTGCGCCCGCCAGGGCCGCCGCCACCGGCGAGGCGGCCGCCGTCGCGGCCGAGCCTGCCGGTGCGGGCGTAGCCTCGAACACGCGCCCGCTCACCAGGCCCAGTGTCTGGCTCCAGCTGCCGTCCTTGCGCGTGGCACCGGCCACGGTGCAACCACCGCCGCTGGAATCCACCCAGGCCGAACCGATGTGCCACAGGCCGTCGGCGGTCTGCGCCGCGGCGCGCACCGGGCTGGCCTGCTCCAGCTTGAAGCGGAAGGACACGCTCGGCAGTGTCGTACCGGCCAGCGGCTGGTATTCCAGTACCTTGCGGATGGGGTTGCGGTCGACCATCACCACGATGCGCTGCACATCGCTCAGGCCGCGGGCGGCCACGGTGATGGGCACGTTCATGGGGTCTTCGGCAAAAGCCGGGCCGCTCACCTGCACCCGATCGTCAAACACCGTGCGCGCCTGCGCGCCCAGGTATTCGCGCCGCATGTCCATCCACGGCAAGGAGTGATAGGGATCGGCGGGGTCGGCGGCGCCGGGGTCGACGGCGGGGGGCTGGGCGACCGGCGGCGCGACGGCTGGCGCGCCCGTCGGGGTGACGGTCATGGCGGCTTGGGCGGCTGCGCTGCCAGGTAGCAGCGGGGCGGCGGCGAGCAACAGCAACGTCGTCGGCTGCATCAACAGGCGCAGCAGACGCGGCTGGCTGGGCATCACGGCTTTCATGGCTGCCTGTCTCACCAGCCGTGGTGCCAGCGCAGCGAGGCCAGCAGGTTGCGCGGTGCGCCGGGCTCGTAGTAGCGGCCGTTGCCGTCATTGACGATGACGCTGCCGACGTAGGCGCGGTCGGCAATGTTGTCCACCCGGGCCAGGAATTCGACGCGATCGGCCGCGCCCAGATCCCAGCTTTGGCTCCAACGCAGGTTGACCAGGCCGAAGCCGCTGGCGAAGTCACTGTTCTGGTCGTTCACCGCCGTGCGGCCCTGACCACGCAGCTCGATGCCCAGCTCGCCCCCCGGCAGAGCCCGCCAGGCCAGCTCGGCGTAGCCACTCGTCGGCTGGGTGCCGGCAATGCGGTTGCCGGCTACCACGTCCACGGAGGCGGAGGTGCAGGGCGGCGAGGCCGGGCAGGTCTTGAAGTTGTCCTTGTACTTGGCCTCGAGCTGCGTCAGCGCGAGCCGGGCGCTGACGCTGGCGCTGAGTTGCAGGCGAGAGCCCAGCTCCAGGCCCGTGCGGCTGGTGCGCCCGACGTTCTGGAAGCTGGCGCGGCCGCCGGCGTTGGTGAGCACGCCGATCTCGTTGCTGGTGCGGATGTTGAAGCCGGTCAGGTCCACGTCCGGCAGACCGGCGCCGGGGCGCCACTTGATGCCTGCTTCCTGCTGCTGGCTGGTCTGCGGCTGCAGGGTGGTGTTGAAGCCGCCCCCTGAACTGGTCTTGTAGGCCAGTTCACCCAGGGTGGGCGACTCGAAGCCGCGCGAAGCGGCCAGGTGGGCGGTGAGCGTGGGCGCCAGCTTGAGCTTGAAGCCCAGCACCGGCGTGGTGTAGCTGAACTTGAGCTGGCCGCTGTCGTCGCCGTTCACCTGCAATGGGTTGGCCGAAGGGCTGGTGAAATGGTCGGCGGTGGTCAGCCTCACCCGGCCGGTGCGCAGACCTAGGGTGGTCGAGAACTCGGGGGTCGCGGCCCATTCAGCCTGGCCGTAGACGTCGCGGCTGCGCGCCACGTTGCGCTCGTCGCGCTTGGGCGTGCCCTGCACGCCGTAGTTCGGTGCAGCCACCGTGCCGCTGAAGCTGAGATAGCCGCGGCGGTCATCGACCATCTCGTCGGCGCTGGCGCCGGCCACCCAGTCGACGCTGGCGGCGCGGCCCTTGAGGCGGGCGTCCAGGCCCGAGTAGATGCGGTCGAAGTCGATCAGGCCGCCACCGTGACGGTTGTCGTTCTGCGTCGTCGCCGGGATGGCCAGAAACTGCGACACGCCGCGCGAACCACCGTAGGCGGTCAGGCTGAAGCTGTCCAGCCCGCCCAGGCCAAGCTGGTGGGTCCAGGCCGCGCCGACCTGGGTCTGGCGGATGGTCTTGCGGGTCTGGTTGGTGTCAGCCTGTGAGGCCGTGGTACGCGGGCCTTTCTGCAAGTCAGTGCTGTTCAGGCCCAGCGGGTCATCCGCCTGCTGGTTCTGGTCGCTGAGTTGCAGCACCACACGGTCGTCGTCGCTGTCGATGCTGGCGCGCACATTGGCGAGCTGACGCGTGGCTGCGCTGTGCGGGCGGAAGCCGTCGATCTCGAACCTGCTCAGGCTGGCGCTGAGGTCGAGGTGTTCGCCCACGGGCGCGGCCAGCGCCAGGCGCTGCTGGCGCAGGCCGAAGCTGCCGAAGTCGACGCTCACATCGCTGGCCGCCTCGTTGACTGGCGCCGAGAACAGCGCGATCACGCCGCCCGAGGAGTTGCCGTACAGGGCTGAGTAGGGCCCGCGCAGCACCTCGACGCGCTGCGCGCCGGCGAGGTCGAAGTGGGCCACCTGGCCCTGGCCGTCGGGCATGGTGGCGGGGATGCCGTCGGCATACAGGCGCAGGCCGCGCACGCCGAAGCCGGCGCGAGCACCGAAGCCGCGCGAGCTGATCTGCAGGTCCTGCGCGTAGTTGCTGCGGTTGGCCACCGTCAGGCCGGGCACACGCACCAGGGCCTCGGACAGGTTGACCTGCGGCCCGCTGCTGCGCAGTTCGGCTGCGCCGACGGCGGTGATGGCATAGGGCGCGTCGACCAGCTTGCGTTCACCCGTCGAGCCGGTGACCACCACCGGTTCGAGCACGCCGGCTTGACCGGTCGCCTGCGCCGGCTGCTGTTGCTGCGCCTGGACTGAGGTGCCCAGGCCGGCAAGCGCCAGGGCCAGCAGGTTCAGGGACTTGAGCGGGGACGGATGACGGCGTCGGGCGGTCGGGCGGCTAGAGGTGGACGACATGGCAGGGTAGGGCTTGGTCTTGTGCTCGATCGCGGCGTCGGTGCGTGCGGCATTGAAGGTGGGACGGCCCAGGCAGTGCCCGGGCGGCGCAGGCCAGACATGTGTCACCAGTCAGGACAATGGCAGCAGCCCTGGTTGGCTCCTTGTGGAGCATTGCTGTCGCGGCCTGGTGATGCCGCTACTGGATAACCCGAGGGAGCTGCTGGCTCCGACGGGCCGTGTCTGGCGGCTGCCCGATCAACTCAGCAACACTCAGGCCAGGCAGCCGGCCTGGATCGCCGGCTCGCTGTTGATCAGTCGCACCGGCTCCGGGATCCGGTAGCCGTAACGCGCCGCCGTCAGTTCGGCCAGGATGGCGACGGCGATTTCGGGCGGCGTGCGGGCGCCGTTCTTCAGGCCCACCGGGCCGTGCAGGCGTTCGAGCTGCTCGGCGCTGATGCCGAAATGTTCGGCCAGGCGCTGCTTGCGTTTGGTCTGATTGATGCGCGAGCCAATGGCGCCGATGTAGAAGGCCGGCGAGCCGAGCGCTTCCATCAGCGCCAGGTCGTCGAGCTTGGGGTCGTGGGTGAGGGCGATGACGGCGGTGTGGGCATCCGGGCGCAGTTCGACCACGGTGTCGTCGGGCATGGTGGTGCGCAGTTCGACGCCGGCAACCGCAAAGGCCTGGGCGCCTTGCGCGTATTCCTCGCGCGGGTCGCAGACGATGACCTGGTAGTCCAGCGCAAGCGCCATCTCGGCCAGGTACTGGGTCATCTGGCCGGCGCCGATGAGGATGAGGCGCCAGTGCGGGCCGTGGGTGCTGACCAGGGTGGTGCCGTCGAAGCTCAGGCGGTCGGCGCCGACCGCGTCGCCCAGGCCGGCCACCCCGGTGGCCATGTCCAGGGTGCGGGTAACGCGCCGGCCCTGGGTGAGCTGATCGAGCAGTTCCTGCACCCGGCTGTGCGGCATGACGGGTTCGAGCACCAGTTCGATGGTGCCGCCGCAGGGCAGGCCGAAGCGCGCCGCCTCGTCGCCCGTGACGCCGTAGCGCACGGTGTAGGGCAGGCCGGCGCCGGAGCGTGCGTCGTCCACACCTTCGCGGCCGCGGCCGTCGCGGATGCGGGCGACGAGATCGTCCTCGATGCAGCCGCCCGAGACCGAGCCGGTGATCTGGCCATCGTCGCGCACGCCCACCAGCGCGCCCACCGGTCGCGGTGCCGATCCCCACGTGCGGGTGATGGTGCCGAGCACCACGGCATGGCCCTGGTCACGCCAGGCGAGCACCTGGCGCAGTACTTGAAGGTCGACGTTGTCCATGGGCGGCAGTATCCGGCAGTGTCCGAGTCCGACACCTTAGCTGCGACTTCAAACGCCCGCGAGGGCGGGCTTGTCCCTACACCGATGTGCCACTACACCGATGTGCCAGGCCCGGCGCTCGGGTGTTCCACGGGCCTGAACGGCTGCCTATGCTGCTGCATTCATAGGCGTTTGTGAGGGCATGTCAGACGGGCCCGAGCTGCCTAGCATTCGCGGCCTCCTGAACCTGCGTTCGGCGCATCCGCAGGGGCGTTGCATTGCCGTGCCGACCCTGGGTCACCGCGGGCCGCACGCCTTGTTCCACACGATTCCAACCACACACAGCCCGGAGAAGACATGGCCCTGCTGAAGCTCAAGGTCAACGGCCGCGAGACCGCTCGCGACGTCGAGCCGTCCATCCTGCTCGTGCAGTTCCTGCGCGAGAACCTGCAACTCACCGGCACCCACGTGGGCTGCGACACCGCCCAGTGCGGCGCCTGCACCGTGCACCTCAACGGCCGTGCGGTGAAGAGCTGCAACATGCTGGCGGTGCAGGCCGCCGGCAGCGAGGTCAGCACCATTGAGGGTGTGGCCGCCGCCGACGGCACGCTGCACCCCATGCAGCAGGCCTTCAACACCTGCCATGGCCTGCAGTGCGGCTTTTGCACCCCCGGCATGGTGATGAGCGCGATCGACCTGGTGCAGCACCACGGCGTGAGCAGCGACACCCAGGTGCGTGAAGCCCTGGAAGGCAATCTTTGCCGCTGCACCGGCTACCAGAACATCGTCAAGGCGGTCCAAGTCGGCGCCAAGGCCATGGCCTGAGCCGCGTGCTCGGCCAGACGCCACCAGCCCACTGAACACGCACACCGCCTTATCGGAGCACCCCATCCATGAACGCACGTCAAGGATTCATCGGCCAGTCGGTCACCCGTCGTGAAGACGCCCGCTTCCTCACCGGCCGCGGCCAGTACACCGACGACATCACGCTGCCCGGCCAGACCTACGGCTGCTTCCTGCGCTCGCCCTACGCCCACGCGCGGCTCAAGAGCGTGAACACCGACGCCGCCAAGGCGGCGCCAGGCGTCGTCGGTGTCTTCACCGGCGAACACTTCAAGGCTGTCGGTGGCCTGCCCTGCGGCTGGCTGATCAACAACCTCGACGGCACGCCGATGAAGGAGCCCAAGCACCCGGTGCTGGCCGACGGCAAGGTGCGCTATGTCGGCGACCGCGTCGCCCTGGTCGTGGCCGAGACGCTCGAGCAGGCTAAGGCCGCCGCCGAGCTGATCGAGGTGGACTACGAGGAACTCGCCCCGGTCATCGTGCCGGCCAAGGCGCTGACTGCAGCGTCGTCGGTGCACGACGAGGCGCCCAACAACCAGTGCTACCTCTGGGGCATCGGCGACAAGGACGGCGTGGCAGAGGCCTTCAAGACCGCCGCGCATGTCACCACGCTGAAGTTCAAGAACAACCGCTTGGCGCCCAACCCGATGGAGCCGCGTGCGGCCAACGCCAGCTACAGCCGCAATGACGACAGCTACACGCTGTACGTGTCCAACCAGAACCCGCACGTCGAGCGTTTGCTCATGTGCGCCTTCGTGCTGGGCATCCCCGAGCACAAGATGCGCGTGGTGGCGCCCGATGTCGGCGGCGGCTTCGGCGCCAAGATCTATCTGTACGGCGAAGAGACCGCCCTGGTCTGGGCCAGCAAGCAGGTAAATCGTCCGATCAAGTGGACCTGCGAGCGCGGCGAGGCCTTCCTGTCCGACGCCCACGGCCGTGACCACGATTCGCTGGCCGAGCTGGCGCTGGACAAGGACGGCACCTTCCTGGCCCTGCGCGCCACCACCACGGCCAACCTGGGCGCCTACCTCTCGACCTTTGCGTCGTGCATCCCGACCATCCTGCACGCCACGCTGCTGGCCGGCCAGTACCGCACGCCCAAGATCTACGCCGAAATCAACGCGGTATTCACCAACACCTCGCCGGTCGACGCCTACCGCGGTGCCGGTCGCCCCGAGGCGACCTACCTGCTCGAGCGAATCGTCGAGACAGCCGCCAAGGAAATGGGCATTGACCCGGCCGAGATCCGCCGTCGCAACTTCATCACCAGCTTCCCCTACGCCTCGCCGGTGGGCCTGACCTATGACACGGGCGACTTCCATGCCACCCTGGCGCGGGCGGTCGAACTGGCTGACGTGGCCGGCTTCGGCGCACGCAAGGTGGCCAGCGAGGCCAAGGGCCTGAAGCGCGGCATCGGCTACAGCTGCTACGTCGAGGCCTGTGGCATCGCGCCGTCGGCGGTGGCGGGCGCCCTGGGTGCACGCGCCGGCCTGTTCGAGGCCGGCGAGGTGCGTGTGCACCCCACCGGCAAGGTGACGGTGTTCACCGGCTCGCACAGCCATGGCCAGGGTCACGAGACGACGTTTGCCCAGGTAGTGGCCGACAAGCTCGGCATCCCGATGGAAGACATCGACATCGTGCACGGCGACACCAGCAAGGTGCTGTTCGGCATGGGCACCTACGGCTCGCGTTCGCTGGCCGTGGGCGGTACTGCCATTGTCAAGGCGCTGGACAAGGTCATCGCCAAGGGCAAGAAGATTGCCGCCCACCTGATGGAAGCGGCTGACACCGACGTCGTGTTCGAGAACGGCAACTTCAAGGTGGCCGGCACCGACAAGAGCGTGCCGTTCGCCAGCGTGTCGCTGACGGCCTATGTGCCGCACAACTTCCCGCACGACAAGCTCGAACCGGGCCTGAACGAAAACGCGTTCTACGATCCGAGCAACTTCACCTACCCGGCCGGCGCCTACATCTGCGAGGTCGAGGTCGACGCCGCCACCGGCGCGGTGAAGATCGATCGCTTCACCGCGGTCGACGACTTCGGCAACATCGTCAACCCTATGGTGGTGGAAGGCCAGGTGCATGGCGGCATCGCCCAGGGCGTGGGCCAGGCGCTGCTCGAACACGCCATCTACGACGAGGAAACCGGCCAGATGGTGACCGGCTCCTACATGGACTACGCCATGCCGCGTGCCGACAACCTGCCCAATCTGGTGGTCGAGACCGCCAAGGGCACGCCTTGCACGCACAATCCGCTGGGCGTGAAGGGTTGCGGCGAGGCCGGTGCCATCGGTTCGCCGCCGGCCGTTATCAACGCCATCTGCAGCGCCCTGGGCGTGAAGGACGTGCCCATGCCCGCCACGCCGCACATCGTGTGGCAGGCCGCACGCAGCAGCGCCCAATAAGCACCGAGCGTCCAACGAGGAGCACCATCCATGCAAGCATTTGCCTACCAAACCCCGGCCTCGGTGGCCGACGCCGCGCGCGCCGCGGCGGCTGACGACGTCAAGCTGATCGCCGGCGGCCAGTCGCTGCTGGCCTCGATGAAGCTGGGCCTGGCCGCGCCCGCGGCCCTGGTCGACCTGGGCGGCATCGCCGACCTCAAGGGCATCGCGGTGGCGGCCGGCACGGTCACCATCGGCGCCATGACCACCCACGCCGCGGTGGCGGCCAGCAAGGAAGTGGCTGCGGCCATCCCGGCCCTGGCCGAATTGGCCAGCAAGATCGGCGACCGCCAGGTGCGCAACCGCGGCACCCTCGGCGGCAGCCTGGCCAACAACGACCCGGCCGCCTGCTACCCGGCGGCCGTGCTGGCGCTGAACGCGACGATCAACACCGACCAGCGCAGCATCGCCGCCGACGACTTCTTCAAGGGCCTGTACGAGACGGCGCTGCAGCCCGGCGAGGTCATCACCTCGGTGAGCTTCCCGGTGCCCGAGAAGGCGGCCTGGCAGAAGTTCGTGCAGCCGGCCTCGCGTTTCTCGCTGGTGGGCGTGTTCGTCGCGAAGACGGCCAGTGGCGCGCGTGTGGCCGTTACCGGCGCCGGTGCCTGCGTGTTCCGCGCCACGGACATCGAGGCGGCGCTGAACGCCAGCTGGAGCCAGGCGGCTGCCGCCGGCGTGAGCGTGAGCGCCGATGGCCTGAACAGCGACCTGCACGGCTCGGCCGAATACCGTGCCGCGCTGATCCCGGTGCTGGCCGGGCGTGCCGTCGCCGCCGCCTGAGCCTCCGGCGCTTGAGCTGAGTCCGGGCGGCGGCAGGTCCGCCGCTCGGGCAACATCCAACGGCGCGGCACGACCGCGCCGTTCCTGTTTTACGACCTGCCCATCCATGCCCACCACCACCGCCCTGCCCACCAGCATTGACGAGACCGAAGCCCGCCTGCTGGCGCTGGACTATGTGCCCGAGCGTGCCCTCGCCACCGTGGTGCACCTGGCGCTGCGCCTGGGCCGGCCGGTTTTTCTTGAAGGTGAACCGGGCACCGGCAAGACCGAGATCGCCAAGACCCTGGCCGCCATGCTGGGCCGCCCGCTCATCCGCCTGCAGTGCCACGAGGGCCTGGACCTGGCCGGTGCGGCGTATGAATGGAACTATGCGCGCCAGATGCTCGAGATCCGCCTGGCGGAAGTTCGCCCCCGCCCTGCCGATGGCAGTGCGCCCCCCGAGGGGGCCGGGCGTGGCGGCGTGATGTCCGAGGCCGATCGGGCAGCGCTGGCGGCCGATCTGTTCAGCGAGCGTTTCCTCATCCAGCGCGCCCTGCTCAAGGCCATCGATCCGGCCAACCCGGTCGCCCCCGTGCTGCTGATCGACGAACTGGACCGCGCCGACGAGCCCTTCGAGGCTTTTTTGCTCGAAGTGCTGTCGGACTTCCAGATCACCATCCCCGAGCTGGGCACCGTGAAGGCCAAGGAGCCGCCCATCGTGGTGCTGACCTCCAACCGCACGCGCGAGATCCACGACGCGGTCAAGCGCCGCTGCCTCTACCACTGGGTCGACTTTCCGACCCTGAGGCGCGAGCTGCAGATCCTCGAGCGTCGTATTCCCCAGATGCGCGCCGAGCTGTCGCGCGAGATCGTGGCCTTCATCCAGGGCCTGCGCAAGCTCGACCTGTACAAGCTGCCCGGCATCGCCGAGACCATCGAATGGAGCCGCGCCCTGCTGGAGCTGGACGCCATGGTGCTCGACCCCGAGGTGGTGAGCAACACGCTGGGCGTGCTGCTCAAGTACCAGGACGACATCCAGCGCGTGCAGGGCTCCGAGGCCGCGCGCATCCTGCAGGAGGCGCGTGTGGCCGCCCAGGGCCTGCAGGCTGCCGCGCGGGCCTGAGCGGTCGGCCCACCCGACCCCGTCCGCCGGCACGCCCAGCCCGCCCAGCCCGCCCAGCCCGCCCAGCCTGCCTCGCCCAACCCCTACCCATGGTGATCCCCGTCCCCAAGGCCGAGAGCCTGCCCGGCTACCTGGGCGAGAACGTCATGCACTTCGTGCGTGTGCTGCGCGCCGCCGGCATGCCGGTGGGCACCGACCGGGTGCTGCTGGCCATCGACGCGCTCACCCACGCCGGGCTGGAGAGCAAGCGCGACTTCCACGCCTTGCTCTCGGCCACCCTGGTCGACCGCGCCGAGCACCGCCTGCTGTTCGACCAGGCCTTCCACATCTTCTGGAAGAACCCCGACCTCGAAGGCCGCATGCGCGCCCTGCTGCTGCCCAAGGTGGATGTGTCGGGCATGCTGCCGCCGCAGCCCGAGCACCAGCGCTTGGCGGCGGCCTTCTTCCCGCCCCAGGCCCAGCCGCCCAAGCCGCCCGAAGCACCGGCCGAGGACGAGCTCAAGATCGAGACCACGCTGACCTGGAGCGACCAGGAGGTGCTGCGCAAGACCGATTTCGAGACCATGACGGCCGAGGAATGGCGCGCCGCCAAGCACCTGCTCACCCAGTTGCCGCTCATGTTCGAGCCGCTGCCCACGCGCCGCACCCTGGCCGCGCCTCACCCCGGCCGGGCCGACTGGCGCGCCAGCCTGCGTGCCATGGCGCGCAGCGGCGGCGAGCTGTGGCAGATGCGCTGGCGCAAGCGGCGCACCAGGCCCGCGCCGCTGGTGGTGCTGGCCGACATCTCGGGCTCCATGAGCCGCTACTCGCGCATGCTGCTGCATTTCACGCACGCCATCGGCCATGCCGACCTGCGCGTCGCCAGCTTCGTGTTCGGCACCCGCCTGACCCACACCACCCGGCTGATGTGCCAGCGCGACCCGGATCAGGCCGTCGCCCAGGTGACGCGCGAGGTGCAGGACTGGGCCGGTGGCACCCGCATCAGCGAATGCCTTCATCTGTTCAACCGGCGCTGGGCTCGGCGCGTGCTCGGCGGCGGCGCCACGGTGCTGCTCATCAGCGACGGGCTGGAGCATGGCGACACCAGCGCCCTGGCCTTCGAGATGGAGCGCCTGGCCAAGAGCTGCCGGCGCCTCATCTGGCTCAACCCGCTGCTGCGCTACGACGGCTTCGAGCCGCGCGCGGCGGGCATCCGCGCCATGCTGCCGCATGTCGATCGCTTTCTTGCCGCCCACAGCCTGGACAGCCTGCAGCAGCTGGCCCAGGTGCTGTCCTCGCCGGGCGAGGACAGGCGTGCGCTGCAGCGCCCCGGCGCGCTCCTGTCCAAGAGTGCGTCCATGCCCGCCCAGACCCGAACCGGCTGAACCATCCTCAGGCTGCGGCGCTCCCTTTTGAGTCAGGCTGTCACGCCGCGCCGCAGCTGGAACGCCACGCTTCACCACCCAACCAAGCCTCTCGCAAGAAGTGACCATGGAACTCAGCAACCAACAATCCCTGCCCGTGTCCCAGTCCATCGCCTGGGACGCATTGAACGACACCAGCTTGCTGCAGGCCGCCATTCCGGGCTGTGAAGGCATCACGGCGATCGGCGAGAACGAATACGAGGTGGTCGTGGTAGCCGCCATCGGCCCGGTGAAGGCCAGGTTCAAGGGCAAGCTCAAGCTGAGCGACATCACGCCGCCGACTTCGTACACCCTGGCGTTCGAAGGGCAGGGCGGTGCTGCCGGTCACGGCAAGGGCTCGGCGGGGGTCAGGCTCGAAGCCGTCAACGACACCGAGACGATGCTGCACTACACCGCACGCGCCACCGTGGGCGGCAAGATCGCCCAGATCGGCTCGCGCCTGGTCGACATGGCGGCGCAGAAGATGGCCAAGGACTTCTTCGAGAAGTTCACCGCTGTGCTGGTCGAGCGGCATGCGCCGCTGCCGACGGAAGGCGACGCAGCGGCCGAGGTGAGCGAACAGTCGGGCTGGCTGAAAAAGTTGGTGGGCCGGGCCTGAGCGCCTGGCCCGCGGCGCACTCAGCGCTGGCTCATGGCGGCCGTTGTCGCGTTGCCGGACTGCCGTGTCGAGGTCAGGCTGGCATTGCTCAATCCGCCGGCCGACAGCGGCGCGTCGGCCATCGGGTTGGTGTCTACCGGGTTGGCCACAGGACCGATGGTCTCGGTTGGGGAGGTCTTGAGCGCCGCCGTCATCACCACCTGCCGCGCCAGCGCCTGGCTGGGTAGGGCCGGCGGGTTGGGCTGAGCCCTGACCATCGGTGCGGGTGGCTTGGGCAGGCCTTCGCGCGCCGCACTGGCGCAATCGCGACCTTCCAGCATGGGGATGAGCGTGGGCGCCAGGGTCTTGAGCAGCTGGGTCGGCATGGCGCTGGTGAACTTGTACTTCTCCGCGTACGGTTCACCGACGTAGACCATCATGGTGCCGAAGTAGCGCTCGCCGATCATGAACATGAAGGTGCCGGAGCGGCTCACCACGTGCGATGAGACCAGCGCGCCGCCCTTGGCGAACACCTCGAAACGGTGGTCACCGGTGCCGGTCTTGCCGCCGATGGGCACCACGCTGCCATCCTTGAGCTTGAGCACGCCCTTCAGGCGTCGCGCCGTGCCGTTTTCGACCACATTGAACAGGGCGTCGCGCGCCACGGTGGCGATCTCGGCGTCGAGCACCCGCTCGCCCTTGCCGCCCTGCTGCTGCAGCCGGGTCTCGTAGGGCGTGTTGCTGGCGAACTGCAACGCGCCGATGCGGTTGAGCGGCATGCGCACGCCGTTGTTGATGATGATGCCCATCAGCTCGGCCAGGGCCGCCGGCCGGTCGCCCGAGGCGCCCAGCGAGGTGGCGTAGGAGGCTGTGAGGGTGTCGAAGGGATAGCCCAGCCGGGCCCAGGACTTCTGGATCTCGGCGAAGGCGTCCTGCTCGGCCATGACGCGGATGCGCGAGTCCTGGCCACCGCGCATGCTCGGGCGCATCAGCCAGCCGTAGGCCTGCTGGCGCAGCTCGGTGCTGGCGGCCAGGGCCTCGCCCAGGTTGCCTTCGGGGTGTTCGTCCTGCCAGGCGACGATCCACATCTCCATGGGGTTCACGCCCGCCACGCCGGCGCGTTCGGCAAAGCCCAGGCGGCGGTATTGGTCGTGCAGGCTCTGCGCACCCTTGGGCGTGAGCTTCGCGTCGGGCAGCCGTGCGGCGATGAAGGCCGACATCTCCTCCACCGTCGCCTTGGGCTTGAGCGCCATGTAGTAGGCCGCCAGGCGCGCGGGTGACCGGGTCTTGAAGCTGCCGAGCAGGGCGTCGTGGCGTTCGGCGGGCTTCATCTCGCGGTACTTGCGCCAGAAGCCGGCCATGAACTGCTTGCCCTCGGCGTCGGCAAAACGCTTGAGGTAGGCGCTGCGCTGCTCGTCGCTGATGTCGCCCGTGGCCACCGCGGTGATCTCGGGCTTCTTGTAGACGACGTGGTACACGACGTCGCGCATCAGGCGCACGAAGACCAGGTTGACGGACTGGCGCAGTGCGTCGCGCACGTTCATCACCTTGCCGTTGTCTTCCTTGTCGAAGTTCTCGAAGTGATGCAGGCCGCCGCCGGTGAAGAAGGCTTCGCCGGGGTTGGCCGAGTAGGTGCGCATCATGGCCGCGTCGAGCATGGCGCGCAGGCTGCGTGCCTTGGCGTCCTTGTTGTCCTGCAGCCAGCCTTTGCCCCACAGGCCGAGCTGGTCCTTGCTGCTCACGCGCACGGCGGCGAGTGCCTTGGCGTCCAGGCCGCTCCAGAGCTTGTGCATCTCGGCCACCTGCTCCAGATAGGTCACCAGGGTGCGGAACTTGGCGGTCGAGCCCAGGTCGAGCTTGGTGCCCTCGTTGAGGTCGAAGGGCTGGTCGAGGTTGTCGGTCTGCACGCGCAGCAGGTTGCCGCCAGGGGTGCGCTCGAACAGGGTGAAGCTCACCATCAGCTTGCTCGGATCGTCGCCCTCGCGCAGCAAGTGTTCGCCATACAGGCCCGAGGCCTTGGCGAAGCCCGGGTCGTTGAGACTGCGCAGCAACTTGGTGGCAGCGGCCTGCACGTCGCCGTCCAGGTTGGTGGCAGCGACCAGGTCGAGGCGGTCGACGTCATAGGTGCGCGCCACCTTCAGCATGCCGCCGAGCTTGTTGCGCACCGTCGTGCTGGCCTTGCGGTCGACGAAGCTGGCCACCGCGTCCACGCCGTTCTGGCTGGTCTTTTCAAGCTTGGCCGCGAGCGCGGCGTCGCGCAGGGCGTTCGGCAGGATGCCGGCGTTGGCCATGATGCGGATGTAGCGGTCGGTCAGTTCGACCAGGTCGTCGTGTCCGTCCTGCAGGTAATACGACGGCCGGCGCTGCGCCACCATGAGCGACAGCGCCTGCTTGAAGGCCAGCGCCTGCTGGTTGATGACGGCCTGCTTGAAGGCCTTGGCGCTGAACCGCTTGGGGTCGAGGGTGAGTGGGCGGTCGTCGGCCACCGGCAATCTGAGCAAGCGGTTGATCTCGCCGATGTCGCGGCCGTACCAGGCCCACAGGCCGTCGCCCATGCCGTTGACCTCACCAAAACCCGGCCGCGCAGACAGCGGCACGGTGTTGAGGTAGTCGACCACCAGCTTCTGGCGCCAGGCCAGGGTGTCGCGCCCGTCCACATAGGCGCGCAGTGAGGCCGACGCCATCTGGCGCAGCTTGTCGCCCATGCCCTCGGTGCGGCCTTCAGGGGAATGGCGGTATTTCTCGATCTGCGTGGCCAGGGTACTGCCGCCCGGGCTGCGCTGGCCCGAGGTCACCACGGTGGCGGCCTTTTCCAGCACCGCCTTGCCCAGGCGATCCCATTCGAGCGCCGGGTTGCGCGTGGGGTGCTCGGTGTCGAGCAGTTCGCGGTTCTCGATGAAGAGCAGGGCGTCCACCAGCAAGCGTGGCACGGTGTCGAACTCGCCGTAGACGCGCTGCGGAAAACGCGCCGAGAACAGCATCTCGCCGCGGCAGTCGCGCACATCCAGCCCGGCCTGGCTCTTTTCGCGATAGGTGGTGAACAGGCCGCGGTTGCTCACCGTGAGCATTTGCGGCGACATGCGCGCCTGCTCGGTGATGGTGTAGCCCTGACCGTTCAGGCGATCGAGGAAGTCCGGCATCTGCGCATAACCGAGCCGCAGGTCGTAGGGGCCAGCACCGGGAAAACGGATCGCCGGGCTGGGCCCAGCCTCGACGTTGTAGCGCAGCTGCCCTGCAAGCGCGCCGATCGCCACCGACTGCAGCTGCGACGACGACATCTCGTAGGTCGCCAGCGTCACCAGCAGGGCGATGCCGGCTACGGGCGTAGTACGCCTGACCCAGGGCCGGGATTGGGCCCGTTGCCAGCCGTCGCGCCATCGCGCGGGCAGGCTGGAAATCGAGCTCTGCGGCCGGGTTTCGGACTCGATGTGGGACACGTTGGCCTCATCAGGGTTGCAATGGCTAAAACATAGCTTCCGGTGTCAGGACGCGCGCGTGATTCCTGCGCTTTGGGCGGCCACTTGACGATGCAGACGTGGCCACAGGCGCACAAATCCCCGTGAACGCGGGGCGGTTGCAGCCAATTCTTGCGAATGGGCTGGTCCGATGAGAGAGTGTGGAATCGACTTGCGCGCGCCGGGTGCTGCGGTCAGCCTGCGGTTGCTGTTGCAGGCAGCTCGGTACGGCAACAGCGGCCTGCGCGGACGCTGGCAACAGGCAACACGGCGGGGCTGCAGGCCTATGCCTGCGCTTGCGCCTGGAAACACATGCTGCGCGGTAAACATGCCGATACGGCTGCGGTCTGCGGACTTGCATAACGTGCCAGGCGGCTCATGCGCTGACTGGGCGCGCAGGGCCCGCCGGTCACGTTCCGATTCTGGCGAATCAAGACCGTATGGCGAGGGTTTTTACGGATTTGTCACGAGTGTCAGTTTTGCAGTCGCGGTGACGCCGCAGTCAACCTGTCGCACATGTATTGCGCAGGTTCAGGGGGAACGGCGTTGCATAACGGCGCATTGGCCGTCCTCTGCAATCGTCTGATCAGACGCCGGGAGTCGTCAGGCTGGCCAGCACCAGGGCCGATATAACTGCCAGCGCCAGAGGCACTTCCACCAGCAAATCGGACACGCTGGGCCGGTGCGAGCGGCCTGCCCAGGCCTTGAACATCAGGATGCTGCGGGAGATCGCTTTGACGATTGGGTCGACGGCGCTGACCTGGAGTTGCGACTTCATCGGGCACCTTCCTGCGCGGCTCTGCACTTGGCTGCGATGAAGGGACGGATGCAAGTCATGTGCCCGAGCAATGGCGCTGCAAGCGCACTAGATCCGTGCGGCATGCGGGTCCCGTTGCACTTGTTGTGCGCCAAGGCGGTGCGCCGACGCCGCCCCGGTGCATCGCGCTTTCGCACGCCGCCGGGTTTATCCCGGCCCCCAGGGCGGTGTGCGCTGTCGAACGTGAATCAGAAGGTGCGGCCGATGCCCAGGCTGAGCACGCGAGGTCTGAACTTGATGTCCGTCTGCCGTGCGAACCCTGCCGTCGTGGCCGTCAGGGTCGTCTTCACGTCAGCCGTGCTCCAGCCGGCGCTCATTGACCACTGCGGGTCCACCTGCCAGTTGACGCCGGCATGGGCAGCCCATCCGATGGAGTCCGTCAACGAAATCCTGGTCGCACCTCCGCCCAGGGCGTTGCCGTCAGCCGTGGACTCGGTGCGGTCGAACTTGGTGTAGTTCAGCCCCAGGCCGACGAACGGTCGCAGGGCGGCAGCGTCGCCACCGAAGCTGTAGTTGACAAAGGCCGTCGGCGCGAACTGGCGCACCTTGGCGATCACCCGACCCTGCAAGGGGGCGGCCGTGGCCAGCAATGGATTGCTCAGGTCGAGTTTGGCGACCACGTCGTGTGTCGGCGGGACACCCAGCGCCAGTTCAGCATCGAACCCCGAGCCGAGACTGCGATTGATCGTGAGCAGCAACGTGGACTTCGACTTCACCGACAGGCTGACGCCAGCCGGCACGCCGCCCGGGGCGGGAAAAGCCACCGGACCGACCAGGTCGCCTGCGCTTGAATTGGGATCTATCGTTACCAGCCCAAGGCGAATGGTGGTCTGTTGTGCCAGCGATGAAGTGACTGCGCCAGCGCCGAGCAGAGCCAGTAAGGCCAGGGCGCGAAGGGTCTGTCTTGACGTGTTCATGGTGGCTCCCACGCTCAGAATGATGAGAAGAAGCCGCGTGCCACGGCACTGCAGAAAGGCGGCACCAAGGTGCCGTGGTAGGCCAACGTCACCGCCTTGACGCCGGCCGCCTGCTTTGCGTTTGCATCGCCGCTGGTGGCCGCTGCAGCGTCAGAGGCAACCTTGGCCTTGGCCTGGGCGAAGCCGCCGCGGGCGAGGTCGAAGCCGTCGCCGGCCGTCGGGGTGCTGTCCACGTCCACCAACTTGACGCGTGCGCTGGCGCCATGCAGGTCGAAATAGCCCTTGGTCAGCTGCGAGCTGGTAAAGAAGACCGTCGGGTCGGCGTTGCCGCCGCACAGCAGCACGGGCGAGGCGGGCGTGTAGGTGCGCAGGTCGTTGGCGCGTGCGGCGACGCGGAACTTGTTGCCCGGCGTGCAGGCCAGCGGTGATTCGACCGCCGAGGCCGAGGGCGACGCTGGAGGAGGCACGTCGGTCGGGCAGGGGTTGGCCTGCACGTCGCCGGCCACACCCAGGGCATAGGTGGTGTTGACCAGGCTGGGCGTGCCGTAAAAGGCGCGGAAGCTGGAGTCTGCCGCCAGCGCAAGCGCGTCGGCCACGCTGGTGTCGAACAGCGCGGCCTGCGGCAGCTTGCCGCTCGTGAACAGCGCATTGAAGCTCAGCGCGGTCGGCAGCAGGGTGTCGATGCCGCTGGCAAAGGGGGTGGTAAAGATGTCGCCCGGCGTGCTGTAGATGTTGCCGTAGGCCTTTTGCCACGAGGTGGTCAGCAACGGCGTGAACACCGTGCCGCCCAGGTTGGGTGCGCCGGCGAAAGTGGCGTCCACCAGGGTGGACAGGGCATAGGGCCCGCTCTGTCCCACCAGGGCGGTGACCGGGGTGCCGGCGGCCTCGAGCGCGCGGTGGGTGGCCATGGCCACGTGGCCGCCTTGTGAATAGCCGGTGATGAAGAGCTTGGCGCTGGCGCTGACCGGGTTGAGCAGGTTGGGCAGCGCCTTCTTTGCCGCAGCCAACGCGTCGATCATGTCTTTTGATTGCTGGTCGGCGACAAGGTAGGGGTGATACCCCAGGCGCGACTTGTCGTAACCCGCGTAGTTGGGCGCGACGACGATGTAGCCCTGGGCGACAAACATCGCAGCGATGAGAGCTCCTTCGATTTGTCCTGCGTTGGAAGCATCGGTGATGGCGGCGATGTTGTAGCCCTTCGACGTGGTCGTGCCATGTGCATACAACACGATGGGTCGTGGGCCGCTACAGGCCGCGGAGCTTCCGTTGGGCACCATCAAGGCGCCGGTCGCGTTGGTGGCTTCGGGTGTCGCGGCAGCGCCGACCGTGCCGTATTCCATGTAATGCACTTCCACGCCACACACTGGATTGCCCGTGACCTGCAGCAATGCAGCGCCGTCGGACGAGGCGTTGAGCGTGGCCTTGAATTCATCGGCCGTCAGACTCACCAGCCGGAGCGGCGGGTTTTGCACCAGCGAGCCGCGTGCGCCCGAGGTGTCGGTGGATGTGCCGCCTTTTTCGCCACCGCCGCAGGCGGCCAACATCAGGGTAGTGACCGCGCAGGCACAGCCCATGAGTAGTCGTTTCAGAACCATCGAGGGTCTCCGTTAAGTCAATAAAAAAGAACGGTCGTTCTTTTTTGTGCGCAGACTATATGGAGATCCCGCAGATGCAATGGCTCAGGCTTACCCTGAGTGGCAGCCGTGCTTTGCTTTCATACACATAGCCTTGATCCAGATCCACCCCGGTTGATGCGCGCCAGCACGTAGCATCGCGGCCCGGTGGCGCCAGTCGGCCCGCCGCACGCCTTTTTTGCAGCCATTACCCATGACCAACACCCAGCCCAGTTCGCTGCCCGCTACTGCCACCCCCGCGCCCGCGCCCGCTGCCGTGCCGCGCCTGACCTCGCTGTCGCACGGTGGCGGCTGCGGTTGCAAGATCGCGCCGGGCGTGTTGTCCGAGATCCTCAAGGGCACGGCGGGTGCCGGCCTGTTGCCGCCCGAACTGCTGGTCGGCATCGAGACGGCCGATGATGCTGCCGTCTACCAGCTCAATGACGAGCAGGCGCTGGTCGCAACGACCGACTTCTTCATGCCCATCGTCGACGACCCCTACGACTTCGGGCGCATCGCCGCGACCAATGCCATCAGCGATGTCTACGCCATGGGCGGGCGGCCCATCCTGGCGCTGGCGCTGGTCGGCATGCCCATCAATGTGTTGCCGCTGGCGACCATTGGTCGCATTCTGGAAGGTGGGCAGGCGGTCTGCCGCGCTGCCGGCATCCCGGTTGCAGGTGGGCACAGCATCGACTCGGTCGAGCCGATCTACGGCCTGGTGGTGCTGGGTCTGGTGCACCCCAAGCAGCTCAAGCGCAACGCCTCGGCGCAGGCCGGTGACCTGCTGGTGCTGGGCAAGCCGCTGGGCGTCGGGGTGTATTCGGCGGCGCTGAAGAAGGAAAAGCTCGACCCCGCCGGATACGCGCAGATGCTGGCCAGCACGACCCGCTTGAACACGCCTGGCACGGCACTGGCCGCGCTGGACGGTGTGCATGCACTCACTGACGTCACCGGCTTCGGCCTGGCCGGCCATGCGCTGGAGATGGCCCGTGGTGCCGGGCTGACGGTGGAGATAACCTGGCCCGCCGTGCCGCTGCTGCCCGGCGTGGCCGAACTGGCGGCAGCCGGCCATGTGACCGGTGCGTCAGCGCGCAACTGGGCCAGTTACGGCGCTGACGTGAAGTTGCCGGACGGCTTTTCAAGCATGGCGCGGGCGCTGCTGACCGACCCGCAGACCAGCGGCGGCCTGCTGGTCGCCTGTGCGCCTGACAGCCTCGACGAGGTGCTGAATGCGTTTCGTCGCGACGGCTTTGACGCCGCGACGGTGGTGGGGCGCATTACCGACGGAGCGGCCGGGCTGCTGCGCGTCACGGTATGACCCGCCGGCGCCCCCGCGGCGCTGCTTACTGCACCACGGCCACGAGTTCGATGTTGAACACCAGGGTCTCGTTGGGCCCGATGTTGCCGGTGCCGCGGGTGGCGTAGGCCAGGGTCGGCGGAATCACGACCTCCCACTGCGAACCGGCCGGCATGCGCTTGATCGCCTCGCGCCAGCCGGTGATGACGTCGGTCAGCTTGATCGTGGCGGTCTTGCCTTCGGGCGTGGCGTCGAACTCGGTGCCGTCCACCAGCGTGCCGCGGTATTTCACGACCACCGTGCCGAGCTCATTCGGCTTTTGGCCGTTGCCTTCCTTGATGACGCGGTACATCAGGTTGCCCGGCAGCACCGTCACACCTGGCTTGGCCTTGAATTCGTTCTGGAACATCAGACCGGTTTCGCGCGCCTTCACGCCGCGGACCTGACGCTCGCCGCTCATGCGGCGCGAGATGTCGGCCTGCAAGGACTGCTGCGACAGCTTCAGATCCTTCTCGGTCAGGCGCAAGTTGTTGCCGGCCACGGTGTCGCGCAGGCCCTGGATCAGCAGTTCGAGGTCGAATTGCACCCCGTTCTTGAGCAGCTGACGCGCTGTCGTCACGCCGGTGGAGTAGCTGATCTTGTCCTTGAGTTCGACGAGGGGCGCGCTCGCCCCCGCCTCTGCCGCGGCAGGCGCGGTGCTGTCCGCTGCGCGGGCTGCGCCAACACCGGCGGCCGTCAGGGCGAGCACGGTCAGGGCAGTGCACAGGGTGCGGCTTGCCGGCGCGTGGATTGAACGGGCAGAAGAATGTGCGTTCATGGTGAATAACTGTGGGAGTGGTGGACGGAGTACCGACGCAAGGCCTCGCTGGTCCGTCAGACGACAGGACCTGCCGGCCAGGGTCATGATGAAAGTGGACAACGGTGCCGGGTCAGGCCGTGTCGCGACCAATATCGTCAACGTGACGACACACGCGCCGATGCCTGCACTGTCGCCCCGACTATGACCCGGGAAAGAATAGAAACAGAGCCAGCCATGGCCCATGGCCATGCGGCTTGTGAGGTGGCGTGGTCGACAACGCCGTGCTCGAAGTGCTCACAACAGGTGAGTGCTCAGCGATACGCGGCGCGTGCCCCACCCACCGGCCTGCAGGGGGCAGGCCGGCGGCGACACGGTCACTGCTTCATGCAGGTGGCGATGGCTGCCTTGTAGGCGTCGCCGGTCAGGCCACGTGCGGTGGCCTCTTCGCGGCACGCACCCATGTTGCTGCCGCGCTGCTTGGAAGCCTGCACGGCAGCATGGCTGTCGATCGGCTTCGGCTTGGCCGCGGGTGCAGGTGCGTTCGTCGGCGGATTGCCCGCGGCCTTGGGGTCAGCCTTGGCATCGGCGGCGACGGCAGCCACGGGCAGGGCGATACAGGCCAGGAGGAGTGCGAGCTTGTTCATGGTGTGTCTTTCAGTGGGAGTGAATGCCGGCGTTTGTATGGCCGGCGTGGAAGGAGATCGGTTCAAGGGTGATCAAGGGCGCAGCAGCGGTGTCGGCGGGGGTGTTCGCTTGGACGGGGGGGATGCTTCAGGGCACCAGCCAGCCGGCCGCGACCTGAGGTTCAGGGTGATCTGCGCTGCCTGGGCGCACGATGTAGGCGCCTTTGCTGGCGTGGCGCTGGAACTGCCCCAGACTCAGGCGCGGGTAGACGGTGGTGCCTTGCGCCGCGTCGCTGGCGGCGGCCTTGTCGCTGACGGCATCGCTCGTGGCGCTGCTTCGGGCAGCCTGCTCCACGGCCTCATCGGTGTAACCCGCCTGGACGACCGGGCCTTGTGCGCTGCCTGCACTGGCCAGCAGCGGCCCCTGGCCGCGCGTGGAGATGTTGTTGCCGGCCAGGGCCGAGGCCGAGGGCACGGCACCGGCGCGTGGCGCCGCCGGGCGCGGAATCATCATGCGCTGGGCCATCTGGCGCAGGGGCGTGGCTTTCGACGGCACGGTGTTGGACTTGGGCAGACCGAATTCGCGCGCTTCGTCCTCGGCCTTGGCGGCCTCGCGCAGGCTGAGCATGTTCTCGCCGCGTTCGAGCAGGTAGTCGCGGTGCATGTTGTCCAGCATGTCGACCAGGGTGTCGTTGAGGTAGCTCAGCGAGAAATACACCTCGGACTGCAGCACCTCGTCGGTCGCAGCCAGGTTGCGGGTGCGCAGCCAGTCGTGGAAATAGTTCAGCGCACGCTGGCGCTGCGCCGGCAGCTGGTAGGGGTAGAGCAGCAGGGCCTGCTCGCGCCAGGCGGTGGGCAGATCGATCTGGTCGCCACCGCCCAGGGCGGCGGAGAAATAGCTGCGCGCCTTCGGGTGGTCCAGTCCAGCCAGCCAGGGCAACTGGGCCGGCGTGAGCCAGAACACCACGCTGTCGTGATCGCCCAGGCCGGCCAGTGCCTGCTTGAGGGTGCCCACGCGGCTGGCGTCCAGCACCATTTCCTGCAGCTTCAGGCCGGAATCGGCCAGGCGCTCGCGCAGCGTGGCCACCGGGCCGGCAGCCAGGCTGGGTTCGGCATAGACCTGCAGCAGGCGGGCGTTGCGGGCCGCCGCCGGGCGGTCTTCAAGTCGGCGGGCCAGCACGTCGGCCTCCAGCGTGGCGCCGCGCGAGAAATACACGCTGTAGAAATCGCTGTCGCTCTCGGCCGGTGCCACACCGATGCTGGGGAACCAGCAGGGCAGCGCCTGGCGCTCGCAGAAGGCATGCACCGGCGACCAGTTCGCACCGCCCAGGCCGGAGGCGATGGCAAACACCGGCTGCTCACGCTGCAGCTGGTCGAGCTGGGCGCCCCAGGTCGCGGCGGGCCCCTTGAGCTCCCAGACCTGCACGTCCCACTGGCGGTCGGTCTGCAGGGCCATTTCGGCCGCGCTCGACATCGAGCGTTGGCCGCGCACGATGTTGCCGTTCTTCTGCGCCACGATGGCGTTGAAGGTGTCGAGGAAGACGCTGCGGCGGCGGGCGTCGACATCAGGCGTGACGATGGTGGCCAGCCGCACCGTCTTGTCGGTCACGCCGGCCGACCAGCGGTTGGACAGGTGGCGCAGATAGCTGGCCAGCGCCAGCACCTCGGCGTCATTGAGCTGGTAGCGCGGCATCAGGTCGTCGAGCTCGCGCCCGCTCTCGTGGCGGCCGTCGCGCAGCGCCTGGCCCAGGGTGTCCAGGCTGTAGGGCTCGTGGCGGTGGTTGAAGCTCTTGCGCGCGCGCAGATTCATGTTGACCAGCGAGCGGCGGTCCTGGTCGAACAGGTAACGCCCGGTGATCGGTGCGATGGCGCTGGTGCCTTCCACCGCGCCCAGGCCGCTGCGTCGATGGCACAACACGCAAGCGGCGGCGCTGCCGGTCAGGCTGGTCTGGCCCTGCAGACGTTGCGCGACGAGCAGGCTGCCGTCGGCGCGCCGGCCTTCGGTGTAGAGCAAGCGGCCGAGTTCGATCACCTGCGGGTCGTCGGATAAGGCGGGCGCGTCGTTCGCCTTCAGCTCGGCCGAATCCTCATGACGCCAGACGCGGTTGGACAGGCGGGCCCGTTCGGCGCGTGCGGCGATATTGGCCGCCGGCAGCTGAGCAATGTTCGGGCCGGCCGTCGATGCGCTTGCGGCGGACGCTGCGGTCGGCGCAGCCGGGCCGGCCGCCTGGGCGGTCAGCAGGGTCGTGGCGGCGGCCAGCGCCAGCGTCAGCGTGGCGACCTGCTGATGCAGGCTCGTGCGGCGCGCCGGGCTGGCCGAACGGTCGGCGCGGAACATCGTCAGGGTGGGCAAGTTGCTCTCCGGAACTGGGTAAGGCGCAAGAGTCGGATCACTGTGCCAAGGCCACGAGTTCGACCTTGAACATCAGGGTTTCGTTGGGGCCGATGCGGGTGTTGCCGCGTGAACCATAGGCCAGGGCAGGCGGAATCACTACCTCCCAGACCGCGCCGGTGGGCATGCCTTCCAGTGCGGTCTTCCAGCCCGGGATGAGCTCGGACAACTTGAAGGTCGAGGTCTGGCCCTCGGGCGTGGCGTCGAACACCGTGCCGTCGACCAGCGAGCCGGTGTACTTGACGACGATCTTGCTGTTCTCGCTCGCCTTGTCGCCGTCGCCGGCCTTGAGGATGCGGTACATCACGTTGCCGGGCAGCACGATGACGCCGGGCTGCTGGCGGTACTTGTCCTGGAAGGCCTGGCCGCGGTCGGCGTTGGCAAGGGCCTTGGCCTGGCGTTCCTGCGTCAGGTGGCGCTCCATGCTCGACTGCATCGCGGTCACCACCTGACGCAGCTCGTGCTCGCTCATCTTCACGGCCGCGCCGCCGGCCAGGCCGTCGCGCAGGCCCTGGATGATCATCTCGGCGTTGAACGGCACCTTGTTGTTCAGCAGGTTGCGTGCGGTCATCAGGCCGGTGGCGTAGCCGTTGCGGTCATCGTCCGACTTGAAGGCGCTGCCGGTCGCAACCGGCGCCACCGGGGACGACGACGCTGCAGCCGGAGCGCGCGCGGGTGCGGGCGCGTCAGCGGCACGGGCCATCAGGCTGGTGCCGCCTAAGGTCAGGCCGACCAGGGCGATGGCGCTGCCGACCAGCGTGCCGCGCAGCTGGCGTTCAACGGTCGACAGGGGAGCGGGCTGGGCAGGGGAGGTGATTACACGACGCATGGCAGGGTTCCGGAGGATCGATCCGCCGACCTTGGTCGGCCGGCCTATCTCAAGGGCTATCGATATTTATATTTCAGGCGAGGCAACTTATGGGTAGCTTGTGTCCCGCGCAGTGTCTGGGCGGTTCATGACCTGTGACACGGTCAGGGTGGACAACAGCGTGCTTCGCTTGATCGGTCACGTCTGCGCCCGCACAACAGGCAGGGCAGACACAGACGTGACAGGCAAGGCGGGGGAAGTGCTGGGCGCCAGGGCCAAGAAAAAAGGGCCGATGCATGTGTATGACATTCATCGGCCCCGGGGGTGCTGGGTGGCTCGACCCGGTGCCGCAGCGCCGGGTCGAACACGTGGCTCAGCGGATCACTTCGTCACGGTGAGCACCTGGCTGCTGACTGAGCCGGCCTGGCCAGTCGCAGTCACGCGGTAACGATAGGTCGAGCCGGCGGCAGGAACCATCACCGTGGCCTTGGTGCTGTTGGCCGGCAGGGTCTGGGCCACCGTTGCCGAGAACGGGGCGGTGATGGCACCGACGGTGTCCACCTCCACGGTGTACACAAATTCGGTGTCGGCAGCGTCCGTCCAGCTCAGCACATTGTTGACCGAGTCCAGCGCCAAGCCGGTGGCAGCGGCGGGCGCGGCCTCGTTGGCATTGAACTTGACCGGGCGCATGAAGTCGTTCTCTTCGTGGCCCAGGATGTGGCAGTGCCAGGTGTATTCCCAGCCGTAGTCGGCCGTGGTGTTGGCCATCGACGCGGGAACACCGGTCGCGGGGTCGATCTGGGTGAAGCCGAACTGGGCGCCTTCAGGCTGCGAGGGGTCCTGGCGACGCACGCTGTTGGGCAGGCCGAAACCGGCACCGGCGCGGAAGCTGCCGTTGGCGCTGGACTGGCGCAGCACGGGCTTCTTGGCACGCACGGCGACGATCACGTCTTCCAGCGGGCTCATCTTGATCGTTTCCTTCCAGCCCAGTTCATTGGGTTCCGGCGGCTGGATGAAGTTGTCCCAACCCACGCGGTTGATCAGCTGGACGTTGAGCAGGTGGAAGTGGATCGGGTGCGTGTCCACGCCGTTCTGGGTGATCTTCCAGATCTGCGTTTCACCGTTCTGGAACTCCTCGGTCACCTGGTCGACATAGCCCAGCGGAATCGTGGTCTGCGTCATTGCGCTGGTGAAGGGGATTTCCACACCGAAGGTGGCGTTCAGGCGGCCGTAGGTCGGGTCGAACAGTTCCTGGATGGCCTTGGCCTTGACCAGGGAGCTGCCCAGCCGCTTGCCACTGGCGGTGTCGGTCAGCGCCGTGGCCTGCACCTGCGCAGCAGCCGGGATGGTGGCCAGCACGCTGTTGGCGGGCAGCGCGGCCGGCGGATCGACGGTCACCGTGGGCGGGGCGGTGTAGCCCGAACCCGAGTTGGTCAGGCTGATGTCGAACACCTTGCCGGTGGCGCCAGCACTTGCGGTCGCCGCGGTGATGCCGGCGGCGGCGGGGACGGCCGCGGGGGGAGCGATCGTGATGAGCAGACCGACGGGATCACGTGAACCCGCCGGACGGGTTGCCGAGGTCAGCAGGTTGTCATAGCCGCCGCCGCCCGCGGTGCCGGGGTTGGTCGGATCAGGGATGTCCAGCACCACCTCGCTGACGGTGCCGTAGGCAACACCGGTGGCTCGTGTGGCGCCGGTGCCGCTGAAGGTCACCGCAGGCATGGCGGTGTAACCCGTTCCGGCGTTGACGATGTTCACGCCGGTGATCGTGCCGGTGGCATCAACGACCGGCACACCGGTGGCCACTTGGCCGGGTGCGCCGTTGCCGTCCCGGCCAGTCGGCCTGGCGAAGGTCACGGTGGGCACGGCGGCCACGGTGGTGGTGGCAGTGGGCGTGCCGGTCGTCAGGAAGGTGCCGCCGCTGAAGGTGGCCTTGGGCGCCGCGGTGTAGCCGAGGCCCTTGTTCGTGATCGTGATACCGGTGACGAGGCCGGTGCTGGCGTTGATGGACACCGTGCCGGCTGCCGTCGTGCCGCCGGCCGGGGCCGCGGTGAAGGCCACGGTGGGCGCCTTGTAGCCGAGCGTGACCGTGCCGACGGTGGCGGAGACCCCTGGGAGGGTGACGCCGTTGACGCTGGCGCTGGTGGCGGCAGTGAGCTTCACGGCCACGGTGCCGGAATAGCCGGAACCCGGATTGGTGATGTTGATGCTGGCCACGCGGCGTGAGCTGCCGGTGCCGGTCATCACCGCGGTGGCGGTGGCTTGCACGCCGTTGGCCACGGACGGGGCCGGGATGATCACATTGGGCACCTGGGTGCCGGGGTAGCGGTTGGTCGTCGCATTGCCGACGTTGATAACCGTCACACCCTTGAAGGCCACACCGCCACTGCCGACGGTGACCGTCTTGACACTGCCGTCGCCGTAGCCGCTGCCGCCGGACGTGACATGCACGTTGCTCACCTTCAGGCGGGTGGTGGCGCCAGCGCCGCTGCCCTTGCCGTTCGAGACCAGGGTGACGACCGGCGCATCGCGATAGCCCGCGCCGCCACTAACGACGTGCAGCTTGTCGATCTTGAGCGAGGCAACGGCCGTGGCCGGGGTGCCGTTGGTCGGCGGGGTCAGCGTGACCTTGGGCGCGGTGAGGTAGCCGCTGCCCTTGTTGGCGACGAGAACCGAGTTGAACACCGCAGGCGTCAGGTCGCCAGGCACGTAGCTGAACGCCGGCTCCTTGACCGAACCGGTGTAGATGCGGGCGAAGGCCTTGGCATCGGTCCAGCCCATGTTGTATACGCCGTTGTAGGCGGCCTGGGCAACGATCGGCGTTTCCTGCGACGCCGCGTAGGCGGTCTTGATGGCCGTGTCGATGGTGGCCAGGTCACCCGTGGTGGCGGCGGCGCCCTTGACGGTGGCGGCGACGTTGATCTGCATCAGGGTGCGCGAGTTCGGGCCATAACCTGTCAGCGTGTCTTCCGAGCCGCCGGTGGCGGACTGGTCGCCGTAGCCGGTGAAGTACTCGTTGCGCGGGTCGGCGGCAGGCACCGGAGCGCCGGAGTCGTTGTAGACGATCAGCGTCTTGCCGGCATAGGGCGTGAAGTCGACGACCACGTCGGCGCGTTCTGCATTGGCGATGTGCAGGCCCGAGGTGCCGTAGTCGACGTTGAGCACCGCGGCGCGGCCCTTGTCCAGCAGGTAGCTGATGGGCGACGGATCCTTGGTGGCGACGCCGGGCAGCCAGCCGCCTTCGGAGGCGACCTGCATCAGGGTCGGGCCCTGGTACTTGGGGTCGGGGATGCCGCCCGGGTGACCATAAGGGTCATTCGCCCAGTTGGCCGGGAAGCAGGTGCCGTCGCTGCGCGTGGCCATGGCCGGGTTGGTGCAGGTAGGCAGCGAGCCGGTCGGGATGAGCGCGACTTCGGTGTTGGTGCGGCCGTCGGCGCTGGTGGTGGTCGGATCTGCCACGAACATGTTGAACGTGAACGTGCGGTCGTTCGAGGCGTTCAGGATGCGCAGGCGATAAGGCTTGGGATCGACCGTGAGGGTCGGGTAGGCCACACCGTTGACGAGGGGCGTGTCCATCCAAGATTCAGGCGTGGTGGTCACGTCCTGGTAGGTGCCGGTGGGCAGGGCGTACATGGCCGGGAAGGACGGCCAGAACCAGGGGCCCCAGTGCCAGCGGCCGACGGCGTTGAAGTTGGTCTGCTGGTTGGGATCCTGCACGGTTTCGTACACGTGCGGCATCCACATGTCGCCAGGGGTACCCCAGGCGGTGGTGTTCCAGCGGGCATCTTGCAGGGCGATGTCGTCCGGCACGAAGGTCTTGTCCTGCAGCACCAGCGGGATGGTGGCTTCGGCGCCGGGCAGCTTGCCGGTGGCGATCAGGTTCTGCTCGACCGGGTCGGTCAGCAGGTAGGCCGAGGCCATGCCGGCGTAGACGTTCAGGCGGGTCACACCCACCGTGTGGTCGTGGTACCACTCCATACGCGCCGACTGGCCGTTGGGGAAGTAGTAGGTCATGGCGCCAGGGCCCGGGTCGAACATGTCGGGCACGTTGATGGCGCCCACGCCGCGGGTGTATTCGCCGATCATGGCCGGATCCAGGGTCGCGTCGGCGGCCACGGACAGCGGGTTGGCCGCGTCCACTTCACCAGCCGGGGTGATCCACTGGTGCGGCGTGCCGTCGCTGATCCAGGGGTTGTCACCGCCGTGCAGGTGAATCAGGGCGCGGTTTTGCGTGTATTCATGCAGGCCATCCGGGCCCAGGCCGGCGCCGACGATGGACGGGTCCACCGGCAGGAAGAGGTCGCCATTGCGCTTGACCACGTTGGTGGTGGGCAGGTCGACCCAGGTGTTGACCGCACCGGCCTGCCAGGCGGCTGACAGGGCTGTGTTGGCGTAGTCGTTCTGGTTGTAGACCGTCTTGAATTCCTTGCGCGTGCCGGCAACGGTTTGTGCGCGGCCGACCGGCAGCAGGTTGAGGAACTTCAGACGGGTAGGCACGCCTTGCGAGGCGGTCAGTACGGGGCCGAGGTAGTGCGGGTTGTCGACCGCCTTGGCACGCACCGTGACGCCCGGCACCAGCTGGCCAGACGCGTCGACCTTGTTGACCATGATGGGGCTGCCATCGGGGTAGCTCAGCGCCACCGCCTTGCTGACCCAGCCTGCCGGCGCGGGCAGGCCATGGGTGGCGAACTGGTCGATCTGCACATAGCCGCGCAGGGTGGTGGCCTTCTTCAGGTCGGCGTGGAACTTCTCGGAGTACTCGACGACCGCGATTTCGTAGTAATCATCATTGGTCAGCGTGCCTTCCGGGTTCTTCCACTTCACCGGTGCGGCGACGGGGATGTACTTGGCGGTCACGCCGTCAGACAACTTGGGCGCGTTCTGTGCGTACAGCGTCGTCAGGGCGTGGCCGGCAGGCAGCGGCAGCGGGTCGACGAACTTGCGCAGCGCCTTGCCGGTGCCGGGATAGCCGGCCGGGTACAGGGCGTTGACGGCCGCCTGGTAGGACGCGGCATTGGTGGGGTCATAACCGACAGGCGCGCCGGTCGCGGGATCCCACTGGCGCGCACCTGCCGGGCTGCTGGCGAAGTAGCTCTGGACGATGAAGGGGTTGTTGGTCCAGTCAATGGCATCGCCAAAGCCGGGGCCGGCCTGGGCAGCGGTGGCTGCGAGCAGCACGGCAAACACGCCGACGGCCTGGCTGACCGGCTTCGGCTGGAATTTCGCACGCTTGTTCATTGAGTCGCCTATTGAAGTTATGTAAGGGAGAAAGGAACACACTTTTTTGATTTACCGCAGAACTTGCCGTGGGCCTGCTGGGCTTGACCTGCGCTGTCGAGGCACCTGGATTCTTTCGCCATCTGCCTCGCTTGGTTCTATTGAAATGGTGGCAGATTAGGGACTACTTAAATATTCATTCGCGCTGCATCAAACCGGGCTACCGCGTGATGTTGTGCCCGAACTTGATATGCGGTGGGTTTGTGCATTCGTACACGCGATGTGGTGCCTCGAGCGTCGCCTCAGCGGTTGTGCCGGTGCTCGTGAGTAGAACTTAAGTCATTGATCTAAAACGACAAAGTTGACTTTGTGCGGGCCTGATCCAGGCTGGATCGTGTGCTCTGTTCATCACAGACGCTGTTGTTGTGAATTTGCAATTCAGACGTCTGTGAATGGATGTAATTCAGTATGAGGGGCGTTTTCCTGAAATGCCAAAAACTACCGTCGGTGTGCCTGACAGGAGTTTGTGACCTGTTTATTAGACGCTCTCAGATTCAGATAAGAATCATTAAGTAAACTACCTCAGACGCTGCCCATCAAATAGGTGGGCTGGTCAGTTCGCGGGTCCCGCGCGCGTTCGGCATTTCTGCACAATCTGAACAATTTGCCTTTCGACGCTGGCTGGCGTCTGAAAAAAATGTAAGCAGCTGGACTGTGCATACTGTGGCCAAACTGTGACATCCTTGCTCAAGCTGCCTGTCGGGAACCCCGAATCCGCCCATTCACGGGGTGGTGTGGTGGGCAGCATCGGCTATGTCGAGGCTCCTGAGGGGCGCAGCTTGGCTTGGCGTCTACGGGCAAAGCCCGTGACGGCGCGACCCGGCCACGCGACATACTGGGTGGCGCTCGGCCGCGAATTCGTCAGACTTGTCGCAGGCTGCGCGTGCGCAGCTAGCCTGCAGGCGCTGACCCGCGACAGCCAGCGGCGCTGCGGCTGCCATTCAAAAAAGGACTCCCACCATGACGACCCCGACCAGCCCTGCCGACCTGCCGGCCGAGCCGGCGACCGCCGAGCCTCTGGCCACCTTTGCGCAATGCCACGTGGGCATCGTCAGTGAGCTCGAGCAGCTCGATCAGTTGCCGGCGCTGCTCGACCCGGCGTTGCGGGCGCGGCAGATCGCGGCCCGAGTGCTGGCGTTTTTCCCTGAGGCGGTGATCACCCACCACCGCGAGGAAGAGGCCGAACTGTTCACCGCCGTGCTGGCCAGCGCCGAGCCGGGCCCCGAGCATGAGCAGGTGCGTGCAGTGGTGGACCAGCTGGTGCACGAACACCGCCAGATCGAGGCCGCCTGGGCGAAGCTGGAGCCTGAGCTCAAGGCCATCGCCAAGGGTCACGACAGCCATCTGCCCGCGGGCGAACTGGGCGGGCTGCTGACCACGCTGGTGAACGACTACCGCGGCCATGCGCACTTCGAGGAGATGTATTTCCTGCCGCTGTCGCAGTCCATCCTGGGCCGCAACGGCAACCACATGGCCGCGCTCGGCCTGGCGCTGCACACCCGCCATGCCCTGGCGGATCCGGCGTCGCTCGGCCCGTTCCACGTCTGAGCCCGGGCACCCGGCGAGCTGGTGCGCTCCACCACCGTGAGCTGCTGCTCACTTCATGCTCCGCGCTCTCGGGTGCAAGCGCAGTGAGCGCGCGCTTCAGGCGCTGACGATCCAGCCTTCCAGCGGGTCAAGATCGGCGGGCAGACCGTAGTCGCTGCCGCGCCGCAGCGCCGCCCAGCCGGCTTGTAGCAGGCACAGGGTGGCGTCGAGGCTGTCGCCGCTGGCGTCGGCGAGCAGCAGCTCGCGCAGCGCGGCGTCGACCAGCGCCAAGCTGAGTCTCAATCGGGTGCGGCCGGCGAGCAGGGCGTCGAGCAGCGCCTCGCGTGCGGCGCGGCGGGCCGGGTCGTGTCGCGCAGCCGGCTGGTCGCCCTTGTACGAGCGCCGGCCCAGTTGTTCACGCGCCAGCAGGCCGGGGTAGGCCTCCAGCGCAACCCGGTCGAGGTCACCCGCCAGCAGTCCGGGCAGATGGCAACCGGCGTCGATGAGCGGCGGCACGCCGACGTGCAGCATGTAGGCCACCGGCGGGTTGACCCATTTCATCGACGGCGATGCGCCGGCTGGCAGGTCGCAGGCCCGATGCGCGAACTTGCCGCCGGCCGGCCGCGCGGCACAGAAGGCGGCGAAGCAGGCGCGAATCTCGGCCCGGCTCAGTTGGCGGTAATGCCGGATGAGAGCCGGCCAGTCGGTCGGCCAGCCCAGCTGCTGCACCAGCTCGCGCGGCAGGCTGAAGGGAAAGTCGAAGGCGCCGACCCAGGGCCCGGGGTCGGCCAGGCAGGCGGCGTAGGCGGCCAGGGTGTCGAGCCGACGCAGGCCCAGGAGACGCACGACGTCGCGTTGGCCGGTGGCGGGGTCGGCCGGCCGCAGTTCACCCAGGGCGAGCACGATGGGCTTGCGGCGCGTCGGCGCCGAACTGAAGTCGACGCCGCGCAGTGATACACGCGCTGCCGCGTGCGCCGCGCCGTCAGCCGCCACGCCCGATGATGGAGGCGGTTGCGATGAGTTCTTCCAGCAGCGCCATCGACACGGCACCGGAGACCGCGAAGGGGTCGAGCTCGGGCTTTTCGCTGTACTTGAGCAGCAGCGAGGGGTTGATGCGCGACAGGTTGACCTGGCCCATGGTCCAGCCGGCAAAACGCCGCTCGGTGATCTCTTCGTAGCGCAGCACCGTGACCTCGCTGTGGCGCGGGTCGCGCGCGATCGCGTTGTAGAGCTCGTTGACCGGCTCGCGGCCGCCTTCGAGCACCTGCATGAAGACGTCGCCGCCGTGGCACAACAGGCCGGTGATGCCCAGGCGCGGGTTGTGCTCGCGCGACCGCCTGAGGATGGCGTCGATCACCTCGGGGCCAAGCGACGCGCAGCGGCTGGCATAGAGCAGGCGGACCATCATGATCAGTTCACCCCTTCTTGCGATCGTTGACCAGGGCGAGGAACTCGCGCCGGAGGTTGGCGTCCTTGAGGAAGGAGCCACGCATGACCGAATTGATCATGCGCGAGTCCATGTCGCGCACGCCGCGCCAGCTCATGCAGAAGTGCTCGGCCTCCATCACCACGGCCAGGCCGTCGGGCTGCATCTTGGTCTGCAGCAGGTCGGCCACCTGGGTGACGGCCTCTTCCTGGATCTGCGGCCGGCCCATGATCCATTCGGCCAGACGGGCGTATTTGGACAGGCCGATCAGGTTGCTGTGTTCGTTGGGCATGACACCTATCCACAGCTTGCCCACGATGGGGCAGAAGTGGTGCGAGCAGGCGCTGCGCACGGTGATCGGGCCCACGATCATCAGCTCGTTGAGGTGCTCGACGTTGGGGAACTCGGTCACCTCGGGCTGGCGCTCGTAGCGGCCCTTGAAGACCTCCTTGAGGTACATCTTGGCCACCCGTTTGGCGGTCTCGTGGGTGTTGTGGTCGCTCTCGGTGTCGATCACCAGGCTTTGCAGCACGCCGTGCATCTTGCCGGCCACCTCGGCCAGCAGCTCGTCGCGCTCGCCCTCGCGGATGAAGTCGGCGATGTTGTCGTTGGCGTGGAAGCGCCGCTGCGCGGCCTGGATGCGCTCGCGGATGCGCTGCGAGACCGGCACGCCGAGCTCGTCGTGATCGGCCGCAGGGGCGGTGGCGTCGGAGCCCTTGGGGCTCTCGTGCGCAATGATGCGTGGGTAGGTCACGGCGGTGGCTGGCTGGTCAGGAGGGATCGGTCCGGGGCGCGGATTGTGGCCGGGCCGGGCAGGGTCTGCCGGCTCAGGGCTGATCACTCAGGCCTGCTTGGCCAGCCACACGGCCAGGCCCTGGGCGTTCAGGCGGATGTCGATCTCCAGCAGGCGCAGGGCGTCGTCCACGCTCACCGGCGAGCCGGCGCGTGCCACGCCGTCCAGCAGGGCCTGGCGCACCACCGCGAGCATGGCGGCGTCGCGCTCGGCCGGGGTGATCTTCGCGGGGTCGGGCTGGGCAGCGCGCCAGGCCAGGGCGCCGTGCTCGAAGGCGTCGATCTGCGGCCACAGCTGCGCGGCCAGGCGCTCGGGGGCGTTGAGCCGGCTGTAGTGGGTGGCGTAGACGTGCTGCGGCGCGAAGGACAACATGCGCCGGATCGACGCGCGCATGGCCGCCGGCTCGAACTGCACCGGCGTGGAGCTGGGCATGATGTAGCAGTCGTCCACGCCGCGCGGGCCGTCGAACTCGCGGTAGCTGATGCCGAAGGTGTCGCCGGTGAACCAGCCGCGGCTGGCGGCGTCCCACACCGCGTGGTGGTGGCGGGCGTGGCCGGGGCAGTCGATGACCAGCAGCGGGCGGTCGGCCAGCATCACCGTCATGCCCTCGGGGCGCTCGATCTGGCTCTCGACCACACGCTCGGCCGGGATGGGCAGCAGCTCGCCGTAGGTGGCTCGCACCACCTCGGCGCCGTAGACGCCCACCGCACCGGCGATCAGGGCGCTCGGGTCGATGAGGTGGCGGGCGCCGCGCGGATGCACCAGCGCCCGCGCATGCGGCAGCTGGCTCATGAGCAGGCCGGCGCCGCCGGCGTGGTCCAGGTGCACATGGGTGGGGATGACCCAGTCGACCGCCTCGCGGGCGATGCCCAGGGCGTCCAGCGCGCCGAGCAGGCGCGGCACCGCCGCGTTGTGGGCGGTGTCGACGAAGGCGGCGCGGCCGTCCTGAACGATGAGGTAGGCCGAGTCGAAATGGTCGCGCTCGAAGCCGCTGTCGACGGCATAGATGCCGTGGCTGAGCGGGTGCAGATAGTCGGGCAGGGCGGTGGTGGAGGGCACGGTCGGCGTCAGTGCGGGCGGGCGGAAGGGACGGGCGGAAGGGGCAAGCATGCTAGCCCAGACGGTCTGGCGGACCACCTGACCGGCGGCCGCGTGCAGGCGACGGCGCAGCGCCGCGTTTCAGCGCCGCGGTGGATCGAGGTCGCCGAAGCGACTTGCCGGCTTGCCGGCGCTGCGCTGGCGCGTGTCGTCGACGCCTCGACCTGTGCTTGGGCGCGGTGCGGCAGGCCGGCGTTCCTGGCTGTTGCGCAGGGTGTCGAAGCTGCCGAAGCGGCTCTGGTCGAGGTCGCCCATCGAGCTGAGGCCGCCGAACAGGCTGGCATCGGCTTCGCCGCCAAAGCGGCTGCGCGGGCCGGCACCCTTGAGGTCGGCCTGGATGGCGGCGTCCAGTGCGGCGTCGCGCGGGTCGGGTGCACCGCCGCCGTCATCGGCGTCCAGCGGCGGCGCCGGCGCACGCACGCGCGGTGTCAGGGTGGACAGCACCGGCTCGGGGCGCGAGGGCGTGAGCTCGCTGAAGATCGACGGCCGCTCCAGTTCGCCGAAGACCGAGGCATTGGTGAGGTCGCCAAAGGCCGACGCCCGCGCCCGGGCGCCGGGGCGGGTGTGCAGGTCCATGGCCATGGGCGGCAGGTCCAGCGGTGGCGGCGGACGCCGGGCAGCACCGGGCGTGACGACCGATGCGCCGGCCGGTGCGACGGCTGGCGCCGGCTGCAGCGGCGCCGCGCGGGTGTTGCGACCCGTCGTCGCTGCCGCCGCAGACGCGGCAGCAGCGCCCACGCTGGCGGCCGGGCTGCCGGGCACCGACGCTGCTGTCGACTGCGTCCGTGTGGTCCGCGCGGCGGCTAAGGTGGCAGGCGGCGCGGACGTGTGGGATGTGATCGCGGTGGACGCGGCTAGGGGTCGCGCCCGCGGCGTTGCCTCGGTCGGTGCCGGCAATGCGGTGGCGCCCGCCCCGGCCTCGGCCGCTTGGGCGGTCGCCTGGCCGGACTGGCGCGTCCAGCTGCGCTGGTTGAGGATGGCGCCGATCTGGCGCACCGGCTTGCGCTCGCAGGCGGCGGCCAGGATGTCATCGCCTTCCGGGTCGTCGCCCACGACGATGGCGCCGACGACCTGCTCCAGCCCTTCGGCGTTGAGCTCGGTCACGAGCTTGGTGTAGCGTACGCCGTCCGGCGGTTCGCCGGGCCGCGCCGCGCCGGCCGCCTGGCGGAACACCAGTTCCATCTGGTCCTTGCCCTGGGCCTGGGTCTTGCCGGCGCTGCGCACCGACAGGCCCGGCATCTTGAGCGTGGTGATCGGCTCGTGTGGTTCCCAATGCGCCTTGCGGCCCAGCGCATTGAGCGCGGCGATGCGGCCCTGCTCGGCGGCCGGCGCCCACAGCCCCCACATCGGCGCCGAGGACTGCACCACGTCGCCGCAGGCGAACACGTTGGTGGCGCTGGTGCGCATGCTGTTGTCGACCAGGATGCCGCGGTCGACGCTCAGCTTGCCGGCCTTGGCCAGCGCCAGATCGGGCCGGGTGCCGGTGCAGACCAGCAGCAGGTCGGCCTCGAAGTCCTCGGGCTCCTGCTCGCCTACGCGCAAGGTGACCTGGCTGACCCGGCCGATGGCGCTGCGCGGCACGCCGGCCACGCTGGTGTTGGCGGCCACCACGACGCCGCGCTTGCGCAGGTGTTCGGCCACCAGGGCGCCGGCTTCGCGGTCGACCTGGCGATCCAGCAGGTGTTCGCCGGACATCAGCAGGGTGACCTGCAGGCCCATCTTGGCCAGCGCGTCGGCCGCCTCGATGCCCAGCAGGCCGGCACCGAGCACGTAGGCGCGTTTGGCGGTGTAGCGGTGCACATAGTTACGCAGCGCCAAGGCGTCGCTGGCCTGGCGCATGACAAAACAGCCGGTGATGCCGAAGCCGTTGATGTTGGGCACCCAGGCTGCCGCGCCGGTGGCCATGATCAGACGGTCATAGGGCAGCTCTTCGCCGGTGGACAGCGTGAGCAGCTGGCGGCGCGTGTCCAGCCCGGTGACGCGGGTGTTGAGCCAGCAGTGGATGCGCTGCTCCAGATACCAGTCGTCGGACTTGAGCGCGAGCTTGGCCGGGTCGGTGGTGGGCGTGAACAACCGCGCCAGGGCGATACGCTGGTAGCTTGGCTGGCGCTCGCGGCTGACGATGTGGATCTCGCAGTCCGGATGGTGGGCGCGCACCGTCTCGGCGGCGGTCAGGCCGGCCACACCGTTGCCGACAATGAGCACGCGCTTGATGCTCTGGTCGTGGTCGATCTTGACCTTGGCAGCCGCCTTGGGGGCGGCGGCCGCCGGCGCAGCCAGGCGGGTATTGGGCAGCACCTCCACCGTCACCGGCCCGGCCTTGCGCAGGCGAGCGACGCAGGCCAGGCGCACCACGCCTTCGCCGCTGTGGCCCAGACGGGTGAGAGTGGCGCGTTCATCACTGCTCATGCTGCCCAGGCAGGCACTGCCGTCGTGCACAGCCACTGCGTCGGCGCCACAACTGCCGGCCCGGCAGCCGGGGTGGATGGGCGCGCCGCAGGATTCAAGCGCGTCCAGCAGCGTCTGGCCCACACGCAGCTTGACCCGTTCACCCTCGGGTGCCAGCAGCAGCACCGGCTCGCCCGGCGCCGGCACCGCGCGCGCGCGTGGTGGCGTCGGGCGGGCCGGGTCGGCCGCGCCGGCCGCGCCGGCCGCAGGTGGGGCGGTCCCTGCCGGGCCCGCGCCTGCACCGGCCGTCGCCGCTGCGGGGGGGGCACCGGCGTTGCCGAAGCCCGTGTTGCCAAAGCCGGTGTTGCCAAAGCCCGTGTTGCCGAAGCCGGTGTTGCCAAAGCCCGTGTTGCCGAAGCCGGTCTGGCCAAAACCGGTGGGTGGCCCGCCGTCACCCCAGGGCGCGAAGCGGCTCTGCGCCATGTGTGCAAACGCCGACGACGACCAGACCCGGCCGTCTTCCGGCGGCGGGGCGTTGGCAGCGCGCCGGGCCCGGTGCTCGCGGATGAGTTCAGGCGGGATCGGGTCGCCGTCGTACTGGTCGAGCAGGGACTGCGGCACGGTGTCGCCGCCTGCCGTGCCGACGGACGGCGCGCGCGGCCGCGCCGCGCGCTTGAGCCGGTCGAACAGGCCGCTGATGTCGATGACCGCGCTGCGTGGCACCGCGGGCGGCAGCGGCTGGCCGGCCCGTTCGGCCAGGTAGGCGCGCTCGGCCCGCAGCGAGCGCAGCAGCCACCACAGGCTGAGCAGGGCGACGCCCAACCGTGCGAGGTAGACCGCCAGGGTCGCGCCACTGAACAGGGCGGCGGGACTGAGCGCCGCGCGGCCGCCACCGCGCAGGGTCTCGATCAGGGTGCTGGCCGCGCTCAGGTGACCGATGTCCCAGGTGGTGCGGGTCAGTTCAGGCCAGAAGCCGGTCAGCAGCGCCAGCTTGCCCAGGGTGCCGGCGACCAGCGGCGCAGCGTGCCAGTAATAGATGTTGAAGCCGGTCAGCGCGGCCAGCAGCGGCACGCGGTTGCGCGTGCGCCCGACGAGCTTGTCGAGCAGACCGAACAGCAGCAGGCTGCCGCCCATGAAGAGCAGCATCCGGGCGGCAATGCCGGCGGCTTCGAGCAGGCTGTGTGAACCCCGCGCCACGGTGTCGGGCGTGAGCCCCGGCACCACGGCCGGCGCCAGTTCGGGCGCCAGGTCGCCGATCAGGTAAAAGCCCAGCACCAGCCCCGGAAAGAGCATGGCGAACACCCGCCGATACGCGGCGTAGCGCGGGTCGTCGTCGTTGACGTCGGCCAGGGTGGCCAGGCCGGGGTTGAAGTCGTAGCAGTTCTTGGCGCAGGTCACGCAGGGGTTGCACTGCGTGTTGGCGACCTGCACGAAGGCGGTCTGGCCCAGCATGCGCTGCACCGGCAGCAAGGGGCACACGGTGGAGCACCAGCCGCTCTTGCCCTTGAACAGGATGCCGCCGATCAGCGCCAGCAGCATGGCGCCGACGATGAGCAGGGCCGTGGCGGCCGGGCTGTGATTGAACAGCAGCTTGCGTAGGATGATGAAGCCCAGCAGCAGCCCCATGCCCACCGGGTAGGCCAGGCCCAGCGACAGACTGCGCCGCGTCAAACCCATCGCCAGGCCAAGCCGGCGCGGCAATTGATTGCTGCTGGCCAGCGGACAGATGTTGCGCCAGATGCCGGGTGCGAACAGGAACACCAGCGGCAGGCAGGGCACGGCCAGGCCCCAGAACAGCGTCAGCCCCAGCGCCGGGCGCTGCAGCAGCAAGCCGGCCATGCCCAGGGCCAGGCCCAGCACGATGTAGCGCAGCACCGCCCACAACCAGCCCGGCAGCAGGGGGTCAAGCTGATTGAAATTGGGGAAGGTGGGGCGCGCGGGCGCTGGGGCTGACATGCGCGGGTTGGCTGTTGCTGCTGTTGTTGCGGTTGTGAAGTCAGGCGTGAAGTCAGGCGTGAAGTCAGGCGTGAAGTCAGGCGGATTCAGGCGTGTGTGAACATGCAGTCACGGTCAGTTGTGGACAGGCGGGGGCCGGGCCCGATGGGTCATTGCCCGGACCGCGCACCCGCGGCTGCGCGCCGAGCATAAGCGCGACCCGCACTCGAAGTGCAAGACCCCGCCCTCCGATGCCCTGCGCGGGGGCGCGATTGTGTCCAAAACGTCGTCAATATTGCCAAATGCTTCCAGGATTGGCGTGAGCAATCCACCTGAATCAATGTCGGAGCTGAAAAAAGTGATGCCGCTGCGCGACGGCTGGCAACTGCGCTTCACTGCCATGGCCAGCCCCTGCGAGGTGCTGGTGGACGGCGGCGATGCCGCGCTGGCGCACGAACTGCTCGCCCTGGCCGAGACCGAGGCCTTGCGCATCGAGCACAAGTACAGCCGCTACCGCGAGGACAGCGTGCTGTCCCACCTGCACCGCCACGCTGCCCAGCGCCCCGGCGAGCCCGTCGAGGTGGACGCCGAGACCGCCGCCCTGCTCGACCTGGCGGCGCAGTGCCACACCCTGAGCGGCGGCCTGTTCGACATCACCAGCGGCGTGCTGCGCCAGGCCTGGACCTTCGACGGCTCGGACCACCTGCCCGAACCGGCCAGGGTGGTGCGCTGGCTGGCCCTGGTGGGCTGGGGCCGCCTGGTCTGGCAGCGCCCGCTGCTCACGCTGCAGCCCGGCATGCAGCTCGACCTGGGCGGCATCGGCAAGGAATACGCCGTCGACCGCGTGCTGGGCCTGCTGATGCAGCGCTGCGAGTGGCCGCTGCTGGTCAACTTCGGCGGCGACCTGGCGGTGAGCGGCCCGCAGCGCGGCGGCGCACCCTGGCGCGTGGGCATCGAACGCCCGGCCGGCAGCGTCGCCGCCGCGCCCGAGGCCGGCGAACTGGTGCTCGAACTGAGCCACGGCGCGCTCGCCACTAGCGGTGATGCGCGCCGCTACCTGCTGAAGGACGGCGTGCGCTACGGCCACATCCTCGACCCGCGCAACGGCTGGCCGGTGCCCGACGCGCCGCACTCGGTCACCGTGGCCGCAGCCACCTGCACCGAAGCCGGCCTGTTCAGCACCCTGGCCATGCTGCAGGGCGCGCGGGCCGAAGCCTTCCTGGCCGAGCAGGGCTTGCCGCACTGGGTGCTGCGCTGAGGCGCAGGCACCGGCTTGACGCTTGCCGCGGCGGCCGTACCGGCTGAGGCCGGGTGCTGCCCTGGGGCCCGGCCGGTCTTGCGAGCGGCGTGGAGATCACCCTGACCACATTGCGCCTTGCGCCAGGCCAAACCCGGGCCTGATCAGGCCCGGGCAACTGGCCACGTTCTTCCCACCTGTTGCGCCGTTTGTCGCGTGAGCCTTCTGCGACAGTGACCCGGCAGGCGGGGACCAGCCGGGTGCCGTGATGGCTAGGTGAACCGTGTGCCCCTGCGCCCTGCGTCCACGACGACAAGGAGGCCGTATATGCCGGCACTTGTGATTCCCACACCCGCACGGCTGGGGATGGCCCTGCTGACCGCGCTTCTTTTTTCCGCTTGCGGCGATGGCGCCGTCACGGCCACTCCGTCAGCGGATCCCGCGCCGGTGCCGCTGCGCACCGCGCGTTTCGTGGATGCCCCGACCGGCGGACTGCACTACCAGTGTGGATCGCAATCCGGCGTGACGCAGCCGGACGGGTCCTTCGACGTCGAGCCGGGCGCCACCTGCACCTTCAGCATCGGCGGGCTGGTGCTGGGTAGCTCGGACATTCCGGCGGACGGCATCGTCACGCCCTATGAACTGGCGGACGTGCCTCGAGCCAACGCCGGCGACCGCAAGGCGGTGGCGATCGCCCAGCTCCTGCAGAGTGTGGCCACGACGACGCCGCAGGGGCTGCAGGTGGACGACACCGTGCAGACAGCGCTGAATGACCTGCACGAGGATCTCGTGCGCTCGGATGGCACGCTGGTCACCCAGGCCGAACTGGCCGCCCTGGTAAGCACTGCCGCCCGTGGCGGACGTGCGCTGCTCGCACCGTCGACCGCCTCGGACGCGATGGACGGCTACATCGAATCCAGCGGCATCGACAAGTCGGCCGGACGCCGCTCGGGCCAGGCGGTCACCCGCGTCCTGTACGTGGCCCGCGCCGGCGGCATCGATGTCTACACCATCAGCAACTACCAGATCGGATTCACCGCGGCCTTGGACATCGGTCGCCCGGATGCCACGCCGCTGGGCATCGTGGTGGCGCGTGAACTGCATCTGGCCTTCGTGTTCGAAAACGCCGCCGACGGCGCCTCCGGCCTGATCCACAGCGTGCAGATCAATCCGGCAAGTGGTGCACTGACGGCGCTGGGCAAGACGGCCGAGACGCCGGCCTGGGTGCTGGCCGCCCAGTACGACCCCTACCAGCGGGTGATTTACACCATACCACTCAACGACTTCTCCATCCGCACCGACAAGCCCTGGATCATGCGGCACCGGATCCAGGCCGACGCCAGTTTGTCGGCCGGCGAGATGGCGTTCGACCGCCACGCCAGCGGCCTGGCCGGCACTGAACTGCAGGATTTCGTGCTTGATCCCTTCGGCCGTGCGATCTATGCCACCAACTGGACTGCCGGCCTGGCGCCCACCACCAACCTGCTGCCGCTGCAGATCGGCGCCAACGGCGCCCTGACGCTCGACCCCTCCGCGGTGAGCACGGTCGACGGCGTCGTGCAGGGGGTCGGCGGCGGTTTCGGGACGCCCAACGGACGCCTGCTATTCAACATCGTCGACACGACGACCGTGGGCGCGGGCCGCTTCCGGCTCATGCGCCAGACGATCGACGATGCCGGCCAGCTGGTCGCCAACGGCACGCCGGCCAGCACCAGCCAGCGCCCTTGCTCCAGTTTGGCCTCGTCTAGCGACGGCAGGGTGATGTACTACCGCGTCGGCAGCGGCGTCACGGTGGTCGACACCCGGTCGGAACCGCTGGCTTTGCAGACCCGCACAGGCGGCGGGCCGCTGCCGGGCGCCACCCTCACCGAGTGGTGCGCCATGGCCAAGGCACCGGGTGACGATCACTTCGTGGTGCAGGTCGGCAACGCGATCGAGGTGTTCAAAATTGGGGCCGACGGCCTGCCCGAGTTCAAGTCCTTCGTGATCCATCGCGAAAGCCTGGCCGGGCAGTTCGTCCGGCTGAGCGCGCCCCTGGGCTACTACTGACAGGCCTGTAGCGCACTGCGCGGCGGCCGGCCTCGGAGTCCCGGTCGGCCAGCCCTGCTCACTCGATCGGCGTCAGCTTGGCCACCGACAGCGCCAGCCACTTGCTGCCGTGGCGGCCGAAGTTGACCTGGGCGCGGGCGTCGGCGCCGCTGCCTTCGAACGTGAGCACCACGCCTTCGCCGAACTTGTTGTGGAACACGCTCATGCCCTGGCGCAGGCCGTGGCCGGCGGCCTTGGCGGCGCTGGCCGTCATGGCCTGGGGCACCGGGTCGCCGCCGCGGTAGGCCTCGGGCTGGCGCCAGCTGCCGCGGTCGCCCGGGTCGCTGCCGAACTCGCGCCGGCCGCTCTGGGGCTCGCCGCTGATGCTGCTGCTGCCGCTCCAGCCCCCGCTCGAACCGCCATGGCGCCCGGCGCCGACCACACCACTCGTGCCGCTGCCGCGCTGCCAGGCCTGCTGGTATTGCTGGGCGTAGCCTGAGCCAAAACCCTGCTGGCGCGGCGTGATCCACTTGAGCGCGCCGTCGGGCAGTTCGTCGAAGAAGCGGCTCTTGACGTTGTAGCGCGTCTGCCCGTGCAGCATGCGGGTCTGGCAGAAGCTCAGGTAGAGGCGCTGGCGCGCCCGCGTGATGGCCACGTACATGAGCCGGCGTTCCTCCTCGATGCCGTCCGCCCCCTTGGCGCTGACCTGGGTGATCGAGTTCTCGTGCGGGAAGAGGCCCTCTTCGAGCCCGGTGATGAACACGGCGTCGAACTCCAGGCCCTTGGCGGCGTGCACGGTCATGAGCTGCACCGCGTCCTGGCCGGCCTGGGCCTGGTTGTCGCCGGCTTCCAGCGCGGCGTGGGTGAGGAAGGCCGCCAGCGGTGAGAGGATCTCGCCGGTCTCGGCGTCGGGCAGCAGGTCGACAGCCGCCACCGCCTCGGGCTCGCCCGGCTTGGGCGCGGCCAGGGCACCGGGTGGCGCGGTCTCGTCCACCGGCAGGGCCACGGCGTCCTTGCCGAAGCCTTCCTGGGTCACGAAGGCCTCGGCGGCGGTGACGAGTTCCTCCAGGTTCTCGATGCGGTCCTGGCCTTCCTTCTCGGTGCGGTAGAACTCGATCAGGCCGCTGGCCGCCAGCATCTGCTCGATGATCTCGCGCAGCGTGGCGCCGCGCGTGGATTCATGCAGGGCGTCGATGAGCTTGGCGAAGCCGGCCAGCTTCGTGCCCGCCGCGCCGGTGACGGCGCTCACGCTCTGGTACAGGCTGCGGCCGCTGGCACGCGCGGCGTCCTGCAGCGTCTCGACCGTGCGCGCGCCGATGCCGCGGGCCGGGAAGTTCACCACCCGCAAGAAGCTGGTGTCGTCGTTCGGGTTCTCGATCAGGCGCAGATAGGCCAGGGCGTGCTTCACCTCGGCGCGCTCGAAGAAGCGCAGGCCGCCGTAGACGCGGTAGGCCACGCCGGCGTTGAACAGCGCCGATTCGATGATGCGCGACTGGGCGTTGCTGCGGTACAGCACGGCGGTCTCGGCGTAGGGCGTCCCGGCGCGGTGCAGCTGCTTCACCTCCTCGATCAGCCACTGCGCCTCGGCGAAATCGCTGCTGTGCTCGAACACGCGCACCGGCTCGCCCGGGCCGGCCTCGGTGCGCAGGTTCTTGCCCAGGCGCCCGGCGTTGTGGGCGATCAGGGCGTTGGCGCTATCAAGAATGTTGCCGAAGCTGCGGTAGTTGCGCTCCAGCTTGATGACCCCCTTCACGCGGTACTCGCGCTCGAAGTCGGCCATGTTGCCCACCTGGGCGCCGCGAAAGGCGTAGATGCTCTGGTCGTCGTCGCCTACGGCGAACAGGGCCGCCACGTCACGCTCGCCACCCTCGCCGGCAAACATGCGTAGCCAGGCGTACTGCAGGCGATTCGTGTCCTGGAACTCGTCGACCAGGATGTGGCGGAAGCGCCGACGGTAGTGCTCGCGCAGCGCCGGCTGGTCGCGCATGAGCTCGTAGCTGCGCAGCATGAGCTCGGCAAAGTCGACCACACCCTCGCGCTGGCACTGGTCCTCGTAGGCCTGGTAGATCTCCACCAGCTTGGCGGTGTGCACGTCGCGGATGTCGACGTCGGGCGGCCGGCGGCCGTCGTCCTTGGACCCGGCGATGAACCAGGCCACCTGCTTGGGCACGTAGCGCTCCTCGTCGAGGTTCATCGCCTTGATGATGCGTTTGACGGCCGAGAGGCTGTCGCCGCTGTCCAGGATCTGGAAGCTCTGCGGCAGGTTCGCCAGCTTCCAGTGCGCGCGAAGGAAGCGGTTGCACAGGCCGTGGAAGGTGCCTATCCACATGCCGCGCACATTCACCGGCAGCATCGTCTGCAGGCGGGTGAGCATTTCCTTGGCCGCCTTGTTGGTGAAGGTCACGGCCATGATGCCGCCCGGCGACACCTGGCCGGTCTGCATCAGCCAGGCGATGCGGGTGGTGAGCACACGCGTCTTGCCCGAGCCGGCGCCGGCCAGGATCAGCGCCGGCTCGGCCGGCAGCGTCACCGCGGCGAGCTGCTCGGGGTTGAGCCCCGCCAGCAGCCGGGCCGGCACCGGCACCGGCGCCGCCCGCCGCGTGGGTTCCGGCAGGCCGTCGTCGGGTTCGTGGTCCGGTCCGGCACCGTGTTCAAGCTCGTGGGTCCAGGTCGGGGTCGCGCCGTCCAGCGGCGCCGACGGCGCGGGCGTGTCCAGCAGCGCGCGGTGGGCGGCCTCGTCGGCGTCGTCCCACGCGGGCGCGGAGGCTGGGTCGGGGCGGGGCTGGTCGTTCATCCAGGGATTGTAGGAAGCAGGTCACACTGCGCACCATGAACCCTGGCCACGACGAATCCTTTGCCGAGCGCAGCGCCCGCCCCGCGGCAGGCCCGGGCGACACCGCCGCTGCGCTGCCCCGGCCCGGCCCCGGCGTGCGCATGCACCCGCAGCGCAGACGGCTCCCCCTGCGCCTAGGTCTGCAGGGCGGCGGCGCCCACGGCGCCTACACATGGGGCGTGCTCGACGCGCTGCTGGAGGCCGGGCGCTTCGACATCCAGGCCATCAGTGGCACCAGCGCCGGCGCCATGAACGCCGTCGTGTTGACCCAGGGCTGGACCGCCGCACTCGACGCCGGCCGGTCACCCGAAGAAGGCGCACGGGTCGCCCTGCAGTCCTTCTGGCACGCGGTGGCCCGCAAGGCGCCGGTGGACTGGGGCGGTACCCACGGCGACGCCGCCGAGCCTGCGCTGTCGCCCGCCGCACGGCTGATGCTGCAGTGGAGCCAGATGCTGGCGCTGTCGCCCTATCAGCTCAACCCGCTGGCGCGCAATCCGCTGCGCGAACTGCTGGAGGAGCAGGTCGATTTCGCGCGGCTCGACGGGGCCGGCTGCCCGGTTGCCCTGCATCTGGCGGCCACCCACGCCAACACCGGCCGGCTCAAGCTGTTCGGCAACCTGGCCGCGCGCCAGTGCGCTGCCGATGCGTCGACCTATGGCGCGCTGAGCGTGGATGCCGCGCTGGCCTCAGCCTGCCTGCCGACGCTGCAGCCGGCGGTGGAAATCGACGGCGAGCCCTATTGGGACGGCGGCTACAGTGCCAACCCGCCGCTGTTGCCGCTGGTCCACGGCGTTGGCGGCTGCGACGTGTTGATCGTGATGCTGGCCCCGCTGGTGTGGGGCGAACTGCCCACCACCGCGGCGGCCATCCGCACCCGCGCGGTCGAGTTCGCCTTCAATGCGCCCTTTGTGCGCGAGGCCCAGATGCTGGCTGCGCTCAGGTCGACGCCGCCCGGCGCCGTGCCCGGCTGGCTGACGCGGGTGGCGCGCGCGCTGCTGCCGCTCGCCGCGCCGGCAGGACCGCCGCGCTGGCATCTCATCGGCGCCGAACTCGGCCATCTGCCCAGCGAAACCAAGCTGATCGCCCGGCGCGACTTTCTCGACCACCTGCGCGACGCCGGGCGCAGTCGCGCCCAGGCCTGGCTGGCTGGCGACGCAGCAAGGGTGGGCCGCGCCTCGAGCGTGGACCTGGCGCGGTTGCTGGCCTGAGCGCCGGCAGCGATCGGGTCGACCTGGGCAGCCGGACTGGCCAGCGGTCCTCAGGGCCGTGCGACCGCAATCACCTCGTGCCGCAAGGCGCGGAGCTGCTGCCAGCGAGCCCGCGTCGGCGCTTCGTCCGCGCTGGCGGCCAGCAGTTCCAGGCCATAGAGGCGGGTGGTCTCGGGCAGGCGGTAGCGCGGCGCGGTCGGGTCCATGGAGGCTGGCCGGCTGAGCGGGTCGCCGTCGTCGACCGCCTCGGCCGGCAGCGCCATCTGCACCAGCGAGTGGTCGACCAGCACGGCCAGGGCGTCGAGCACGGCCCAGGCATCGATGGTGTCGTCGTCCGCTGCCACCCGCTGCGCGAGGGGCAGGTCGAACCAGCCGGTGAAGACGGCGATGCGGCGCAGCACCGCGCGTTGGGTGTCGTCCAGCAGCGAGCAGCTCCAGTCCAGCGTGGCGCGCAGCGTGGACTGACGCTGGGGCTGCAGCGGATCGCTGTTGCGCAGCATGCGCAGGCGTTCACCCAGCCGGGCCAGCAGTGCGCCCAGGCCGAGCTGGGGCGCACGCGCCGCCGCCATCTCGATCGATAAGGCGTGGCCCTCCAAGCGCCGGCATAAGTCGATGGCCGGGGCGAGCTGGGTGTCGTCGATGACGAAGCGGCGGTCGCAGGCGCGCGCCCGGGTCTCGAACAGCTCGAAAGCCGGGCAGGCGCGGGCCTGCGCCAGGCTGGCGCCGACGGCGGGCTGGGCCAAGGCCTCGAGCCGCCAGACCTGTTCGGTCGCCAGGTGCAGCGGGATGCGCGAGGTCAGCAGCATGCGCAGCATGGGCAGCTGGCTGATGAGTTCGGCCACCTGGCGCGCCACCGTGGCCGCCAGGTGCTCGCAGTTGTCCAGCACCAGCAACATGCGGCTGCGCGTTGCCAGGCAGCGCGCCAGCCGCGCCGGTGCGTCGTCGAGATCAGCCTGCGGCAGGCCGGCGGCCGCGGCGGCGTCCCAATCGGCCAGGCCGATCGTGCGGGCGATGGTCGCCGCGATCCCATCGGTCGTTGCCAGTGGCGCCAGGTCGACCCACCACACGCCGTCGTCGAAATCCTCGCGCAGGCGGCGCATCACGGCGCGCGCCAAGCGCGTCTTGCCCATGCCACCGGCGCCGACGATGTTGACCAGGCGGCGCTGGCCCAGCAGGTCGACGATGTCGTAGACCTCCTCCTCGCGGCCGATGATGGGTTCGGCGTCCGAAGGCAGGTCGAAACGCCCGCTGGCCATCGGCAGGCTGGCGGCGGGCGACACGGCAGGTGCCGACGCGGGCGGTGCCGTGACAAGTGCCGCGTCAGGAGCCATGGAAGGTGCCGTGGAAAGTGCCGTGGAAAGTGCCGGGGTAGGGGCTGAGACGCCGCTGTCGAGCAGGGTGAAACGGTAGCCGCGGCCGGGGATGGTCGCGATGGCGTCCTGCCCGAGCAGCTTACGCAGTGCCGAGACATGCACGGGCAGGTTGTTTTCCTCCACCACCATGCCGGGCCAGACCTGTTCGAGCAACTCGTTCTTGCTCACGATGCGTTCGCGCCGTTGCACGAGCACCAGCAGCAGGTCGAAGGCGCGTGCGCCGACCGACTGGGCGACACCGTCCACCAGCAGGGCGCGCCGATCCGGTTCGATCTCGACGCGGCCGAATCGCAGGCGGGTCGATGGCACGTGCACGGGCTCCACGGGCATCCGGGGCGGGCTGATCACTGGCCGGCGGAGTCGCGCAGGCGGCGCGCGACCTCCGCCTGCACCCGCTGTTCGAAGCGTGTCTGCCAGTCCTGCAGTTCGGCTCGCTGGCGCGCCAGTTCGTCGTGCAGCGACTTCACCCGCAGCAGCGACTTGACCCGCGCCAGCAGTTCGGCCTGGTTGATGGGCTTGCTGAGGAATTCGTCGGCGCCGGCCGCCATGCCCTTGACACGTTCGCTGGCCGGGTCGAGCGCAGTGACCAGCACGATGGGCAGCAGCGCGTGCGCCGGGTTGGCGCGCAGTGCGGTGCAGACCTCGTAGCCATTCATGCCCGGCATCATGACGTCCAGCAGCAGCAGGTCGGGGGGATCGGCCTGGATGGCGGCCAGCGCCTGCTCCCCTGAGGCCGCCGTACTGGCCCGGTAGCCCTTGGCGCCGAGCAGGTCGGCCAGCAGCCGGGTGTTCCGTTCAGCGTCGTCGACGATCAGGACGTGGGCAGCGCTGGTGGGCTGGGTGGAAGTGGGTGCGTTCATGCGCGTGAGCCCCGGTTCAGGTACTGATCGACAGTGGCCACGAAGGCCTTGAGCGAGATGGGCTTGGTGACATAGGCGTCGAACCCTGCGGCGATGATGTGCTGCTGGTCGTCGGGCATCACCGAGGCCGACACCGCCAGCATGGGCACGTCGTCCAGCGCGGCCAGGGTGCGCAGGCGGCGCAAGACTTCGATGCCGTCGATGTCGGGCAGCTGGATGTCCATCAACACCAGGTCAGGTCGCTGCGCGGCCGCCAGGCGCAGGCCCTCGGCGCCGGTGCGGGCCTCCAGCGTGACATGACCGTGGTACTGCAGGATGTCGCGCACCAGCTTCATGTTCTTCTCGTTGTCCTCGACGATGAGGATGGTGCTCATGGGTGGCCGCCCCCGCCGGCTCGTGAATCCTGTCATGCGGCCCGAAGCGTAAGGGCAGGCAGGGTGAAGGTAAAGGTCGAGCCCCGGCCGGGCTCGCTGTGCAGCCGCAGTTCGCCGCCGTGCAGGGCAACGAAGCGCTGCGCCAGCGCCAGGCCCAGGCCGGTGCCTTCGCTCTTGCGCAGGTAGTGGCCGCTGGCCTGGCGAAAGGCCTCGAAGACGGCGGTCTGGTCCTGCGGCGCGATGCCCACGCCGGTGTCGGCCACGGCGATGGCCAGGCGGCCATCGTCCTGCAACCGGGCATCCAGCGTCACCTGTCCACCCGCCGGCGTGAACTTCACCGCGTTGGACAGCAGGTTGAGCAGCACCTGCTTGACCTTGCGGGCATCGGCCACCCAGACCGGCAGCTCGTCGGGCAGCACCAGGGTGAGCGTCAGGCCCTGGCGGGTGGCGCGTTCGCGCACCAGCGTCAGGCTGTGTTCCAGCAGGTCGGCCAGGTCGACCTCGACCAATTCGAGCTCCATGCGCCCGGCCTCGATCTTGGAAAGATCCAGCACGTCGTTGATGAGTGTGAGCAGGTGCTGGCCCGAGCCATGGATGTCCTGCAGGTACTCCATCTGCTTGGCGTTGAGTTCACCGAACATCTGTTCGGTCAGCACCTCGCTGAAGCCAATGATGGCGTTGAGCGGCGTGCGCAGTTCGTGGCTCATGTTGGCCAGGAACTCGCTCTTGTGGCGGCTGGCCACCTCGAGCTGGGCCGACTTCTCCTCCAGCTCACGCACCATGCGGGCGTTCTGAATGGCGATCACGGCCTGGTCGGCGAAGGTCTGCAGCAGGGCCTTCTCCTTGTCAAGGAAGCCATCGTCGCGGTGCCGCACCACGCCGATGCTGCCCACCGGCTCGCCTTCCCACACCAGCGGCGCCATCATGAGCGAATAGGTCAGCTTCAGGCGCAGCGCGAACTCGCGCGCCCGCGGCGGCGCGTCGGGGTTGCGGGCCACGTCCCGGTACTCCACCACCTGGTGCGAACGGATCGCCGCTTCGGTCGCCGATCCGGCAAAGGCATGGGGATAGCCCGCCCGCACGCCCATCTCGCGCTCGTGACGAGCCTGCGGGCTGTCGCCGGGCATCGAGCGAGCGCGGTAGGCGGCGATCTGGACCTGGTCGCCATCGACGAGGTCCAGCAGGGTCGAGGTGCCCGGGATGAGGTGCTCGCAGCGGACGAGGATGGCAGCGAAGACCGGCTCGGCGTCGGCCACCGAGCGGCTGATCACCTGCAGCACCTCAGCGGTGGCGGTCTGCTGGGCCAGCGCCTCCTGGGTGTCACGGAGCAGCCGCGCGTTCTCGATGGCGATCACGGCCTGGTCGGCGAAGGTGCGCAGCAGCGCCAGCTCCTTGTCGCTGAAGCGTGCGCCGGGCGCGCGCCGCACCGCCAGCAGGCCGACCCCCTCGTCACGCCGCAGCAGCGGCGTGAGCACCACTGCGAAGTTGCCCAGCAGGGCGCCGGCACTTCGGAGGCTGGGCGGGATGTCGGCCTTGGGGTCGAGCACGTCGGCGAAGTAGACCTGCCGGCGCTGCTCGATTGCGAGGGCGCCTGAGGTCTCGGCCAGCGGCCGCGGGTAACCGGCGCTCAGGCGGTCGGCCGAGTCGCCCAGGGCCGCGGCCAGGTGCAGCATCCCGTCGCCAGGGGCGCGGAACATCGCCGTCTCGCTGCTGCCGAACAGCCGGCTGACGCTGTCGAGGATCGTCTCGAACACCGGCTGCTCGTCGGCCACCGAGCGGCCGATGACCTGCAGCACCTGCGCCGTGGCAGTCTGGTGCGCCAGCGCTTCCTGCGTTTCGCGGAAAAGATGTGCGTTCTGGATGGCGATCACGGCCTGGTCGGCGAAGGTGCGGATGAGGCTCACCTCCTTGTCGGAGAAATAGCCCGCCGTGCGGCGCGCGATGAAGATGACGCCGATGCCCCGGCCCTCCCACACCAGCGGCACCATCAGGACCGCGCGGCTGCCGGTCATTTCGCAGGAGCGGCGCATGGTGGGCGGCACGTCAGGGTCGTTCAGGACGTCGGCGTAATGCATCACGCGCTGTTCGAGCACGGCCGTGCCGGTCGATGAGGCGCGATCGAGCCGATAGGGAAAGACGGCCTCGAAGCCGGTGCGGTCGTCCACCTCGCCGCGCTGCGCCACCAGCCGCACGAGGCCGTCCTCACCGACCAGGTTGATGCCCATGTGGAAGGACTCGAACAGGCGGTCGCAGGCCTTGAGGATGGCCTCGTAGACCGGCTGCGCGTCCGACACCGAGCTGGCGATGACCTGCAGCACTTCGGTGGCCGCGGCGCGGTGCGCCAGCGCTTCCTGCGTCTCGCGGAACAGGCGAGCGTTCTGGATGGCGATGACGGCCTGGTCGGCAAAGGTGTGCAACAGCTTGAGCTTGTCGGCAGGCACTAGGCCCCGGTCGTTGCGACCAATGATCAACGCGCCCACACCCTCGTCCTGCCACATCAGCGGGACGAAGGTGACGGACTTGTGGCCCGCCGGTCCGCCCAGGCGCTTCACGACGTCCGGCGTCGACGGGTTTCTTTCCAGATCCGGGAAGTCGAGCACGTCCTTGCAGTCGATGGCCAGTCGTGTGCCCGAGGTGTCATAGCGAATCGGCCAAGCCTGTGCATAGGCGGCGTCGTTGGCATACGTGCCGCCGAAGGTGGCCAGATGCAGCCAGCCGTTCTCGCCAATCACGCTGATGGCGATGCCGGCATAGTCGAACTGCTTCAGGCAAGCTGCCACGATGGCGTCGTACACCGGTCGGGTGTCGGCCACCGATCGCCCGATCGCCTGCAGGACCTCGCCGGCGGCGGTCTGGTGCGCCAAGGCCTTGGCAAGCTCTGCGGTGCGCTCATCGACCCTTCGTTCGAGGTCTGCGTACGAACCCTGCAGTTGGGTCGCCATGCGGTTGAAGTCGTCGGCCAGTTCGGCCAGCTCATCGGCGCTGGCGTCGGGCCGGATGCGGTGTTCGAGGTCGCCCGAGGCCACGCGCTTGGCGCTCTCCTGCAGGGCGCGGATCGGCTGCACCAGCCGTCGAGCCAGGTAGGCGCTGGCTGCTGTGGCCAGCACCAGGCCCAGCGCCAGCACTGCTGCAAGCTGCTGCAGGCTGGCCCAGACGGGCTCCAGCGCCTGGACGCGCGGGGTCTCGACGAACACGCGCCAGCCCTGCAGCGGCAGCGGCGCCCACGACGAAAGCACCGCGCGGCCGGTGGCATCGCGCGCGTCGAGGGCCGGCGCGGGTGGTGTCGTGGCCTCGTGGGCCGGAGCCGCCTGCGCCGCGCCCGCCAACGCCTCGCGCTGTTCCGCGGCATCGGAGGTGCGCCCATGCAGGGCAGCTGCGACCTGCGGCAGGCTGGCCATCGAGGTCTGGCGAAGCACCAGGCTGATGTCGGGGTGGGCGATGAGGGCGCCGCTGCCATCGACCACATAGGCGATGCCGCCGTCGCCCGGGTGGATCTGCGCCACCACGTCCCACACGAACTTGAGGTTGACCTCGACGACGATGACCCCCGCGGCCAGGCCGATCCCGGCGCGCTGCGCGACCGTCATGTAGGGCTCGGTCTGCTTGCGGAACAAGACCGGACTGCGCCAGACGCGGCCGGCCTGCGGCTCGGTCCAGGCGGGTTCGGCGCGCCGGTCGACGCCCTGGCCCATGGCGTCCATGTGCAGGCGCGAGACGCGCAGCTGCTCGAAGCCCTGCGCGTCGATCCATGCCGCTTCGGTGATCGCCGGCACCTGGCGCAGGAGCTTGAGGTATTCAATGCGGCGCAGTTCGAGGGCTTCGCTCCGCACGTGCATCGCGCCCAGCGCCGGCCAGCCCAGCTCGCGCTCGATGGACTCGAGGTACTGCGAAATGCGCGCCGCGGCGCTGCGTGCCTGCTCGGCCTGCAGGGTGCGCAGATGGTCAAGGCTCTCGGCGTAGTTGTAGCGCATCGTGAGCAGCGCCACGGCCGCCAGCAGCGTCGTCACTACCGCGGCGATGAGCAGCGTGTAGCGGCGCGCCAGGCGGCCGCCGAACAGCTGAAGCATGCCCAGCGCCAGGCGCTTCATGCCAGCACCCGCGGGCCGCCGGCGCCTGCCCGTTGCGGTGGCGCGCGACGGTTCATTCGATCACCGCGTCGGCGCGCAGCAGCAGCTCCTGCGGCACAGGGATGCCCAGGGCCTTGGCGGTCTTCAGGTTGATGACCAGCTCGAAGCGCGTGGGCTGTTCGATGGGCAGCTCGCCCGGCGGCGTGCCCTTCAGGATCTTGTCGATCTGGGCCGCGCAGCGCTCGTTGATCTCGTCGAAGCTGGGCCCGTAGCTCACCAGGCAACCGGCCTGCGCGAGTGGGCGGAACTCGCACATCGAGGGCAGGTGCTGCGCCAGCGCAAACGCCAGGATGCGGCGGTGCAGGTTGAAGGTCTTGTTGGTGGTGATGAGGATGAGACCGTCCACCGGTCGGCGTGCGGCCTCGGCCAGGGTCGCGTCCTGGTTGTCGGGGCGACCGAGCTCGATGGTCGCGACGCTGCGCACGCCCAGCGACCGCGCCGCGTCCTGGAGGTATTTCAGGTGCTGCGGCACGCCCTGGTCGATGTCGTCGGTGACCACCGCCAGGCGTTCCAGCCGTGGCACCAGCAGCTTGAAGAGCTGCAGGCGCTTGGCATCCAGCTCGGCCGCCAGCGTCTCGGTGCCGGTGACATTGCCGCCCGGCCGGCGCAGGTTGCTGACCAGGCCCGACTCGACCGCGCCATGGGTGCCCCAGGCCACGATGGGGATGTCGCGCGTGGCGCGCTTGGCCGCCAGCGAAGCCGGCACGGTCACCGCCATGATCACGTCGGGCCGGCGCTGCACCAGCGCGGCGGCGGCGGCGTCGAGCTGGCTGGCGTCACCACCGGCATGGCTCACATCGACCACCAGGTTGCGGCCCTCGACATAGCCCAGCGTGGCGAGCGCACGGGTGACGGCGCGCGAGCCGACGTCGGGCGACAGCGGCGCGGTGAGCGTCAGCAGGCCCAGGCGCCACACCTTGCCGGCATGGGTCTGCGCCCTGGCGCCTGGTGCGGCCCACAGGCCTGCAGCGCACAGCAAGGTCCGGCGACGTGTCAATGGCATGGGAATTCCTCCTCAATCTTGCCGTCGCGATGATCGCGCGTGGCCGGCCTGCGCGCCATGCGCCGAGAACCGGACATGGCCTGGCTCGACGGTCGTCGGCATCGCTCGCTCCGCTGGCGCGTGGCGCCGGTCCGCGCCTACTCGATTACCGCATGGGCGCGCAGAAGCATTTCCTGCGGCACGCGGATGCCCAGCACCTTGGCGGTCTTGAGGTTGATGGTGAGCTCGAAGCGCGTCGGCTGCTCGATCGGCAGCTCACCCGGCGGTGTGCCGCGCGCGATCTTGTCGATCTGGGCGGCACAGCGTTCGTTGATCTCGTCGAAGCTGGGGCCGTAGGCCAACAGACAGCCCAGCTCGGCCATGAAGCGGAACTCGCACAGTGTGGGCAGGCGGCGTGCGAGGGCCTGTGGCTGGATGAGCGGCCAGATGCCGCCGGTCATCCAGCTCGTCAGCGTCAGCAGGCCGTCGGGCTTGCGTCTGGCCAGGGCGTCGAAGGCGGGGCCCAGGTCGTCGGGGCCGCGGATGGCCACGGGCAGGTCGCCCACGCCCAGACGCGGCCCCGCAGCACGGATGGCGGCCAGGTGCGGCACGGTGCCCTCGTCGTGGGCATCGTGCAGCACGGCCAGCGTGCGCAGGCCCGGAACGATTTGCTTGAGCAGCTCGATGCGCTTGGCGTCGAGCTCGGGGGCCTGACTCTCGGTGCCGGTGAGCTTGCCGCCGGGGCGGCGCAGGTTGCTCACCAGGCCAGTCTCGACCGCGGCATGGGCGGCCCACACCACCACCGGGACGTCGCCCTTCGCGAGCTTGGCTGCATGTGCCGCAGGGCTGGTGACGCCGAGGATGACGTCGACCTTCTGCGCCACCAGCTCGGCCGCCGCCTGGGTCAGGCCGCCGGCGCGGCTTTGGCCGTCGACCACGACGATGCGCAGGTTGCGCCCTTCGGTCCAGCCCAGCCGCGCCAGGTCGGCGCGGATCTGCCCGGCGTGGTCGCGCGGGCCGGGCTCGGTGGGGTAGAGCATGCCCAGCGTCAGCACCCGCGCACCAGCTTCGGCGCCCAGGGCCGGCACGGCGACGGCGCAGGCGATGAGCAGGCCAGCCAGATGACGGGCCCATCGCCACGCGTGGGTGCTGGCGTCTGGGTGCGGGTGATTCAGGGGCATGGATCCTCCAGGGGCTGAAGTGTGCGTGCGAAGTCGGCCGGCCGGTCCACCTCGAGCACGGACGTCAGCGTCACGCGGAGTTGCTCACCTGCCGTGCGGATGTAGTTCAAGTGCAGGGGCACGCCCTGGCCGACCTTGTCGGTCACGACGCTGACTCGGTCGAGCTTGGGTACCAAGGTCTTGAACAACTGCATGCGTTTGGCGTCGATTTCCGGCGCCAGCGTCTCGGTGCCGGTGATATTGCCGCCGGGCCGGCGCAGGTTGTCCACCAGGCCGCTACCCATTGCACCGTGCGCGCCCCACACAACGATGGGAATGTTGCGGGTGGCGCGCTGGGCGGCAAACGCCGCCGGGATCGTGACGGCAAAGATGAGATCGACCTTGAGCTTGACCAGTTCGGCGGCGGCAGCGTCGAGTCCCTGCGGGTCCCCACCCGAGTGCCGCACGTCGATCACCAAATTGCGGCCTTCGACGTAGCCGAACCTGGCCAACTCTTCACCGATGCGCGAGGACGCGACCCGCGGGTTGCTCAACGGGCTGGTGTTGAGGAAGCCGACGTGCATGACACGATCGGAGCGATCGGCATGGGCGGTCTGGGCCAGGCCGACGGTCGCGGCCAGGATGAAAGTCAGCAGCAGGCGTTTCCGGGTGGGCATGGCGTCTGGGATGTCCATCGATGGCGCTTCGGGGGGGCTCCCTACTGCGCGGCGAGTTGAGCGGCCCGGCGCAGTGCCAGCAAGGCGCGAGCATTGCAGCATGGCGTCACCCGTCCGCCATCAGGGGCGGTACGCATGTTCGGCGGATCGACCGCCGCCTGCGATGCAGATTCAGAACGATTCAGAACCCTTCACTTTCTGGCGTCCGCTGGTCCGGCATTGACGAGAGAACGATTCAGATTGACTCAGATCTGCTGAAGTTTTTTTTAGGCGACGAATCCGACAGTAGAGCCATCAACAACGCAGCCACCACCCCCCGCTGCACAACCTGAAGGACGACTGCCATGACCACCCGCTTCACCCACATCGCCCGTGTCGCCATCACCCTCAGCGCCGCTCTGGGTGCAACGGCCTGGGCCGGATCGGCCGACGAGGCGTTCGACGCCCAGGTACAGGAGTACCGGCAGCCGCTGGCGCGCGGCGAATGGCATAACCCCCTGATGCCCGCCGGCACCGGGCAGTTCATGGCCGCTCAGGGTTCAGGCGATGCTCACCTTGCCCAGGTGCTGGCCGGCTACGACCGCGTCGCCCTGGACCGTGGCGGCTGGACCAATCCCTGGGTCCTGGCCGACCACTACGCTGCCGGCGCGCCGCTGCTGGCCGTCAAGGTGGGCGACGGCGTGACCACCCGTACGGCCGCGGTTGCCAGCACCGTTGACCTCAAAGTCGCCAGCCGCTGAACTCGGCGTGCAGGCCCTGGACCTTCCGAGTCAGTCGCACCGGGCAGACGTCTGCCGGTGCGCAAACGCTACGCCCGAATGGTTGCGGTCGAACTTTTTGGGATGCCGCCAACCCGGGCCAGCCGTCGCCATGCCAGTGGCTGCATGACGACATCGCGCAAGTCGCATGAGCCGGCAACGCCGTGCTCCCTAGAATCGCCCACCGGGCCCAACATCGGCGCCCGGTTTTTTCTGCCCGCTGCGGTCCGGCGCCTTGCCGGGGCTCATACCGCCTGGCGGCAGGACCGGCCGGCGCCGGGCAAGCGCTCGCAGCCCAGGCTCGCACACTGCGTCAACGTGCGGCCACTTCAATGTCTGCGGCCATCCATCGTCCTTGTGCGTGATGAGGGCGGCTGCAGCGACTGCGCAGAACTTCCCCCACACATCATGGATATCTTCGACTACGACAACGTCCTCCTGTTGCCGCGCAAATGCCGCGTGGACAGCCGCGCCGAATGCGACACCACGGTTGAGTTCGGCCCGCGCCGCTTCGCCCTGCCGGTGGTGCCAGCCAACATGAAGACCGTGCTCGACGAGCGCATCGCCACCTGGCTCGCCGCCAATGGCTATTTCTACGTCATGCACCGCTTCGACCTGGACAACGTCGCCTTCGCCAGGCGCATGCGCGACCAGGGCCTGTACGTCTCGATCAGCTCGGGCGTCAAGCCGGCCGACTTCGAGGTGATCGACCGTCTCGCCGCCGAAGGCGTGGGCGCCGACTACATCACCATCGACATCGCCCACGGCCATGCCGACAGCGTGCAGCGCACCATCGCGCACATCAAGCAGCGCCTGCCCAACGCCTTTGTCATCGCCGGCAACGTCGGCACACCCGAGGCGGTGATCGACCTGGAAAACTGGGGTGCGGACGCCACCAAGGTCGGCATCGGCCCGGGCAAGGTCTGCATCACGCGGCTGAAGACGGGCTTCGGCACCGGCGGCTGGCAACTCAGCGCGCTGAAGTGGTGTGCCCGCGTGGCCACGAAACCCATCATTGCCGACGGGGGCATCCGCCACCACGGCGACATCGCGAAAAGCGTGCGCTTCGGCGCCGCCATGGTGATGGTGGGCAGCCTGTTCGCCGGGCACGAGGAGTCACCCGGCTCGACGGTCGAGGTCGACGGCAAGCTCTACAAGGAGTACTACGGCTCGGCCAGCGACTTCAACAAGGGCGAATACAAGCATGTCGAGGGCAAGCGCATCTTGGAGCCGGTGAAGGGCAAGCTGGCCGACACCCTGCGCGAGATGCGCGAGGACCTGCAAAGCTCGATCAGCTACGCCGGCGGCAAGCAGCTGACCGACCTGCGCCGGGTGAACTACGTCATCCTGGGTGGCGAGAACGCGGGCGAGCACCTGCTGATGTGACGGGCTGGGCGCCGCCGCTCGGCGGCGCCGCACATGGCCGTCGGTTCACCGGCAGCGCGGCACAGGAATGACGGGATAGCACTGGCGCTGTCCATGGCCAGGGCACGCACGCGCGCCCGAAGGGCGTGGTTCTGTTGCAGCGGCGGACGCGGTCGAACGGCGGCCGGCCGGAATCTGCCGTCAGCGTACGGATGCTGCGGCCTGGCGCCGGCTGGGTGAGGAAGAGCGCCGCCGCGCACAGGCTGATCGAGTCCGCGTGCGCCAGAGATGAGCTGCCTGGACTGAACCGGAGTCAGGGTGGTCGGTCTCGATGCTGTCACTGAAACTCATGCCAATCGAAAGAACAATGCATTGGACTTTCGATTATTGGCCTCCTACAGTGGCCTGGCCCTGCAGCCCTCGGCTGTTCGATCTGCCCAACCAGGAGATTCCATGTCCAAGTTCCACCTCCTGCGCTCGCTGGCCCTGTCGGCCGGCGTGTTGCTGGCCAGCACCGCTGTGCTGGCGCAGGTCTACCCGGCCAAGCCGGTCAACCTTATGGTGCCCTACCCGGCGGGCGGCCCATCGGACGCCATCGCGCGCATCTTCTTCAACCCGCTGGGCAAGGAACTGGGCCAGCAGGTGCTGGTCGAGAACCTCGGCGGTGTGAGCGGCGCCATGGCGGCGCAGAAGGTGCTGACGGCACCCGCCGACGGCTACTACATGTTCCAGGGCTCGCCCAACGAGGTGATCCTGTCGCCGCTGGCCAACGCCGCCGTCAAGCTCAAGGCCGAGGATTTCCGCCTGGTGCATCCGGTGGCCGATGCGGTGATGGTGTTCGTGACGCGCAAGGATCTGCCGGTCAGCAGCGTCGACGAGCTCATCGCGCTGGCGCGCAAGTCGGCCGACAAGCCGTTGACCTATGGCAGCGTGGGCATCGGCTCGCTGTACCACCTGATCCTTGAGAACGTGCAGGCGCAGACTGGCGTTACGCTGGCGCATGTGCCCTACAAGGGCAACGCGCCGCTGCTGCAGGACATCGGCGGCGGCCAGGTCGACTTTGCCGTGCTGGTCTACAGCGCTGCCATGGGGGCAATGGCCGAGCAGGGTCGCCTCAAGGTCATTGGCCAGCTCGGCGCGCAGCGCTCCGAACTACTGAAGAACGTGCCTGCCGCGGCCGAGGGGCAGGCGCTGAAGAACTTCTCGTACAAGATCTGGACCGGCTACATGGTGCCCAGGAACACCCCGGAAGACGTGGTCGTGCGCCTGCACACCGCCATCGGCAAGACCTTGCAGGACCCGACCGTGCGCGCCCAGCTCGCGGCGCAGACCCAGGTGGTTGCTGCGCCGATGACGCTGGCCGAGTCGGCAAAGTTCTTCGACGCCGAGACCGCCCGTTACCGTGCCATCGCGCGGCAGATCAAGCTGCAGCCGCAGTGAGCCTGGCGTGACCGAATAGATAGACGATTCCATCTGCAGGAGAGTGCCCCGGCCGTTGCACGACAGCCGAGGCCACCGAAGGCGCAATCTCCCATGAACGCTCAGGTCCCGTACTGCACCACACCATCGCCGTCTGGAGAGTCGTCACGCCCGTGACGCACCGAAGGAGCAAGGCCTGGGTCGATGGCCCGCGCTGAATCTCTCAGGTACCAAGGACAGGGGGAGCGGCACACAGGCTCACGAGGTCGCCAGGCGACCACGGAGCTGTCTTTGCCCTGGAGTGCTCCCCATGAAAGTCATCGTCCTCGGCGCCGGCCTGCTCGGCGTCACCTCGGCCTATTACCTGCGCCAGCTCGGCCACGAGGTGGTCGTGGTCGACCGCCAGGCCTCGCCTGCCGCCGAAACCAGCTTCGCCAACGGCGGCCAGATCTCGGTCAGCCATGCCGAACCCTGGGCCAACCCGAGCGCGCCGCTCAAGGTGCTGCAGTGGCTGGGCCAGGAGGACGCGCCGCTGCTCTTCCGCCTGCGCGCCGACATGCGCCAGTGGCTCTGGGGCCTGCAGTTCCTGCGCGAATGCACGCCCGCACGCACGCGCCACAACATCGAGCAGATCGTGCGCCTGGGCACCTACAGCCGCGCCATGTTGCAGGAGCTGCGCAGCCACCGCGGCATCGACTACGACCAGCGCACCCAGGGCATCCTGCACTTCTACACCAGCCAGAAGGAGTTCGACGGCGCCGAGGGCCCGGCCGCGCAGATGCGCGCGCTGGGCTGCGACCGCCGCGTGATCTCGGCCGACGAGGCGGTGCGCCTCGAGCCTGCGCTGCGCCACATCCGCCCGCAGCTGGCCGGCGCCACCTACACCGCCGAGGACGAGTCCGGCGATGCCAACCGCTTCGCGCGCGAGCTGGTGGCGCGCTGCCGCGAGGACGGTGTCGAGTTCCGCATGAGCCACACCGTCACCGCGCTGCGCGAGGTGGGCGGGCGCATCGACCATGTCGAGGCCACCGACGCCGACGGCCGCTTCCAGCGCCTGCGCGCCGACGCCTACGTGCTGGCCATGGGCAGCCTCTCGCCGCTCTACGCCAAGCCGCTGGGCATCCACTTGCCGATCTACCCGGCCAAGGGCTACTCGGTGACGATGCCGGTGAAGGACGCGGCTATGGCGCACGAGGTCTCGCTCACCGACGACGAATACAAGCTGGTCTTCTCCAGGCTGGGCGACCGCCTGCGCATCGCCGGCACCGCCGAGCTGAACGGCTACGACCGCGACCTGAACCGCGTGCGCTGCGAGGCCATCGTCAGGCGCGTCGAGCAGCTTTTCCCTGGCGCGGGCGACACCAGCCAGGCGCAGTTCTGGACCGGCCTGCGCCCGGCCACGCCCAGCAACGTGCCGCTCATCGGCGGCACCAAGCTCGGCAACCTCTTCCTCAATACTGGCCACGGCACGCTGGGCTGGACGCATTCCTGCGGCTCGGGCAAGAGCATCGCCCGCATCGTCAGCGGGCTGGCGCCGGAGGTGGATTTCGACTTCGTTGGTGCGCCGGCTGGCTGCTCTGCGCGTTGGAGGGATGTGCCCGCGTGATCACCGAGCCCCTCATTGCTGACAGGGCATCCGTCACCACGGCGACAACAGCGAGCCGCGCCCGGTGAACGACGCTAGCCTGGACGGTGAAGGCGCGAGCAAGCCTCTGAAGATGTAATGGCTGCCGGGGCTCGGCAGCCTGTTCGGGGCCAATGTTTGTGCTGGGGTCGTGCGCTCGCGCGAATCGGTGCAGGGTGTGGATTCAGCCATGACGACGAATCGATGCGCAGATGTTGCTCAACGAGAAGGGCTACTACTTCACGCTGCTCGTGTACGGTCTTTTTGCCGCTGTCGCGGTGCAAAAGAATGTGCGCGACGTGGCGCTCACCAGCAACGATGCCTCGCCGGGCGACGCCCGTGACGGCACCTGACAGCCCGGTCGCGAATGCAACTTCCGCGGGCCCGGACATGACGGCTCAGGCGTCCGGGCGCACATTGAAGCGAGCAGCTTGCAGGGCAGACACCATCACCGCGGCGCTGCCGCTGCTGTGAAAGGTCTCGCCGGGTGCCAGCAAACGGTCCGTGGTCTCGTCGTCGACCGTCAGCCACAAGGCGCCGGTGATGCAGGTGAAGTTGTAGCCCTGGGGGTCGGAGAAGCGCACGACCGCCTTGGGCTTGAGCCAGTAATCCGCGCCGTCATCGTCGATGGGGGCATCCGGGTCGTCAAAGCCCATCGGCACTTCGGCGACGTTGTTCGAGGCCGGCGACTGCCGATCCAGCACCGGCGCCCAGTCGCGCGGTGCGCGGTGCAACACATGGTCGGTGCAGGACGCCAGGAACCTGGCGGCATGCGCCCAGTGTGCGGACAGGGACAGGTGGGTCGCAGTGTTGGTGACGGCGGTCATGTCGAACTCCTCAGGGTGCGTGGTCAGTGGTTGCCACTGTGCGTGCCTGACCCGGCTGCCGTCATGAAGACAGGGGCGTGAGTTCCAAAACGTTCTAAAACACGCCGGCCTGGTCAGGCCCGACCGCGACGCGAGGTACGGCGCTGTTTCGTGTGGCGACATGGCGTTCTGTCCCAGGGGGACCTGCATCAGCGCCCCAGGGCGGAGTCGATGTGAGCGTCCGTCAGCAGCGGGGCTGACCTTCACCGCCGGCGCGCCGCAGCCAAGGTTCCACGCCTTGCGGGGCCAGTGGGCGCGCGCACCAGTAGCCTTGGGCGATATCGCAGCGCTGCGCGGCCAGAAAGCTGAGCTGCTGGTCGGTTTCCACCCCTTCGGCAACCACCGGCAGGCCGAGGTGATGCGCCATTTCGATGGTGGCGCGCACGATGGCCGCGCCACGGCCTTCACCCTGGTCGACCTGGTGCACAAAACTTTGGTCGATCTTGATCTGGCTGAGCGGCAGATGGGTGAGGTGGGCGAAGCTGGAGTAACCAGTGCCGAAGTCGTCCATGGCGATGCCGACGCCCAGGCGACGCAGCTCGGCCAGCAGGCGCGCCGCCAGGTCCACCTCGACCAGGGCGGCGGTTTCGGTGATTTCGAGCATGAGCAGCGCGGGGTCCAGCCCGGTGTCGTGCAGGGCGCGGCGCACCACCCCGACCAGGCGGTGGTCCTGGCACTGGCGCGCCGAAACGTTGACCGACACCGGCAGCGGCGTCAGGCCCTGGGCCTGCCAGCGCATCATTTGCGCGCAGGCCTCGTGGATGACCCAGGCGCCGATCTCGACGATGGCGCCGCACTCTTCCGCCAGTGCCATGAACTGGCCCGGTGCCCAGAGTTCGCCGCCCGGCTGACGCCAGCGCAGCAAGGCCTCCAGGCCGACCGCTCGGCCACTGGCCGGATCCACCTGGGGTTGGTAATGCAGCAGCAGGTCGCCGCGTCGGACCGCCTGATGCAGGCGTACTTCGAGCGTCAGCATCTCGCGCGTCCAGCCAGTCGCCCAGCCGTTGACGGTGGGCGACGCCTGTACGCAGCGGCCGCCGCCGGCGGCCTTGGCACTGCGCATGGCGGTTTCAGCCCGGGCCAGCCAGCGCTCGGTGGCTTCAGCCTGCAGCCGGTGGTTCGCCTCGGCCGGGGCCAGGCGTGCCACGCCCAGGCTGGCACTGCAGCTCAGTGTCAGGCCGTCGAGGCGCAAGGGCTGACCGATGGCGTCGAGCAGCTGCCCGGCCAGGTCGGCGCCCGGCGCAGGACTGGGCACCCACACGACGAACTCGTCGCTGCCCCAGCGCGCCACGGTCGCGTCGCGCGGCGCGGTGGTACGCAGGCGGACCGCCAGGCGCTGCAGCAGGACGTCGCCCTGGGCCTGGCCGAGGGCCTGGTTGAAGCGCGCGAAATGATCCAGGTCGATGAAGATCAACTCGGCGTTCGGCGCTGGCGATTGCTCGACTGCAGCATGTACGCCAAGTTGCAGCAAGCGGGTGAAGGCGGCGCGGCCGGGTAGGCCGGTGAGCGTGTCACGTTGTGTCACGGTCCGAGCGTCGTGGTCGGACTCACGACGGCCCGGCCTGGCTGCCGGGGCGCCCGCCGGGTGGACTGCAGCGCGTGCGGCCGCGGGGAGGGCGGTCATGGCGAGGCGATGCTGGTCGCGCACGACGGGCCGCGGTGCGGCGGTTGAATAGGCAGGTGCATGATTTGTCGACATTGGAGCAAATGTCGAATTTTGCAAATCTGCGGCTTTTGACACCTGCCGATTTTGAAAGTGGGTGTTTCGTTGCTGGTTGGCAACGAATGGCTGGCTTGACCCAGAATTTGATCGGTGTTCGATCGGTGACCTGTCTGCAGGTCGGACGGTCGGCGGCTCCGGCCCCGGTCGCTCTGGGGTCAGTGCAGCTGGCTCGCCCAAGGCGGGTCGCCGTCCGGCGTCACCCGGCGTCGCCCGCTGCTGTCGGTGTTCGGGGTGGCCTGCAATGGCGCGCGGGCCGGGCCGGCGCCGGCCGTGGCGGCACAGCTGCCGGTGTCGATGTGGCGCAGCGCGGCGGCGGCCAGCGCCTCGTTCGGATCGCCGAGCGGGTGGTCGAAGTCGTCCGTCACCGCGCAGCCGGTGCTGGGCCCCAGGCCGTTGACATACGGCGCGCTGTTGGCGCTGTTGGACAAGCTGAAGTTCACCGCGCTCACGGTGCGGCCACAGCCGTCGGGAACCGGGTTGAAGCCATAGGGCTTGCCGCAGGTGGCGGCGCCGACCTGGATCACCTGCACATGGGGCGCCAGGCCGTTGATGACCAGTTCCGACGCGGAGCAGGTGCGCACGCCGCTGAGCACATAGACACGGCTGAGATTGAGCGTGTCCAGGCCGGTGGCGTTGAAGCTGTAGCTGCGGTTGCTGGCCGAGTGCTTGTTGTTGTAGCTGAGCTGGACAAACACGCGGCCGTCGAGCGCCGGGCCGGCCAGGGACGAGGCGAGCTGGCGCGACAGCTCGATCAGGCCGCCCGGGTTGTAGCGCAGGTCCAGCACCAGTTCGGTCACCCCGGCGGTCTTGAGCGTGTTCACGGCGGCGGACAACGGTGCGGACGCGCTGTTGATGAAGTTCATGTAGTACAGGTAACCCACGGCCGGCTTGCCGGCGCCTGCCGCACGCAGCACACGCGCCGCATCCACCGGCACCAGGTTGTGTACGTTGGCGCTGAGGGTCCGGGTCATTGGCGTGCCGGGCGCGGCCGTGGTGTGCAGCACCAGATCGATGGTGGTGCCGGCGCTGGCCGGGCTGAGCGCCGAGAAGTCGTTGTTCGCCTTCAGCGTGGCAGGGTCGACGCCATTGATGCGGTCGATCACCATGCCGCGCGTGATGCCGGCCAGCGCTGCCGGCGAGTCCGGCGTGACGTAGCGCACCCGCAGCGGCAGCGGGTCGCTGCTCTGGCCGGCCACGAACAGGCCATAACCCAGGCTTTGGCCATTGTTGAAGAACGCGTCGAAGCTGGCCGACGGCTGCACATTGCTCCAGTGATCCTGGCTGGTGTCGAGCAGGGCGTCGAAATAACCTTCCACGGTACTGAAGCCCGCCGGCGACGGCAGCGGGTTGGGCATGCTGGCGTAAAAGTAGTACCAGTCCTGCAGGTAATTCAGCAGTGCCGACTGCTGGCTGGCCAACGCGCTGCAATTGCTGGGTGCGATGCTGCCCGTGTCGGGGCCGCTGCTGCCGCCACCGCAGGCTGCCAGCGCGAGGCCGAGCGCCAGCGCCAGTGGTGCGGCAGCTGCGCGCGTCCGCCGACTCACGGGCTTGGTGTCTGAAGTCAAGCGGAGCGGTGTCTGCGTCATGATGGCGTGGACTCGTGGCAGGAGGTCGGTGAGTGGGGCGCAGCGGTTGTCGCCAGGATCAAGTGGCCGAGGACAGATGATCTGCTGCCTGGCATGCTAGCCCGCCTGACCGGACGCCGATGCGGGCCCTGGCGTCTGCCACGCCTTGGCTCGAGGCGAGGCGAGCACCGCAATCCTGGCCGCCAGCGGTCAACGTGCCGCGATGTCGACGGCGCTGAGGTCGACCTGCCCGCCTCGCACCGGCGGGCACCAGTAGCAGGCGCCGCTCACTGGCCGGCTGAAGCGCAGCAGCGCGTCGACCACGCCGTCTTCGGCACCGCTCATGCGGCGCAGCTGGGCGTTGAAGGGGGCCAGGCTGGCGCCGAAGGCGACAAAGACCAGGCCGCAGCGTTCGCCGTCGATGAAAGGCATGGAGCGGCGCAGCACGAAGGCCTCGGGGTCGAAGTCCTCCTGCGCGGTGCGGCGGACATGGGCGCTGTCGGGGGCGTCGGCGATCTCCTCGTTGTCGCTGCGGCGTCGGCCGATGCTCAGATCCTGCTGCTCCTGGCCCAGCGCGTCGAAGGCGCCCAGGTCGTGCTCCCAGCGCTGCACGGCAACGAGGCTTGAGCCCGCCAGCCCCGCGCCGGCTGACTCGTCCATCAGCGCCGCGGCAAGTGCGGCGTTGCCCTCGGGGTTCTCGGTGCCGTCCTCGTAGCCGGTCAGGTCGCGTCCTGCGGCGTGGCAAAAGGCCGCCAGGCTGTCGACCAGCTCGAACACACCCGCGCCGGCGGCCTGGTCCAGCAGGGCCTGCACGGCGCGGGCGCGGTGCAGCAACGCGCCGGCGTCATCACCGCGCAGCCACAACCACAGGGCGGCCTGGGTGACGGGCAGGTCGACCCGGCTGCCTGCGGGTGCGGCAAAAGGCGTCAGGCCCGGCACCGTGCGGTCGAGCGCCGCCAGCAGCGGTGCGCCCAGGCCCAGCACGGCGTGTTGACCGTCGATCTGGCCGGCCAGGGCCTGCAGCGCCAGCGCCAGGGTCGAGCGGCTGGCGCCGGGGTGCAGGGTCCAGCTCAGATAACGCGCCTGGGCGGGCACGGCGTCGATCACGCCGGGCTGGCAGGGCAGGGCGGAGTGGACGGTCAGGTCGATGGGCTCGGGCATGGCGGACGGTTGGGGGGGTGATTGGACGATCGGGGGAGCGCCCGATGGGCGGGGCACCTTTATCTTAGGCAGCCCGGCGCACGCGCCGACAGTCACTGGTCGGCTGGAAGCGCTTGTGCCGACCCGCCGTGGCCGCTTGGACGTGTTGGCGCCGACCGGCCATGACGAGTCGGGAGCGCTGACTATCATGAAGCAACCACCTGCACTCGCCTCTTGCCTCGATGCACCAGCCCGACAACCAGCCGCGTCATTCGCTTTATTACCGCTACCAGGTGCACCCGGCGGCACCCCGTCCGGCCGCGCCGGTGGCGCGGGTGCCGGTGCTGGTGGTGGGCGCCGGCCCCATCGGCCTGGCGCTGGCGCTGGACCTGGCGCGCCAGGGCGTGCGCGTGCTGCTGGTCGAGGCACAGCAGCAGGTCTGCGAAGGCAGCCGCGCCATCGTCTTCACGCGCCGCTCGATGGAGATCCTGCAGCAGATCGGTGCCGACGAGGCCATCAGCCGCCAGGGCCTGCCCTGGCGCTACGGCACCTCGTTCTACCGCGACCAGCCGGTCTTTCGCATGAAGGCGCCGCACGACCCGGACGACCGCTTCTTCCCCATGATCAACCTGCAGCAGCAGTATGTGGAGGAGGCACTGGTGGCACTGTGCGCCGCGCAGCCGCTGATCGAGCTGCGCTGGGGCCATGCGGTGACGGCGCTGCGGCGCAACGAGGCCGGCGGTGCACAGGCCGGCGCCGAGATCGAGATCGACACACCCGAGGGCCCCTACGTGCAGCCGGCCGACTGGGTGGTGGCCTGCGACGGCGCACGCTCCACGGTGCGTCAGCTCATGGGCCTGAAGATGAGCGGTGCGGCCTACGAGGGCCGCTTCGTGATTGCCGACATCCGCGTCGATCTGCCCTTTCCGACCGAGCGGCGCGCCTATTTCGACCCGCCCTGGAACCCCGGCAACACCGTGCTCATGCACCGCGAGCCGCACGGGCTGTGGCGCATCGACTACCAGCTGCCGCCCGGCGAGACGCCCGAGCAGGCGCTGGAGCCAGCCTCGCTCAAGTCACGCATCGACGCCCAGCTGGCCATGGTCGGCGCCGCCGGCGCACGCTGGCAGCTCGACTGGTGCTCGGTCTACTCGGCCCGCGCCATGACGCTGGACAGCTATGTGCACCAGTGCGTGTGTTTTGCTGGCGACGCGGCCCACATGCTGCCCATCTTCGGCGTGCGCGGGGCCAACACCGGCTGGCAGGACGGCCAGAACCTGGCCTGGAAGCTGGCGGCCACCGTTCACGGCCTGGCCGGCCCGGGCCTGCTGGCCAGCTACAGTGAGGAAAGGGTGGCGGCGGCGCGCGAGATCGTCGACGAAGCCGGCAAGAGCACCCGCTTCATGACGCCGCCCACGCGCGGCTTTCGCCTGCTGCGCGACGCCGTGCTGTCGCTTGCGCTCAGCCAGGACTTCGTGCGCCCGCTGTTCCACTGGCGCACCTCGCGGCCGCACGACTACGCCGGCTCCAGCCTCAATACGCCGGGCGACGACAACGCGCTGTTCGGCGCCGGGCCGGCGGCCGGCGCAAGCATGGCCAATGTGCGGCTGGACGCCGATGTGTATCTGATGGATGGACGCCGGCCCGGCTTCGTGCTCATGACCTTCGGCGACGCGGCGCTGGGCGCCGAGCTGCGCGCCCTGCTCGACAGCTGGCGCGCGCGAGGCCTGGCCTTGCAACACTGGCAGATCCGCGCCCCGTTGCACGACGGCCCGGCCGACCCGCCGGGCGCACCCGAGCCGCACGAGCCTGACCGCGCCACGACCCCCGACGCCGACCGTGTGGTGGCCGCCGGTGCCGCGCGGGTCTGGTCGCGTTACGGCGTGGCCAGGGCCGGCGCGGCGTATCTGCTGCGCCCCGACCAGCATGTGGCGGCGTGCTGGCTGGGCCTGGATGCAAGCCGCTTGGAGGCCGCCCTGCACCGCGCCCTGGCGCGTCCTTGACCGCCGTCGAGCAACTTCGTGAGCGCTCGTGTCAGCGGTTTTGTGCGTCACCTCGGGCCTGCCCGCCTTCACCTGCCTGGATCTTCTGGAACTGCCGTGACCCTGCCGACTTCCCACCCCACCCACCCCACCCACCACGCAGCTGCCGCGCCGCGCCCCGCCGGCTTGCCGCTGGCCGCGCTTGAATCCACCTACGACGCGCTGGCCGAGGCAATCGACCAGGCCCCGGAGGGCAAGAGCGAGCTGCTGCTGGTCAAGCTCGCGCTGCTGCTGGCCGAGGCGGTGGGGGATGGCGCGCGGGTGGCCGAGCTGATCGCGATCGCCCAGCGCGACCTCTGAACCCGCTGCAGGCGCGGAGCCAGCCCCCGGTGTGGACACCGCGGCGTGGCCGCCGCCAGCCAATCAGCCATGGTCGACCGGTGGATCTTCTGCCCGCGCTCGCGGATCGACCACCTCCAGCTGCGCATCGCAACCGCTGCCGGCGCTGATGAAGCGGCGTGCCAGCCGGGCCAGCACCCGCGCGGCGAGCGCACTGCTGCCGTGGCCCGACAGCGCAGCGGGAACGAACTGTTGCGGCATGGCGAGCAGGCCGCAGACATAACGCCCGGCAGGCACGCCGGCCTGCGTCGAGGTTGCGGCCGTGGGTGCGGGTGAGGGCGCGGGTGAGGGCGCGGGTGAGGGCGCGGGGGCGGATGCCGGAAGATGGCTTGGCAGTCGGGTGACTGCGGCGCTGGCAGGCGCAGGCCGCGGGGAGTCCATCCAGCGCAAGGCGGCGCAGGCGCCGTGGCGACGCCGGCTCACCAGCATGCCGACCGGGCAGGGCTCGGCCAGGCAGCACAGGCCGCAGCCGTTGCACGGCGCGCCCGTTGCGGGTTTGGGCGGCGCCTGCGGGTGGATGTGGATGACCTGCTGCTTGGCGGCTGCAGCAGCAGCCCTGACGGGGCGGGCCATGGAGTGTGGACAGCTCGAGCTGGCGCCGAGTCAGCAGCGCCGCCGCGTCATGTCGGCATCGCGTCAGCGCCGCGGCTGACGTCGCACCCGCGCCAGCGCAACCACCGCCGGCAGCAGTCCGATCCACAGCAGACCGGGCCCGCCGACCAGCGCGCCGCCGCCGGACTTGGCGCTCGCCGTCGGCGTGGACACGGCATCGATGACGCTGATGTCCTGGTCGACCGATGCGCTCACGCCCAGCGTGTTGGTGACGGTGAGCGTCACCGTCACCGCCCCGCGGCCGCTGAAGCTCAGGCTGGCCAGGCCGACGCCGCCGGTGCTGAGCGTGGTGATGCCGGTACCGTTCTTGACCCGCCAGCTTGCAAACCCCCCCGCGAAGCTGCGTCCAGCACCTGGCCAGGAGCCATTGGCGTCCAGCTGCACGGTCTGGTTGGCCGGCACGGTGAGGGCGCTGGCCTGGATGTCGGCCAGCGGGTTGGGCGACACCACGGCATTCAGCGCGCGCTTGGCCGACAACATGCCGCTGCCACAGGTGGCGCCGTTGCATAGGCACTCGGTCTGCCCGACGCTGTTCGGCGCTGCACAGGCGGCCAGGCCACTGCCGACGGTCGGAAACGCAACGGTTGTGCGCCGCAACAAAGTGCGCACCTGGCTCGCGGTGAGGCTGGCGTTTTGCGACAGCAACAGCGCGGCGGTGGCCGAGACCAGCGGTGCGGCAAAGCTGGTGCCGAACGACGCATCGGTGCCGCCGGTGGTGTAGTCGCCGCTGCCGGTATAGGACTGCGGCCCCTGCAGCCCGGCGTTGGTGGTCGACAGGATGGGGTAGAGGCACGGGCCGGCCAGACGCCCGCAGTCGTCGCCGGCCGGCGCGCTCAGTGTCACTTCCTGACCCAGGCTGGCAAATCCGCTCTTGGTGCCGGCGTGGCCCAGTCCACCCACGGCGATCACACCCGGACAGTTGGCCGGCATGTTGACGGCGCTCTGGTCATTGCCGGCAGCGGCGACCACCACGACGCCGCGCGCAGCGAGCTGGTCGATGGCCTGACGGTAGAGGATGGCGTTGCCGGCATTCGAGTTGCTGCTGTCGGTCGAGCAGCTGCCTGCCGAGCCCAGGCTCAGGTTGACAACCTGGGCCGGGTGGGCGGTGTTGTCGGGTACCCCGTCGACATGGATGCCTGAGGCCCACAACATGGCGGCAATGATGTCCGAGTCGAAACCTCCGCATTTGCCCAGCACCCGCACCGGCAGCACCCTCACGTCGCGGCCCAGGCCGGCCATGCCCAGGCTGTTGTTGGTGCTGGCGCCCACCAGGCCGGCGGTCTTGGTGCCGTGCCAGCTGCTCTTGCTTTCCTGGCAATCGGTGCCATAGGTCCCCGCAGTGACATCGGCAGCAGTGATCCAGTTGCCGGGGTCGCTCGGGTCAGGGTCGCGGCCATTGCCGTCAGCGGCGGTGCGGGCGTCCGAGATGAAGTCGTAACCGGCCAGCAGCTTGGCCTGCAGATCCGGGTGATCGAAACGCACGCCGGTGTCGAGCATGGCGACCACGACGGTGGCCTGGCCCGAAGTGATGGCCCAGGCGCCTTCGGCGTCGACCGCCGACACCAGCGTGGCGGTGGGCGGGCGCAGATACCACTGGCCGGCGGCGGGGGTGGTGCCGGCCGGTGGGTTGGCGTAGAGCGGATCGTTGGGGACGGCCAGCGCATGGCGGCGTCGATCCGGCACGGCGAATTCCACATCGTCGAGCTGGGCCAGACGGCTGGCCAAGGCTTCGCTGCTCAGGCCGCTGGCGGTCATGACCTGGGCCTGGGCGGTGACGGTATGGCCGTCGCTGAGCGCCAGGCCGGCGCGTGCGCTCAAGGCGCTGGCCAGGGCCAGCGGTGCAACGCGGTGGGTGGCCGACAGGGCCTGGACCCGTCCGCCCAGCAGCGTCGAGCCGGCCTTGAACTGCACGATGACGCGTGCCTCGACCGTCGGTGTGCTGCTGCCGGGCTCGGCAGCGTGCAGCGTCGGCGGCGCGAGCACGGCGCCAGCGAGCAGGGCGACGACGCTGGCCGTCGCGCATGCGGCCAGCCGGCGGCCCAGGCCGGCGCCCGGCAGCGACCGCGGCGCGCCATCCGGCGCCTGAGCAGGGGCAGGCTCAGGGATCGATGGTGCGGTTGCGATCGAGGGCGCGCGGGGCTGGCGACGACGTTGGGGCAGGAAGCGGAGCAGCATGGTCGGCGAGTGTAGGCAGCAGACCTTGCCGCAGGATGAGGTCCTGCGGGCGTACGCGCACCGGGCACATCGCCAAGGCCGGCGTGCCGAGTGATCGTCGTGCCGCGCTGGACAGGCGACGCAGCGGCGCCGACGACGGATCGGCCGCGGCGCCATCGACCGGCAGGCAGTAGCCGTGGGTGGCCAGCGACCAGCCTTCGGTCGCCTGTTCGACGCTGTGCACCACCAGGCGCTGGCCTTTCAGGCCCAGCCTGGCGGCGGCATCGAGCACCCGTTCGCAGCAGATCGGGCCGAGCTGCAGGGCAAAGCCGGTCCAGAGCTGCTGCACCTGGGCGTCGCGCCAGGCGTCTTCGAGCGCCCAACGCCAGGACTGCGGCTGATCCGGACGGCCATGGGCCAGCGCCTGGGTGAGCAGGCGCATGAAGAAGCGCTTGAACTCGCGCCGTGTGGACTCGCTCGGCAACAAGGCCTCGAACGCGGGCAGGCGCTGACTCCAGCCGCTGTGCGCCAGCAGCAGCGTGGCGTAGGCCTGCAGACCCTGCACCGGATTGAGCAGGCGCAGGCGATTGGGCGGCAGCACCAGCAGCGGCAGGCGTGCCGCGCGTTCGTGCGCCAGCGGCGTGACGAAGGACATCAGCACGCCCAGCCGGCCCCAGGCGGTGCTTCCCAATCCACCCTGTCGCGCCCCCGGTCCCCCTCCTTGGCCGTCCTGGCGGCCGGCCTGGCCGCGCAAGGTATTGGCACGATGCAGGGCTGCCTGCCAGTCCAGGCCCGACTTGGCGTCGGCGGCCAGGCGGCTCAGGCAGACCAGATTGCCGGCGGCATAGGCAGCGTCTTCGCACACCCGCACCACGCGGGCACGGTGGGCGTTCGCCTGGCGCTGGGCTGGTGCCGCGGCATCGGCCGCAGGAAGCGCTGCGGCCGGCCGAGCGCCGGACAGCTCGCCCCAGCCGTCCAACGAGGCGGCCATCGATCGATCGACCGACCCGCCACCCGGCTGAGCGTCAAAGCGGCTGCGCACGACCGGGCAGACCGGCATGCCGCTGATCTGGCCCAGGTAGTGAGGCGTGACATTGAGCAGCTCGAAGTGCCGCTCTTCCTGCCAGGCCTGCAGGCGCAGCGCCAGCCACTGCTGCACCTGGGGTGTGGCGACGCGGCTGCGTGCCGCAAAGCTGGCGCGCCCGGCGTCCCAGCCGCTGCGCAGCGCCGGATGAGCCAGCAGCAGTTCGGCCGGCGGACGCAGGCCGTGGCAGGCATGGTCGCGGCCGATCTCGCGTGCCAGCTCGAGCGTGTCGGCGCCCGCGGGCGTCGCGGCGGAGAAATCGAGATCGAGATTCAGACTGGCCTGGGCCATGGTGCACTCCTGTCGCATGGGCACTGGCGCTGGCTGGACACGACGGTCAGGTCGGTCTCACGCTGCACCTGTTGCCCGCAGTCTGGCAGCCGTGAGGCTCATGGCGTGAGCCTGTGGCCGGGATGCAGCACAGGTTCGGCATCGACCCGGGAAAATCGCCCGCGCGCCGCCGGGGCATGACTGCACTGTGACCGTGAAAACGCGTCCGATCGGCGGACAGGCCTGACCGCACGACGGGCGCCGGCGGGCGATGCCGAATTGCTGCGTGCGTCCTACACAGGGCGCAGGTAACACCATGTACACGTGGCGTGGCCGCTACCATCTGTCGCAGCGAGGACACATGACAAGGTGCGCCCCGGGGCGTCCTCGATCTTCCCGGGTGGCTGGCTGGGTGCAGTTCGCCGCCGCGGGCGCATTCAGGCCGAGCCACATCATGGACCGCACCGAACGTTTCTATCGCATCGAGCTGCTCATCCGTGATCGCGGCCAGGTGAGTTTTGCCGACCTGCAGGACGAGCTCGAGGTGTCGCGTGCCACGCTCAAGCGCGACCTGGAATACCTGCGCAACCGCATGGACGTGCCCATCGTCTATGACCGCGAATGCAACGGCTACCGCTTCGAGGCGGCCCCCGCCGGCGCCGGCGGCCGGGCGCAGGGCGGCGCGGCCAAGGTGCGCGCCGGGCGTGAACTGCCCGGCGTCTGGTTCAGCGAACGCGAAATCCACGCCCTGCTGACCATGCACCAGCTCATCGCCGGACTGGACGGCGGCGGCATCCTGGCGCGCCACCTGGCGCCGCTGCAGGACAAGCTGCAGGCCATGCTGGGCGCCGGCGAGGCCGAGGTGCGCGAGCTCATGAAGCGGGTGCGCATCGCCCAGCCCGCGCGCCGGCCGGTGGGTCTGCAGTGTTTCGAACGGGTCGGCGCGGCCTTGCTGGGGCGTCGGCGCCTGGCGCTGCTTTACTACACGCGCAGCAAGCGCGCTGAATCAAGCCGGGTGGTGTCGCCGCAGCGCCTGGTGCACTACCGCAACACCTGGTATCTGGACGCCTGGTGCCATGCCCAGGACGGCCTGCGCCGCTTTGCGCTCGATGCGGTGCGCGGTGCCGACCTGCTCGACCAGCGTGCCCGCGACGTGGCCATGAAAGCGGTCGAGGCCGAGCTCGACAGCGGCTACGGCATCTACGGCGGTCGCCCGCTGCACCAGGCCAGTCTGCTGTTCGCCCCGGCCGCGGCGGCCTGGGTGGCCGCCGAGGTCTGGCATGTCGACCAGCGCCAGACGCTGCTGCCGGACGGCAGCCTGCGGCTGAGCCTGCCCTACAGCGACGATACCGAGCTGGTGATGGACCTGCTGCGCCACGGCCCGGACGTGCAGGTGCTGGCCCCGCCCGAATTGCGCGAGCGGGTGGTCGAGCGGCTGCGGGCGGCGCTGGCGGCGTACACGCAGCCGGCGCGCTGAACCGGGCGGCAGCTCAGAGCTTGAGTTCCAGGCGCAAGCTCCACACCCGCCAGGTACGGGCGCGGGTGACCGCCGTCTCGCTGGTCTGGGTGCTGGGCACCGCGCTGGTGTCGACGGTCGTCACCGTGCTGCTGCTGACGGCCGGTGCAGCCAGCAGGTTGGCGCCCGACAGGCGCAGTTGCACCTGCGGGCCAAAGGTCCACAGCGCGTAGGCGTCAACCACCCGCTTGGCCTCGTTGTAGGCGCTCTGGTCGCTGCCGCCGCTGGCGGCGTCGCTGCTTAGGGTGATGCGGCCGGCCGGCGTCCAGTTGAGGTTGGCACCCAGGGTGAGCGGGCTGGCACGCAGCTTCCAGTCGGCACCCAGGTTGGCGCTGGCGCGCGGCTGCTGGTCGAGCCGGTTGTCCGGCCCGGCCACGCCGCTCACGGTGGAGCGGAACACGCTCAGGTTGCTGCGCAGGTCGACATTGGGCGCGGTGGCGTCGCCGTCGTGCCAGACCTCGGCCAGGCGGAACTTGGCCTCGAGTTCAACCCCGCTGGAACTCGCGTCGCCCACATTGCGCGGCTGGGCCAGCCAGCGCTGCGGGCCGCCGCCGACCAGGGGCGAGGGTTCCAGCGTGGTGAGGGTGCGGATGAGGTTGGCGATGCGGCGCTGGAACACGCCCACGCTCATCAAGCCGCCGGCGCTGAAATAGTGTTCGTAGGCCAGGTCCAGGCCGGTGGCCAGTTCGGGCCGCAGCGCAGGGTTGCCGATGCGGTCCGGGCGGGTGGCCGAGTTGTTGAGCGACAGGCTGGGCCGGCTGACCAGGTTTTGCAGCGTCGGGTTGCGGTAGCTGCGCGTGAGGGCGAAGCGGATCTGGTCCTTGCTCGCCTCGTCAAGCTTCCAGACCGAATGCAGCAGCGGCGTCCAGACGCGGCTGCGGTTGCTCAGCGCGGCGGCGGTCGAGCTGGCGGCGCTGCTGTCGCCCTCGCTGCGGGTGCTGATGGCCTCCCAGCGCAGGCCGGCATAGGCTGACCAGGTCGGGCTGAGGTTCCACTCGTCTTGCGCCCAGGCAGCGTTGCGCAGGCTGCGCGCGCCGACGTTGTCGCCGAAATCCGCCTGCTGCGGCTGACCCGCGATGGTGTTGACCTTGCTTTCGTTGCGGCGCTGGCCCTCGTTTTCCCAGCCCAGGGCGACGCTGTGGTCCTCGCCGATGCTGCGGCTGAGCTTGCCGGCCAGGTTCCAGCCGGTTTCGGCCGCCAGCCCCAGGCTGGTCTGGTCTTGTGGCGCCAGCCCGCCGCTCTCCTGGCGCTGGCTGTGGCTGTCGCTGATGGCCCGGTTCAGGCTGGCGCGCAGTTCATGCTTGTTGGCGCCGCTGCGGCCCTGCCAGATCATGCTGGCGCGCCCGACGCTATAGCTCAGGTCGCTGCCGGTGTGCGAGTCCAGCCAGTTGGCGCTGCCGACAGACTGCGCCAGCCGGCCGCTGGCCTCGGTGGTGGAGTGGGCGGTGATGAAGAAGGGCATGAAGGCCAGCGACTCGCCTGCACCCAGGCGCCAGACCACCCGTCCGCCCAGGTGGACACCTTCGCGCCGATCCAGGCTGGTGCGCTCTTCGTGGCTGGCCGACTTGATGCTGCCCGTGGCGGCGTCGGTCGAGACGGTGTCGACCGTGCTGCTGTCGCCGCGCTGGTTGTGGTAGGCCGTGGCCGACAGGTTGTAGGTCAGGTTGCCCAGCTGGTCGCCGCGGGTCCAGGACGCCTGCTGCTGGTGCCGTCCGGCTTCGCTGCCCAGGCTCAGGTTGAGGTTGTCGAGGTGGCGCTTGACGTCTTCGCGCAGCACGATGTTGATGGTGCCGGCGATGGCGCGGGCGCCGGTCTCGGCGGTGGGGGCGCGGCTGACCTCGATGCGCTCGATCTGCTCGGGCGTCAGGCTGTCGACCGAGAAGCCGAAGGGCACGCGCTCGCCGTTCACCAGGATCTGGGTGTAGCCGCTGCCCAGGCCGCGCATGCGGATCTCACCGCCGCGCCCGGGCCGTCCGCCCAGGGTGACGCCGGGCAGGCGCTTGAGCACGTCGGCCACGCTGGCGTCGCCCATGCGGTCGAGTTCCTCGCGGCCGATGACGATCTTGGCGGCGGTGGACTGGCGCCGTGCCTCGCTGTCACTGGGGCCGGCGCCGGTGATCTCGACGCGTTCCAGCGCGGGCGCGGTGGCCGCTGCGCTGGCGGGTGGTGGCGCTGCGGCGGCTGATGCGGCCGGCGCGGCGGGCGCCGCCGCTGCCGGCGTGGGCGTGGGCGCGGGGGCAGAGGCGCCGTCGCCGGTGGCGGGCTGGGCGATGGCCGCACGACAAGTCAGGACGAGCAGGCTGATCGCGGTGAGCGGCAGGGCTGGGCGGCGCAGACGCGCGGCGGCGGCAGAAGCGGTGCTGAGCATGGGCACGGATTGTCCCTGAGCCGCCCGGGTGGCACGCCGGGAGGTAGGCGGGTTGGCCGCGTGGGTGGCCGCAGGTCGCGCCGCTAGACTCGCGGCCCATGACGCAAACGCCTGCCCCGACCCTGGACCTCGCCGGCCGGCGCATCGTGCTCGGCCTCACCGGCGGCATTGCCTGCTACAAGAGCTGCGAGCTGGTGCGCCTGCTGGTCAAGGCCGGCGCCGAGGTGCGGGTGATGATGAGTGCCGGCGCGGTGCGCTTCATCACCGCCGACACGCTGCAAGCCCTGTCCGGCCACCCGGTGGCGGGCGAGATCTGGGACGCGCGCGAGCTCAACGGCATGCCGCACATCAATCTCACGCGTGGCGCGGATGCCATCGTGCTGGCGCCTGCCACGGCCGACGCCATCGCCCGCCTGGCCCAGGGGCGCAGCGAGGACCTGATCTCGCTTACCTGCCTGGCGCGGCCCTGGGGGGCGGGCAACGCACGGGTGCCGCTGCTGATCGCGCCGGCCATGAACCGCGAGATGTGGGCGCATCCGGCCACGCAGCGCAACCTGGCCCAGGTGGCCGCCGACGGTGCGCAGGTGCTGGGCGTGGACAGCGGCGAGCAGGCCTGCGGCGAGGTGGGCGACGGCCGCATGATCGAGGCCGAGGCCATCGTCGAGGAGCTGATCGCCGCCCTGTCGCCCAAGCCGCTGGCCGGGCGCAGCCTGCTCATCACCGCCGGGCCGACCTTCGAGGCCATCGACCCGGTGCGCGGCATCACCAATCTCTCGAGCGGCAAGATGGGCTTTGCCATCGCCCGTGCGGCGCGTGAGGCCGGTGCGCGCGTGACGCTGGTGGCCGGGCCGGTGCACCTGGCCACGCCGCGCGGCGTGACGCGCATCGACGTGCAGTCCGCCGCCCAGATGTACGAGGTGGTGCTGCCGGCGGCCGGCTGGCACGAGCTGTTCGTTGCCACTGCGGCGGTGGCCGACTGGCGCCCGGCGCGCCTCTCGCAGCACAAGATCAAGAAGGACGGCAAGAAGGTGGTGCCCAGCTTCGAGCTGGCCGAGAACGCCGACATCCTGGCCGCCGTGGCGGCGCTGCCGGCGCCGCCCTACTGCGTGGGCTTCGCGGCCGAGAGCGAGAAGCTGCTGGAGCATGCGCGCGACAAGCTCAGGCGCAAGAAGTTGCCGCTCATCGTCGGCAACCTGGGGCCGGCCACCTTCGGGCGCGACGACAACGCCCTGCTGCTGGTGGACGAGAACACGGCCACGCCGCTGCCGGCCGACGGCAGCGCGGCCGACAAGCTCAGCCTGGCGCGTGAACTGGTGGCCGAGATTGCACGCCGGCTGGCGCTGGCGCGCCCGGCGGCAACGGCAGCAGGCGCGGGCGCAGGAGTGGGCGCATGAGCAGCAGCATCGTCGACCTGAAGGTGCTGGACGAGCGCATGGCCGCCCACCTGCCGGCCTATGCCACCGCGGGTGCCGCGGGGCTGGACCTGCGCGCCTGCCTGGACGCGCCGCTGACGTTGGCGCCCGGCCAGACCGAGCTCATCCCGACCGGCCTGGCCATGCACATCGGCGACCCGGGGCTGGCCGCCTTGATCCTGCCGCGCTCGGGCCTGGGCCACAAGCACGGCATCGTGCTGGGCAATCTGGTGGGGCTGATCGACAGCGACTACCAGGGCCAGCTCATGGTGAGTTGCTGGAACCGCGGTGCCGCGGCCTTCACCATCCAGCCCATGGAGCGCATCGCCCAGCTGGTCATCGTGCCGGTGGTGCAGGCGCAGTTCCGCCGCGTCGAGAGCTTCGACGCCAGCGCGCGCGGCGAGGGTGGCTTCGGCTCGACCGGACGGGGTTGATCGCGGCGGCACTTCGCAACGGGTCGCAGCTGGTTGCCTAAGGTTCGGGCAGGTCCGGGGCGGTCCGGACACCGGAAGTTTCGGCTCGGCGAGCGAGATCCTGGCCGGCTTGTCAGTGCAGCGGGGTGCCGGAGGCCGGCGGGCTCAGCACGCTGACGGCGCTGTCCTCGACGCTGCCGCGTTCGATTTCCTCGGTGCTGGCCTCGCGCACGTCGCACACCGTGAGGTCGAGCACCAAGGCGATGCCGGCCAGCGGGTGGTTGCCGTCCAGCACGACGTGGCTGTCGTAGACCTCGGTGACGGTGTAGATGGCGTCGCGCCTGAGGTCGGGCGTGGTGGCGCCGGGCGGCGGGCCGTCGAACTGCATGCCGGGCGAGACTTCGGGCGGGAAGATGGCCTTTTCCTCGAAGAAGACCAGCTCGGCGTCGTACTGGCCGAAGGCCTGGTCGGGTTCGAGCCGGATGCGGGTGGCAAAGCCGATCACCTGGTCAGCCAGGACTTCCTCTACCTTGGCCAGCAGGTCATCGCCGCCGTAGAAGAATTCGACGGGTTCGGGCAGCTCGTCGATGAGCTCGCCCTGGGCGTCTTCGAGCCGCCAGCGCAGGCTCACGACGCAGGGTGCATGGATCAACATGGCGGCATCATCGCATGCGCCCCGGGGGCGGCCGTCGTCGCGGCCGGCCGGCGCGGTGCATCACTAAGATGTGCCGATGCCTACCTCCAAGAACTCCGCCACCCCGTCCTCAACCTCGGCCGCAGCCAGCACCGTGCCGTCGATTGACCAGGCCACCGCCTTGCTCGGCGGGCTCACGCCGCAGCAGTTCATGCAGCGCCATTGGCAGAAGCAGCCCCTGCTGGTGCGCCACGCCCTGCCCGACGTGGCGCCGCCGGTCAGCCGCGCCGAACTGTTCCGCCTGGCGGCCGACGAGGCGGTGGAATCGCGCCTAGTGGTGCGCTCAGGCCAGGGCCGTGCCGCCAACTGGAGCCTGGCCCATGGTCCGCTGTCGCGGCGCAGCCTGCCGGCCCTCGCCACGCCGGGATGGACGGTGCTGGTGCAAGGCCTGAACCAGCATGTGCCGGCGGCCGACGAACTGCTCGCGCGCTTCCGTTTCATCCCGCAGGCGCGGCTGGACGACCTGATGGTGTCCTGGGCCAGCGTGGGCGGCGGCGTCGGGCCACATTTCGATTCCTACGATGTCTTTCTCATCCAGGTGCAAGGCCAGCGGCGCTGGCGCATCGGCCGCATGCCCGACGCGAAGCTGCGCAAGGGCGTGCCGCTCAAGCTCATCGCCAACTTCCGCGCCGAGGAGGAGTTCGTGCTCTCGCCCGGCGACATGCTCTATCTGCCGCCGGGCTGGGCCCACGACGGCGACGCCGTGGGCGGCGAGTGCATGACTTGCTCGGTGGGCTTTCGATCGCCTGCACGCAGCGAACTGGCGCGTGAGGTGCTGCTGCGACTGGCTGACAGTCAGGTCGACGACGACACCCACCTGGCCACGCCTGCCGGCGCGCATTACAGCGATCCGGCCCAGCCTGCGGTGGCCGAACCCGGCCGCCTGCCCGCCGCTTTGCTGCAGTTCGCGCAAGCTGGCCTTGCCGCTGCCTTGACAGAACCGGGAGCGTTGGCGCGCGCCCTGGGCGAGTACCTCAGCGAGCCCAAGCCCCAGGTGAGTTTTGTGGCCGAGGTGGACGCTGATCCCATGCAGGGGGTACGTCTGGCGCCAGGAAGTTGCATGCTCTATGACGACGAACACGTCTTCCTGAATGGTGACGCCTGGCGGGTTGCCGGCCGGGATGCTCGTCATTTGCGCGAACTGGCCGATCGGCGCTGGCTGGATGGCCGGACGGTCGCGCGAACCAGCAAGTCCTTGCGCGACCAGCTTGCGGCGTGGCTGGATGACGGGTGGCTCCTGACGCTGGATGGCGGTCCGGGCTGATGCCGCGGACGGCCTGTGCCGTGCACGAGGGATCGAACGTCGGCCGAGAGTGTGAGTGGCGCAAGGAGTTCCCAGGGTCACCCTCGCGGCGGGCGAAAAATCGTGCATAGAGCCGGCATGGTTGCACCAGCCGGAATGAACTTCCACCAGGTGACCGGGGCCCTCGATGAAAAATGTTCGAGCATGTATAATCGAAGGCTGGACGTGAAAAGGCTCTGGTGTTTCACGTTTTGTGTGGGACTGGACGACGTTGTCTGGCTCTGTGTTTTTGTCCGGTTGGGGCAGCCGCAGCGCCTAAGTGGTCCAACGATTACCGGAAATTCTCCGACTTTTGCACTTTAAGGTTACAAGCAATGAACAAGCTCCTGATGGCCGCCCTGATCGCTACCTTCGCCCTGGCCGCTTGCGGCAAGAAGGAAGAGCCGGCTGCTGCTCCCGCCCCGGCCGCCGCCCCGGCTGCCGCCGCTTCGGCTCCGGCCGCTGACGCTGCTTCCGCTGCTGCTTCGGCCCCCGCCGCTGAAGCCGCTTCGGCCGCCGCTTCGAAGTAATCAGAGCTCGTCTCTGGACATCAAAAAGCCGCCCTCGGGCGGCTTTTTGTTTTTCCGTACGCCGGAGATCTCGGCGGTCGACGCAGGCAATGGGTGTTCAACCACGGTGGGTGGCCCGCCGCCATTTCGAGTCGCCGCCTGTCTGGATCTGCCCGGGGGGTGGGTTCACGCGGCACCCATGCTTGCGCTGCCCGTCAGACGGCCGACTGGACAGACGGCCGACTAGACGGCGGCGCGTTCGACCGAGCGTCAGCGCAAGTCGTCGAGCAGGATCTTGACGATGTTGAGCGCGGCTGCGTTGTTCTGCGGCGCCCCCTGGGCGTCAAAAACGGCCACCACGCTGCCCTTGCCCTCGGCCTGCACGCCGACACGGTAACGCGTGCCGACATAGTCTTCGGTCTTGGCACCGCCAAACACGCGGGCGAAGAATCCTGGTTCTTCCTTGCCGGCGAATTTGGGGTCGACGTAACGCACGTAGTACAGGCCCTGGCCGCGGTCACGGTCTTCCACCGTGAAACCGCTGCGGTCAAGCGCAACGCCGACGCGCCGCCATGCCCGGCTGAAGTCGTCGTCAACCTGAAGGGTTGCTGCCGGGCGGCCGCTGAGGAGGCGGGCGCGGGCCGGCGCCCCGGGCTGGTTGACCACCGTGTCCTTCGCTGCCGCAAGCGCGGCGACGTCAGGCGCAGCAGTTGGGGGCTGGGGCACGCCGGCCGTGGCCGCAGGCGGCGCCAGATAAAGCATGAGACGGGCGAGCATCTCGGCTTCAACCTGGGTGTCCGCACCCGTGAGTTCCCAATGCAGGCGATCATTGTCCAGGCCCGACTTGACCTGGACTGCGCCCCGGTGGCTGAGGTAGACCTCGGTCGCATTGCTTGACGTGCTGCGCTCGACGCGCAGACGGAAGCGGTCGCGCTGGCCTGAATCGAGCAGGCTGTCGAACAGTTTGCCCAGGGTCCGACGGACGGCGTCCTGCGGTAGCTTGCTTCGGTTCTCTGCCCAGTCGGTTTCCATGAAGCCCAGTTCGGGTTGGTCCAGCGCCAGCTTGAAGCCGGCGGCAGGCCAGAAGCCGCGCAATTGCGGCCACAACTCCTCGGGCGTACGCTGCACCACCAGCCAGCGCTGATTGCCGGCGCGTTCAATGCGCACTGCACCGGATGCCAGCGGTGCAACCACGCCGCCCGGGGTGCCGGCGGTGAAGGTGCCACCCGTGGCGGTTGGTGCAGTCAGCGTTGCCGGTGTTGTTGGCGCCGCGCCAGCCTTGACGGGTTGCGCGGCCTGGATCGCAGCCGCACTCACCGGCTGGCCACTGCTCGGCTGGTAGCGCGGATCGCGCGTCAGCTGGGTGAGGTCAGGCGGAATGTCGAGCGGTTCGGCGCGCAAGGTCGCTGCCTTGTAGTCCACCTTGCCTGGACTGAGCGTTTCGCTGACAGTGGAACAGGCACCCAGCGCCACTGCGCCGGACAGGAGCACGAGCGGGCGCAGTCGTTGAAACGGGGGACGGGTCAGCAAGGCAGGGTCACTCCAGGGGGACTCGGGCGGCACCCGCGCTAAGCGCGGGGGGGCGCAGGCGCCCCAGGGCCGGGGCGCCAGGGATGTTCACAGCAAGCCGGCTTCGCGCAGAGCGGCTTCCAGGCCGGGCACGAGGCTGGTCGACATGTCGACCATGGGCAGTCGCAGCGTGGCGCCGCACAGCCCCAGGCGCGCCATGGCCCACTTCACGGGGATGGGGTTGGGCTCGACGAACAACAGTTTGTGCAGTGCCAGCAAGCGCATGTGGATCTCGGCGGCACCGCGTGCATCACCCGCAAGCGCTGCCGTGCACAACTGCGCCATGGCGCGCGGGGCAATATTGGCGGTCACGCTGACATTGCCCTGGCCGCCCATGAGCATGAGCGCCACCGCAGTGCCGTCGTCGCCCGAGTAGACGGCGAAGTCCTTCGGCCGCTGCTTGATCAGCCAGCAGGCGCGTTCGATGTTGCCGGTCGCTTCCTTGACGCCCACGATGTTGGGAATCTCGGCCAGACGCAGCGTCGTCTCCGGCAGCATGTCGGCCACAGTGCGGCCGGGCACGTTGTACAGCACCACGGGGATGTCGACCGCCTCGGCAATGGCGCGGAAGTGCCGGTAGATGCCCTCCTGGCTGGGCTTGTTGTAATAAGGCACGACGCTGAGCGTGCAGTCGGCACCCACCTTCTTGGCATAGCGCGACAGCTCGATGGCCTCGCGCGTCGAGTTGGCGCCGGCACCGGCCATGACCGGCACGCGACCGCCCGCTTGGTCGACCGCGACCCGGATGATCTCGCAGTGTTCTTCCACTGACACGGTGGGCGACTCGCCGGTGGTGCCAACCACACCGATGCACGCCGTGCCCTCGGCGATGTGCCAGTCGATGAGACGACGCAGGGCGGGATAGTCGACGCTGCCGTCCTCAAGCATCGGCGTGACCAGGGCGACGATGCTGCCTTCGATGGAATTCATGCTGCAAGTCCTATAGAGACGAAGATTCTAGCTGTCACATCTCGTGCAACTTGCGCAGTGCACCACGCCTCGGCGGGCGTGCAAGCTGCCTCAGCGCGGCGTCAGCGGACGGTGCAGGGCGCGGGCAGACGCACAGTCTGCGGCCAGTCGACAGCGGGTTCGGCGCCAGCCGGCAGACCGCGTCGCGCTGCGATGCGCTGCACTCTTCGCAACCCACCCTCCGCCAGCCAACCGTCCTCGAAGCCCAGAACCTGCAGGCGACCGAGCGTCAAGTGCAGCAACTCTGCTGGCGCGAGCAGAAAGTCGGGCCGGCTTGGCCGCCCGACGCTTTCCTGTCCGAGGGCAAAGGTCTCGTAGATCAACAAGCCGCCCGGGGCGACGCTGTCGATCAGGTGAGGGAAAAGCGGCCGCCACAGATAGTTGGTGACCAGCACAAGATCGAATCGTTGGTCGGCTAGCGGCCAGGGGGCCGCCTCAAGGTCCGCCAGCCGCGTCGTGATACCGGCCGCGCCGTCCAGGCTGGCCAGGGCGTGCGCGTCGCGGTCCAGCGCGGTGACCTGCAGACCGCGGCCCGCCAGCCAGCGAGCGTGGCGGCCGCGGCCGCAGGCCAGGTCGAGCGCACACTGACCCGCTTGCAGCAGATGGATCCAGCGCAGCAGCCAATCCGAAGGGGGCGCCAAGGCCACCTGGTCGTGCGTCACGGCGACGGGAAGGTGCGGCACAGGCGTCCGGGAGGCGGCGGGAGCGGCGTCACTCATGTCGGAGCTACAGGTCGCATCAAGCGATCAGAAGCAGGTCCAGAGCCGATTGGCCAGATCGACCATCAGAGCTGGTTGAAGATAGGCACAGAAGGTGGCCGCGAGCGCGCTGGCGACGGCGATCCAGGCCAGCAGGCGGCCGGCCGACGGCAGGGCGCCGCGAGGCCACTCGGCAAGTGGGCGCGCCATCTCAGGCTGCCGCCGCTGCTGGCGAGGGTCGCTGCACCGGGCCTTCGCGCACCGGCAGGTTGATGAGCGCCGCGAACACGCCCAGCGCCACGGCGATCCACCACACGATGTCGTAGCTGCCAGTGCTGTCATAGAGCTTGCCACCCAGCCACACGCCCATGAAGCTGCCGATCTGATGACTCAAGAACACGATCCCGCCGAGCATCGACATGTATTGCACGCCAAACATCTGCGCCACCACGGCGTTGGTGGGCGGCACCGTGGACAGCCACAAAAAGCCCATCACCGACGCGAACACATACACCGACATGGGCGTCAGCGGCGCGGCAAGGAACACGACGATGGCGACCGCGCGCAGGGCATAGATGGCCGACAGGATGAAGCGCTTGGGCAGACGCTGGCCCAACAGTCCGGCCGAATAGGTGCCGAAGATGTTGAACAGGCCGATGAGTGCCAGCGCCGTGCTGGCCACCTGCGGCGCCAGTCCGTGATCCTTCAGGTAGCTGGGCATGTGCACGCCGATGAAGACCACCTGGAAGCCGCAGACGAAATAGCCGGCCGTCAGCAGCAGAAAACTGTTGTGCGACATCGCCTCGCGCAGCGCTGCGGCGATGGTCTGGTGCGGACGCTGCGCACCCCCGGCAAGCTGGGGCTCCTTCAAGCCCAGCGCCAGCGGCATGATGGCCAGCGCGGCACAGCCCAGCAGGATCAAGGCTTCCTGCCAGCCCAGGTGACCGATCAGCCAGGTCTCGACCGGCACCATGAGGAATTGCCCGAACGAGCCCGCAGCGGCGGCCAGGCCCATGGCCCATGAGCGCTTGTCGGCGGCAACATTGCGGCCGATTACACCGTAGACGATGGCATAGGTGCAGCCAGACTGCGCCATGCCCACCATCAGGCCGGCACTGCCGGTGAAGGCCAGGCCCGAGGTGGACAGGGCCATCAGCACCAGGCCCGCCGCATACAGGGCGCTGCCGGCGATCAGCACCCTGAACGCACCCAAGCGGTCGGCCAACGCGCCGGCAAAAGGCCCGGCCAGGCCCCAGACGAGGTTCTGGATCGCCAGGGCAAACGCAAAGGTTTCGCGCGTCCAGCCGCGCTCGCTGGTGATGGGCGCCAGCCACAGGCCGAAGCCATGGCGTATGCCCATCGACAGCGTGACGATGACGGCGCCGCAGACCAACACCTGCTGCAGGGACAGGCGTGCAGGCTGGGCGCCAGGGGGCGAGACGGGGTTCGATGTATGCATCAAACCACTGTAGCCCAGGCCTTCGCGCCCGGCTGGCGCGGGGGTGACTGTGCGGCGCCGTTGCCGCGCCGCCGGGCCGGGCCGGCTCGGGGGTCAGAAGCGGAAGCCGACCTTCAGGCCGTAGCTGGTGGCGTCGCCGGTCTTGTCGGTCTCGACGGCCAGGTTGGCCAGGCCGAGGTTGACGTTCACGCCGCCGAAGACCTTGCTCTGGCTGAACTTCTCGACCTTGAGGCCGCCGGCATCAGGCGTGGACTTGACCGACACGGTGCCGATGCCGGCGTAGGGCGTGACCATCAGGAAGCCCTTGGAGATGGACAGGTCCACGCCGGTGGTGCGCAGCTTGAGGTTGTCCACGCCCGACAGGAAGCTGCCCGAGGCGCGCACGGCCAGGGCCGGCATGGCGATGCCGCCCGGCACGAAGGCCCAGCGGATCTCGCCGGCGGTGTTGCGGATGTTGGTCGAGGGCACGGTGCTCACGGCCAGGCCCAGGTCGACGTTGAAGGGCAGGCCCTTGTGGGCGCGCAGCGAGGTCAGCGGCAGGGTCTTGAGCGAGCTGGCGCCTGAGGTGGCGGCCTTGAACACGTCCGCGTTCTTGAGCTTGGTGGCGGTCAGGCCCACGCCCACATCGAAGCCGATGATGCCCAGGCTTTCTGCGGGCACCAGGCCCTTGTAGGACAGCGTCGATCCCAGATCCTTGCTCAGCAGGCGGAACTGGTCCTGGGACGTCAGGTTGGCGATGTTGAGGTCGGCGGCGTTGGCAGCCAGACCGGCCGTGGCCAGGGTCGAGCCAATTAGTGCAATACGGGCGGCGCGGCTGACGGTGGTACGAATCATGAGAGTCCTTCCAGAAATGCGGTCTGTCGATGAGGGATCGGGGAAAGCAGCGGCGAAGCGGTCGCCGCCCCACCGGGGACGACGGATTCGTTGCTTGAAAGCGACGATTCTGCCCGATCGGGGCAAATCCCGGTCGTCCGGAAGCGGCCGCTAGGCTAGCACCGACTTCAGGGCGGACCTTGCGCCGGGGCAGGCACCGTGACGTCCGGACACCACGCCGGGTGTGGCGGCCGGGTCGCTGTAGCGCGCTCCCTACAATCCGGCCGCCTTCCGACGCCCGCCATGACTGCCAAGATGCCCAGTTCCAACGCCGCCCCGGCCCAGCCTTCGACATCGTCCTCGACCTCCGTCGCCGGGGCTGCGCCGGCCAAGGCGCTTGCCCCTGGTGCCTATGGCGAAGCGTCGATCCGGGTGCTCAAGGGCCTGGAGCCGGTCAAGCAGCGCCCGGGCATGTACACCCGCACCGACAACCCCCTGCACATCGTGCAGGAGGCGATCGACAACGCCGCCGACGAGGCCCTGGCCGGCCACGGCAAGCGCATCGCCGTGACGCTGCACGCCGACGGCTCGGTCACGGTGGACGACGACGGCCGCGGCATTCCCTTCGGCATCCACCCCGAGGAAGGGGTGCCGGTGGTCGAGATCGTGTTCACCCGGCTGCACGCCGGCGGCAAGTTCGACAAGGGCTCGGGCGGCGCCTACAGCTTCTCGGGTGGCCTGCACGGCGTGGGCGTGAGCGTCACCAACGCGCTGGCGAAACGGCTGGCCGTGACAGTCTGGCGTGACAAGCAGGTGGCCCAGCTGGCCTTTGCCGGTGGCGACGTGGTCGAGCCACTGGTGGTGCGCCCGGCGACCTCGGGCGAGCGCAGGCGCGGCACCTCGGTGCGTGTCTGGCCCGACCCGAAATATTTCGAGAGCGCCGAGTTGCCGCGCGGCGAGCTGACCCACCTGCTGCGCAGCAAGGCCGTGCTCATGCCCGGCGTGACCGTCACGCTCACCACCGAATCGGCCGACGGCAAGGGTGACGTCCAGACCTGGCTCTACCAGGGCGGCCTGCGCGACTACCTCATGCAGACCCTGCCGGCGGACGCGGTGATCCCGCCCTTCGAGGGCGCACATTACGCGGCCGACGGCGAGCAGGAGAACTTCGCCGAGGGCGAGGGCGCGGCCTGGTGCGTGGCTTTCACCGAGCAGGGCGGCGTACTGCGCGAGAGCTACGTCAACCTCATCCCCACGGTGGCCGGCGGCACCCACGAGGCCGGGCTCAAGGACGGCCTGTTCGCCGCCATCAAGGGCTTCATCGAGATGCACGCCCTGCTGCCCAAGGGCGTGAAGCTCATGCCCGACGACGTCTTCGGCCGCGCCTGCTTCGTGCTCAGCGCCAAGGTGCTGGACCCCCAGTTCCAGGGCCAGACCAAGGAAAAGCTCAACAGCCGCGACGCCCTGCGCCTGGTCTCAGCCTATGTGCGCCCGGCCTTCGAGCTGTGGCTGGGCCAGCACGTGGAACATGGCAAGAAGCTGGCAGAACTGGTCATCCGCCAGGCCCAGGCGCGCCAGCGCGCCGGCCAGAAGGTGGAGAAGAAGAAGGGCTCGGGCGTGGCCGTGCTGCCCGGCAAGCTGACCGATTGCGAAAGCCGCGACCTGGCCGACAACGAACTCTTCCTGGTCGAGGGCGACTCGGCCGGCGGCAGCGCCAAGATGGGCCGCAACAAGGAGACCCAGGCCATCCTGCCCCTGCGCGGCAAGGTGCTCAACGCCTGGGAGGTGGAGCGCGACCTGCTCTTTCGCAACAACGAGATCCACGACATCTCGGTGGCCATCGGCGTGGACCCGCACGGCCCCGAGGACCAGCCTGACCTAAGCGGCCTGCGCTACGGCAAGATCTGCATCCTCTCGGACGCCGACGTGGACGGCTCGCACATCCAGGTGCTGCTGCTCACCCTGTTCTTCCGCCACTTTCCCCGCCTCATCGAGACCGGCAACATCTATGTGGCGCGCCCGCCGTTGTTCCGGGTGGATGCGCCGGCGCGCGGCAAGAAGCCCGCCGCCAAGCTCTACGCCCTGGACGAGGGGGAACTGCAGGCCATCCTCGACAAGCTCAAGAAGGAAGGCTGCCGCGAAAGCGCCTGGAGCATCAGCCGCTTCAAGGGCCTGGGCGAGATGAACGCCGAGCAGCTCTGGGACACCACCCTCAACCCCGACACCCGCCGCCTGCTGCGCGTCAACTACGGCGCGGTCAACCCCAAGGCCACGGCCAGCTTCTTCACCCGCCTGATGGGCAAGGGCGAGGCCGCCTCGCGCCGCGAACTGATGGAACGCCACGGCGATGCGATCGAGGTGGATGTGTGATGGCCCTGCGCCCCTGTGCCGTTCGTTCGACCCAGCTGTACCGTAGTGGACGGCGACGGGGCCTGCGCGCTGGACTCGCCCTGGTCGCCTTGCTGCTGGCTGGCTGTGCAGCCTCGCGTGGCGGGGCGACCCAGGACATGCCCAAGCACCCGCTGCGACTGGGGGTGGTGTCGGCAGTGGCCGGCGAACTGCTTGTGGTCCAGGGTGATGTGGACATCCACGGCCGCGTCGGCCGCGAGGTGCTGCCCATTGCGGACTGGGGCGTCGACCGCGCCTACGAAAGGCAAATGGCCGATGCGCTGTTGACGCTGCCGGGCGTTGCCGCCGCGCTGCCATTGCCGAATCCCGCGGAGTTCGCCGAGGTCAACCAGGGTTTTGTCCCGGTCTGGGGCAAGGTGTCCCACGGTGCCTTGAACTGGTATGGCATCCGGAACGCTGTGCGCACGCATTGGGCAGACGCGTCGCTGGACGGCATCGTGATCGCCGTACAGGGCAATGCCTCGGGCCTCCAGTTCGCCCGAGGCCATGCCCTGCTCGGAGCCGGCGCCTGGTCCTCGACCCGCGACGGGGTGTCCAAGGTCCACGTGATTGCAAGGCTAGCCCTGATCAGTTGCAGGACAGCTGCGCCGGTGGCCATAGGCTGGCTGAGCCGTGACAAGCCCGATTGGGTCACCGCGCCCAGTCAGGGCCTGCCGCTGGAGGATCTTCCTGCCGGCCGGTTTGACACCTCGATGGTGAACTGGCCGGCCGAGCGATTTGGCGAACTCCGATCCAGGCTGGCCGACCTTCCTGCCCCGGCCTGGCGGCTGGCGCTTGACAGCCTGCTGCGGTCCTGACGCCGGGGCCCTGGATTGATCCGGATGAAGACCCTCCACAACCCCGAACACGCCCTGCACGCGCCCACGCACGAGTTCTATCGCGGGCGGCTGGTGCCGGCCTTCGAGATCCCGGCGCGGGCGGACTTCATCGCCCAGGCCCTGCGGGGCAGCGCCCACGCGGCGGCGGCCACGGCGGACGGTTTCGAGCCGGTGCGCGAGTTCGGCCTGGCGCCCATCGCCCGCGTGCATGGCAGCGCCTACCTGGAATTCATCCAGGGCGCCTGGACCGAGTGGCAGGCTGCGGCGGCGGCCTCGGGCGTGGAAGGTGATCCGGGTGCGGCCTTTCCGGTCGTGTGGCCGGTGCCGGGGCTGCGGCGCGACCGCCCGCCGGCCAACTTCGCCGGTCGACTGGGGCTGTATGCCATGGACAGCGGCACGCCGCTCACTGCCGGCAGCTGGGCCGCGGCCTACCGGGGCGCCCAGGCCACGCTGAGCGGGCTGGCCCTGCTGCGCGCCGGTGAACGGTCGGCCTATGTGCTCACCCGCCCGCCCGGCCACCACGCGGGCGCCGACTTCTTCGGCGGCTACTGCTTCATCAACAACGCCGCGGTGGCGGCCCAGGCGGCGCTGGACGGCGGTGCGCAGCGTGTGGCGGTGCTGGACGTGGACTACCACCACGGCAACGGCACCCAGGCGATCTTCCATGACCGTGCCGACGTGTATTTCGCCAGCCTGCACGGCGATCCGATGACCGAGTACCCCTTCTACCTCGGCCATGCCGACGAGCGGGGTGAAGGTGCGGGCCTGGGCCACAACCTCAACCTGCCGCTGGCGGCGGGCAGCCCGGTGGCCGACTGGTTCGCTGCGCTGGAGCAGGCCCTGGCGGCGCTCGGCGACTACGACCCCGAGGTGCTCATCGTCTCGCTGGGGGTGGACACCTATGCCGGCGACCCCATCTCTCACTTCGGCCTGCAGCGGCCTGACTTCCACGCCCTGGGCGCTCGCCTGGCCGCCTTCGGCCGGCCCACCCTGCTGGTGCAGGAGGGCGGCTACGCCACGGCCGCGATCGGCCACAACGTGCGCGCGGTGCTGGACGGCTTTGATCACCTGCCGCTCGCCCCGGCCTGAGCGCCAGCCTCACCGTTCGACCGCGCCTCCATCCTCGGTGTACGCCTGGCGTGCACCACCAGACCCAGATTGCCTGTCCCCGCATGAGCCCGCACACCCCGGATCTGTTTTCAACTGACGACGCTGGTGCAGCCCAGCCTTTTCCTCCCCAGCCGGCACCCCAGCCTGCGCCCCGGCCCGAAACGGCCGTCGAGATCACCGCCGCGGATGTCGCCGCGGCACAGCCCCTGGCCGTCGAGGGTGAAGCGGCCATCGCCGTGGCCGACGCCCTGGCCTCGGCCACGGACAGCGGCGGCGGTGTGGGCGGTGGTGGCGAGGGTGGCGGTAGTGGTGGCGGTGGTGGCGACGAATCACCGCCCGAGTCCGACGGCAGCGACGGTGTGGACGGTGACGGCCTGACGCTGGCGCGCTACGCCGAGCGCGCCTACCTGGAATACGCGCTCAGCGTGGTCAAGGGCCGCGCCCTGCCCGATGTCTGCGACGGCCAGAAGCCGGTGCAGCGCCGCATCCTGTATTCGATGCAGCGCATGGGCCTGGGCTTTGCCGGCAACAGCGGCGCCAAGCCGGTCAAGAGTGCGCGCGTGGTGGGCGACGTGCTTGGCCGCTTTCACCCGCATGGCGACCAGGCCGCCTACGACGCCCTGGTGCGCATGGCGCAGGACTTCAGCCAGCGCTACCCGCTGATCGATGGCCACGGCAACTTCGGCTCGCGCGACGGCGACGGCGCCGCCGCCATGCGCTACACCGAAGCCCGTCTGGCGCCCATCGCCCGCCTGCTGCTGGACGAGATCGACGAAGGCACGGTCGAGTTCGTCGCCAACTACGACGGCTCGACCGTGGAGCCGCGGCGCCTGCCGGCCCGCCTGCCCTTCGCGCTGCTCAACGGCGCCAGCGGCATCGCCGTGGGCCTGGCCACCGAGGTGCCCAGCCACAACCTGCGCGAGGTGGCCGCCGCCGCCGTGGCTCTGATCAAGGACGAACAGCTCGGCGATGACGCCTTCCACGAGCTCATCCCCGGGCCGGACTTTCCCGGCGGGGCGCAGATCATCTCCACCGAGGCCGAGATCCGCGAGGCCTATCGCACCGGCCGCGGCTCGCTCAAGGTGAGGGCGCGCTGGACCATCGAGGACCTGGCGCGCGGCCAGTGGCAGCTGGTGGTGAACGAACTGCCGCCAGGCACCAGCTCGCAGAAGGTGCTGGAGGAGATCGAGGAGCTCAGCAACCCAAAGGTCAAGGCCGGCAAGAAGGCGCTGAGCGCCGAACAGACCCAGCTCAAGACCACGCTGCTGGCGGTGCTGGACGCGGTGCGCGACGAGTCGAGCAAGGACGCGCCGGTGCGCATCGTCTTCGAGCCACGCAGCCGCACGGTGGAGCAGGGCGAACTGGTGCGCACCTTGCTGGCCCACACCAGCCTGGAGAGCAGCGCGCCGCTCAACCTCACTGTGGTGGGCGCGGACGGCCGGCCCATGCAGAAGAGCCTGCGCCAGATGCTCACGGAATGGCTGGCCTACCGCGTGGAGACGGTGAAGGCACGCACCGCCCACCGCCTGGGCAAGGTGCGCGACCGCATCCATGTGCTCGAAGGCCGCATGCTGGTGCTGCTCAACATCGACGAGGTGATCCGCATCATCCGCAACGCCGACGAGCCCAAGCCGGCGCTGATCGAGCGTTTCAGCCTGAGCGACCGCCAGGCCGAGGACATCCTCGAGATCCGGCTGCGCCAGCTGGCCCGGCTGGAGGCCATCCGCATCGAGCAGGAACTCAAGGAGCTGCGCGCCGACGAGGCCAAACTGGCCGAGATCCTCGACAGCCCCTCGGCCCTGAAGCGCACGCTGATCAAGGAGATCGAGGCCGACGCCAAGGCGCACGGCGACGCGCGACGCACCCTCATCCAGGCCGAGAAGCGTGCCGTGGCCGAGATCAAGGTGGTGGACGAGCCGGTGACCGTGGTGGTGAGCGGCAAGGGTTGGGTGCGCACACGCGGCGGCCACGGCCATGAGGCGGCGAGTTTTGCCTTCAAGGCCGGCGACGGCCTGCACGGCACTTATGAATGCCGCAGCGTCGACACCCTGGTTGTGCTGGGCAGCAACGGCCGAGCCTACAGTGTGCCGGTGGCCAGCCTGCCCGGTGGACGCGGCGATGGCCAACCGGTGACGACGCTCATCGACCTGGAGCCCGGCACCCAGGCGCTGCACTACCTGGTCGGGCCGGCGCACAGGATGCTGCTGCTGGCCGGCAGTGGCGGCTACGGCTTCGTCGCCAGCCTGGGCGACATGACCGGGCGGCAGAAGGGCGGCAAGGCCTTTGTCGACCTCGAAGCCGGCGAACGCTTGCTGGCGCCGCTGCCCGTCGACCCGGCGCGCCCGCAGCTGGCGTGCCTGGCGCAGGGCGGGAGGCTGCTGACCTATGCCCTGGCTGAACTCAAGCACCAGCCCAAGGGCGGGCGCGGCCTGATGCTGATGGATGTGGACGCAGCGAGCGACCCGCTGCTGTCGGTGGCCTCATTTGCCCAGCAGCTCACCGTGCTGGGCAGCGGCCGCGGCGGCAAGCCCAGGCAGGAGCTGCTGCGCAACGCAGCGCTCCAGGCGTACGCCGGCCGGCGTGGGCGTCGAGGCAAGGACGTCGACGGGCTGCAGAAGGTCGCCCAACTGCTGGGCGACTGAGCCTGGCGTCAGGCCGGGCCGCGCCGAGGATCAGTGATGGCGCGCGCTGGCGGAGCGGTTGCGGGGCGACGACTTGCCCAGCACGGGTGTCGGCAGGCCGCTCGCCAGCGTCGCAGTGGGCGAGTCCGACTGGGCCTGCAGGGGGCGCTCAGGCAGTGACGGCGGCAAGACCATGCCGGCGGGCGGCCAGGGCATGGTGGGCAATGAATTCAACCACCACGACATCCACAGATGCCCAGCTTCGGCCCATTCGCTCCAGACCCTGGCCAGCGAATAGTCGCCGTTGATCATCTGCGCCCACAGGTCAGGCGGCGTCGCTGCAGAGGCGTCGTGATCGGTCGCGCTGGGTTTCAAACTCGGTGACTTGTCCATGATGAACTCCGGGTCGACGGCTGGGGCCTGCTGGCCCCCGACCTGCGCATCATGCGCGCGCAAGCGCGTCAGGTGCAAGAACGAATCCAGGCTGGGCCTTCTACGCCGCTTGTGCTGGCGCAATGCCGAGTGCCGACAGCAGCGGCAGGCCGCGTCGCGCGGCCGTGCTGCCGCAGCCCTGCGGCAACGTCACCAGTCGCGATAGGGCAGGCCGTTCAGCCCCTTGCCATCTGCGCGTGAATAGACGTCGAACACGTCGTCGCCCGGCGCGGGTTGTTCGGGTGGCGAGGCGTAAGAGCGCAGGCCCCAGGTCGAGGCGGCGGAAAGATTGGGATCGGCAAAGGGGTCACGCGGAATGCTGCGCAGGAAGACCATGGTGCTGTCGCCGGTCTTGGCGTCGCCCTTGATGGGCGTGCTGCCGGTCAGGGCGTCCAGGCTGGGCGGATAGCCCGACCCGCCAACCTTGCCGGTGATGATGCCGGCGTCAGCGGCACGTTTGTAGTCATCGATCGCGGAGCGCAGGGTCTGCAGGCCGTTGCGCAACTGCTGCTCCTTGCTGCGCTGCACAGCGACTTCGGCCAGCGGTGCAGCGAGACTGGCCAGCACACCCAGCAGGGCCAGGGTGATGACCAGTTCCATCAGTGACAGGCCGGACATTGCGCGCCGAGCCAGCGCCGACCGGCGCCTGGTGGTCGGTGGCATGACGGTGCGAGCTTGGGCGGAAGGCGCAGGCATGGCGAGTCGAGGCAGTCGCATGTCGTCACTTGAGCGGCGTGGATGCCTGCTCGTCGGTTGCGGCTGGCGGTGCGCGGTAGTACTGCACCACGCGCAGTGCCATGTTCGCGCGCCCAGCGGCGTTGCCGGTCGGCAGCCACTGGACCGATTCGACCGCCAGGTTGGGGAACTGTTCATAGGCCTTGACCAGCAGCTGCTGCAACTCGGCGTCGGTACCCCGCAGCGAGAGTTCGACCCGCAACAGCGCCAGGCCCGTCAGGCGCGAGGCCACCATGCCGTAGTCGAACTGCACCACCGACAGCCCGATGCCACGCGCGGTGGCGATCAGATAGCCCAGATCGGCACCCCGCTGCTGGCTCTGTGGCAGCACCTCGAGCAGCATGGCTTCGGCGCGCTGGCTGGGCGAGCCAACTTGCACAGCGCCTGGCAGCACGGCGGTGACATCAGCTCGCGGCGGGTCCATGCCCGCCAGTGGCTGGCCCAGGCTGGTGCGCAGGGGCAGCGGTCGATGGGTGGCGCGGACGTCCTGCAGTTCGTCCCAGGCACTGAAAACCAGCGGCAGGCTCATCGTCAGCACGGCCAGACCGACGGTGGCAGGCATGCCGAAATGCAGTCGCCACAGCAGATGAATGCGGTGCCAGATCGGCGTCTCGCTGCCGACATGGCGGTCGTGGTCGTGGCCGGGGGAACTCATGGTCGGACAGTGGGGACGGCGGGCGGATTGCCGGCGCGGCGGGCGACATCGCCTGCCCCGCGCCAGCCCATCAGCAGGGCGAAGCGCTGGCCAGGCGAGCTGCCGCGCCGCGCTGCACTGTCAGCATCTTCGGCCACCGTCGGACTGAGCTTGACGTCATGCAGTCGGGCGTCACTTTTCAGCGCCTCGATGAAGGCCAGCATGCGCGCCTCGTCGCTCGCCACGGCGGTCAGGCGCACCTGCAGCGGTGGGGCGGCGCTGCCGGTATCGGGCTCCAGCCGCTGCAGCGTGATGCCGCTGCGCAGCTGGTTTTGCACCACGATCAGCAGTTCGGCCCACGGCAGGGCAAGCGGGCCACCGATGGAGCGGGTCTGGCGCAGCTGGTATTGCTCGCGCAGCGCAGCCGGGTCGATGCCCGTGGCCTGCAAGGCCGTACCTTGTGCCACCGCGGCGGTCACGGTGGTGTTGGCTGCACCGGAGGCCGGTGGTGCCGGCAGCGCGGCTTCGACCGCGAGACCAGCCAGCGGCGCGCTGGCACCGTCGTTGACCGCGGCGACGCCGGCAGCGGACGCGAAGGTCGGGCTGCCGGCCAGCACCAAGTTGTCGCCGGCTACGCTGGCCGGCAGGGCTGCAACCGACTGCGGACTTGCCGGCACGACGCCGACCTGGGGCAGGCTGCCGCGCAGCGGAACATCAGCTTCTTGCGGCAAGGGGCTGAGCGCTTCAGGGGCGCGGGTCGCCCAGATCAGCCAGCCCAGGCACAGCAGCACCGCGCCGGCCAGCATGAGCAGGCTGTAACCTGCCCAGGGCCGCGTCGGCGGTGCCAGGAAGTCGAATTGACGCAGGCGTTTCATGCCCTGTGGCTGCGGCGTCGATCGACGCCTTCGTATTCGCCCGCCGGGCCGGCTGTGCGAACCGGATCCGTGGTGCTGATGGCGCCGGGGGCTTGCTGCGGCTGTCGCTGACCCACACCGGGGGCGAGCGGCTGCTCGGCGGCATCGGACATGGCGCCTACCTCGAGCGTCGGTGGAGGCCAGACCAGGGTCGCGGGCACCGGGCGGCGACGCTCGGGCGTGGCAGCAGCTGGCGCGGGCGCGGGGCCGGTCGCGGTGCCGGCGCGCCAGGCCGACGCTGGCAACTCGTCCTCGCGCATGAAGGCCAGTTCCAGCGCACGTTCGGTCTCGATGGCGGCGAGCAACTCACGCCTGTCGTCCAGAGGCTTGCGCGGCGCAGCACGAGCTGTGTCGGCCGCACGGGCGACTTTGAGCGCGGCCACGGCCTTGGCCTCCTCCTCGGCCGCCTGCACGGTGTCTTGCCACACATCCGGCACCACGCTGCCGGTGGGCGAGAAGTCCTTGCGGCCCGGCTCGGGCTCTGCATTGAGCTCGGCCTCGATGCGGCGGCGTTCATTGCGTCGTGCGCGGCTGCGGTTCAGCGCCTGGCGCAATGTGCTTGCCAAGGCTGCGAGTGCGGCTGCCCCCGACGAACCGGTCGTCGGTCGGCGCGGTTTGGTCGCCTCGGGGAGTTCCAGCGTGCTGTCGAGTTCGATGTGATTCTCACGCTGGGCCAATGTGGTTTTCCTGGGCACAGGGCCAGGGCTATGCACTGATCGCGCAGCCTCCTGCGCGCGCGACGCGACGGGCGCAGCGCGATCGGCAGGCGGCATGCGTCGCGAGGCCGGCTGCAGTGCGTCGTGGCGGTCGGCGGCGTCGCGGCCGCCAGCTTCTCGCTGGGTGCGGCCCAACTCATCAACCGCAGGGCGGGTGACGGGTCGGCGACGGCGCGGGCCCATCAACACCTCGTCGCGCCCGGCCGCGCTGTACAGACTCAGTGTCTTGCTGCCTGTGTACAGGTAGATGGCGACCGAAGAAGACTGCTGGACATCGCGGCGGCCCATGCGTTCGAGCGGCCCGGGCGACGTGTTGTGCACAAAGGTCTGCAGCCGCCGATCAAGTGCCCCGCGATCGTTGACGTCGAAGGGCTCCCAGGCCAGAGCGGCCGGCACGCCGTGCTCAAGTCGAACCAGGGTCGCGCCGCTGTCTCGCAACAGGGCGATGGCCGCGTCGTCTTCGCGCACATGGGCGGCGATGCGGCTCAGGTCAGGGGCCAGCGCGGGGTGCACATGTTCCAGGCGCACACCCTCGTCGGCGAGGGCATCCGCCCAGTCGTGCAGATCGGTCTCGAGCACCGCGGCGGCCAACCAGCCGTTGCCAGCCGGCAATGCACTGACCTGAACCACCAGGTCTTCGCGGCCGAGCGCAGTGCTGAACTGCAGCGTGGCTTCGTCCAGCGCGTGCTGGGTCGACACCTGGGCGTCGAGCAGGGCATAACAGACGTACTCGTCGGCCACGGTAAGGCGTGCGTCGGAAGGCAGCAGCACACCGTCGTCAACCAGCTGCAGCGCCTTGATGGCACCGCTGATGGCAGCCGCGCCCGTGCCGACCGCGCTGGCGCTGGCGACGAGCCGACGCTTCCAGCCCGGCCCGCGCAATTCGGCCACGCAGCCGCCGATGCGCAGGTCGAGCCTGAGCTCGCTTTTCCAGATCCGTGCCACGCTGCTCTTTCGCGGACGCTGCAGAAGTTCAGATCAAACGAGACGCCGACGCGCTCACCACGAGGTGACGTCCGCCGCCTCACCTTCGCCGCCGGCCTGCCCATCGGCACCCAGGCTGGACAGGTCGTAGTCGCCATGCTGGCCGGGCGAGGTGTAGATGTAGGCGCGGGTCCAGGGGTCGTTCGGAATCTCGCGCTTGAGGTAAGGGCCCTGCCAGCGCGTCAGACCCTGCGGTGCGGCGCGCAGCGCTGCCAGGCCCTGCTCGGTGGTGGGGTACTGGCCGACGTCGAGCCGGTACTGGTCCAGAGCCTGCCCGAAGGACTCGATCTGGGCACGTGCGACCTTGGCATTGGACTTGCCGAGCTGGGCGAAATATTGGGGTGCGACGATGCCGGCCAGCAGGCCGATGATGACCATCACCACCAGCAGTTCGAGCAGCGTGAAGCCTCGCTGGCCCGTGCGGACAGCGCGGCCGGCATTGATCGACTGGGGGCAGGAGATGCTGGACAGGGATGGACGCAAGGTGTTCTCCGTTTCGTGATGCTGGACGACGGTCGGGCCGCCGGGCTTGTCATCGCAGGCTGGGTGGGTGCCAAGCGGCGCAGGTCTTCAAGGCCCGCCGCGGCGCCGCGCAATTTAATCGCTTATCGGCCGCTGCCGGACGGCTTCGAGGCGAATCTGGGCCGAACGACGCGGGCGATATTAGGCCTCAAGCCCATGGCCGATCCTTGCAGCAGCAGGCAATAGGCGTGCCGTTATGCGCTGCAAGCTGCCCCGGCCATCGAAACGCGGGTGTGCCAAGGGGGATTTCGCCGGTACCTTGCCATGATCTGCCGGCCAGTTTCAGCGCGTGGTGCTGACGCGAACATTGATCACTTCGGCTGCGCTGCGCACAGCGATGGGCTGCGCGCCGCGCGCTGAGACAGCTTGCACGCTGCGCGTTGACGCAGGCTGCGGGCTGCGCGCGTGATTGGCTGCCGGCTCGAAGGACCGCGCGTAATGCGCGCGCCAAGCCAGAACCAGTGGCACGTAGCGGCGCGTTTCCTCGATGGATGGAATGCGCCGGCCAGCGCGCACGACCGACTGTTCACCAGCGTTGTAGGCCGCGACCGCCAGCGTGGTGTCGCCGCCGAAGAAATCCAGCAGCCAGCGCAGATAGGCGGCGCCGCCGCGAAGGTTGTCCTCGACTGACCAGACATCCTGCACGCCGAAGCGCCTGGCAGTGGCAGGCATGAGCTGCATGATGCCTTGTGCGCCCTGCGGCGACAGCGCTCGGGCGTTGAAGCGCGACTCGGCGGCGGCGACCGCGGCGATGAGGTCGGCGCCCACGCCATGCTCGCGTGCTGCGTCGACGATCATGTGGTACAGCGTGCGGGACTCGGCGGGCTGGACGGTGATTACGTTGGCAGTCACGCTGGCTTCTGGTGAGGCGGCGGCGTTGGTCCGCGCGGGCATGGCGTTGGCTGTGAAGGTCTGTTGCGCCACAGCCTGCAGGGCGGACGTGGTGGACGGTGACGGCAAGGTGGCGTCGGCTTCCGTCGCCGCCAGAAATTGTTCTGGCGCAAGCTCGCTCGCATGGTTGGACAGCACGATGCTGCCGTTGCCGTTCGGACTTGCACCGGCAAAGATCTGCGCCGCGGCAGGCTGCGTCAGCGCCAGCAGGCACACCAACCCGATCAGGCCGATGCCGATGTGAAATCCGGCACGCTCGCGCGAGGGGGAGTTTGTGTTGCCATAAGCTGGCGACAAGTCGCGATGGTTGAAATCTCTACCTGAAGGTCCACAAGGGTAGAGTCTGAAGGCGGCATGAATGGTCACGGAGCGAGTAGATGAGCTGCATTGAGAGATGTTCTGGCCGCACTGGCGCGATGCGCGCCGCCGAGATTGAACAAATCTCGAGCGCCCAGACTGCAGCCTAGTGGCAGTTCAGGGTCATGCCGACCCGCTGTCCGGGGGTTGCGCATGCGTGAATCGGCTGCTTGTCACGCCGCGGCCCTTGGTTACATTTGCGGTGAGCCTTAAGTCGTGGCCGAATGAGATCCTTGTGTTTCGCTGTTGCCACGATTTTCTTGTGGCAAATCAATGATTAAGGCGAATAAAGATTCGCGCCCCACAAGGGTGTATTGACAGTCGAGTGTTAGTGCAGGAGTAGAAATAGATGCGCGTTTTGCTCGCGGAAGATGACGCCATGCTCGGCCGGGCCACCTGCCTGGGCCTGATGCAAAGTGGCTATGCCGTGGATTGGGTCACCAGTGCCGAACAAGGCTTGGCGGCGCTGGATACCCAGAACTACGACTGTGTGCTGCTCGATCTGGGCCTGCCGGGCATGAGTGGCGAGGAGTGCCTGCGCGTGATGCGCACGCAGTCGCGATACACGCCGGTCATCATCATCACGGCTCGCGGCCATGTGGAAGACCGCATCCAGCTGCTCGACGAAGGAGCAGACGACTACCTCGTGAAACCGTTTGACCTGGACGAGGTCGCGGCACGCGTGCGTGCCGTGGTGCGACGCGCCCAGGTCGGCGATGTCGGCGAGGAAGAGGTTGTGCACGGTCCGCTCACGCTCCAGCCGGCCAGCCGCTCGGTGTTGTGGAACGGCCGCCACGTGGCGCTGACCACCAAGGAATTCTGGGTGCTGGAACTGCTGATGCGCCGACGCAGCCGCACCGTGTCGCGTCAGCAGATCGAGGAAGCCCTGTACGGTTGGGGCGAGGAGATCGAAAGCAATGCGGTGCAGGTGCACATTCACCATCTGCGGCGCAAGCTCGACCCGCGCCTCATCATCACCACGCGGGGCATGGGCTACCAGCTTGCTCCGGCGCAAATGCTCAGCGGTGAAGTGGGTCAATCCGGCGGAGAAGCGGCATGAGTGCAGTCCTCGGTCAGTCCGTGCCGCTTGGTGCCCGTCCGGCGGCTACACGTCCGGGTGGTGGCTTGACCGATCCGAATCCCGCTGCCGAGCCGCGCTACTGGTCGCTGCGGCGACGGCTGTTGCTGATGGCGGTGGGCTCCATGCTGGCGGCCTGGCTCATCGGCGCGATGGCCATGTACTGGTCGGCCGCACGCCAGAACGAACGCTTGCACGATGACCGCCTGGTCGAACTTGCCCGGACCGTCATGGCGTTCGCTGACCACGAACTCGACGAAATGGGGGGTGATACCTCCAATGGCTTGAACGTGCGCGTCGACCAGGAGACGTCGGGCGCGCTGCAGGACCGTTATCGTTACCAGATCTGGTCCACCACCGGCAAACTGCTGCTGCGCAGCGCCAATGCGCCGTCGACCCCGCTCGGCCATGCGACCAAGAGTGGTTTCGACCACGACTTCATCGACGGCCGCGAAGCTTGCGTCTATGTGCTCAAGGCGCCTTCAGGAGCCTACGAGATCCACGTCGCCGACATGGAGGATCAACGCTCGGCCGCCCTGGCTGAGAGCCTGACCGGACCCCTGGTCGCGTTCTGCATGGCCATCGTGGTCATGGTCGGGCTGATCGGCGGGCTCATGACGCGTGTGCTGCAGCCGTTGTCCGATACCGCCAACCAGCTGGTCCATCGCCGGCCGACCGAGCTGGAGCCCATCCAGGTGGCGTCCATGCCGCTCGAGATGCGACCGATGATCGAGGCCATCAACGGTCTGTTCAGTCGCATTCAGGCCGCCATGGCGCGTGAGCGCGATTTCAGCGCGGTGGCCGCGCACGAGTTGCGCACACCCCTGGCTGCGCTGCGCCTGCATGCCCAGATCGCCCAGCGTGCCGACGACCCGGCCATCCGCACCGAAGCCCTGGGTGGGTTGAAAAGCAGCGTCGATCGTTGTGCGCACTTCGTCGACCAGCTGCTCACCATGGCCCGTGTCGAGGGTGACCCCCAGGAAGCGCCCAGCGAAGTGGTGAAGGTCGATCACCTCGTCCGCGAGGTGATGACCGACCTCTCAATCGAGGCCGAGCGGCGCGACGTGCGGCTGCATTCGTCGGTGCATGCTGACACCATGCACGGCCGCCGATTCGGCATACAGACCCTGTTGCGCAACCTGGTCGGCAATGCCATCCGCCATGTGCCGGCGGGTGGTTGCGTCGAGATCACGGCCACTGCGGACGCCGAAAACGTGGTGCTGACGGTGGACGACGCGGGCTGTGGCATTCCGCCCGAAAAGCGTGCAGTGGTGTTCGACCGCTTCCGCCGCCTGCGCGACGATGGCAGCGGCATCGGCCTGGGCCTGGCCATCGTTCGCCGCGTGGCCGATGCTCACGGCGCCACCATCGAGCTGGGCGACTCGCACCTGGGTGGACTGCGCGTCGAGGTCAGGTTTCCGATCGCCTACGCTGCTCGGGCCTGAGCGGTCACAGCAAAGCCGCATGCCCAGCGACCTGGGCATGCAACGACAGCCCCGCCGGCTTGGTCCACGGGGCTGTACTTTTTTCAGGGCGACCAGGCGTTTCGCGGCGCCCTCGGATGGCTCAGCGGCGACCGACCTGCGTCAGCCTGACGGCCACGGCGGCAATGGCCACGAAGAGCGCGCAGGACCATAGTTCGTAGGGCACGCCCAGCAGCTTGACGGCGGCCTCGGCACATGAAGCACGCACCTCGAACAGCTCCGGCGCCAGTGCATCCACGCCAAGTCCTGAGACGATGCGGTCGGCCAGGGTCATATCGCAGGACGGCAGATGAGCCGCCACCAGGTTCTGGTACAGCGCTGCCGCGACGCCACACACGGCGAGCAGCCCGATCAGCACCCCGCCGCCGGTCTGCGCTGCGGCCCAGCGCGCACGCAGGGCAAGCGTCAGCAGGGCCACGCTGGCCATGGTCAGGTAGATCAAGCGCTGCAGGATGCACCAGGGGCAGGGCTGCATGCCCTGTACGTGCTGGCCGAACAAGGCCATGGCCACGGCGGCGACCGACATCACGGCGACGCCGAGCAACAGCCACGCCGACCGGCGCTGAAGTGCTGATCCGCCCCTCATGCGAGCTCGGCGATCAGTTCGATCTCGACACACGCACCCAGGGGAATTTGCGCCACACCGAAGGCGCTGCGTGCATGGGCGCCGCGTTCGGCGCCCAGCACCGCCACCAGCAACTCCGACGCGCCGTTGGTGACCAGATGCTGCTCGGTGAAGTCACTGGTGCTGTTCACCAGGCTCATCACCTTGACGATGCGCTTGACGTTTTCAAGGTCGCCGCCAGCGGCCGCCTGCAGCGTGCCAAGCAGGTCGACGGCGACCAGTCGCGCTGCGTGCTGGCCCTCGGCAGTGGTGAGGGTGCTGCCGAGCTGTCCGACCCAGGGCGCGCCGTCGCGTTTGGCGATATGGCCCGATAGATAGACCATGGAGCCGCTGCGCACGTAGGGCAGGTAGGCCGCGGCAGGGGTGGACACGGCAGGCAGCGTGATGCCGAGTTCGGCCAGGCGTTGGGCAATGCTCATGATGGAGGTTGGCGGGTGGAGTGTTCCGGACAAGGTGCGCCAAATCCTACACTGCACCCGAAAGCGGACCCTGCCACTGCAGCATGTTGCTCTCCTGCTTGACACCGCTGGCCGGCTTGGCCTGGCTGGCTGGCACCGCTCTGCAACTGCAGCAGGCAGCGCTTTGGTCCAGTGCCTGCGGCTGGGGCTTGCTGGCCGGCGCGTCTGTCCTGTTCGTGGTTGCGACGGCCGTGCTGGTCCGGTTGGAGCTGACAGCCGCTGCGGTCCGACCAGGGGCGGTACACACAGGGCGTTCGGCCTGCGGTATCGCCGGTCTGCTCGGCGCTGGCCTTGCGGCTGCCGTGCTGGGCTGGGCCCAGACTGAGCTGCGGGCCCAGGCTCGTGTAGCCGAGCGACTCGCGCCCGAGTTGGAACGGGCCGAACTGGAGGTTGTCGGCATCGTGGCCGACCTGCCGGTGCGGCGAGCAGATGGTGTGCGCCTGCGCCTGGCGGTCGAGACTGCCCGGCGTCCCGGTCAACCCGCATCGGTCGAGGTGCCGGACCTGCTCGCCTTGGGCTGGTTCATCGATGCCGGCTCCGGCCCGGGTGATGAGCCTTTGTTCGACCCGCGCCGGTTGAAAGCCGGTGAACGATGGCGGTTGACCGTGCGCTTGAGCGCGCCGCACGGGCTGTTCAATCCCGGCAGCTTCGACCAGGAACTGCGCTGGTTCGAGCAAGGCGTCGGTGCGACCGGCACGGTACGCGCTCGGCTGCGCCCGCCCGAACGTCTGCACCCCGCTGCGGGTTATGCGCTGCAGCGCCTGCGCCAGGACATTCGCGACGCCATCCAGGCCAGGCTGGGAGACAGCCGCGCGGCCGGCGTGGTGGCGGCGCTGTGTGTGGGCGACCAGGCGGGCATCGCCCGCGAGGACTGGGAGCTGTTCCGAGCCACCGGCATCAGTCACTTGGTCGCTATCAGCGGTGTGCACCTGACCATGTTGGCCTGGTTGGCCGGCGCCTTGGTGCGGCGCGCCTGGCCGTGCGGCCGGCGGCTGGCCCTGAGCTTGCCGGCACCCCACGCGGCGCGCCTGGCCGGGGTGCTGGTAGCAATGGGCTACGCCATGCTGGCTGGTTGGGGCGTGCCAGCACAACGCACCGTGTTCATGATCGGCGTCGCCGCAGTCCTGCCGTGGATCGGCCTGCGTTGGCCCTGGCCGCTCACTCTGCTGACGGCAGCCTGGGTGGTCGTGCTGCTGGATCCCTGGGCCTTGCTGCAGCCAGGCTTTTGGCTGTCTTTCGTGGCGGTCGGGCTGCTGATGCTGCAGGGCCGGCCTGCCGCCCGGCCGGCAGAGGCGGCAGGTGACCTCGCGAACGGCAGGTTCAACCCAGAACCCAGCGCACCGCGCTGGCGCCGGCCGTTTGACGGCCTGCGCCGTGTCGGTCTGGAAGGCGTGCGCACCCAGGCGGTCGCCACCGTCGGCCTGGCGCCCTTGTCGCTGCTGTTTTTCCACCAGGTGGCGCTGCTGGGATTTCTGGCCAACCTGGTGGCCATTCCGCTTGTCACGCTGCTGATCACGCCACTGGCATTGCTGGGTGTGTTGCTGCCCCCGCTGTGGAGCGTGGCCGCTGCCTTGGTCGAACTGCAGGCCAGCCTGCTGGGCCAACTCGCGAGCCTGCCGCTGGCAAGCTGGCAACCGCCCGCTGCCCCAGCCTGGGCGCAGGGCGTCGCCTTGCTGGGCACCTTGCTGCTGCTGTTGCCGGCGCCGTGGGCCCTGCGGTTCGCCGGTCTGCCTTTTCTGTTGCCGCTGCTGTGGCCGGTGGTGGTCAGGCCCGAGGCTGGCGAGTTCACCGTGCTTGGTGCCGACGTCGGCCAGGGTCAGGCCGTGCTGGTACAGACCCACGGTCATGTCCTGTTGTATGACAGCGGCGGACGCTACTCAAGCGACAGTGATGCCGGCGAACGAGTGCTTGTCCCGCTGTTGCGCCACCTGGGCCTGACGGCGCTCGACATGCTGGTGCTTTCGCACCGCGACACCGATCATGTCGGCGGTGCTGGTGCCCTGCTGGCGAACCTGGGCGTGGCTGAGCTGCGCAGTTCGCTCGAAGCCGGCCACCCGCTGCGGCAGCCTGGCCGGACCCACACGTCCTGTCTGGCCGGGCAGCGCTGGCAATGGGATGGGGTCGACTTCGACATCCTCCATCCCACGCCGCGCGACTACGAGCGCCATGCTGCCGGCTATCTGCGGCCCAATGGTGTGTCGTGTGTGTTGCGCATCGGCAATGGCCGGCGCAGCGTGCTGCTGACCGGCGACATCGAACAGCCGCAGGAACTCGACCTGGTGCAGCGTGCCGCGGCTGATCTGCGTGCCGACGTGTTGCTGGTGCCGCATCACGGCAGCCGCACGTCGTCGGATGAACTTTTCTTGCGTGCGGTGGCGCCACGCTGGGGTCTGGTGCAAGCCGGCCATCACAATCGCTACGGACATCCGGCAACCGAGGTCGTGGAGCGTTTGGTGATGCACAGAATCGAGGTGGTGCGCACCGACTTCTGCGGTGCCTGGCACTGGCAGAGTGCGTCCGCCCGACCTTGGTGCCAACGCGATCAAGACCGCCGGTATTGGCATGCCCCGATGCGGGGCGATGGCCTTGAACTTGCTAGCTCGGCCTTCAACCTCAGCCCACGATGACCACCATGTTCGACGAAATGTTTGCCAAGCCAGGCGCCGACGTGCGCCCGCACTATGAGGCTTACGCCAAGTGGCTCGCCAGCCAGCCGGCTGATGCCATGCGGGCGCGGCGTGAAGAGGCGGAAATGATCTTCCGCCGGGTCGGCATCACCTTTGCGGTGTATGGCGACAAGGACGACGGCGAAGGCACCGAGCGCCTCATTCCCTTCGACCTCATCCCGCGCGTGATACCGGCGCATGAATGGACCTCGATGGAAGCCGGCTTGCGCCAGCGCGTGCTGGCCCTGAACCGCTTCATCCACGACGTCTACCACGAGCAGGAGATCATCAAGGCCGGCCTCGTGCCGGCCGAGCAGATCACCCGCAACGCCCAGTTCCGCCCCGAGATGATCGGCGTGAACGTGCCGCAGGACATCTACTCGCACATCGCCGGCATCGACATCGTGCGCGCCGCCCAGCCCGACGGCAGCGGCAGCTACTACGTGCTCGAGGACAACCTGCGCGTGCCCAGCGGCGTGAGCTACATGCTTGAGAACCGCAAGATGATGATGCGGTTGTTCCCTGATCTGTTCGCCAGCCAGCCGGTGGCGCCGGTGGCGCATTACCCTGACCTGCTGCTCGAGACCCTGCGCAGCGTCGCGCCCGGCGGAGTGAACGAGCCCACCGTGGTGGTGCTCACGCCTGGCATGTACAACTCGGCCTACTTCGAGCACGCCTTCCTGGCCCAGCAGATGGGTGTCGAACTCGTCGAGGGCCAGGACCTGTTCGTCAAAGACGGCTTCGTCTTCATGCGCACCACACGCGGCCCCAAACGTGTGGACGTGATCTACCGCCGGCTGGACGACGACTTCCTCGATCCGCTGGTCTTCCGCCCGGACTCCTCGCTGGGTTGTGCCGGCCTGCTGTCGGCCTACCGCGCCGGCAACGTCACCCTGTGCAACGCGGTGGGCACGGGGGTGGCGGATGACAAATCCATCTACCCCTACGTTCCCAAGATGATCGAGTTCTACCTGGACGAGAAACCGATCCTGAACAACGTGCCGACCTATCTGTGCCGCGACAAGGACGACCTGGGCTACACCCTTGCCCACCTGAGCGAACTGGTGGTCAAGGAGGTGCACGGCGCGGGCGGCTACGGCATGCTGGTCGGTCCGGCGTCGACCAAGGCCGAGATCGAGGCCTTCCGCGCCCACCTGGTGGCCAATCCGAGCAACTACATCGCCCAGCCCACGCTGAGCCTGTCGACCTGCCCCACCTTCGTCGCCTCGGGCGTGGCGCCGCGCCATATCGACCTGCGGCCCTTTGTGCTGTCGGGCAAGGAGGTGCAGATGTGTGCCGGCGGCCTGACCCGCGTGGCGCTCAAGGAAGGCTCCCTGGTGGTCAACAGCTCGCAAGGCGGCGGCACCAAGGACACCTGGGTGCTGGAAGCCTGATCGGAGCGCCCCGCCATGCTGGCCCCGCTGTCCACTCCACTTCTTTACGACGTAGATCCCCACAAGGCCACCGCCATGCTGTCTCGCACCGCTGACCACCTCTTCTGGATGTCCCGCTACATGGAGCGGGCCGAGAACACCGCACGCATGCTCGACGTCAACTACCAGACCTCGCTCTTGCCGCAATCCGCCGCCGTGGCGGAGCAGGGTTGGCGCGGCCTGTTGTCCATCTCCGAGTTGACCGGCATCTATCTGCAGCGCTATGACAAGGTCGAGCCACGCAGCGTCATGCAGTTCATGGTCAAGGACGAGACCAACCTGTCGTCCATCGTGTCGTGCCTGCGCGCGGCGCGCGAGAACGCCCGTGCGGTGCGCGGCACGCTCACCACCGAGGTCTGGGAGACCACCAACCAGACCTGGCTCGAGTTCAACCGCATGTTGCGTGACGGCGCCTTCGAGCGCGACCCGGGCGCCTTGTTCGAATGGGTCAAGTTCCGCTCCCACCTGTCGCGCGGCGTGCAGGTCGGCACCATGTTGATGGATGAGGCGCTGCACTTCGTGCGCATCGGCACCTTTCTTGAGCGTGCCGACAACACCGCCCGCCTGCTCGACGTGAAGTTCCACGCCGTCGAGAGTGACTTCTACGGCGCCGCCGACGCGCGCGATCAGGAATACGACTTCTATCACTGGAGCGCCATCCTGCGGTCTGTCTCCGGCTTCGAGGTCTACCGCAAGGTCTACCGCAACGTCATCCAGCCCGAGAAGGTGGCCGAACTGCTCATCCTGCGCCCGGACATGCCGCGCTCGCTGGCCCGCTGCACCAACGAGGTGGTGGCCAATCTGGCGCTGGTGACCGCCCAGACGCAGAGCGAGACCATGCGCCGCGCCGGGCGGCTGCGCGCCGACCTGGAGTTTGGTCGCATCGACGAGATCCTGGCCACCGGCCTGCACGCCTTCCTGACTCAGTTCCTCGACCGTGTGGGCGAGCTCGGCGTGGGCATCAGCCGGGATTTCCTCGTCGCTGCGCACTGATACAGCGCATTTCGAACCGCTTTGGTGCGCCGTCGCCGGCTTCGTGCGGGTGCGGCGCGACTGCCTTCGAATATTTCAAGTCCTGCGGCCCGCAAAGGTGTTCTGACCTAGGGTTTGCCTGTATAACGGCGCCCCCGTCGTCGGGGCTTGCCCCCGGTGCGGGGGCTCATCACTTCCCAGGCTCCATCGTGTCCATCCACGTCGCTCTCCGTCACGTCACCCACTACAAGTACGACCGCCGCGTCGCCATGTCGCCGCAGGTGGTGCGCCTGCGCCCGGCGCCGCATTGCCGCACGCCCATCCTGTCGTACGCGCTCACGGTCGAGCCCGAGCAGCATTTCGTCAACTGGCAGCAGGACCCCTTCGCCAACTACCTGGCGCGCCTGGTGGTGCCGGAGAAGACCACCGAGTTCAAGGTCAGCATCGACCTGGTGGCCGAGATGTCGGTCTACAACCCCTTCGATTTCTTCCTGGAGCCGACGGCGGAGAACTTCCCCTTCAGCTACGAGGACGGCCTGAAGCAGGAGCTGGCGCCCTACCTCGTCGCCGAGACGCCCACGCCGGCCTTTGCCGCCTTCCTGGCCACCATCGACCGCAGCGAGGTGCGCACCATCGACTTCCTGGTTGCCATCAACCAGAGGCTGCAGAAGGACATCCGCTACACCATCCGCATGGAGCCGGGCGTGCAGACGCCCGAGGAGACGCTGGCCCTGGCCAGCGGCTCGTGCCGCGACACCGGCTGGCTGCTGGTCGAGACCCTGCGCCACATGGGCTTGGCGGCACGTTTCGTCTCGGGTTACCTGATCCAGCTCAAGAGCGACGTGCAGGCCCTGGACGGCCCGAGCGGCACCGAGGTCGACTTCACCGACCTGCATGCCTGGTGCGAGGTCTACCTGCCCGGTGCCGGCTGGATCGGCCTGGACCCGACCTCGGGCCTGCTGGCCGGCGAAGGCCACATCCCGCTGGCCTGCACGCCCCAGCCGTCGAGTGCCGCGCCGGTGAGCGGTGCGGTCGACGAGTGCGAGGTCGAGTTCGCGCACGAGATGCAGATCACCCGCATCTGGGAATCGCCGCGTGTCACCAAGCCCTACACCGAGGACCAGTGGCAGGACGTGCTCACCCTGGGCCGGCAGGTCGACGGCGAACTCGTGGCCGGCGACGTGCGCCTGACCATGGGCGGCGAGCCCACCTTCGTCTCCATCGACGACCGCGACAGCGCCGAATGGAACACCGACGCCCTGGGCCCGACCAAGCGCCTGTATGCGCAAGATCTCGTGCAGCGCCTGCGCGACGAATACGGCCAGGGCGGCTTCCTGCACTACGGCCAGGGCAAGTGGTACCCGGGCGAGCAGCTGCCGCGCTGGGCCCTGTCCATCTGCTGGCGCGAGGACGGCCAGCCCTGCTGGCAGGACCCGTCGCTGTTCGCCGACGAACGCGACCCGCACCAGTACACCGCCGAGGACGCCGATCGCTTCATCAAGTTGCTGACGACCAAGCTGGGCCTGACGACCGACTACATCCAGACCGGCTACGAGGACACCTGGTACTACCTGTGGCGCGAACGCCGCCTGCCGGTCAACGTCGACCCCTTCGACAGCCGGCTGGAAGACGAGCTGGAGCGTGTGCGCCTGCGCCGCGTCTTCGACCAGGGACTGGACACGCCCATCGGCTACGTGCTGCCCATCAAGCGGGCGGAGGGCCCCACGCTCAACGGTTCTCCCTGGGTCACCGGCCCGTGGTTCTTCCGTGACGAGCGCATGTACCTCTTCCCGGGCGACTCGCCCATGGGCTACCGCCTGCCGCTCGATTCCCTGCCCTGGGTGAGCAAGGGTGAATATCCGTACCACATCGAGCAGGATCCGTTTGCCGACCGCGCCGCCCTGGCGCCGGCCAGCAGCCTGCGCAGCCAATACGCCGCCCATGTGATCGGCGGCGGCATGGCCGAAGGTGGCGTGGTCGGCGTGCAGAGCAGCGACTACGGCATGGACGCGGGCGAGGCCGGCGCCGGCCTGGCGGGGCAGGGCAGCCCCGCTGCAGCGGGTGGTGCGGCCGGTGGCTACACCCTGGACCTGAGTGGCGGCGCTGCTGGAGCCGCCACTCAGGCGCCGAAGGCCGGCAAGGCCGCGCCGCTGCGCGCCCTCACGGCCGACGAGCTGGCCGTCTCGCCGCTGCGCTTCCAGTCGGCCTACTGGATCACCCGCACCGCGCTGTGCGTGGAAGCGCGCGACCCGCGCCGCGCCAACGGCCCCAAGGCCGAGAAGGTCGGCACCGCCTCGGGCGTGCTCTATGTCTTCATGCCGCCGCTGGCGCGGCTGGAGGACTACCTCGAACTGCTCGCCGCGGTCGAGGCCACGGCGGCCGAGCTGGGCGTGAAGATCGTGCTGGAAGGCTACCCGCCGCCGCGCGACCCGCGCCTGAAGCTGCTGCAGGTCACGCCCGACCCGGGCGTCATCGAGGTCAACATCCACCCGGCGATGCACTGGGGCGAACTGGTCCAGCACACCGAATTCCTCTACGAGGCGGCGCGCCTGTCGCGCCTGTCGACCGAGAAGTTCATGCTCGACGGCCGCCACACCGGCACCGGCGGGGGCAACCACTTCGTCATGGGCGGCGCCACGCCGGCTGACTCACCCTTCCTGCGCCGGCCCGACCTGCTGGCCTCGCTGCTGGCCTACTGGCACAACCATCCCTCGCTGAGCTACCTCTTCAGCGGCATGTTCATCGGCCCGACCAGCCAGGCGCCGCGGGTGGACGAGGCGCGCAACGACCAGGTCTTCGAGCTGGAGATCGCGCTGGCCGAGATCGAGCGCAACCGCCAGATCCACGGCCAGGACATGCCGCCCTGGCTGGTCGACCGCACCCTGCGCAACGTGCTGATCGACGTCACCGGCAACACCCACCGCAGCGAGTTCTGCATCGACAAGCTCTACTCGCCCGACAGCTCGACCGGCCGCCTGGGCCTGCTGGAGCTGCGCGCCTTCGAGATGCCGCCGCATGCGCGCATGAGCATCGTGCAGCAGCTGCTGCTGCGCTCGCTCATCGCGCGCTTCTGGCAGCAGCCCTACCGCGCGCCGCTGGTGCGCTGGGGCACCGAGCTGCACGACCGTTTCCTGCTGCCGAGCTTCGTGCAGATGGACTTCGACGACGTCATGGCCGACATGCAGCGGGCCGGCTATGCCTTCGACTCGTCCTGGTTCGCGCCGCACTTCGAGTTCCGCTTCCCCAAGGTGGGCGAGCTGAGCGCACGCGGCGTGCACCTGACCCTGCGCAACGCCCTGGAGCCCTGGCACGTGATGGGCGAGGAGGGCGCGGTGGGCGGCACCGTGCGCTACGTCGACTCGTCGCTGGAACGCATCGAGGTCAAGGTCACCGGCCTGGTCGACCCGCGCCATGTGGTCACGGTGAACGGCCGCGCCATCGCGCTGCAACCCACCGGCCGGGTGGGGGAATACGTGGCCGGCGTGCGCTACCGCGCCTGGCAGCCGGCCTCGGCCCTGCACCCCACCATCGGCGTGCATGCGCCGCTGGTCTTCGACCTGGTCGACCGCTGGAACCAGCTCTCCCTGGGCGGCTGCCAGTACCACGTGGCGCACCCGGGCGGTCGCAACTACGACACCTTCCCGATCAACTCCTTCGAGGCCGAGAGCCGCCGCCTGGCGCGCTTCTTTGCCATGAACCACACCGGCAGCAAGGTGACGCCGGCCGACGCGGTACGCAGCTGGGAGTTCCCCTTCACGCTCGACCTGCGCCGAGCCTGACGCCCGACGGGTCCGCCCCCCCGGTCCGACGACGGTCGTGTCGCCCTGCACGACGGCCGCGCCGACCATGTCTGCCCTGTCCGCACAGGCCGACACGTCAGGGGGCGGCTACGGATGGAGACCGGGCAGGGCGGCGGGCATGATGTGCGCATGGACGACAACGCAGCCGCGCTCGACGCGCAGGCCGACCTGGACGACGACGGCACCGGCAGCATCACCCTGGTCGATCCCGATGCGGTCGAGGACGATCCTGGGGCGGCCAACCTGTTTGCAGCACAGACCACCGACGCCGCTGCGCTGGCCGGCGCGGCGGCGGTGCGCGGTCGTGCCGACCACTACAACGAATTGCTGCAGCAGTCGCCTCCCCGCGAGTCTGCCCCTGGTGGCCCGGCAGGCGGGGGCAGCGCCACGGGTCTGTTGCCCTTGTGGCAGCGCTTCTTCACCGAACTCGGACCGCACGGCTGGATGGATCTGGCGGCCCGCATGGCGCGGGTGCAACGCCGCCTGCGCGACGATGGCGCCACCTACAACGTCTATGCCGAAGGCCACGAGCAGCCGCGCACCTGGCCGCTGGAGCTGCTGCCTTTCCTGATCAGTGCGGACGAATGGGCTCACATCGAGCGCGGGGTCGTGCAGCGCGCCCGGCTGCTCGACGCCGCGCTGGCCGATGTGTATGGCGAGCAGACGTTGCTGCAGGCCGGCATGCTGCCCGCTCAGCTCGTCCACGCCCATCCGCAATACCTGCGGCCCATGCAGGGCGTGAAGCCGGCCGGCGGGCATTGGCTGCATGTGGTGGCGGTCGACTTGGCGCGCGGCCCGGACGGCTTGTGGTGGGTGGTTGGCCACCGCACCCAGGCGCCTTCCGGCCTGGGTTATCTGCTGGAAAACCGTCTCATCATTGCCCAGCAGTTCAGCGCGGTCTTCCGCGAGCTCAAGGTGCAGCGCTTGGCGGCCAGTTTCCAGGCCCTGCTCGACGGCCTGCTGCGCTCCAGCCCGGCCGGCGAACGCTCACGCGTGGCCCTGCTCACGCCCGGGCCACACAACGAGACCTATTTCGAGCATGTCTTCCTGGCGCGCTACCTGGGCCTGAGCCTGGTCGAAGGCAGCGATCTGACGGTGCGCGACCAGCGCCTGTACCTCAAGACCCTGCATGGTCTGGAACGTGTGCATGTGCTGCTGCGCCGGGTCGATGACGAATGGCTCGACCCGCTGGAACTGCGTAACGAGAGCCAGCTTGGCGTGCCCGGCCTGCTGCAGGCGGTGCGCGCCGGCGAACTGGTGATGGGCAACGCGCCCGGTGCCGGCCTGATGGAAAGCCCGGGCCTGGCCGCCTTCTGGCCGGGCGTGTGCCGCCAGCTGCTGGGCGAGGAATTAATGTTGCCCGCCGCCACCAGCTGGTGGTGCGGCGAGATGAGCGTGTGGCAGGCCAATCGTGAGCGCCTGGCCGAGTTCGTCGTGGCGCCGACCTTTCCGCCCGGCTCGAATGGCCCGGCCTTCGCGCCGGTGCGCGTGTCATCGCTCGATGCGGCGGCGCAGCGCCGGCTGCAAAACGCCATCGACGTCGACCCGGCGGCCTACACCCTGCTCGCGCCCATGCGCCCGTCCGAGCAGCCGGTGTGGCGCGACGGCCGGCTCGAGCCGTGTTCGGCGGTGGTGCGCGTCTACGCCGTGGCGGACGGCAACGGCAGCTGGCGCGTGCTGCCGGGCGGCATGACGCGGGTGGAAAGCCGCGGCCGCCACCCGGCCGAACGACGCAGCGAACGCGCCGATGCCTATCTGTCGATGCAGCGCGGCAGCGCCAGCACCGACACCTGGGTGCTGACCGACGGCGAGGTCGATCCCACCTCCTTGCTGCCGCGCCCGCTCGCACCGGCCGACCTGGTGGGCTGGCATCGCCCCATCACCAGCCGCGCCGCCGAGAACCTGTTCTGGCTCGGTCGTTACACCGAACGCGCCGAATCCACCGTGCGCCTGGCCCGTCTCACGCTCGAAGCGCTGCCCGCCGCCCACCCCGGCGTGATGAACGTGCTGCACAGCCTGGCGCAGCGTCACGGCCTGATCCGCTGGGGCGTGCCCAGCCCGGTGGGCGACTCGCCGGCCATCAGCGCCCAGCGCGCGCGGGTCTTCGAACGTGCCCTGGTCGGCAGCCTGGGCACTGGCCGCGACGGCAAGGGCGCCCGGTCCGGCGTGGCCTACAACCTGCACGCCCTGCGCCTGAGCGCACAGGCCCTGCGCGAGCGGCTGTCGACCGAACACTGGTCGCTCATCGACCAGGTCGGCGTGCGATTCGAGCGGCTGATGAGCTCGCTGCAGCGCAGTTCCGACAGCCCGCCGCTGTCCGATGTGCTCGAGGTGCTGGCGGTGGTCGGCGTGGAGCTGGCGGCCATCACCGGTGCCCAGACCGACCGCATGACGCGCGACGACGGCTGGCGCCTCATGAGCGTGGGTCGCATGCTGGAGCGGCTGGACATGCTCGCGCACGCCCTGGCGCTGGGCTTCGAGCGTGACCTGCCGTCCAGCGACGACGGCTTCGCCCTGCTGCTGGGGCTGTTCGACTCCACCATCACCTACCGCGCCCAGTTCCAGGCGCGCCGCGAGGTGCCGCCGCTGCTGCACCTGGTCGTGATGGATACCGACAATCCGCGTTCCCTGGCCTGGGTGGCGCGCACCATGCGCGAACGCCTGCGCAAGCTGGCGCGCCACAACAGTGCCTGGGCCGACGCTGTGGCGGCACGGCTGCCGGCGCCGGACACCTGGTCGTTGGACGCCCTGTGCCGCGCCGAGCCACCGCCCGTCGGCACCGCTTCTTCCATTCAGAGCGCCTGGCTGGCCGGGGCGGCGCCTTATGCCGAACTGCGCCGCCTGCTCGACGGCTGCAGCGGCAGTGCGCTGGCGTTGTCGGACGAGATCAGCCACCGCCTGTTCTCGCATGTGGCCCATGCCGACCATCAGGTCTGGCAATGAGGAGGGCAGCGTGACGCCCGCCGCCAGCCAGCGCAACAGCCCCACCGTCGCCATGCCGGACCGTGACCCTGACACGGTCAGCACCGCCGATCTGCCGCCGCCGGCCGATCCTGCTGCCGAGGTCGCTGCACTCGTGGCCCCGGCCGCCACGGCGCTCGACCGCCCGCCATCCGTCGCGGCCGCGCCGGCAGCGGTGCGCCGACTTCATGTGCGCCATGACACCAGTTATGCCTACGACGCGCCGGTCGAACTGGCCCATCACCTGGCCTACCTGCGCCCACGCGATACGCCCCGCCAGTCCATCAGCTGCTGGAACCTGGACATCGTGCCGCCGCCCGACCGCGCCGGCCCGCACGCGGACGCGCCATCGGCCGGCTCTGGACTCCTGCATGGGTCGGCACAAGCTGGTGACGATGTGTCCGGTGCAGCTGCACCCGGGCCAGTCGCCGCGGACCGGCTGACCACCGTGCTGGTCGGCCTGCACGCCAGCCACGATGCCTGGGGCAACTGGCGCCATACCTTCAGCCACAGCGTGGTGCATCAACGCCTGACGGTGGTGTCGACTTTTTCGGTCGACGTGCATCCCAGCGCGGCGCTCGATGTGCCAGCCAGCCCACCCTGGGAATCCGTGGCCGAGCGGCTGCGCTACCGCCCAGGGCGCGTCGACCCGGTCGAACGCGAAGCGGTGGAGTTCTCACTCGCCTCGTCGTATGCCCCGCGCGACAGTGCGCTGCGCCGCTACGCCGAGCCGCACTTCACGCCGCGACGGCCGCTGCTGGAGGCGGCGCTGGACCTCATGCACGCCATCCACCGCGATTTCGAGTACCGGCCGCAAGCCACCTCGGTGGCCACGCGTGCGCCTGCCGCGCTGGCCTTGCGTCAAGGGGTATGCCAGGACTTTGCCCACGTCATGATCGGCGCGCTGCGTTCGCTCGGCCTGGCGGCACGTTATGTGAGTGGTTACCTGCTCACCCATCCGCCGGCCGGCCAGCCGCGCCTGGTGGGTGCGGATGCGTCGCATGCCTGGGCGGCCGTGTGGTGTCCTCAGCACGGCTGGGTGGCGCTGGATCCGACCAATGACGTTCCGGTTGGCCAGGATCATGTGACCCTGGCCTGGGGGCGTGACTATGCCGACGTGGCGCCGCTGCGTGGCGTCATTCGCGGCGGCGGCCGCGCCGTGCCACAGGTTGCGGTGACGGTGACGCCTGACGGTGAATCAGCCTGCCCCATCTCGACGGCTGCCCGTGCGGATGGGCGTACAGACATTGCTGCCCAGGCCTCGGTGCTTGCGGCTGTGCAGACGGTAGGTGAGGCGTGTGGGGATGCGGAACGGCGGCCGCAGGCGGCACCGGAGGCGAATGATGCGGGACGCGACGACGTGTCCGACCCGGCCCAGGCCGGCTGACCGTGTCGCCCGCCGCGACCTGGCCGGGTCCGCCGGCACCGGACAGGTGCCCGGCCTGGGTGCAGGGCGGGCTCGCATCTTGCGAACATCCGCGCCATCATGAAGTTGTGCATCGATCACCGCACGGTCTACCGCTACCGCGTCGCGCCGCGCCGGCTGGTGCAGACGCTGCGCCTGACGCCGCGTGACGACGCCGGTCAGCAGGTGCTGCACTGGGCGGTGCACGGCTCGGTGCATGCCGGCTTGGAACGCGACGCCTGGGGCAACCGCTGCCACACCTGGACCCTCGAGCGCCCGACGCGTCAGATGGTGATCCATGCTGCGGGGGTGGTCGACACCAGTGCTTCGCCCTGGTGGCAAGACGCCGCGTCGCATGACCCTGGGCTGTATCTGCGCGCCTCGGCACTGGCCACGCCGGACGACGGCATCCGCCATCTGGCGCGTGCGGCCTTGCCCGGCGGTGCGTCCGACGCGCTTGCACCAGGCCAGGGTGAGAACGCGTCCGCCGCGCTGCTTCACCTGGCGGCGCAGGTGCGCCGTGGCGTGTCCTACCAGTCCGGACGCACCCATGCCGGCACCACCGCCGCCGAGGCCTTGAGCCTGGGCGCCGGTGTCTGTCAGGACCATGCCCAGGTCTACATCGCCGCCTGCCGCAGCCTGGGTCTGCCGGCCCGTTATGTGAGCGGCTACTGGATGGCGCAGCCTGAAAGCGGTGCGACAGCGCAGGCGCTCGCGCCGGAGCAGCCAACGCCGGCCGAGCCGCAGGCCAGCCATGCCTGGGCCGAGGTCTGCGTTGATGTGGCGCGGCGCTTGTGGCTGGCGGTCGACATCACCCATGGCACGCTGGCCGGCGAACGTCATGTCCGTCTGGCCGTGGGGCCGGACTACAGCGTGTGTGCGCCGGTGCGCGGCGTGCGCCTGGGTGGTGCGGACGAGACGCTGGACGTCAGCCTGCACATCAGGCCCGCCTGAGTGCGCCGGCGGCCATGACCTGGAGTCAGCTCAGTGCCGGGCGTATTGGGTGGCGCCGAACAGCACCTCGCGCGCCTTGTCATCGGTGATTGGCTTTCTGAGGTCGGCCAGCACGCTGCAGCCGCGCTGGACCGCCGGGCGATGGCCGATCTCGTCGAACCAGCCCTTGAGGTGGGGATAGTCGGCCCAATCGATGCCCTGGTTCTTCCATGAGCGCAACCAGGGGTAGACGGCGATGTCGGCGATCGAATACTCCGCGCCGCCCAGGTATTTGCTCGAGCCCAGCCGCTTGTTCATCACGCCGTACAGCCGCCGGGCTTCGTTGGTATAACGATTGACGGCGTAGTCGATCTTCTCGGGCGCATAGATGCGGAAGTGGTGCGCCTGTCCGAGCATGGGGCCCACGCCGCCCATCTGGAACATCAGCCACTGCAGCACGTCATATTTGCCGCGGGTGTCGGCCGGCAGGAAGCGCCCGCTCTTGCCGGCCAGGTACAGCAGCATGGCGCCGGACTCGAACAGCGAGATGGGTGCGCCGTCCGGCCCGTCACGGTCGACCAGGGCGGGGATCTAGTTGTTCGGGCTGATGGCGAGGAAGTCGGGCGCGAACTGCGCCCCGGCGCCGATGTCTACCGCATGCACGCGATAGGGCAGGCCACATTCCTCCAGCATGATGTGGACCTTGTGGCCGTTGGGTGTAGCCCAGGAGTACAGCTCGATCATGGTGTAGACCTGCGGATCGTGGATGAAGGAGAGGCGCTAAGCTCACTCTATTCGATATCCTGCCTGCCATGCTCTCCAAGCTGCAACGCCTGATGCTCCGTGTCCCGCTCGACGAGGCCGGACGTGTGCTCGAAGCCTGTGCCTACAAGCACGAGTGGTCATTCAAGCGGGTCCACGAGGGCACGGGTTACGTGCTCGAAGGCCGCCTCGGCGGCCGTCCCGCCCGCCTCGAATGGGGCCCGCCCCAGCGCAACTACATCGCCGAGCGCGAATTGCGGGTGCGCATCGATGCCGGCCTGCCCGAACAACTGCACATGATGGTGCTCACGCGTACCCTGGCCGACCGGCTGGAGGATGACGCCTATGCCCGCCTGACCGACGGCAAGCAGACCGTGGTCAAGCTTGACCTGCCCGAAGAAGCGCGCTGGCTCACCCTGTACAGCAGCACCGATCTTGACAGCGTGCCCATGCTGGGCTCGCGCCTGGTCGGTCTGGCCAGCCAGGAAGGCCTGGTGCGCCGCTGGCTGGAAGGCGACATGGGGCTGCGCCTGCTGCGCGCCTGCACCACCTGGCTGGAGGCCGACCGCCCTTTGGTGGTGATGGTGCTGCGCGGGCGCCTGTATCTGCGCACCCAGATCCGCAACGCCGACGATGGGCTGGGTCTGCCCTTGCTGGACAGCGTGCTGGCGCTGGCAGAAGCCGCCAGCGTGCGCGCGGTCGACATCTGTGCCGAGCGGCGGGCGGCCGGTGCGCAGGCGCGTGAACCCAAGGGCGCCGGTCGCTGAGGCCTCATCTGCCCCTGCGCGCCGGCTGCAGTCGCGTTCGGCGCCGGCTGATTCAGACGTTGGCCGCGTGTCGACCCAGCTCGATCTTGGCGATGGCGTTGCGGTGAACCTCGTCCGGGCCGTCGGCAAATCTCAGGGTGCGCGCCTGGGCGTAGTAGTAGGCCAGGGGGGTGTCCTGGCTCACGCCGGCACCGCCAAACGCCTGCATGGCCCAGTCGATCACCTGGCAGGCCATGCCGGGCGCGACCACCTTGATCATGGCGATCTCGGCCTTGGCGGCCTTGTTGCCGGCCAGGTCCATCATCCATGCGGCCTTGAGGGTGAGCAGGCGCGCCATGTCGATGCGGCAGCGCGCCTCGGCGATGCGCTCCTGTGTCACCGTCTGCGCGGCGATGGGCTTGCCGAAGGCTACGCGGCTACTTGCGCGCTTGCACATCAGCTCGAGTGAGCGTTCGGCCAGGCCGATCAGGCGCATGCAGTGGTGGATGCGGCCCGGGCCCAGGCGGCCTTGGGCGATCTCGAAGCCACGGCCCTCGCCCAGCAGTATGTTGCTGGCCGGCACGCGCACGTTCCTGAAGTCGACCTCCATGTGGCCGTGCGGCGCGTCGTCGTAGCCCATCACGTTCAGGGCACGAACGATGGTGATGCCCGGGGTGTCGGCCGGCACCAGGATCATGGACTGCTGCGAATGGCGCGGCGCGGTCGGGTCGGTCTTGCCCATGAAAATGTAGACCGCGCAGCGCGGGTCGCCGGCGCCCGAGGTCCACCACTTGCGGCCGTTGATGACGTAGTCGTCGCCGTCGCGCTCGATGCGGGCCTCGATATTGGTGGCATCCGACGAGGCCACGGCCGGCTCGGTCATGGCGAAGGCGCTGCGGATGCGGCCTTCGAGCAGCGGCTGCAGCCAGCGCTGCTTGAGCTCGGCGCTGCCGTAGCGGGCGATGGTCTCCATGTTGCCGGTGTCGGGCGCCGAGCAGTTGAAGACCTCGCTCGCCCAGGGCACCCGGCCCATGATCTCGGCCAGGGGCGCGTAGTCGCTGTTGGACAGGCCGATGCCTGCGAACTCGTTCGACTGGCTGGCGGCCGCCGCACCCTCGGCCGTGGGCGGCAGGAAGAGGTTCCACAGGCCCAGCGCGCGTGCCTTGGGTTTGAGGCGCTCGATCACTTCCAGCGTCGTCCAGCGCTTGCCGGCGGCGGTGTTGGCCTCGATCTCGGCCCACCAGGCCGCCTCGTTGGGGTAGATGTGCTCGTCCATGAAGGCGAGCAGGCGGGCCTGCAGCTCCTGGGTGCGCGCCGAGTAGGCAAAGTCCATGGGGTGTCTCCTGCGGGTCGTGGGGGATGGGGAACGGGGGCGGACGTGTTGGGGGGCGCGTCCGGCGGGCGCATCTCGAAAGTCGTCGTGAGGGGCGACGGGTGGCGCGCCCCGGGGTCGTCAGGCGCGCTGGGCGAACTTCCAGGCCAGCTCGGCCAGCGGGCGGGCTGCCGCGCCGGCCTCGCGCGCCTGGGCGCTGGATGCCGTGCCGTCCACCACCCGGCGGGCGATGCCTTGCAGGATGGCGGCGATGCGGAACATGTTGTAGGCCAGATAGAAGCTCCAGTCTGTCGCCAGCGCGCCAGGGTCGAGCCGCAGCGCGGCCGCCTGGCGCCCGTCCATGCGCTCGCTCAATGCCTCGTTCATGCGCGCGCAGTAGCGCTCGATGTAGACCTCCTCGGCCGGGATGCCGAGCGCTTCGAGGTCCATGCCGCCGATGCCGCGGAAGGTGCCCGAGGGGATGTGCCAGGCCATGCAGTGGTAGCTGAAGTCGGCCAGCGGGTGGCCCAGGGTCGAGAGTTCCCAGTCCAGCACCGCCAGCGCGCGTGGCTCGCTGGGGTGGAACATGACGTTGTCCAGCCGGTAGTCGCCGTGCACGATGCTGACGCGGCTGGCGTCGCGCGCGCCGGCCGGAATGTGCTCGGGCAGCCAGGCGATCATCCTGTCCATCTCGGGGATGGGCTCGGTGATGGAGGCCAGGTACTGCTTGCTCCAGCGCCCGATCTGGCGCTCGAAGTAGCTGCCCGGCTTGCCGTAGTCGGCCAGGCCGATGGCGCCCACGTCCACGCTGTGCAGGGCGGCGATGACGCGGTTCATCTCGTCGTAGATGGCGCCGCGCTCGGGCTTGGCCAGGTCGGCCAGGCTCTGGTCCCACAGCACCCGGCCCTCGACGTATTCCATGATGTAGAAGGCGCGGCCGATGACGGACTCGTCGTCGCACAGCAGGTGCATCCTGGCCACCGGCACCCGGCTGCCGGCCAGGGCAGCCATGACGCGGAACTCGCGCTCGATGGCGTGGGCCGAGGGCAGCAGCTTGGCGACCGGGCCGGGCTTGGCGCGCATCACGTAGGTCGTGCCCGGCGTGATGAGCTTGTAGGTCGGGTTGGACTGGCCGCCCTTGAACTGCTCGACGCTGAGCGGGCCGGCGTAGCCGGGCAGGCGCTGGGCAAGGTACTGGTCGAGCACGGCCAGGTCGAAGGCGTGGGCGCCCGAGACCGGGCGGGTGCCGCTGTTGGCCTGCTGCTTGTCGTTCGGGGCGGCGGCGTTGGGGCTGCTCACGGTGATCGTCTCCTGCGGGTGGGCGCTGTGGGGTGATCGTGGATGGTCGTGTGTCGACCCGACCATCATCGCCCGGACATCGCCCAGCCGGCAGTCACCTAGGCGCCGCGGCGCCCCGGGAGAACCAGTAGCCGCGCCGCGGCGTGGCAGCGCCTCAGCGTTCCGACAGCGCCAGCAGCTTCTCGCGCGACAGCACCACCAGGCGGGTGGGCTCGACGCGCACCGCGCCTTCGCGCTCGAAGCCTTTCAGCTCCTGGTTCACGCGCTGGCGCGAGGCACCGAGCAGCTGGGCCAGGTCCTCCTGCGCCAACTGCAGGCCGATGCGTATCTCCTCGCCCTGGTTGATGCCGTAGCTGCGCGCCAGCAGCAGGATCTGCTTGGCCAGGCGGGCGGCCAGGGGCTTGGTGTTGAGGTCCTCGAAGGTGGCGAACATCAGGCGCATGCGCCGGCAGTTCAGGCGCAGCAGGGCCTCGTACAGCTCGGTGTGGCGTGACAGCAGCTCGTTGAAGTCGGGCTTGCGAACCACCAGCAGCGTGGTCGGGCCGTGGGTGGTGGCGTCATGGGTGCGCGGCAGGCCGTCGAACAGCGAGATGTCGCCGAACCAGGTGCCGGGCTCGACATAGGTCAGGGTGATCTGCTTGCCCGACAGCGACACGGTCGACACCCGTACCGCGCCGCTGGCCACGCCGACCCAGTCGTTGGGCGGGGTGCCGCGCGAGGCGATCTGGATGCCGTCCGGATACCGCCGCACCAGGGCGCGCGAAAGGATGTCGGCGCGCAGCGAGGGGCTGAGCTTGGAGAACCACGAGCCGCCTTCGATCTGCTGGCGTTCTTCGGTGTCGAGGATGGGGGTGGTCATGAGTTGGGGACGACAGGACGGGCGGGCGTCGGGCTGGCGCTGGCCGAGCCGCAAGGCGCGGCGCGGGCACGGCCGACGCAGAGTGAACGAGCTCAGCCGAAGCGCGGCGAACGCTTTTCCTTCCATGCCGCCAGGCCTTCGCCGCCGTTGGCGTGGTTGACGTTGGCGACGAAGGCGTCGCGCTCGGCCGCCAGGTGGGCGGCGAGTTCGGCGCCGGGCGCGGCGTTGACGAGTTCCTTGGCGCTGGCCAGGGCGTTGGGCGCCATGGTCGCGAGTTGCTCGGCCAGGGTCAGGGCGGTGTTGAGCGCTTCGCCAGGGGCGCTCACGCGGGTGATCAGGCCCAGGCGGTCGAGCTCGGCGGTGCCGCGCAGCTGGGCCAGCCAGAGCCATTCCAGCGCCTGGTTGCGCGGCAGGTTGCGCGCCAGGTGGTGGGTGGCGCCGCCGTCGGGCGTGAAGCCGAGCTTGCCGTAGGCCAGGCCGAACTTCGCCTCGCTGGAGGCGACCAGCAGGTCGCAGGCCAGGGCGAGCGAGCAGCCCGCGCCGGCTGCCGCACCTTCCACCGCGGCGATCACCGGTTTGGGATGGGTGCGGATGGCCTCGACCCAGGTGTGCAGTGCCTCGACGCGTTCGGCCTGGCGCGCGGGCTGGCCGCGTACGCCGGCCAACTGGTCGAGGTTGCCGCCGCCGCAGAAATGACCCCCTGCGCCGGTGATGACGACGACGCGTACCTCGGCGTTGGCCTCACTGGCCACCAGGGCTTCGACGCCGGCCGCGTAGACGGCGGGTGACAGGGCATTGCGTGTGGCCAGGTCGGTCAGCGTGAGCACCAGGGTGGCGCCGACGCGGGTGCTGTGCAGTTGGGCAGTCATGAAGTTCGCGGCGGGGAGGGGCGGGGAGGGGAGTTGCGTCGAAGCACGGGCAGGCGCAGGGCCGGCACGGTTGCCAGGTCGGTGTGGGGCAGCCGAGGTGACGCTGCCTACAGGCTCGCCAGGCGGTCCAGCGCGGCGAGCAGGGTCTCGTCCTTCTTGGCGAAGCACAGCCGGGCGATGTGCTGATCGTAGCCGTCGTGATAGAAGGCCGAGAGCGGGATGGCGGCCACGCCGACCTCGCGCGTCAGCCACAGGCAGAACTCGGCTTCGGACAGGCTGCGTGCCTCGTGGCTGATGCCCGAGTAGTCCACGCACTGGAAGTAGCTGCCGGTGCTGGGCAGCAGCGTGAGGCGCGTCTTGGCCAGGCCGGCGCGGAACAGGTCGCGCTTGTGCTGGTAGAAGGCCGGCAGGTTCAGGTAGGGCGCCGGGTCGGCCATATAGGCCGCCAGGGCGTGCTGCATCGGCGTATTGACCGTGAAGACGTTGAACTGGTGCACCTTGCGGAACTCGGCCATGAGTGGCGCGGGCGCGGCGGCGTAGGCGATCTTCCAGCCGGTGACGTGATAGGTCTTGCCGAAGCTGGAGATGACCACGCTGCGCGCCGCCAGGGCCGGGAAACGTGCGGCGCTCTGGTGCAGGGCGCCGTCGTAGACCATGTGCTCGTAGACCTCGTCGGCGATGACGAGGATGTCGGTGGGCGCGAGCAGGGCTTCGAGCTGGCGCATCTCGGCCTCGCTCCACACCGTGGCGCTGGGGTTGTGCGGCGTGTTGACGATGAGGGCGCGGGTGCGCGGCGTGATGGCGGCGGCGATCCGGTCGAAGTCCGGCCTGAAGCTGCCGGGGGTGAGCGGCACGAAGACCGGCGTGGCGCCGGCCAGGGTGATGCTGGGCACATAGCTGTCGTAGCAGGGCTCCAGCACGATGACCTCGTCGCCCGGGTGCACCAGGGCCAGCACCGCGGTGATGATGGCCTGGGTCGCACCGGCGGTGACGGTGATCTCGCTCACCGGGTCGTAGCGGTGGCCGTAGAGCGTGGCGACCTTGGCCGCGATGGCCTCGCGCAGCGCCAGGATGCCGGTCATGGGCGGGTACTGGTTGTGGCCGGCGCGCATGGCGGCGTCCACCGCATCCAAAAGCTTGGGGTCACCGGCGAAGTCCGGAAAACCCTGGCCCAGGTTGACCGCGCCGCATTCGGTGGCCAGCGCCGACATGACGGTGAAGATGGTCGTGCCCACGGCCGGCAGGCGGCTGGTGAGCGCGGGGGTGCGGGGCGTGATCGCGGCGGGGGCGGCAGGCGTGGGCTTCGTCATGGTGGTGCAGGCAAGGGCGAACGTCTTGAGTCGGAGGAGGGACGGAAAGGCGTGGCGCTGTGTTGGGGTGGCCCGGCGTTCAAAGGCCGTCGGCGCCGTGCTGGTCAGCCGGCGCAAGCACCGCGGCCACGGCCTTCTCGACCACGGCGCGGGTCAGGCGCGGCGTGAGCAGCTCGACCAGGCTGTAGACGAACAGGCGCAGGTAGGCGCCGCGCTTGAAGGCGATGCGGGTGACGTTCTGGCCAAAGAGATGGCCGACCGGCCGCGCTACCAGTTCGCCGCCGGGGGCGCACAGCGGGTCGTCGCGCACCGCCAGCTCGGTGACCAGGCCGACGCCCATGCCCAGCTTCACATAGGTCTTGATGACGTCGGAGTCGATCGCTTCGAGCACATAGGCCGGCCTGAGCTGGCGCTGGGCGAAGGCGGCGTCGATGCGGTGGCGGCCGGTGAAGCTGAGGTGGTAGCTGATGAGCGGCTCGCGCGCCAGCGCCTCCAGGTCGACCCGCTCCACCGTGGCCAGCGGGTGGTCGGCCGGCACCACCGCCACATGCTGCCACTCGTAGCAGGGCAGGGTGACCAGGCCGTCGACCTGGGCCAGGTATTCGGTGGCAATGGCGACCTCGGCCACGTCGTCCAGCAGCATCTGCGCGATCTGCTCGGGTGTGCCCTGGTGCAGGCTCACGGTCACCTTGGGGTAGCGCAGCCGCAGCGCGGCCACCGCACGCGGCAGCACATAGCGCGCCTGGGTGTGGGTGGCGGCGATCGAGAGTGCGCCGGTTTCCTGCTGCCGGAATTCGTCGCCGATGCGCCTGAGGTTGCTCACCTCGCGCAGGATGATGTCGATGGCCGCCAGCACCTGCAGCCCTGGTTCGGTGATGCGCTTGAGCCGCTTGCCGTGGCGCGCAAAGATGTCGATGCCCAGCTCCTGCTCCAGCTCCAGGATGGCCTTGGAGATGCCGGGCTGCGAGGTGTGCAGTGCCTTGGCCGTCTCGGTCAGGTTGAGGTTGCGGCGCGCGGCCTCCTGCACAAAGCGGAACTGGTGCAGGTTCATGGACGCACAAAGCGGAACTGGTGCAGGTTCATGGACGCACGAAGCGGAACCGGTGCAGGTTCATGGATGTCGTGCCGCCCTCAGGCCTGTTCGTTCACCAGCGTCCATGCCGCCAGCGCGATGGCGCGGGTGATGGCCTCGCTTTCGCCGATGGCAGGCGTTGCGTCGAGGGTCAGGCCGGGGTGGGCGGCGCGAATGCTGGCCAGCAGCTCGGGCAGGTCGCGCCTGACATGGCCACCCGCGCCCAGAAAGAGCGGCACCACGCGCACCGAGCCTGCGCCCTGGGCCACCAGCGCGGCCACGGCGTCGCCCAGCGAGGGCTGCATCAGCTCCAGAAAGGCCAGCGTCACCGGGGTGGCCGGATCGCGCTCACGCATGTGCTCGGCGATGGCATGGAAGGGCTGCGCCCAGGCCGGGTCGCGGGCGCCGTGGGCAAACAGGACGATGGCGTCGGGCATCAGTTCGGGTTCGGGTCGTGGAGGGCGTGGAACTTGTCTGGGGCCGCTCAGCGGTAACGCACCAGCCAGCTGAAGGCGGCGAGAGAAAGCAGTAGGTAGACCACGCTGGGCGCGCCGGCGGCAATCCAGGGCGTCCAGCTGCGCAGCAGACCCAGATGGCCGGACACATTGTTCAGCAGCACGAAGCTGATGCCCAGCAGGATGCCGCCGAAGACCTTGACGTTGACGCCGCCGCTGCGCCCGTGCAGATAGGCAAAAGGCAGGGCCAGGCCCAGCATCACCAGGCAGGCGAAGGGGTACAGCGCCTTGCGCCAGAACTGGATCTCATAGCGCTGCGCCGCCTGCTCATGCTCCGACAGGTGGGACATATAGGTGTACAGCGCCAGGGTCGACATGGTCGACAACGGCAGCACCGCCGCTGCCACGACGTCGCGCTTGAGGCCGCCGTCCCAGATCTGGCGCTCGACGTGGCTGTCGGGCGCCAACTGCAACTCGGCCAGCGCGACGTCGCCCGCGGACAGGTCGCCGCTCGCGGCCGGTGCTGCAGCCGCCGGGCTGGCGGAGGCGCTGCTGGCGGCCTCGTCCTGGCGCGGCGTCCAGCGGGTAATTGATACGTCCTCCAGCTGCCAGCGCCCGTCGGGCAGGATGCGGGCACGTTCCGCACTGCGCCGCTCGACCAGTTCACCCTTGGCACCAAAGGTGTAGAGGCGCACGCGCTGGAGTTCGCCGTCGCTGTGTGCGCTGCCGATGTTGACGGTGACGCGGTGCTCTTCGCCGTTGGCGCCCGGCTGACTGGCGCGCAGCCAGGCACCATTGCGGTCGACCGTCAGGCCACCGGCGCGGCTGGCCTTGAGCAGGCTGGCCTGTCGTTCGCTGACGGGCGCGATCCAGTCGCCCACGACGAAGGTGAACACGGCAAATCCCAGGCCGAGCGCAGTCAGCAGTGCCAGGGCGCGCCCCGGGCCCAGTCCGCCGGTGCGCAGGATGGTGAACTCCGACGACTGCGCCAGGCGTGCCAGCGCGTAGATGGCGCCGATCAGCAAGGCAATGGGGGTGAGTTCGTAGATGTGGCCGGGTGCCTGCAGCAGGCAGGCAGCGAGCAGTTGCCAGAACGAGCCGCCCTTGCCGATGTTCTCGAGTTCGCCCACGACATCGATGAAGAAGAACAGTCCCAGGAAGGCCAGCATGACGAAGATGCTGGCGTCCAGGATTTCCCGGTAGAGCAGGCGGCGTACGGTGTGCATGGATCGTCCGGGCGAACAGCTCAGGCGCGGCGCAGGGCGAAACGCGCTGCGCCGCTGTCACGCCACCACAGTAGGCTCAGGCCGATGAGCGCGGCGCTGCCGTGCACCATGAACAGGGCCGCTGCCACGCTCTGGCGTCCCGCCACCACCCAGGCCTGCGACAAATTGATGAGGTTGGTGTAGACCATGAAGCCCAGCAGGGCCAGGAGCAGCGTCCAACTGCCCGCCTGTCGGCGTGGACCGCCGGCCGCCAGGCCGGCACCCAGTACCACCAGATTGACACCGCACAGGGCCAGTCCGACCCGCCAGACCAGTTCGCCACGCAGCGCGGGTGCGTCGGACCCGAGCAGGGTGAGGCTGTCGTAGACCTTGGGCGGCACTTCATCGAGCCGGGCCGCGGCGCGTTCGCTCACCAGCAGCACCTGTTCGCTGAATTGCGAGACGGTCTTGTTGCCCGAGACCAGGTCGAGGTCGGCGCGTGTGCCGTGTGTGAGTACCAGGGTGCGGCGCCCCTGGGCGTCGGTCTCGAGCCGCCCACTTTCGGCGGTGGTGATCGACTCGCGCGTGCCGGCGTTGTCGAGCACGAAGACGTTGCGTCCGACGCCCTGGGCGCTCACGGCACCGGTCAGGGCGCCTGTGTCGGCGCCGGATGCTGCCTTGGCCGCCGCAAGCTGGGGCTGGTTGTCGATGAAGAACACCCGCCGGCCGTTGGCCGAGGTCTGAAACTGGCCAGGCGCCACGCGCGACAGGTCGGAGCGCTGGTCGTAGCGATCGCGTAGTTCGACGATCTGGCGGTTCGTCCACGGCCACACCAGCAGCACCAGCACGGCAGTGAACAGCACCACCAGGATGCAAAAGCGGGCCATGGCCCATACCACCTGCAACAGCGACACGCCGCTGACCATCCACACCGCCAACTCGCTGTCGCGGTACAGACGGGTCAGGGTGGACACCACAGCGACGAACAGCGCCAGGTTCAGCATGGTTGGCAGATGACCCACGGCGGTGAAGCCCATGAGCAAGGCAACATCCTGCGGCGCGACACGCCCGCCCGCCGCCTGGCCGAGCATGCGGATAAGCAGGATAGTGAGCACGATGGTAAGCACCACCACCAGGGTCGCGGCAAAGGTGCGACCCAGTTCTTTGCGCAAAGTGGAATCGAATAACATCAAAGCGTTTGATTACTTGATGAATTATGGACGCTCGCCTCACTCTGACCAGCACGCCGGAACTGTCCGAAGCCCTCAAGTGGAACAGCGACGCCGTGGCTTTGTTGCTGCCGCTTCAGCGCAGTGAATGGGCCCTGCCGGCGGAGTTGGCCGGGTTGATCGACAACCTCGTGGCTGCCGGCGATCTGCCATTGCAGGCAGGCAAGAGCTTTTATTTGCACCATCCGGCCGGCCTGCGCAGCGCTCGGCTCTACCTGTCGGTGGTGGCCGATGCGGGTGCCGCCAAAGGCGTGCGGCGCGCCGCCCAGGCGCTGGTGGCTCAGGTCAAGTCGGCGCCGGTCAAGACGCTGACCCTGGCCTGGGCAGGCTCCGGCGCGTTGCCTGCGGCGTCGATCGAGGCGGTGGTCACGTCTTTTTCGGACGGCCTGTATACCTATCGTCATACCAAGCCCTCTGCGCCAGCGCCGGCCGTCTTCAAGACCCTGAACCTTGCGGTGCCCAAGGCTGGCGCACCCGAGGCCCGCGAGGCGCTGCGCCGGGCCGTGGCGGTGGGGGCTGGCGTGGAGGTCGCCCGCGAGGCGGCCAACCGACCGGGCAATCACTGCACCCCCACTTGGCTGGCCGATCAAGCACGTGCCCTGGCCGCCGAGTTCGGTCTGGGCGTGGAAGTGCTGGATCGCAAGGCCGCGACACGGCTGGGCATGGGCGCCTTTCTGGCGGTTGCCCAAGGCTCGGACGAGCCCCCGCAGTTCATCGTGCTGAAGTACGAAGGGGCCGCCCGGAAATCCGCACCGGTGGTGCTGGTGGGCAAGGGCATCACGTTCGACACCGGCGGCATTTCGCTCAAGCCCGGCCCCGACATGGATGAGATGAAGTTCGACATGGGTGGCGCAGCCAGCGTGCTCGGCACTTTCCGCGCCATTGCCGAACTCAGGCCCAAGGTCAACCTCATCGGTCTGATCCCAACTTGCGAGAACATGCCCAGCGGCCGCGCCGTCAAGCCCGGTGACGTGGTGAAAAGCATGTCGGGTCAGACCATCGAGATACTCAATACCGACGCTGAAGGCCGGCTCATCCTTTGCGATGCACTGACCTACGCCGAGCGTTTCAAGCCCAGGGCCGTGGTTGATATCGCCACCCTCACCGGCGCCATCATCATCGCCCTGGGCCATCATCACAGCGGCTTGTACGCCAGCGATGAGGCCTTGGCGGAGCAGTTGCTCGCAGCCAGCCACGCTGCGCTTGATCCAGCCTGGCGCATGCCGCTGGATGAGGAATACGACGAAGGCCTGAAGAGCAATTTTGCCGACATGCCCAACATCGCATCGCGCGCGGGTGGTTCGATCACGGCGGCCAAGTTCCTGCAGCGTTATGCCAAGGCCTATCCCTGGGCGCATCTGGATGTGGCGGGCACGGCTTTTCGCAGCGGCCCCGCCAAGGGCGCGACCGGTCGGCCGGTGCCGCTGCTGACACATTACGTGTTGTCGCAGGCGGCCTGAGGTCGACGCGCGGGCGTGTGGGCATGCGGACAGGTCCGACCTCGCAATGGCGGCGGATCATGACGGTACGACGCATCCGGACCGGCGTGATCACGGCACCTGTTGGCCAGTGAGCCGCTGGACACCTCGCCGAAAGACCTGAACGTGCCTGCGGTGGCTTTCCATTTCAACGTGCCTGAGCCTCGCGACTACTGCTGCCGGCTGTTGCGCAAGGCAGACCGGCAAGGCGCCCGACTCGCAGTGCACGGGCCGGCGCAGACTTTGGCCGATCTGGACCGCCTGTTGTGGCAGTTCGATCCGTTGGAGTTTGTGCCGCACTGGCGTGGCGGCCGTCTGGACAATCTGCCACAGCGACTGGCGGCCACGCCTGTGGTGCTGCTGGAGCATCTGGATGCGGCCACGGTGGCACCACGGTATCCGGTGCTGGTGAATCTGGCCGTCGACGTTCCGCCTGGCGTCGCAGTGTTCGATCGCATCATCGAGGTGGTTGGCCTCGGCCCTGAGCTACGTGAAGCTGCCCGACAGCGTTGGCGCTGGTATGCCTCTCAACAGTGGACCATCGAGCGCCACGAGGTGAAATCGATATGAATCGGCGTGGCGGTCCTCCCAGCCTGTTGCCCACCCTGACCGAGGTTTGGACTGAGCCGGTGCCGGACAGGGACAAGAAGCTGCCCGGCGCCCGGCCCCGCCATGACGCGCCGCCTGGCGCAGTCGGACCACCCGACGGTGAACCCGGCGAAGAGCAGTTGGTGCGTGCAGTGCTGCAGGACGTGCAGCGCCACGTGGACCTGATGCTTGAATACCGGTTGCGCGCCAGCCTCACGCCATTGCTCACACAGCTGGCTGACACGCTGGTGCGGGAGTTGCGGCAGGAGTTGTCTGAAACGCTGCATGACGTGGTCAAGCGGTCCGTCAACCAGGAACTGGTCCGGCGGCGCAAGCGATAACCGGCCCGCAGTGCCTTCAGGCGCCGGTGTCTGAAGGGCTTGCGTCCTGGCCATCACGATTGCTCATCGAGCGAGCCTGGCGGCGTCGCACGCAGGCAACGCCCGAGTCATCACTGTCTGAGGGCTACCACGCCCCGTCATGGGGTGGATGGCTGAGGGATTCCCTGCTGATGCCAGGCACGTTTTTTGGGTTACCTTCACGCCCTCGGGTTTTATTCATAGCCTGATGCATATTTCAACTGGAGCTCTATCCATGCAAATCAAGTTCAATGCCATCGTCGGCGCCATTGCTCTGGCCGTTGTCGGTTCTGCTTCGGCGCAGGAAGTTGTCAAGATCGGCCACGTCGGCCCCACCAGTGGGCAGATCGCTCACCTGGGCAAGGACAACGAGAACGGTGCGCGCATGGCGATCGACGAGCTCAATGCCAAGGGCGTGACGATCGGCGGCAAGAAGGTCAAGCTTGAACTTCTCGCCGAGGACGACGGTGCTGATCCCAAGCAAGGTACTGCGGCCGCACAAAAGCTGGTGGACGCCAAGGTTTCGGGCGTCATCGGCCACCTGAACTCGGGCACGTCCATCCCGGCATCCAAGATCTACAGCGACGCCGGTATTCCGCAGATTTCTCCTTCTGCCACGAATCCCAAGTTCACCCGTCAGGGCTTCAAGACCACGTTCCGCGTGGTGGCTGATGACGTGCATTTGGGCGGCACGCTGGGTCGATATGCCGTGAAGAACCTGAAGGGCAAGTCGATCGCCGTCATCGACGATCGCACCGCCTACGGTCAGGGCGTGGCGGATGAATTCGAGAAGGGCGTCGCATCTGCCGGCGGCAAGACCGTGGGCCGCGAGTTCACCAACGACAAGGCCACTGACTTCACTGCCATCTTGACCAACATCAAAGCCAAAAAGCCGGATGTGGTCTTCTTTGGCGGCATGGACGCCGTGGCTGGCCCGATGATTCGCCAAATGAAGCAATTGGGCATCAAGGCGAAATTCATGGGTGGCGACGGCATCTGCTCGGGCGAATTGCCAAAGCTGGCCGGCGGCGCCATGGACGACGATCAGGTCGTGTGCGCCGAAGCAGGTGGTGTGGAAGGAGAAGCCAAGAAGTCGATGGAAGACTTCAAGACCCGCTTCAAGGCCAAGTTCAACGCTGACGTGCAGATCTACGCGCCATACGTGTTCGACGCGACCCAGGTCATGGTGGCAGCGATGGTCAAGGCCGGTTCGTCCGATCCGGCCAAGTACCTGCCGGTGCTGGCGAAGACTGCTGGCTACAAGGGTGTGACCGGCACGATCGCTTTCGACGAAAAGGGCGACATCAAGAATGGCGCGCTGACACTGTTCACCTACAAGGGCGAAAAGCGCGAACAGATCGCTGTCGTGCGTTGACCAGCGCTTGAATCCAGGGCCGCGACACAGGTTGCGGCCTTGCGGTTTGCTGGGCGACGTCGCTCAGCAGCCCGGCATTTTGAACAAATGCCGCGAACCTTCGACAAGGGTGTATCGCGCTGATGGTTCGTGAAACGGCTGCGACCCAAGCTATACTGCGTGGCTTGGAGAGATGGATGAGCGGTTTAAGTCGCACGCCTGGAAAGCGTGTGTGGGTTAATCCCCACCGCGGGTTCGAATCCCGCTCTCTCCGCCACTGCGCTGATCGTCAAGTCCGCTAGATTGGCGGCCAAGAAAAAGCCACCGTCCGGTGGCTTTTTCGTTTGCGTCACACACTTGCGTCATTCACACTCGAGAGCTGAATTCAGCCTTCAGCCGCAGGCACGACTGACTTCAGGCGACAGTACCGAAGTCAGCGATTGCTTTCCTTCACGATATACCACTCGTTTCCTTTGCGCTTCCACTGGAGGACCTTCTGGGTTTGATCCTTGAAGTTAGGCGACGTGTAAATCTGATCGAAGCTCGTTTCTACAAGATTAGGTGACAAGGTCCGGCGCTGAATGTTGCTGATGCGCAACTCAATCGGGCCTTCACGCGTGACCAAGCGCTTGCGGTTGTCGAACCATTTGGCGCGGGCGACATTGGCTGGTTTGAATGTCGGGTCGTAGAAAGACAAATAGGTCGTCACGTCCTTGTTCGACCAAGCATTGGCCCAGTCAATCAAGCGCTGTGATACCGGCGAGGTCGGCGACGGATCCTTCCGAGAAGGTGCTGCCTGCAGGTTGCCTGGCGTCGCAGTGGGGAGCGGCGCAACACCACTGTTCCCGTCGCCTTGAGCTGCCGCGGCGAGTGGTCTGGCTGCGCCATTAGCGGACATGCCTGGCGGAAGCACCGACGCCACGGCTTGAGATGAAAGTACAGGCGACGTTGCCGCGGACGCGATTTGAGATCTCGCCCTGGCGTCGAGTTCATTGCGCGATGCCAGCGCCAGTTCAGTCGGCCCGAGTGGGCAGCGACTGGCAACGTCTTCGCCAGCCTGCCAGTTGGCGGCATCCGGAACCTCCTCGTTGCCAGCTCTGGCCAAGCCCAGCGCACCGACCAGTCCGCTCATCGATGCATGAGTGCGCGCTTTGGCAATCACCATGTCATGGTCGGCTTGCACGAGTGCCCGCTTTGCGCCATACAACTCGTTTTCAGCATTGAGAACATCAAGCAGACTGCGCCCACCGATCTCGAACTGCTGCCGATAGGCATCACGGGCACGCTCAGACGCTGCAGCGTTTCTCTCCAACGCGCCCATCTGCTCAGCCAGACGGTTCACATCGTTAAGGGCAATGGCCGCTGTCTGGCGCGTGTCTCGGCACGATTTGTCACGAGCGTCTGCTGCCTGATTCAGCAACGCCGTCGCCTGTCGAACCCGCGCTATGTCCGCGCCGCCATTGAATAAATTCCAGTTCAGCACCAACGACGCGCTGGTGTCGCGCTTCTGATCCTGCACGCCGTCAAAGTTATTGCCTACGCCGCTTCGTACGCGCGCCTCAACACGCGGATGAAACAGACCCTCGCGTTCACGCGACTGAGCCTGTGCGGAACGCAAATTCTCGATTGCCGCCGCGATCGTCACGCTGCGGCGCACAGCCGACTCGATGGCAGATGAGGGCGACTTGGGCAGGTTGTTGTCAAGTACGCGCGAAAGCGGTGCCGACGCTGGTGGCGCCGTCCCGACGATGCGGCGAAATCGTTCGGTGATGTCATGCAGGTTGGCGCTTTCGGTTGACAGATTGGACTCTGCCAATGCCATGCGCGCGGCTGCCTGCTCAAGGTCAACACCGCGCCCTACGCCCGCCTTTACTCGAGCCTGAATCTGTTCATGCACGAGGCGGTGTTGGACGTAGTTATCCTCCGACAGCTTCACGAGTTGGCGCGCGCGTACCACATCAATATAGGCACGCACCGCTTCCAGCGCTGTTTGTTCGCTGGATTCCAGGAATTCAAAATAACGAGTGAGCCTGACATGGTCAAGGCGGTCGACCTGATTGCGAGTACCGAGCCCGTCCCACAATAACTGCGTGGCTGACAGGGCAATGCCAGTACGGGCGTGGGACTGATTTGTCGGGGTATTGGAGGTGACACGATCGCTCGTACGGCCTGCCTCTGCCGACAAGTCGACGCGCGGCAGGTATGACCCGCGTGCGACGTCAACTTCCTCGATCGCAGCGCGAAGCGCGTTGAAGCGGGCTGTGACTTCCGGGTTGGTGGAAATAGCGCGTTGCGCTGCGTCTCGCAGAGCATCGCCTGACTGCGCCACGGCCGCCGCAGCGACCAACAGTTGGCAGGCCATGGCGATGGAACTGGCGGCGAGGAGCTTGACCTTTTTCATTGGCAGGATGTTCCTTGCAGATGAGACTGAGTGTGTGTTCTGCGAGTAATCACAACGAACGGCTGCAAGGCGCAAGAGGCACTGCGCACGCATCTGTAAATATGTACGAATCTGTCACTGACTCAGCCTGCACAATTTTCACCACATAGTCTGCGATATATATCGTCTGCCTAGACCCTCGTCGAGCCTGCGGCCAGCTCAGACCCACAACGTGTCACCACCCCAAATAGGTGGAAAGAGGCAGATCTCTTGAAAACACGCTCTCGACCTTGCACAGCATTACCCTCGCCACTCGGTGTGGCTCACTACGTTGCACGATCGGTGTGCTTGCGCCCAAGTTCGACCTCTACGCCGGCGCAGTATTCCACAGTTTTTTCCGGGTGGCCACCAGTCGGCATGGGCCCCGCATCAAAAGCGGTCGGCTGAGCTCGACGGAGAGTGCAATAGGGTCTCGTTGCAGCTTTGCCTCAGCCGAGCGACACGCGACAATTAATCCATGGAGTTCTTCCGCCATTCGTCCCCTGGCCCGTTGCAGGCGTTCGCTCGCTGCGGGTTCGTGGTGAGTGAATCGCGACGCTTGTCGGTCCGGGCATTCTCAAGCGCCATTGCAGGTCTAAATGTTGGTGCGCGTCGGAAGCAGAACAATGCGACGACAAGGTCCACACTCGTACGAACCTGGGCGGCGCGCTTCCTGTGCTGCGCTGCGTTGCTGCTGCTATGGGGTGCCGTAAGTCAAGCTTGGGACGTGCAGAGACTGATGGCCGCAGGGCAACGCAAGGGTACGGCTGGTGTCTTGTCGGCTTCAGCCATGACGGAGTTGCTGAATTACTTGGGCAGCGTCGACGACCCGATCAAGCTTGCTACCGTGAACGTGTTCTTCAATCGTCGCATTGTGTTTCGCGACGACGTGCAGACTTGGGGCGTAGAAGATTACTGGGCCAGTCCGCTGGAAATGATGGTCAAGGGCCAGGGGGATTGCGAGGACTATGCAATTGCAAAGTACCTTTCGTTGCTTGCTGCTGGAATGGATCCAAAGCGCCTGCGCGTGGTGTATGTACGCGCCCGGGTGGGAGCAGCGAATGCGCCGCCCGTTGCCCACATGGTGCTGGCCTACTATCCGCCTGGCGCCGATGGCGCGCAAACTGCAGCGGTCGATCCGTGGATCCTGGACAACCTCGTCAATGAAATTCGACCGGCGGCGCAACGTCCCGATTTGACGCCGGTGTTCAGTTTCAGCGTTGAGGGGCTTTGGCAAGGCACAACATCCACCAGTGTCGGGGATCCGCTGGCGCGTTTGTCGCGTTGGAGAGACCTGCTTGCCAAGGCACGCGAAGAAGGACTGCCGTGAAGAGACTGGAAGTGAATGATTGCGGGAGCCCAACATGTCTTTGATCCGACAGGTTTGGCTGCTGATTGTTGCCATCATCGTGCTCGCATTCGTCGCTGCGACCTTGATGTCGGTAATGGGTGCCCGGTCCTACCTGGAAACACAACTCACGCTCAAAAACGGCGACAACGCGCAAAACCTGGCCATGTATCTTGGGCAGCAAGGTGGCGATGCGACATTGCTGGAATTGGCGGTGGCATCGCAATTTGATACGGGAGCGTATCGCTCCATGCGCTTGATTGGGGTTGACGGACGCCAGCTCGTGGTCCGCGAAGCAGCTCCGGTCAACGAGCGTGCGCCGGCCTGGTTCATGCGGCTTGTCCCGTTGGCGCCCAAGGTCGGCGTCGCGCAAGTGTCGAGTGGCTGGTCGGCGCTAGGGCACATCGAAGTTGACAGCCATGTCGGCTATGCCTACGACGAATTGTGGGATGTCAGTTGGCATACCGCCTTAGGCTTTGTATTCATCGGCGCTGGCGCCATGATCGTCGGCTGGTTGGGCGCGCGGCGCATCAAGCGCAAGCTGGAAGAAGTGGTCGCGCAGGCCCAGGCGCTGCACGAACGTCGTTACCAGGAGGTGGCGCTTCCCCGGACGCCGGAATTGCGCAGCGTTGCCGAAGCGATGAACTCGCTGGTGATGCGGGTTCGCAGCCAGTCCGAACAACATGCATCTGAGGTCGAGCATCTTCGACGCGGCGCACACGACGATCGGCTGACGGGTGTGTCCAAGCGCAGCCACTTCTTCATTCGACTGGATCTGGCGCTGCGCGGCGACGATGCGACAGATGCTGGCCTGCTCATGATGGTGCGATTGCTTGAACTTTCTGACCTGAACCGACTCGCGGGACACATGCAGGCTGATGCCATGCTGAAGACGGTGGCACGCACGCTCATGGAATTTGCGGATCGATTAGGTGCTGCATATCCCGACGCACGGCCGGCACCGGCGCTCGGCCGCCTGAATGGCAGTGATTTCGCATTATTGGCGCCCACGCAAGTTGAGCCATCGACCGTGGCAACGGTGGTCGAGCAACTTCGACGCGCTCTCATGCCGCTGCCGCCGGCAGCGGTGGTGGTGTCAGTGGTCGGCTGGCAGCGGGGAATCAGCGCTAACGAGTTGCTCTCTGCCGCCGATGCGGTGCTGGCGCGTGCCGAGGCCCGCGGCCCGTTTTCGTACGAGATACAACTTCCAGCCCAGCAGCCATTGGTAAACGGTGGCGAAGAACTGTGGCGCTATCACCTGGTGGATGCTGTGGCCACCGGACGCGGTCGACTGTTCGAGTTCGCCCTGCGCGACCGAACCGGTCAGCTGATTCACTTGGAATGCCCATTGCGATTGCAGCTCACGCCGAGTGGGCCATGGGCCCCCGCTGCGCAATGGTTGCCCTTGGCCATGCGGACTGGCTTGACCGCCCGAATGGACGAAATGGCGCTTAAGCTTGCCCTGGACGCGTGTTCGGTTGACCAGTTGCCGCGCGGCATCAACCTGTCTGCTCAGTCCCTGCGTGAGTCTGGGCTTGTGCCTCGCATGCGCGAGCGGCTTGAGCGCGCCGGAACTCGCACGGCTGGACTGATTTCTATGGAGATGGACGCTTCGTCTGCTGCCGGGCAAGTGGCTGGGCTGGCTGAACTGTGTGTACAACTCAAACCATTGGGCGTGCGAATCGGCCTGGAACATGCTGGCGAACGGGTTGCGCCTGTCGGCATCCTGCTCGAATCCGGCCTGGATTACGTCAAGCTTGAAGCTGCCGTGGTGCGGGGTGCTGCCCTCAGTGACGAGCGTGCCGGCGTGGTACGTAGCATGGTGTCCATGCTGCATGGCCTGGGTCTGCAGGTCTTTGCCGAAGGCATAGATCAACCAGAAGATGTCGATGCGCTTTGGGCTTGTGGGATGGACGGCGTAACCGGGCCTGCGATCCGTTGACCCCAGCGTGCACCGCCGTCCTTTGATACTAGCGCTGCCGGGCGAAGACGGGCAGAAGTCATTGTCGTTGTGCCCTCTCCTCGTGGGGAGCGGGTCGCAGTAAATCAGGCTGTATTTCCGTCCACCAACAGCTTGCCCTGTTGCAACATGGATTCGATGATCTGCTGATTGCTCGCGTGTGCGTCAAGTCCCAGACTACCGCGCAGATCCACACCGTCCAGTACGATGGTGGTATCAGCCACAGCGCCATTGTTGCTAGCGGCAGCGCTGAATCCGCCATGTGAACTGATCAGCAACGTAGTGTTGGCCTGAGCGCCAGCACCGTTGATACTGAAATCTAGGAATTGCCCCAGGTTGCCGACCGTGCCTTGGGGTCCCGCCAATTCGCCTGTTAGCAGGTCACGCAAATCCAAGGTGTCCCCACCTTGATTGGGCGACTGACTTGCGAAGCCGGTAATGTGGGTAATCGCGGCGACGCCCGGCGCGCCGGCGTCTGCTAAACCCCAATGGAAGACGTCAGCCAGCGGCGTGGCGTGTTCAATTGCGCCAGTTGTCGTGGCAGGCAACGCGGCACCTAGGGAACTTACAGTCGGGACTATGCTATTGATGACTGTTGGGCCGGCGGCGGCGGGTGTTGGCACGTTGATGTCCAACGACGATCCCAGAGTATCTCCATCTCGGTCACTGACGACAAAATTGACGGTTTCCGTGTAACCACCACTCAAACCAGCGGGCGGCTCATAGCCGTACTTGCCATCGTCCATGTCGATGGACAGATGACCTCCTTTTGGTGTGTTGATGACCAGCAGGTGGGTCGTGGGGTCGTAGGTGTAGTCGGTGCCCAGTACGCCTTTGCTGGCGATGATGGACTGGCTCGGCTGATGGCCGCTAAAGCTGAAATCAAAACCACCGATCGTCACGTGGCTGATATAGCCCCCGTCCGCGCCACCTACGCTTTGTGCGCTCGCACCGGCGAGATATCCGCTCAAGGGTGCTGGCACGGTTCCCGCAATCACCGTGTCGAGTTGGTCAACATTCGTGACCATGCTGGCTTTGGTGTCTGCAGCGGCCACATTTGCGGTGCCGTCATAAGCAATCAGGTCCAGTTGAGCAGGTAACGCGTCGGCGCCAATGCCAATCGCAACTGATTTGATCAGATTATTCGTGACGAAATTGGTCCAATTGTCTGTTTCGCCAGTGGTCAGAGCTTCCGAGCCAATCGGTGATGTCGGTGCGCCGTCCGACAAGAAATAGCTGATGTTTTGAGCACCAGTGAGCGGTGTTGTGCTAAAGGCATTTTGGGCGACGGCCAGTGCATTGTGATAATCAGATTCTCCACCTGGTCCCGCCTTGAGTACGGCGTCCAAAGTTGCCTGCGCCTCAGCCACTGTCATCCATTTGCCTGCATCAGTGGCAGTGGTTGCAAAGGTCACCAGGCGAACCTGCACTTCACCTTGCAGGTCATATCGGGTGATCATGTTTTTCAGCGCGTTGACGGCACTCTCCAACCGCGACGTGGTGCTGATGCCGTCGGCTGTGCTCATCGACCCGGACGTATCGAGCACCACCATCAGGTTGGTATTCACCGTTTGAACAGTGCCTGTCTTAGGGGTCTGGTCAAACTGTGGAGCATCGTCTTCCACGCTAATCGCAAGCGTGGCAGTCGACACGCCGGGTTGCGGTCCGCCATTGTCCGTGGCGCGGATTCCGAAAAGTATGGACAGTGCGTCTTCAACATTCGTACCGACATGGTCGATTGGCGCCAAGAGGTCGACCTTGTAATTTCCGGCGTCATCAATGGTGGCACTGACGATCGTTTTGCCGTCCACCCGCCCAAGCAAGGTATGTGTGTCGGCCACACCGTTGACGGTCGGATTCAACCAGGTCAATGCCAGCCCGTTGGTCGTGACGGGCGCCTGGCTGCTGCCATCAGGGAGAGAAAACTTGTCGGGCGCGATCAACGCAAGTGTGATGCCATTGTTCTCGACGTCGGTCACGCTGATCTGACCAGTGCGACTCGTCGCATTCGTCGTGTCGCTAGTCCCGATCAAATCCGGTAAACCACCTGGAAGGCCTTCCTCGGACAGCGCTGTATTTGTGACGGCTGCTGCGAAGATGGGTGCGTCGTTGACGGGATTGATGACCAATTGGATCGTGTCAGAAACCGAGTTGGCCGAATCGCTGGCCGTGTAGTGAATCGGTGGGACCGGCCCGTCGTAGTTGGCTACTGGCGTGAAGGTGTAGTTTCCGTCTTGATCAATGACGATGGTGCCGACGCCTGGGACAGTGATCGGTTGTCCGGCTGCGGCGGTCTGACCAGGGAAGGTGGTGTTGCCGACCGTGATCGGATCCACCGTGATGCTGATGATCGAAATGGGATCACCGTCGGCGTCGCTTGCACCGGTCAGCACATTGCCGGTCTGCACGACGTCTTCGTCGACGGCTGCCGGCGTCTGATGCACCAGCGTTGGTGCGTGATCGTTGTCGAGAATACTGACCGTGTGCGCACTCGCTACGTCAACGTTGACGCCATTGCTGAGATTGATCGAGAAGAACTCGGTTGGCTCTGCCAACATGTCGTTGATGATGGAGACTTCGACAGTCTTGCTGGTTTCGCCGGGGGCGAACGTGACCGTGCCGCCGGTGGCGACATAGTCCTGCCCAGCGATTGCGCCATTGGCGCCGGTGCCGTCGACAGTGGACCAGTCGACGGAAACCGGCTTGCCGGAGGCGGCAGACAACGTCAGAGTGATGGTCGCCTTTCCTGAACTTTCCGCGACGGTGACGTCACCAGAACTGACGGTCGGTGCCGGATCGTTGTCGACGATGGTGGCCGTCGCCACCTGAACGAGGGTCTCCACGCCCGCGACCGTACGCGTGGCGGTAAGGCTGAAACTTTCGTCGAATTCGTCGACCGCGTCGTCGGTGACTGGCACGCGCACCAGCGCCTGAGTCTGGCCTACCGGCACTGTGACCGTATTTCCGGCCACCCAGGTCTTGCCACCATCGGTCGACACCTGCATGCCGTCGAAGGGAGTACCGGCAACACCGAAATCGCCGCCCTGGGCGGCATTGCCAACAGTTGCCGTAATGGGAGTGAGCGTCAGATTCAGCGGGACCGGTTCCACCGCCGGAATGTCAAGGTGTACCGTGAATACCGCGAACCCTGGCGTGCCGGCGACCGCGGCAGCCTGCACGCTGCTGCTGGCAATGACGACGCCACTCTCGGGCACCAGAATGCTCTGCAGATCGACGTTGGGCCCCTGGTTGCCAACGCCTGATCCCGCCAAGGAGTTCACGCCGAACAGCGAATCTCCCGCGCCGTTGCCGTTTAGCCCACCAAACTGGAAGTCGAAATTTTGACCGCCAGCCAACTCGACCACGCGGCCGATACGCAGGCCATCGGCCAAGCTGCCCAGGTCGTCGCTGCCCAGGCCGGGGCTCGGGTTCATCGCGTCGTTGGCCTGCACCTGAGCCATGGGGCCCTGCGGATCGGAACCGAAGGGCTGGCGTGCGAACCGCGAACCGTCTGCCTCCATCTGCACGATCCCGTTCTGGGCCGTGAGGATGACGTCACCCTTGGTGATCTGGTCGCCTGCGTGAAGCTGACGTATACCGCCGTCCGGCGTGCGTATGAGGGCGTCGCCCCAAACGTCCATGACCTTGCCGGTGGGCAAGCGCGCCGGGACATAGCGCGAGTCAAGCCTGACTGCGTGGAATTGCGGGATGCCTTCGACCGCAATCATGGCGGCGCGTTCGACAGCGCTGAGTTCCGGCTCGGGTCGCGCTGACTTGTGCGCGGACTTGGCGGCGCCCTTGACGCCGAGCTTGTGGGGAGTCGTGGCCATCGCTTGCCTTTCACTACTCAGGTGCGCGGAAATGCTGGAGTCCGCCAGTTGTGCAGGCCCGATCGTCTACGCCAATCGTGGGCTGCACGTCAACAGCGCGAGTCTAGCGTCACGGTCGGATCAGATGTACGTCAGTCGTGCATGCGGATACAAAAAGTGTGCCCGGTTTGACGTGGCGCGTGAATCTCAGCGCTCGCTCAGGGCGTAGGCCTTGGCCCGCAAGACGGGCTTGAGCAGGTAGGACAACACCGTCTTCTTGCCGGTGAGGATGCTCACCTCGGCCGTCATGCCTGGAATGATGGGCAACTGATCCCCAAAATTGGGACGCTCGGTGCGCACGCGGACCAAGTAGAAGGCATTGCCGCGTTCGTCGACCTGGGTGTCGGGGCTGATGTTTTCCACCTGAGCGCCCAGGCCGCCATAGATTGCGAAGTCGTAAGCCGTAAATTTCACCGTGGCATCCTGACCCGGGTGGATGAAGGCGATGTCCTTGGGTGAGACCTTGGCCTCGAGGACCAGGGCATCGTCCAATGGCACGATCTCGACGATGTCCTTGCCCGGTTGCACCACGCCGCCCACTGTGTTGGCCAGCAGGCGTTGCACCCGGCCGCGCACCGGCGACTTGACTTGCGCCTTGTCCACCTTGTCGGCCAAGGCCACGGCCCCTTCATTCAGTGCGTTAAGTCGTCCCAGCACATCGGACAAATCACGGCGCGCTTCGCTGCGGAATGACAGCTCGGTCTCCTGCATCTTGCGCTGAGCCTCACGGATGGTCGCCTGGGTGCGCGCCATCTGCGCACTGGCTTGTTCCACCTCGCCTCGATAGCGGGTCACATCGCGTTCTAGGCGCAACACCTCGACTTCTGAGATAGCGCCGCTGGACAGCAGCGGGCGTGTCTTGGCCAATTCCTGCTGAGAGATCTGCATGCCGCGCTGAGCCGCCTTGAACCGGGAGGCTGCCTCGGTGTAGTCCTGCTCGCGCTGGGTGAGTTGCTGCTTGTTGATGGACAGCAGCGCATTCAGCTCTGAAACGCGCGAGTTGTACAGATTGCGCTCCTCATCGACGATGCGCAGTTCCTCCGGGTCGTCAGCCTTGGGCGCGGGCGGTGTGAAGGCGGTGTTCTCAGCCAGCGCTTTCAACCGCGTCTGCTTCACACGCAGTGCGAAGGCCTGGGCCGCGCTTTCGCGCACGCCGGACTGGGCGCGCGTGTGATCAATCTTGAGCAGTACCTTGCCGGCCTCGACCTCTTCACCTTCACGGACCAGGATCTCCGATACCACGCCGCCGTCAAGCGACTGCACCACCTGCAACTGGCGCGACGGAATGACCTTGCCGTCGCCGCGGGTGAATTCGTCGATGCGGGCGAAGCCGGCCCAGGCGATGAGGGCGAACACGATGAGCACGGCGGCGCGCACGATCTTTTGCGCGCGGGCCGTGCGTGCGCGCGACATGATTTCGTCGGCCTCGAGTTCGAAGCTGCGCATGCCGTCGAGCTCGCGCCCGTCCGTCACGGTCGGGCCGAGCAGGCGCGAGGTCACGGGGTCGATGAAGCGACGTACGCCATCGAGCAGCTGCATGAGCCGGTCTGCGGCGCTGATCAACAGCCTTTGCATTCGATGGGGACCTTGGACGTGAATCGGATCAGATGGCGAGCTCAGGCAGCGCGTGCGATGCGGCCTGTCTGCAATGCCTCAAGGATGCGGTCGCGCGGGCCATCGGCGACCACGCGGCCGCCATCCACGACCACCACACGGTCGACCAGCGCGAGCATGGAGGTCCGGTGCGTCACCAGCACCACGGTCTTGCCGGCGGCGAATTCGGTCATGCGCCGGGTCACCAGCGCCTCGGTAGAGAAGTCCATCGCGCTGGTCGGTTCGTCCAGCAGGAGGATGGGGGCGTTGTTGAGTACCGCGCGCGCAATGCCCACACCCTGGCGTTGGCCGCCCGAGAGCAGTTCGCCGCGCTCGCCCACCTGCATGTCAAAGCCGCGCGGGTGACGGTTCACGAAGTCGAGCAGCCCGGCCGTTTCGGCCGCTGCCAGGATGGCGACGTCGTCGGCGTAGGGCAGGCCGAAGGCGATGTTGTCGCGCAGCGTGCCGTAAAACAGCGTCACGTCCTGCGACACGTAACCCAGATTGCGACGCACGTCGGCCGGATCGAGCTGGCGCAGGTCGATGCCGTCCACCAGTACCGAACCCTCGGTGGGCTGGTACAGGCCCAGCATGAGCTTTTGGATGGTCGTCTTGCCCGAGCCCACGCGGCCGATCAGCGCAACCTTCTCGCCTGGCTGGATGCGCAGGCTGACGCCGTCGAGCGCCTTGTCCTCGCGGTTGGGATAGGTGAACTTGATGCCGCGCAGTTCGACTTCACCTCTGACCTCGCGACGGTGCAGGAAGCCTTGATCGCCGTCGCGCTCGCCCGGTTGCTGCATGACCTTGTCGAGCGATTCCAGTGCGGTGCGCGCGCCCTGGTATTGCAGCAACAGGCCGACGATCTGGCCGGCTGGCGCCAGGGCGCGGCCGCTCAGCGTGGTGCAGGCGATCAGCGCGCCCATGGTGAGCTCGCGCTGAGCGATCAAGGTCACGCCGATGAGCACGATCAGCAGCGTCACCATCTGCGTCAGCCAGTTCACGCCGTAGGTTGCACTGCTCGACAGCGCCCGCATCTTGACGTTGGTCTGTGCAAGATGCTGGTTGTTGCGCTCCCATCGCGCCTGGATGACGCCTTCGGCGCCCTGGGTCTTGATGGTTTCGATGCCGCCCAGTGCTTCCACCAACGTTGCGTTGCGCTGCGCGCTGGCCTGGTAGGTGGTCTGCGACAACTCGTGCAGGCGGTGCTGCAACACGAAGCCCATGACAAGCACGACCACGAAGCAGGCTGCCACCGGCATCACCAGCCACGGCGAGATCCAGAAGATCACCGCCACGAAGAGCAGCGCGAACGGCAGATCGATCATCGCCGTCACGGTGCTGGAGGCGATGAAGTCGCGCACCTGCTCGAAGCCGCGCAAGTTGGCGGCAAATGATCCGACCGACTGCGGCCGCTTTTCCAGCCGCATGCCCAGCACACGCTCCATCAGCGCGGCGGACAGTCGCACGTCGATGCGCGCGCTGGCCTCGTCGAGAAAATGGCTGCGCAAGAGACGGATGTAGAGGTCGGCCGCGAGCGCGACGGCCAGCCCCAGGGCCATCGCCCAGAGTGTCTCGACTGCGTGGTTGGGTACCACGCGGTCGTAGACGTTCATTGTGAAGATGGGAAAGGCGAGGGCGAAGACGTTGATGAGCAGCGCGGCCCAGAGCACGTCGCGGTATACACCGCGCTGACTGGCGATGGCGCCCCAGAACCAATGGCTGGCGCGAGTGGCGCGCACCTCGGGCGTGCGTTCGTCGAAGCGGAAATGCGGGCGCACGAACAGCGTGACGCCGGTGTAGCGACGCGCCAGCGCGGCGCGCGGCATCACCACCGCGCCCTGACCGGTCTGCGGCAGCAGCAGGCGGGCGTCGCCTTCCTCGGTCCAGCCGAGCAGCACGCAGGCCTCGTTGCCCTTGAGTATCAGCACGGCCGGCAGGGCAGCCGGGTCGATGCGGGTGGGCTTGATGCGCTGCACCTTGGCGAACATGCCGGCACGTGCTGCCGCGCGCTCGACCAGGCTGAGGGTGAGCTTGCCGTCGGGCAGCGGCAGCCCGGCACTGAGCGAGGCTCGCGACGCGCTCACGCCGTGGATGCGGCAGACCTCCAGCAGGCAGTCGAGCAATGCGTCCGGGTTGACCAGGTCCTCGCGCATGCGTGCGCCGTCGGGCGCACGTGCGCCCAGGCCCGCACCGATCGGGGCGTTGATCGGCGGCAACGAGTGGGTCTGGGATTCGCTCATGGGCACTCTGTAGCGTCAGCAGGCCGGCGTTTGCCTGCCGCGGGTGGGAACTGCCTCACTCGACGTCGGCGCAGTAGACGTCGAAACATCCGCCCTGCACGCGGGTGGCGAAATATCGTTGCAACGTCAACTTGACGGTGCGAAAGGCCAACTCACGCCAGGGCAGGTCGGCCTCGCGGAACAGGCCGACTTCGATGGTCTCGGGGCCCGGATCGAACTCGGTGTCGGTCAGCCGGGCAAGGTAGAAGAGGTGCACCTGCCCGACTTTGCGCAGGTTGAGCACGCTGAACAGTCCGCCCATCTCGACATGGGCACCGGCTTCCTCGATGGTTTCGCGCAGCGCGCCAGCGGCGGTGGTCTCGCCCAGTTCCATGAAGCCGGCCGGCAGCGTCCACAGGCCGCGACGCGGCTCGATGTTGCGACGGCACAGCAACACCTGGTCGCCCCACACCGGCAACGTGCCCACCACGTTGAGCGGGTTTTCGTAGTGGATCGTGGCGCAGGCGGTGCAGACGGCGCGTTCGCGGTTGTCGTCGGGCGGCACGCGGTATTCGACCGGCGCGCCGCACTCGCGACAATGCTTGATGCTGCGACTCGAATGCATGCTGGCAGTTTAGCCTGCGCTTGTCAGCGCCCTGTCACGCCGGAATTTTCAGATGTGGCATGTCTGCACGACGGACGTCGGGTCAGCTCCGCCCGGCTCCTGTTCCCGTGCGCGAGGTTTGGGGCGGAAGTGTTGCGGGCCTGCATGGCATGATGACTCGGCCAGCCAGGACTTTTTCGAGTCGCCCCGACATGCAGCTCTACAACTATTTCCGTTCATCGGCCTCGTTTCGGGTGCGTATTGCGCTCGAGCTCAAGGGCCTGCGCTACGACTACCTCGGTGTGCATCTGCCCCGCAATGAGCAGGCTGCACCGGAATTTGCGGCGCGCAACCCGCTCAAGCTGGTGCCGCTCCTGGTCGACGGCGCGCAGACCGTCAGCCAGTCGCTTGCCATCATGGAGTACCTGGACGAGACCCATCCGGAACCTGCACTGCTGCCGTCTGATGCCCTGGGCCGGGCACGGGTGCGCTCGCTGGCGCTCGATGTGGCGTGTGAGATCCACCCGCTCAACAACCTGCGCGTGCTGCGTTATCTCGTGAAGGATCTCGGCGTGGCCGACGACGCCAAGAACACCTGGTACCGGCACTGGGTCGAGGTCGGACTGGCCGCTCTCGAACAACGCCTGGCTGGCGACGCAGCCACCGGCCGCTTCTGTCATGGCGACAGCCCGACCTTGGCCGACTGCTGCCTGGTGCCGCAGATCTTCAATGCGCGGCGCTTCGATTGCCGGCTCGACCATGTGCCCACGGTGATGCGGATCTTCGACGCCTGCATGGCGCAAGCAGCCTTCCAGGCTGCCCAGCCGTCGGCCTGCCCCGACGCCGAGGGCTGATCGCTCCATGGGTGAGGCGCCGAGTCTGCCAATGCCAGGAGTGCAGGCCCCGCTGCCGCCTGGCTGGCTGCGCCCGCTTTTCAGCTCGGAACGCGTCGGCGCCCTGATGACCAGCCGCCACGGCGGCGTGAGCCGTGCGCCGTTCGACACCCTGAACCTGCGCCCTGGGTTGGGCGACGACGATGCGGCTGTCGCCCATAACCGGGCTCACGTGGCGCGCCTTTGTGGTGGTCACGGCGTCCTTTTGCAGCAGGTCCATGGCACGGCCTGCCTGATCCTGAGCGGCGGGCCTGTGGTCGAGCAGCCGGTGGCCGACGCGAGTTGCAGCACTGTCCCTGGCGTGGTGTGCGAGATCCAGGTCGCCGATTGCCTGCCGGTGCTGCTGGCAGATCGACGTGGACGCGGTGTGGCGGTGGCCCACGCCGGGTGGCGTGGACTCGCCGGGGGCGTGTTGCAGGTGGCCGTCGCCCATTTGTGCGAGGCGAGTGGCGCCGCCCCGGAAGAGGTCGAGGCCTGGCTGGGGCCATGCATCGGCCCACGTCGCTTCGAAGTAGGTGGCGACGTGGTCCAGGCGTTTGCTGGCGCGCCAGCCGCTTGTTTCGTTCCAAAAACAGCGGCGGCCGGTGCCGCGACGGCCACGCCGACGCCTGAAGCTGACGACCCGGGCAGCGTCGGCGGCCGAGCCGGCAGGGCGGCAGACGTCCAAAAATGGCTGGCCGACCTGCCCGCACTGGCGCGGCACATGCTGGCGCGATCGGGTGTGGGTCAAATGGCCGGCAACGACGGCAGCCCGTCCTGGTGCACGGTCGAAAACACCGACTATTACTCCTACCGGCGCGAACAGGGACGCACCGGGCGCCAGGCCGGTTATATCTGGCTGCGCGCTTGATCCGCCTCGTCTGCCGCCGCTGCGGGGCTAACAGCGTCGCCGGCCGGTGATGGTTGGCGGGCCGGACCATCATTCGCAGCCTTCAGTTCTGCCGCCTCGGCGGCCTTGCGAGCGCGTCGGCGCATGGGCGTGCCCATCAGGTAGACCACGATGCTCACCGGCAGCACACCATAAAGCACGAAGGTCACGATGGCACCCAACACCCCGCCCTGTGGATGCATGGCCTCGGCGACCGCCATCATCAGTGCCACATAGATCCAGCCAATCGCCACCAAATACATCTCGCCGCCTTGCTCGCCTGTCCTCGAACACTGGATTGTCTGTGTGCGCGCCGGTCGTAGGGGGGGACGCGAGCGGCTCCGCAGCCTCGAGGCAACAGCTTCATGCAAGGTAGCCGGCGCCATAATGCCGTGCTTTTGGAACGGTCTTGTGCCGTTCCTTCCTATCGGCGCAGGCCGGCATCCGAACGTTCGAGGAGACGATGAGTACATCCCGAGAGGCACCTTCAGCCGGCGCTAGCGCCAAGTCGATGGAAGAAGCACTGCGCCAGGACTGGGCCCTGCCTGCCTCGCCCGAGCTGAGCAAGGCCTTCGCGCAGATGACCCAGCTGGCAGCGCCTTTCGTGGCCCAAATGGGGCAGCTGGCACAGGGGGTGCAAATTCCCGGCATGCCGACGATGCCCGGCATTCCGGCGATGCCGGCGATGCCCGGCCTGGGCCAAATGCCACAGATGCCGCAAATGCCCCAGATGGCGCAACTGGCACATATGGGCGATCACATGCGCGCCATGAGCGCCAGCCTGAGCCAGACCATTCAGTCCTTCGCGCACCTGAAGATTGCGCCGGACAAGCTCGCCGCCCTGCAGTCCGACTACCTGAAGGAGTCCACAGCGCTGTGGAACCAGGCTTTGGCTGCCAGCGCCGCCCAGGCTCAGCCCGGCTGCAGCGACAAGCCGGCGGCGCCCAAGCTGGGTGACCGGCGCTTCTCTGCGCCCGACTGGAGCGCCAACCCGGCCTCGGCCTACACCGCTGCCAGCTACCTGCTCAACGCCCGCACCATGATGGCCCTGGCCGACGCGGTGGAAGGTGACGCCAAGACGCGCCAGCGTGTGCGCTTCTCGGTGCAGCAGTGGATCGACGCGGCCTCGCCCTCGAACTACCTGGCCCTCAACCCCGAGGCGCAGAAGAAGGCGCTGGACACCAAGGGCGAGAGCATCGCCCAGGGCATGCAGCTGCTGCTCAAGGACCTGAAGCAGGGCCATGTGTCGCAGACCGACGAGAGCGTGTTCGAGGTCGGCCGCAACGTCGCCACCACCGAAGGCAGCGTGGTGTACGAGAACGAGTTCATCCAGCTCATCGAGTACAAGCCGCTGGGCGCCAAGGTCTACGAGCGGCCCATGTTGTTCGTGCCGCCGTGCATCAACAAGTTCTACATCATGGACTTGCAGCCGGACAACTCGCTCATCCGCTACACGGTCGAGCAGGGCCACCGCGTCTTCGTGGTGAGCTGGCGCAATCCCGATGACTCCATGGTCACCAAGGGCTGGGACGACTACATCGAGCACGGCCCCCTGGCCGCCATCCAGGCGGTGCAGGAGATCACCGGCGCCGAGAAGTTCAACACCCTGGGCTTCTGCGTCGGCGGCACCATCCTGGCCACCGCCCTGGCGGTGCTGGCTGCACGTGGCCAGCAGCCGGCCAACTCGGTCACCCTGCTGACCACGCTGCTCGACTTCAGCGACACCGGCATCCTCGACATCTTCATCGACGAAGCCGCGGTGCAACTGCGCGAGATGACCATCGGCCCGGACGCACCCACCGGCCCGGGCATGCTCAAGGGCTCGGAGCTGGCGACCACCTTCAGCTTCCTGCGCCCCAACGACCTGGTGTGGAACTACGTCGTTGGCAACTACCTCAAGGGCGAGGCACCGCCGCCCTTCGACCTGCTGTACTGGAACGGCGACTCGACCAACCTGCCCGGCCCGATGTACTGCTGGTACCTGCGCCACACCTATCTGCAAAACGAGCTGCGCCAGCCCGGCAAGCTCACGGTGTGCGGCGAGAAGGTGGATCTGTCGGCAATTCAAGCGCCGGTCTACATCTATGCCTCGCGCGAGGACCACATCGTGCCCTGGACGGCCGCGCACGCCAGCACCCAGATCTTCAAGGGCGAGCGCCGCTTCGTGCTGGGCGCCTCGGGCCACATCGCTGGCGTGATCAACCCGGCCAACAAGAACAAGCGCAACTACTGGATCAACGACCAGGCCCTGGCCAAGGGCGCGACTCCGACGGCCCAGGCCTGGTTCGACAGCGCGACCGACAAGCCCGGCAGCTGGTGGAACGACTGGACCGCCTGGCTGGTGCCGCAGGGCGGCAAGCAGGTGGCCGCGCCCAAGAAGCCAGGCAACGCCAAGTACAAGGCCATCGAGCCGGCACCCGGCCGCTACGTGCGCGCCAAGGCCTGAGCCCGATCGATGCGACGGCTGTGCATGGCACGCCGACGCAGTATCCTTTCCCGACGACCACCGGGGCGCGTGTGCCGCAGCTCACCCCGGAGGTCCGTGCCGATGCCCCGCTGCTCGCGGGGCGGCACCTTCCACCGATTTCGCGGACAAGCAACAGCTTCCTATAGGAGATAGCCATGACTCAGAAGATCGCATACGTCACCGGCGGCATGGGCGGCATCGGCACGGCCATCTGCCGTCGCCTGCACCAGGACGGTTTCAAGGTCATCGCCGGCTGCGGCCCCAGCCGTGACTGGCAGAAGTGGCTGGACGAGCAGAAGGCCGAGGGCTACACCTTCTACGCCAGCGCCGGCAACGTGGCCGACTGGGATTCGACCGTCGCCGCCTTCGCAGCCGCCGTGGCCGAACATGGCACGATCGACGTGCTGGTGAACAACGCCGGCATCACGCGTGACCGCATGTTCCTGAAGATGACGCCGGACGACTGGAAGGCGGTCATCGACACCAACCTGAACTCCATGTTCAACGTGACCAAGCAGGTCGTGCCGGGCATGGTGGAAAAGGGTTTTGGCCGCATCATCCAGATCAGTTCGGTGAACGGCGCCAAGGGCCAGGCCGGCCAGACCAACTACTCGGCCGCCAAGGCCGGCATGCACGGCTTCTCCATGGCCCTGGCCCAGGAGCTGGCCAACAAGGGCGTGACGGTGAACACCGTCAGCCCGGGCTATATCGGCACCGACATGGTCAAGGCCATCAAGCCGGAAGTGCTGGAAAAGATCGTCGGCACCATCCCGGTCAAGCGCCTGGGTACGCCCGAGGAAATCGGCTCCATCGTCGGCTGGCTGGCCGGCCCGGATTCCGGCTTCACCACTGGCGCCGAGTTCGCCTGCAACGGCGGCCTGCACATGAGCTGATGCGGCGTGAGTGTGGCGATTGCCGCGCCGACGCGCGGCGGGCCACTCCAAGCTTGCGACCAAGCCGGGCTGGTGCCCGGCTTTTTCATTTTTGTTTGCCTGTTGTTGGGTTGTCCGGCGAGCGGGACGTCGATGGCGGCGTCAACTGGGACACCCGGGCCGTGAGCCGGTGAACCGGTGCAGGTGCCTAGGCTGGCAGCATGGCTGCAACCGAGGTCAGCGTCGCCGGCGTGGCGTCGGCCAGGTGCAGAAGCTGCGCAGACTCGAAACCGCGGAAGGTCTGGGCCAGCGAGCGCAGATAGCCCGGGTCGTAGTGCTTGGCCATCAGCTCGGCAAATACCTCGGCGATCTGCCCGGCGCGCACCTGCCCCTGCCATTGCCCGACCTGCTCCTTGCCACGTACCTCACGCAGCGCGTCCAGCAGGGTGCAGAAATGTTCCGGGTCGCGTGCGAGATGGTCGTAATCCTCCAGCAGCAGTTGCAGGCGCGCGGTGTCATTGAGCTCAACGCGCAGGCAGCGGCCACGCGCCCGGGCCTCGTCCAGCAAGCGTTCGGGCACACGCAACTGCCCGATCTTGCGGCTCTCGCTCTCGATGTAGATCGGTCGACCCAGGTCCAGCCGGCGCAGTTCGCACCAGATTTCGCGTTCGAAGGCCTTCTGGCTCGGCTGTACGTCGCCCGGCGCCAGGCCCAGCACCGAGCCGCGATGGCGGGCATGGGCTTCGAGGTCGAGCACCTGGGCGCCGGCAGTGGCCAGGGCGTGCAGCAGGCGCGTCTTGCCACTGCCTGTGCGGCCACAGACCACTCGCCAGTCGATGTTGCCGGGCCAGTCGTCGAGCTGCATGCGCACAACGGCGCGGAAGGCCTTGTAGCCGCCCTGGATGATGTGGGTGCGAAATCCGATGCGGCTCAGAAACCACGACAAGGTGCCTGACCGTTCACCGCCGCGCCAGCAATACACCAAGGGTGTCCAGCCGCGAGGTTTGTCCTGTACCCATTGCGCAAGCAACTCGGCGATGTTGCGCGCCACCATGGCCGCGCCGATCTTGCGCGCTTCGAAGGGATCGACCTGTTTGTATTCGGTCCCGACGATGCGCCGTTCCTCGTTGCTCAATACCGGCCAATTGACCGCCCGAGGCAGGTGATCTTCAAGGAATTCGCCCGGTGAACGGGCGTCGATGATGGCGTCGAATTCCTCGAGTCGACGGGCGGCATCTGCCGCGCTGATGGTTTGGACCGACATGCCCACATTGTCGCGGCTCGCACCGCCTGGCAGCGAGTGAGCCTGCCCGCCTGGCGTCGAGCTCGGCACAGCCGAGACAGCACGCTGCTCTACGGCGTCTGATCGTCTCTCAGTTCTGCAGGGCTTCGCTTGCCACCATTGCGTCCAGCAGTTCGCATACCTCGCTCAGGCGACCGGAAATGACGGTAAGGCAGACATCGTCCGGCGCACAACGTGCACGGGTGGCGACCTGACGCGGCGATGTCCCGAGCTGGCCCGGGTATTGGGCCGGTCCCGTCCGGGGCGACATGCGCCTATCCAGTGCATCTCGCACGGCCGGCTTCGGCGCGATCACAGTCGCGCGGGGCTCCGTCCAGGCACATGGCCAGGGTGTACCCGGCTGAGCGCTCCGCTGGATGCCATTCACCGAGGTGCAGCGCCTCGAACGAGCCGCCCCCAGGCGCAGGACCCTGGGAAGGGCCACGGTGTCCAGCCCGCCGTCGGCTGCCTGCAGCGGGTGAACACCTGCTACGCCGGATACATCCGAGCCGACCATCAGGCCAGGCGCCAAAGGTGGGCGCAAGGCGCGCGCAACACCATCCAGCCATGTTGCCGTGGCCTCGCGCAGAGTATTGAGCAGGACTTGCATGGTGGCTCCAGTCGAAGACGGGTGCGAGGATGGGTGAGCGGTTGTGGCGATGAACGGTCTGGAACCGATTGCACCGCCTGCAGAAGTCTTGGGCTTGGGACCAACTACATCAGCATGGTGTTGCGGATCAGGCCTACGGCCAAGCCTTCCAGACTGAAGTCCTCGGTGCCATCGGGCACGTGGATGATGTCGAAGTCCGGGTTCTCCGGGATCAGCTCGATGCCATTGCGGCTGCGGCGCAGCCGCTTCACGGTCACATCGTCACCCAGTCGCGCCACGACGATCTGGCCGTTCTTGGCGTCGCTGGTCTTTTGTACCGCGAGCAGGTCGCCGTCCAGGATGCCGGCGTCGCGCATGCTCATGCCACGTACCTTGAGCAGGAAATCAGGCTTGCGGGCAAACAGGTGGGCCTCGAAGACATAGGTGCGATCTATGTGCTCGGTCGCCAGGATGGGGCTGCCAGCTGCCACCCGACCGACCAGCGGCAGGCTGAGCTGGCCGACATGCGCCAGGTTGAGGTTGAACTGCTGGCCGATGCCCTTCAGGCGCGACTCGTTCAGGCTGCGCAAGGTGTCTGACTGCAGGCGGATGCCGCGCGACGTGCCGCCGACCAGTTCAATCACACCTTTGCGCGCCAGCGCCTGCAGATGTTCCTCGGCTGCGTTGGCGGAGCGAAAGCCGAGTTCAGCGGCGATCTCGGCGCGGGTTGGCGGCGCGCCGGTGCGCTCGATGGTGCTCTGGATGAGTTCGAGGATCTGCTGTTGACGCGCGGTGAGCTTGGGGCTGGGGTCGAAGTTCATGCGGTCCTCTGAGGGTTGTCTGGTCCACCGGGACGGCGGGTGGCTGAGCTGGGGGGCAGCCGGTGAAGGCAAAGGTCAACAGTGCAAGAAGTTGGGCCATGTCGGCAGTCCACGACATGACGCTCTGTCAGGGTGCTGCTTGCGGATTCAGGTTTGTCTGGCTGCACGTGACTTGGGGCGGCGACGACACTCGCTGGGGGCACATGACGGCAGCGGCCTGCCTCCTGGCGTGGACGTTGGGTGGCTGCACTGCACTGCCAGATTCATGCGTCTGTCTCCAAACGGGTTTCATTAAACAGGCGTCATCGGACGAGCTTCATCAAACGGACTGCGGCGGTGGTTGACGATCACGAGGTTGAATAACTGATGTTTTATCCAGTATCTGTATTTTTGTCCAGCTTGTTCGTGAAGGCAAGTGTGGTGAGCGAGGACGGTGCTGCTGCGCCGCGCCGCATCGTCGTGCTGGGCATGGGCGGGACGATCGCCGGCAAAGCGGCGCGGGCCAACGACAACGTGGGCTACAAGGCGGGCGAGGTGTCGGTGGACGACCTGCTGGCAGGCCTGCCGCTGCCGGCAAGGCATCTCGTCGAGGCCGAGCAGGTCTGCCAGATTGACAGCAAGGATCTGGCGCCCGGTCACTGGCAGGCGCTGCTCAAGTCGCTGGAAGCGCATCTGGCGCGTCCTGAGGTCGTCGGCGTGGTGATCACCCACGGCACCGACACGCTGGAAGAGACCGCCTATCTGCTGCACCGCGTATTGGCGCCAGCCAAGCCGGTGGTGCTGACGGCTGCCATGCGGCCGGCCACGGCCCTGTCGGCCGACGGACCGCGCAACCTCGCCGAAGCGCTGGAGGTGGCCGCTGCTGCCGGTGAGGCGGGCCAGTCAGGCACCGTGGTGGCGCTGGCCGGACGGGTCTGGGCGGCGGCCGAACTGCGCAAGGTGCACAGCCATCACACGGACGCGTTTGACGCCGGCGATGCCGGCCCGCTGGCGCTGGTCGAGGCGGGGCGATTGCGCGTGCTGCGCCCTTGGCCGGCCGGTGACGGCCTGGGTGCACGGCGTGTCATCAATACGCCGGTCGCGCTGTGGCCACAGGTGGACATCGTGACCAGCCACGCCGGCGCGAACGGCCGCCTGGTCAAGTTGTTGATGACCGCCGGGGTGGACGGCCTGGTCGTGGCCGGCTCCGGGAATGGCTCAGTGCACGGCGAGCTTGAAGCTGCGCTGCTCAAGGCTGACCGAGCCGGCGTGCGCGTGTTGCGCAGCAGCCGCTGTGTTGCCGGTGGCGTGATCGATGCGCCCACGCATGACACTGACGGCGCCAGTCCGGCGCCGCGGCGTCTGCCGTCTGCTGGCCAGCTCACGCCGGTGCAGGCGCGGATCGAACTGGTGCTGGAGTTGCTGGCGCGCCCGAGCGGCGGGCCGGGCCGGTGACTCAGACCAACTTGAGCGTCACGTCGACGTTGCCGCGGGTGGCGTTCGAGTAGGGGCAGACGATGTGGGCCGCCTGCACCACTTCGTTGGCCTTGTCGGCGTCCAGGCCTGGCGTCGAGACGTTGAGCGTCACCTGGATGCCGAAGCCGTTGGGGATGGGTCCGATGCCGACCTCCGAGGTGATCGACGTGGCCGCCGGCAGGGCGATCTTCTTCTGCCCGGCCACGAACTTCATGGCACCAATGAAGCAGGCGGCGTAGCCGGCGGCAAACAGCTGTTCGGGGTTGGTGCCCGGGCCGTCGTCGCCACCCAGGCCCTTGGGTACGGACAGCGCGACGCCGAGTCGACCGTCAGGGGTGGATGCCTTGCCGTCACGTCCGCCCGTGGCGGTGGCTTGGGCGGTGTAGAGCACTTGTTGCAGGGCCATGGTGTCAGTCCTTCAGGGGTGGAATCCGGCAGTGCCGGGGTGGAGAGTCATGCAACGGGTGACGTCGACGTGCCGGGCGGTGCAAGTGGCAGCGTGGCGGCGTCGGCGAGCTTGCGGCGCAAGGCCTGCAGCGTTTGAGTCAGTTCGACGAGGTCGTCCAGTTGGCAGCCTGCCGCCAGGCCGATGGTCTGGGGCAGGCTTGCCGCCTGCTCGCGCAGCGCCTGGCCGCCCGCGGTGAGTTGGATGTCGACCCGCCGCTCGTCCAGCATGCTGCGCGTGCGGCGGATCCAGCCGGCCAGTTGCATGCGTTTGAGCAGCGGCGTGAGGGTGCCCGAGTCCAGCGTCAGCCTGGCGCCGAGGTCGGAGACCGAAACGCCGTCGCCTTGCCACAGCACCAGCATCACCAGGTATTGCGGATAGGTCAGGCCCAGGCGGTCCAGATGCGGCTTGTAGAGTTTGGTCATGGCCAGCGAGGCCGAATACAGCGCAAAACAGAGCTGGCGATCCAGTTGCAGGCTGGACGCGCCGGCCTGGCAGCGGGCTGACGGCGCCGCGTCGGTGGTTGGGGTTGCACCTTGCTGAGTCATGATGGAGGCATTTTAATTGCACACAATATAAACGTGTACAACATGGTTATGGCCGAGTGACGGGCTAGAACAGCAGCTTTTGTGCGGGTGGTCGATCGCGGTGCTCGTCTGGCCCCTGGGGTGGGTGGAACTGGCTGCAGTCGAGTGCGGGCAGCTCGCAGCTCAGACCGGCCTGGCCGGCAGCGGACCGGATGCGCTGATCCAGCGACGCGCGCCAGGCGGCGTCGCCGCATGCTGCACCGCCAGGGCTGGGCGTCGCCGCTTGCCAACGCACGCAGCGCGCGCCGGCCTGGGCTGCCATGGCAATGAGCGTCTCGACCTGTTCGCCATCGTTGACCCCGGGAACCAGTGGCGCAAGCTGCAGGCCGGCCCAGACCCCTGCGCGGGCCAGGCTGCGCAATGCAGCCAGGCGTTGCGCCGGCGCGCTGGCACCGGGCTCCAGGTGCTCGCTCAGCCAGGGGTCGGACGAGGCCAGGCTGATCAGCACCAGCGCTAAGCCGCGGGCGCTCAAGGCGACCAGCAGATCGACGTCGCGCACCACTCCGACCGAGCGCGTTGTCAGACCGACCGGATGGGCAGCTTCGACCAGCACTGCCAGCACGGCGCGGGTGAGGCGCTGCTGGCGTTCGGCCGGCTGATATACATCCGCTGCCGCGCCCAGGCACAAAGGGCGCGGCCGATAGCCCGGTCGTCGCAGTTCCTGCCGCAGGCGATCGGCCACGTTGCGTTTGGCATGCACGGTGATGCAGGTCGTGGCCACTGCGCCGGACGGTTCCGGCACGGCTGGCGTCGCAGCGCCCGTCGCCAGTGCGTGTTCGAGTTCGATGCGGCTGACGACGGTGTCCGCCGTCCGCCGGGCTGAGTCGATCGACGGTGTGCTGGCCGCGAGCTGCGCGACGATGGCCCGCTGCGCAGCGGGCTGTGGCGCCGTCGGGCAGAAGACGCAGGAGTGTGCGCAGCCGCGGTAGGGGTTGACCGACAGCTCGTAGGGCAGCGCCGGCGCGTCGTTGACCCGCAATACGCTGGTGCAGATTTCGGTCTGCAACAGGGTGTCGGGCCTGGGTGTGGGGGGAGTGACTGGCGCCACGGCCAAGGTGGGCGACGCGGGCAGCCGCGACCGCGCAGCACTGCGGTGCGACGCAGGAGCCAGCACGTTGCCGGCGGCGGCCTCGGCCGCACTGCGCGTGCGGCGCCGGCTGGCTGGTGGAGGGCCAGCATCGCGCGGTGCATTGACAGCTGCCGGGGCGGCGTCCGGCCAGCGACGTTCACGGGGCCCCGCGGCGGGTCGTCTTGAGCTGGGTGCGCGGCGCACGGGTCCACCGGCATCGATGTCGAACAACGGCAGCGTGCCTGCTGGCGCGACCGACGGCGTCACCGGTCGCGTTGCTGAGGGCTGATCGTCGGGGGCACAAGCTCGGCTCATGGCCGGGCAGTGTGCCACGGAACTGTATTTTTATACAGTCTTTTGCGCGCTACCCAGCGCTCTGGCCTGCGTTGAGCGCTTCGAGCTGTTCGCCCAGTTCGAGCCAACGGTTCTCGGCCACGGCGATGTCTTCCTCGAGATGGCGCAGGCGGCGACCACCTTCGGCGCGCTGCTCGGGCGTCAGCCCGGCGCCGGACAGCGTCTCGATGAGTTGTGCGTGTTCTGCCTGGTCGGCGGCGATGCGTTCTTCCAGCCTGGCCTGCTCCTTCTTGAGCGGGCGCGCCTGGTCGGCCAGCTTCTGGCGCGCCGCAGCCTGGGCCTTGCGGTCCTCGTTGCGGTTGGCAGCGCCCGCGGCCGCCGGGCCCGGACTCGCTGCTGCCGGCTTGCATGCGCCTTTCGCAGGGGTGGCGGACGCTGCCGCCTTGCCTTGGCCGCCGGGTGCCGCCATGACGACTGGCTCTGCCTCCGCTCCGCCGCCCTTGCGGGCCGCACGGGCGACTTCGCGGCTCTGGTCGAGCAGCCACTTCTGGTAGTCGTCCAGGTCGCCATCGAACTCCTCCAACCGCCCGCCGGTGACCAGCCAGAATTCGTCGCAGACCTCGCGCAACAGGGCGCGGTCGTGGCTGACCAGCATCACCGTGCCCTCGTATTCGTTGAGCGCCATGCTCAGCGCTTCGCGGGTGTTGAGGTCCAGGTGGTTGGTCGGTTCGTCCAGGAGCAGCAAGTTGGGGCGCTGCCACACCAGCATGGCCAGCACCAGACGCGCCTTCTCGCCGCCTGACAGGCTGCCCACCGGCTGGGCCACCATGTCGGCCACGAAGCGGAAGCGGCCGAGGAAGTCGCGCAGCTCCTGCTCGCGGGCCTGCGGGCTGACCTCACGCGCCAGGCGGATCATGTGGGCCAGCGGGCCTTCCTCGGGTCGCAGCACGTCCAGCTCCTGCTGGGCGAAGTAGCCGATGGCCAGGCCCTTGCCTTCCTGTACCTTGCCGCCCAATTGGGTCAGGGTGCGCGCCAGCGTCTTGACTAGGGTCGACTTGCCCTGGCCGTTGGCGCCCAGGATGCCGATGCGCTGTCCCGGCAGCACGCTACGGTTGATGCCCTGCACGATGACCTTGTCGGGTGCGCCGTCCAGACCCTCGTAGCCCACCACCATGTCGCTCATCACCAGCATGGGGTTGGGCAGGCTGGCCGGCTCGCGGAACTCGAACTGGAAGTCCGCGCTGGTCAGCACCGGCGCGATCTTCTCCATCCGCGCCAGCGCCTTGACCCGGCTTTGCGCCTGCTTGGCCTTGGTCGCCTTGGCCTTGAAGCGGTCGATGAAGCGCTGCAGGTGGGCGATCTTCTCCTGCTGCTTGCCGTAGGCGGCCTGCTGCTGCTCAAGCCGCTCGGCGCGCATCTGCTCGAAGCTGGTGTAGTTGCCGCCGTATCGAGTGATGCGCGCTTCGTCCAGGTGCAGCGTGACCTTGGTGACCGCGTCGAGAAACTCGCGGTCATGGCTGATGACCAGCAGCGTGCCCTCGAAGCGCACCAGCCAGGCTTCCAGCCAGACCAGGGCATCCAGGTCCAGGTGATTGGTGGGTTCATCGAGCAGCAGCAGGTCGCCGGGCGACATGAGGGCGCGCGCGAGTTGCAGCCGCATGCGCCAGCCGCCCGAAAAGCTGTTCACCGGGGCGTCGACGTCGGCCGGCTTGAAACCCAGGCCGAGCAGCAGGGCCTGGGCCCGTGCGGTGGCGTCGAAACCGCCGGCGTCCTGGATCATCTGATGTGCCTCGGCGATGGCATGGCCATCGTCGCCCGCCTCGGCGGCGGCCACGGCGGCATGGGCCGCCATCAGCGCCACGTCGCCCTGCAGCACGAAGTCGGTCGCACCGAGGTCGGTCTCTGGCATGTCCTGCGCCACCTCGGCGATGCGCCAGCGTGGCGGCATCTCCACGTCGCCTGCGTCCGCGTGCAGGCGCCCGGTCAGCAGGGCAAACAGCGAGGACTTGCCGGCACCATTGCGCCCCACCAGGCTGGCCTTTTCGCCCGGGTTGAGCGTGAACGAAGTGGACTGCAGCACGGCCTTGGCGCCACGCAGCAGGGTGATGTTCTTGAGGGTAAGCATGGGCAGGGCGAAGGGCGGGCCGGGACGAGGGCAGGGCGCGGCAGTTTAGGTGAGGCGTCGGCGCGCGCAGCAGCCCGCCAGGGCAGGCAGATGCTGCACTGCGTCACGACAACGAACGTCGCGGCGGCCTGCGGTGCCGCTCGTCGAGCCAGCAGGTCAGCGGCGCCTGGGGGTGGTCGCCGTTGCTGCGCCTCAGGCTGCGCAGGCGCCTGTCAGCGCGAGCTGCTGCAGACACGTCAGACACAGGCAATGTTGATAGCGAGCGCGCAGCGCCGCCAGGGTGGCGACGTCGAGCTGCACCGTGGTGCAGGCGCAGGGCGTCGGGCCGTTCATGCCGCAGGTCCAGGGCTGGCCACAACGTTCGCAAGGCTGGGCGGATTGCGTCGAGGGCGCAACGCCGGCCGGACGCCAGCCGTCCCCTGGCTCTGTCGAGGTGCAGGCAGCGGCCGCCGTGTCAGCGACGGACCCGCAACCAACGTCGGTGGAGGTGGGCAAGGCGACCGAGGTGGGCGAGCGAGGCATCACGCGGCAAGTGTCGTGCACCGGCCGTGCAGGCATCAAGGGCGCGGCGCGCGAGCGGCCAATGTGGCGGCGGTGGCCTCGATGTCGGCGATCCAGCGGGGCTCGCGGCGGTGCGCCAGCGTCAGGGCGCGGGTCACGGCGTCGCGGGCCTCGGCCCAGCGGCCCAGTTCCATCTGCAGCAAGGCCAGGTTGTTCCACGCCACGGCGCTGTCCAGCGCCGGCGCCCGCGCCTGCAACCAATCGGCGGCCTCGCGCACTTGGCCGTCGGCCTGCAGCGCACCGGCCAGGCCCAGATCGGCGAGCAGTTCGTCCGGCCAACGCGCGGCCACGCTGCGCCACACCGTCACCTGCGCGGCGGGCGGCGCGCTGCGCTCGAAATCCAGCGCGGCCTGCAGCACCTGCTCGCGCGTGCTGGCTACCGGCAAGTCGCCAGGGGCCAGCACGACGGCGCCCCAATAGTCCGAACGTGCCCAGGTGTATTCGAACGTCGACCAAGCCAGGCGCTGGCCGGCCAGGTTGCCGCTATGGAGAATGAATTCGCGCGAAGCGCGGTCGTAGCCGATCAGGACGGCGTAATGCCATGCCGCGAGCGCGCTGCTGATCCAGCGCGGCAACCAGTTCAGGCCCAGGTTCTGCAGCACCAGCACGGGGTGGCCGGCGTCCAGCTCGGCCATCAGGCCCTGCAGCGTGCGGCTGCTGGGCACCGCCAGGGCGCCGGCACGCCGGGCCGCGGCCAGCATCTCGATCTGCAGGCTGCCGCCGCGTGCGGGCAGATAGACCGCCTGCGCCAGCGTCTGCACCTGGCCAGGCAGCCCAGCTGCCTGCAATGTGCTGGCCAGGGCCTGCGGGCCGCAGTGGCGCGCCTGGGCGGCGTCCGTGAGCGGTACGAAGGGCACCCGCGGCAGTTCGACGCGGGTGGGCCGCGCGGTGGCCGGGTTCGAGTCAGCGGTGGGCGGTTGCACCGCTTCGGCCTGCAAGGCGGCGGTCATGGGGGGCGGCAGCCAGGATGCGCAGCCGCCGAGGGCCGACGTCAGTGCGCCCAGAAATGCACCAAAAAGTGCACTGACCACCCGGCGGCGCCAGGCCCTGCCCGGGCCCGCTGCGGCCGACTGAACCCGGCCGGCCGCAGCGGTACGACGGGCCGCGCTGCGCTTCACGCGGGGGATCAGCGGATCGAACGGGTGAAGGGGAAGACCTTGGTGAAGCCCAGGATGTCGGTTACAAGCAACACCAGGAAAACAAACACCGCCAGATCGATGATGCCGTCGGCCCCGGCCGGCGCCTGGTCGATCTCGGCCAGCAGGGTGGCGGCCTGTTCATCGCTCAGTGCGGCCACGCGGGCGCGTGCCTGCTCGAGGTCGACGCCGCGGTCCACCAGCGCCTGGCGCACCTCGTCGCGGTCGAAATTGGCCAGCAGGCGCTGCTGGGCCGTGCCACTTTGCGCTGCGGCGCGGGCCACGGCCTGGGCGCTGATGCCGCCGGCCTGGGCGGTCGAGGCCAGGCCGACCCAGCCAACGCTGAGTGACAGGGCCAGGGCAAGGCTGCGGCTGACACGTGAAAGGCGGCCGGCGTGGGCGGTGGACGGGGTGGACTGGTGCGTCATGCAAATGCTCCGTGCTCGTGACTCGTGGGATGGGGCAGGGCCCTGTCACTAATCTAGCTCAGTCGGCGACAGGCTTGTCACAGGGTGCAAAACGCGCTGCGGCCGGTGCATGCCTGTCACCACAGCGTGTCCACCCCCAAAGTGCTGCTATGTGAGCAGGCAGTTTGCCGCTACGCTGCGCGGCAGACCATGCCCGTACGCACCAGCATCCTCATCATCGACCCGCGGCCTGCCGAGGTGCAGGCCCTGGCCGCCGCACTGGCACGTGAGGCCCGTGTCACCGTGCTGGAAAGCGTGGCTGCTGCCTGGACACTCATGCAGGCCGATCCGCCCGAACTCGTGCTGGTCGATGTCGATTCGGCGGACGGCAGCGGCTACCAGTTTGTTCGCCAGGCTCGCGAACACCGCCTGTTCTGTCGCCTGCCGCTGCTGCTGATGAGCGCGCGGCTCGACATCTACACCGAACGCGCCTGCCTGCAGCTGGGTGCGGCCGATGTGTTGGCCAAGCCGCTGCACGTCGAAATCTCGCAGCTGCGCGTGCTCGGCCACCTCGAACGGGCGCATATGGGCACAGCACTCATGCGCTCGCTGCGCGCCGGCGGCCTGGCGCTGTGGGAAGGCACGTCATTGCACTGCCGCATCACCGATGGCGCGCTCGACATGCTCGGCCTGGAGGATGGTGAACTCCAGCCCTGGCCCCAGCTGGTCCATCCACAGGATCTGCTGAGGCTGACCGATCTGCTCGATCAGAGCAGCCCGGCCGATGCGCAGGCCGACACCGCGTTCGCGCCAGCGGCGTCGCGCCAGCTGGCGCTCGACCTGCGCCTGCGTCGGCGCGACGGCCGCTGGATCTGGGTCGCACTGCGTGGCCGGGTGGTCGAGCAGACACAACAGCGCCGCCAGGCGTTTGCCGTGTCCGGTCCGGCCAACCAGCTTTATCTGGCCGGCACGTTGTTCGACATCAGCGCGCGCAAGCAACTGGAAGCGGTGCTGCGTGAACGCGAGGCTGGCCTGAGCACGCTGCTGGGCTCGCTGCACGACCTGGTGCTGGCGCTGGACGCCGACGGCCGCGTCATGAGCTGCCACCTGCCGCCTGAATTCGAGCTGGCCCTGCCGGAGCCGCCATGGCTGGGCCGGCCCTATCACGCCCTGTTGCCGGCAGGACTGGCCCAGTCGCTGCGTGAGGCGCTGGCGGGTCTGGCGCTGGATGGACGGCGCCGCAGCTTCGAATGCAACTGGCCGGCGCCGGACGACGCCGACGCGCCCGGCGCGCGCCTGCGCCACGGTCTGGCCAGCCTGAGCCTGCTGCTTGCACCGCTGGAAGGGGGCCGCCCGGCGCCAGCCTCGAGTCCGCGTCATGCGGCGGACCCACCTGCCCGGCTGACCGGCGACGCCTCTGCCAGCAACGGGGTCGCCGGCATGAACGGCGAGCTCCACTCGCGCTGGTCGGCCACCCTCGGGCAGCACGACAGTCAGTGGGGCCAGGGCCCCACGCCGGCGGCCGGTGCCCTGCTGGTGTTGCGTGACGTCACCGAACACAAGGCGGAGGAAGAGGCGGTGCGCCAGCTGGCGTATTTCGATCCGCTCACCGCCCTGCCCAACCGCCGGCTGCTCGAAGACAGACTGAACCAGGTGCAGATCGCCAGCCAGCGCCGACGCCGCCATGGCGCACTGCTCTTCATCGATCTGGATCATTTCAAGGAAGTCAACGACCGCTGGGGACACCGCAGCGGTGACCAGCTGCTGGTCGAGCTGGCGCGCCGGCTGCAGGTGAGCGTGCGCGCCTGCGATACGGTGGCTCGGCTGGGCGGCGACGAATTTGTCGTCGTGCTGGCCGACCTGGACACGCAGGCCGCGGTTGCGCAGACCCAGCTGAGCCAGATCACGATCAAGATGCTGGCGCGCCTGGCGCGTGCCTATGACCTGGACGGCCAGCGCCACCAGTGCACCGCCAGCGTGGGCGCCATGCTCTTCCTGGGCAGCGAGCCTGGCCTGGACACGCTGCTGGCCCAAGCCGACGCCGCCATGTACCGCGCCAAGGCGGCGGGTCGGAATGCGCTGGTGATGGTCGAGCCGGGCGAAACGCCCGCCGGCAGCGCCGGGATGCAGGCCGCCGACCGCGCGTGACGTTTGGCGGGGGTTTTGCGGGGCGCTGGCGTCACGCCACCTGCCCGGGTCGTCTGCCCGGCACCTGTCTCACGACGGCAGCGGCAAGCGTCGACCCTCGCCTCACTTCCTGCTGCTGCCTGCCTTCGTCTTGGGTCTGGCCTTGCCCGCGCGCGTCTTGGCTGACGCCGTGTCGTCGTCGTCCAGTGCGCTGGCCCGGTTCGCGCTACGGCCACGCTGGGCGGCGATGCTGGCGCCCAGGTCGAGCACCGCCATGGCGTAGTAGGCTGACCAGTTGTAACGCGTCAGGGCCCAGAAGTTCTCGGTGCCGGCCACGTAACTGGGTGCCCGGTCGGCGCCGTTTTCCAGCTCGACCAGGGCGAGCAGGCCGCTGTGTTCGCTGCCGGCGGCATCGAGCACCGCGCCGGCGTCGGCGAGTTCGTAACGGGTGAAGCTGGGGCGGATGTCCGGCCCCAGCAAGGTGGCGAGTTGATCCGCGTCGGCCGGCGGCTTGACGCCGTAGCGCACCGGCATGCCGCTTTGCCAGCCGTGCTGGGCCAGGAAGTTGGCGATGCTGCCGATCACGTCGGGCAGGCTGTCACGCAGGTCGATGCGGCTGTCGCCATTGAAATCCACCGCGAAGGACAGCCATGAGCCCGGCATGAACTGCGCCCAGCCGATGGCGCCGGCATACGAGCCGCGGAAATCGGCGGGATCCAGGCCTTCCTTGTTCGCCAGGCGCAACAGTGCGGCCAACTGCTCGCGGAAATAGGGGCTGCGGTCGCTGCGCCCGGTCGGGAAATCGAATGACAAGGTGGCCAGGGCGTCCAGCACGCGAAACCGCCCGACCTGGCGACCGTAAAGTGTTTCCACGCCGAGGATGCCGACGATGATCTCGGCCGGCACGCCGTACCGCGCCTCGGCTGCTGCCAGCCAACGCTGGTTGGCCGACCAGAATTCCAGCCCGGCGCGGATGCGTTGCGGCTCGACGAAACGCGCCCGGTAGGCCGCCCAGTTGCGCACCTGGCCGGGCGGCGGCGGCATGATGAGGCGGGCCACGTCGGGTTGATAACAGGCCTGGCCCAGGCTGCGGCGCAGCGACTGCAGGTCAAGCTCGGGCGACTGCGCCGCCAGCTTTGTCGCCCACTCGAGCACGTCGCTGCGCTCGGCGTAAGGCGCCTGGTCCGGTCCGTTCAGGCAGCGCTCGGGTGCGACCGGCGTGGGTGCTGCCGCCTTGCGCGTCCTTGTCGTCGGTGCGGCCGGTGCGGCCGGGGTGGACGGCGCTGCGGCGCGACCGGTGGCCTGGGGCGGTCGTGGCGTGCCGGTGGTGGCCGACGCGGAGGCGGCAGGCGGCGCTGGATCGAGTGGGGTGACCAGCGCCGGCGACGCGGTCTGCGCCAGCGCGGCACTGCTCAGCAACCCGCCCAGCCAGAGCGCGGTGCAGGTGCGGCGCAGCCGCGTCATAGGCGTGGCTGGATGGGGTCGTGCGCCCGCAAAGACGACCGCAAGGACGCCCGGCACCTCAGATCCGCTGCGCAAGCTGGCTTGCGACTCGGCGGACGACACGGCGGAAGCGGCAAAGTAGGGCATGGGGCGCTGCATGGACAGGTACGGATTCATGGCGTCGTGCATTGTGCGGCTGTGCCCGGGCAAGCGGACAAAACAGGCGAGCGGCTGGTCCGTGCGGCCTGGGGTTGTCGCTGCGAAGCGCGCCGACGCCCTCTGGCCGAAGCTGCCATGGATGCCAAGGGCATCATGAGCTTCATGGGCGTCATGTTCCTGTCTGTTCGAGGCCGCATGCTGTATGGTGCATGCAGCCTGCCAATCGAACCGAGCACAGCACAAGGTGTGAGATCGGCGCTTGGTTTGCGTTTTTGCCGGACCCTGCGGCCCCAGGTCGCACCGTCACCGCCCACCCTAGCCGCGCCCTGCGCGCGTGGCCTTGCCCGAGCCCAGCCATGAGCACCATCTACGACCAGGACCTCGACCGCAACCCTGCCAACTACGTGGCGCTCAGCCCGGTGAGTTTTGTCGAACGCAGCGCCGAGGTGTTCGGCGACCTGCCGGCGGTCATCCACGGCGCGCGGCGTTACAGCTGGGCCCAGGTGCGGGATCGCTCGGCCCGCCTGGCCGCGGCGCTCACCACCCTGGGTGTGGGCCGCGGAACCACGGTGAGCGTGATGCTGCCCAACACGCCCGAGATGGTCGAGGCGCACTACGCCGTGCCGGCCCTGGGCGCCGTGCTCAACACCCTCAACACGCGTCTGGACGCCGCCCTGCTGGCCTGGCAGCTCAACCACTGCGAGGCCAGCGTGCTCATCACCGACAGCGAGTTCGCCCCGCTGATCGACAAGACCCTGGCACTGCTGGAGGCCAACTTTGGCCGCAAGCCCGTGGTGATCGACGTCTGCGACAGCGAGTTCAGCGGTGAACACCTGCGCCTGGGCACCCACGAGTACGAGGCCCTGCTGGCGGCACACGCACCGGTGGCGCGCCTGCAGGGCCCGGCCGACGAGTGGGACGCCATCGCGGTGAGCTACACCAGCGGCACCACCGGCGACCCCAAGGGCGTGGTCACGCATCATCGCGGCGCCTACCTGAACGCGGTGTGCAACGCGGCGACCTGGACCATGCCGCACTTCCCCAAATACCTGTGGACGCTGCCCATGTTCCACTGCAACGGCTGGTGCTTCCCCTGGACCATCGCGATGCTGGGCGGTACCCATGTGTGCCTGCGCAAGGTGGATGCGGTCAACATCCTGGCGGCCATGCGCGAGCACGGCGTGGACCACTACTGCGCCGCACCCATCGTGCACAACCTGCTCATCGCAGCCCCGGCCGAGCTGCGCGCAGGGCTGGGCAAGGTGCGCGGCCTGGTGGCCGGTGCGGCGCCGCCGGCCGCCATGATCGAGGGCATGGCCAAGCTGGGCTTCGAGATCACTCACGTGTACGGCCTGACCGAGGTCTACGGCCCGGCCGCGGTGGCGGTGCAGCGCCAGAGCTGGGCGGGCGAGACCCTGTCCGAACAGACCCGGCTGAACGGCCGCCAGGGCGTGCGCTACGCCCTGCAGGAAGGCATGACCGTGCTGGACGCCGAGACGCTGGCCGAGCTGCCGGCCGACGGATCGACCATGGGCGAGATCATGTTCCGCGGCAACATCGTCATGAAGGGCTACCTCAAGAACCCCAAGGCGACCGCGGCGGCCTTTGCCGGCGGCTGGTTCCACACCGGCGACCTGGCGGTGATGGAGGCTGATCGCTACGTCAAGATCAAGGACCGCAGCAAGGACATCATCATCTCGGGCGGCGAGAACATCAGCTCCATCGAGGTGGAGGACGCGCTGTACCGCCACCCTGCCGTGCTGGCCTGCGCCGTGGTCGCCAGGCCCGACCCCAAGTGGGGCGAGACGCCGGTGGCCTATGTGGAGCTGCAGACGGGCAAGGAGGCCAGCGCGGCCGAACTCATCGCCCACTGCAAGAGCCTGCTGGCCGGCTACAAGGTACCCAGGGAGATCCGCTTCGAGGCCATCCCGAAGACCTCGACCGGCAAGATTCAGAAGTTCTCGCTGCGCGAGCGGGCGAAGTCCAGCCAGGCCATCGAGTAGTGACATCGAACCGGAGACACCAGCCATGAACCCCGCCGACGCCCCCCTGCTGCTGCGCGAGACCGACGCACGCGGCGTGTGCACCCTCACCCTGAACCGGCCGCAGGCCTTCAACTCGCTCAGCGAGGCCATGCTGGCGGCGCTGCAGGCTGAGCTGGACGCGGTTGCCAAGGACGAAGCCGTGCGTGTGCTCGTGCTGGCTGCGGTCGGCAAGGCCTTCTGCGCCGGCCACGACCTGAAGGAGATGCGCGCCGAGCCCTCGCTGGACTACTACCAGACCCTGTTCGCGCGCTGCGCCAAGGTGATGCTGGCCATCCAGGCCCTGCCGGTGCCGGTGATTGCCAAGGTGCAGGGCATCGCCACCGCGGCGGGCTGCCAGCTGGTGGCCCAGTGCGACCTGGCGGTGGCGGCGTCGACCGCGCGCTTCGCGGTGAGCGGCGTGAACCTGGGCCTGTTCTGCGCCACGCCCAGCGTGGCGCTGGCGCGCAACCTGGGGCGCAAGGCGGCCTTCGAGATGCTGGTGACCGGCGAGTTCATCAGCGCCGCCGAGGCCAAGGACAAGGGCCTGGTCAACCGCGTGGCCGAGCCCGAGCAGCTTGACGCCGAGGTCGAGCGCCTGGTGGCCAGCATCGTGGCCAAGCCGCGTGTGGCGCTGGCCATGGGCAAGGCGCAGTTCTACCGCCAGATCGAGATGGGCATGGCCGCGGCCTACCAGCTCGCCGGCCAGAGCATGGCCTGCAACATGATCGACGAGGCCGCGCTGGAAGGTGTGCAGGCCTTCATCGACAAGCGCGCGCCGGCCTGGCGCTGAATCCGTTGTCGGATGGCAGCAAAAGAAAACGGCCGCCCCGCGTGAGCTGGGCGGCCGATATGAGGCCGACTGGCGGCCTTCAGGCACAGGGCCGTTGGACTTATTGCGTCGTCACTGAACGGGTCGAGCTGAAGTTGCTGAGCAGACCGGTGCCGGCACCGCCCACCGCCCGCACGCGATAGGTGTAGCTGGTGGTGCGTGCCACGTTGTTGTCGGTGAAGCTCAAGGAGGTCCGCCCGTCCACCGTGCCGACGGTGTTCACCGCCGTGCCGGTCAATTTGACGAAGTTGGTGCAACCGGCGCCGTCACAGCGCTGCAGCTCGTAGCCGCCGATCGGCGCCGTCGGGTTGGCGGACGACCAGGTGACCACCACGCGGGCGGCGGTGCCCACCACCGAGCGTGCCAGCGAGGGCGTGCTCGGCACGGCCAGGCCGCCGTTGGTCGAGACGGTGGTGACCGTCGACGCCGGGCCGATGCTGCCACCGTTGAGCGGTGCCACCTCGTAGCGATAGACGATGTCACGCGTCGCGGTGGTGTCGATATAGCCAGTCGAGTTGGCCGCCACGCCGCCGCTCAGCAGCAAGGTCGAACCGGTGGTGATGCTGCCGTTGGCGTTGACCGTCAGCACCGTGCGGCGCACGCGGTAGGCGGTTTCGCCGGTCGAGGCGTCGGTCCAGCTCAGCACAGGCTGGTTGGCGGCGCTGGCGCTCAGGCCGGTGGGGGCGACCAGGGTGGCGGAGGTCGGGGCAGAGGGCGTCGTCACGCCCGTCGACACGGCGGACGGGGCGGTCGCAGCCCAGTTGCTGGTGTCGACGCGGTAGAAATACTGCGTGCCACCGACCGCCGAGGTGTCGCTCCAGCTGGTCGTGTTGGCGGGCAGCACGGCGCTGACGGCGGCGAAAGTGCCGGTCGTGCCGGTGCGGCGCCAGACCTGGAAGCCGGTCTCGTTGGCCGAGCGGTCGGTCCAGCTGATATTGACCTGGGTGGCCGACACCGCCACCGGCGTGACCGAGCCGGCCGACGTCGGGGCGCTGGGTGTGGTCAAGCCGCTGCTGGTGGCCGGCGCACTGCTGTCGGTGCCTCGCACGGCCACCACTTGATAGAAATAGGTCGTGCCAGCGGCCGGCGGGCCATTGGTGTCGATCGCGTTGCGGATGCCGGTGCCGGCCGCTGCCGCCACGCTGGCGACCTGGGTGTAGGGGCCGCCCACCGCGGTGGCGCGCAGGATCTGGAAGCTGGTCTCGTCGCTGGAGTTGTCGATCCAGCTCAGGTTGATGCCGCGTGTCGTCGTGGTGGACAGCGACGCACTGACCGCGCCTGGCGCCGTCGGCAGGGCCAGCGTGCTGGCACTCAGGCTGGCGAGCGCCGAACTGCCCGCGGTGTTGAAGGCCTCGACCTGGAAGGTGTAGGCGGTGGCCGGCGCCAGGCCGCTGACGACGGCCGAGCTGGTGTTGGCGCCCACGGTGGCTGCTAGCACGCGGGTGCCGGCCGGGTTGGTCGCGTAGACGCGGAAGCCGGTTTCGTTGCTCGACGTGTCAGTCCAGGCCAGCGTGACGGTGGCGGCGGTGGCCGAGCGCAGGGCCAGACCGGTCGGCGCCGCGGGCGGGGTCGAGGCCATGACCCGCACCAGCGCGCTGGCGCTGCCGCCAGCCGACGAGGTGACCGTCACGATGCCGGGCGGGGCGACGGAGGTGACGACCTTGGTCGTGCTGCCGGCGGCGAAGGGGCCGAAGTCGGCCAGGGTGAGGGTGGGCGCGCCGCGCAGGTCGGCCGAACTGGCGGTGACGGTGAGCCGCTGCGTCGCAGGGTCGTATTCAGCCGCCGAGATGTCGACGAAGTCGACCAGGTGCAGGTTCAGCGTGGTCGGATCGGTGGGCGTGGCCGAGTTCGGGTCGGACGCCGTCATCGAGACCACCGGCGGCAACACCGACGCGTCGCCAACCGCCACGCTGAGCGAGTTGATGCCGGTGGCGGCATCGAGCGCCAGGTGGTCGAGCGTGGTGTCCTGCGCCATGCGGCTGCTGCTGGACGGGATGGTCGGCCCGTCCTTCACCGTCACCTGGGCGGTAGGCGTGGAGGCGGCGAAGTTGTCGATCTGGCCGGCGCCGGTGAGCGAGCGGCTGTAGGTCAGGCGGGTGGGGTTGATCGGCGTTTGCGCGCGGCCGTCGTAGACGCGGCCCTGCACATTGAACAGATTGGTGCTGAGGCGGGTCTGGCCGCCGCCGAAGTCGACCGCTGCGCCCCGGGTGTCCACGCCGTAGAGAGTCACCGAGTTGCGGCCGCAGGGGCTGCCGATCACGCGGTTGGGCACTGCCGCCGCACCGCCGTCGCCCAGATAGCCGGCCGGAATGCTTGAGCCGACCGCCAGGCGGGCCGGATCCCATTTCAGCCAGGGTCCGACCGGGCCCTGCACCGTGGCGCCAGCGGTCAGGCCGCGGTCGACGGTGGCGAAGATGTCGCGCGCACCGGTGGCGCCGACCACGGTGAACTTGTCCATGCCGTAGGGATGCTCGACCGTGTAGGTGCCGTCCTTGGGCACACCGATGGTGAAGCGCAGGCGCAGGAACGGGAACTGGGTGCCGTCGATCGGCTCGCCGTTGGGACCGACCTGCAAGAAGGCTGTTTCTGCCGCCATCACCACGGTGGCCACCCGTTTGCCGGCAGCGTTGTCCAGCAAGGCGTCCGCACCCCAGTAGAACGCTTCACCGCCGGTGGCAATCTGCAGCGAGAACGGGTCGGTCGCCACCACCGGATCGAAGAAGCAGAAATTGATGTCCACGCAGCGCTGCACGCTCAGGCCGGTGGAGTCGGTGACGTACTCGGGAAATCCGTCGATCGGATTGAGCGGCCCGGCGGTGACGGCGGTGGCGCCGCTGGTGGTGCTGGCGTTGCCCACCAGGCCACAGCCCGCCTGGGCGGCGGCGCTGGCGGCGTACAGCTCGAGTGCGCCGGCGACGAGGGTGACGAGGAGTTTGCACTTCATGATCGGGTCCTCCTGATCACTGGTTGATGACGGTCACGGGCTTGACGGCGACGCCCAGGGCCGACGAGGTGACACTGACTGCCGCCGGGATGGCGTTGCTCACGGTGGACACGACACCGTTGACCAGCGGCGTGGCCGCCGCGTCGCCCAGGGTGAGCGTGGGGGCGACACCGCCTGAGCCGTCGTCGCTTGAACTCGCGACCACCCGCAGCACGCAGGACTTGTTGACGCCGCTGCCTGAGCAGCGCGCCTCGGCGCTGCTGATGGTCACCAGGTCCTTCAGCGTGGCGGTCTGGGTGTTCGGAGCGACCAGGGCCAGGGTGTCGCTGGTGGTCACGCTCACGCTGGCGGGCAGTAGGCCTGCCACCGGTGCGGTGCCGTAGAAGCGACCCGCTTCGTGCTGCATGGTGCTGCTCACGCCGTCCACGGTGAGGGTCGCGGTGGCGCTTGCTGCAGCACTGCCTTGGGCCATCACCGTCACCGAGGTGGCGCCGTTGATGCGGGTGTAGTAGGCCGAGCTGATGGCCAGCGGACCGGGCGCACCGGGCATGCGCCGACCCATGGTGGTGAACTGGCTGTTGCGGTAGACGTGGCTCTGGATCGCGCCGGCCGGGTTGCGCACATTGCCGCCGATGTCGATGGGTGTCACGCCGTCCAGACCGGTCGCGGTGATCTGGATGTAGTTCTGGCCGCAGGGGCTGCCGGAGACGTTGGTCAGCGTCAGGCCGTCGCCGATGTAGCCGTTGGCGGCACCGTAGCCAGGAATCTCGGGCGTGGCGACCAGGAAGGGCGACACCAGGCCGGGCACCGAGCTGTTGGCGCCGAAGGAGATGTCGATCGGGTCGCTCACTTCGGCCCGGTTCTGGCCGTTGCCGGGTTTGAGCAGGGTGTCGACCCTGTAGGTCTTGATGCCCCAAGGCGTCTCGACGGTGTAGATGCCTACCGCGTTCACGTTCAAGCGGGTGCGCAGGCGCTGGAACTGGGTCTGGAAGCCGGCCGTCGGCTCGGGGCTGAGGAAGGCGGCTTCAACACCCATCACGATCACGGCGTCGATCGGAAATGCGCCGGTGGTCGTGAACACGCTGTCAGACAGAAACATGAAGGCCTCGTTGCCGCGCCCAAGGGCTTCCGACAACAGGTTGCCCGGCACCACCGGGTCGAAGAAGCAAGGCGGCGGATTACCGTCGTTGGTGACGCTGAGATTGCACATCTGCAGGCCCACGCCGTTGCTGTCGACGATGTAGGACGAGAACATGCCCGCAGCGTCCAGCGGGCCGGAGGTGAAGTTGGTCGCAACATTGGCCGGGCAGGCCAGGGCCGAGACCGCGGAGGTCAAGGCCACGGCTGCTGCGAGGACGGTTTTCCTGAGCTTCATCATCTACTCCTTGCAATGGCGCGGTGCCCCCTGCGGGCTGGCGCGGTAAAGGCAAAAGAAATCCCTGCCGACCCGCAGGTGGCATTTATCGAATGGGTTTTCAATGCGTCGTTGGTCGCGTGGCTGAGCTTTGCCCAGACCCTGCGAGCGAATTCGCAGCAGTGCTGCGGATCGCGACATGACAAATCAATCGGGAATGTCAGGCTGGTTCATCGAGATAATCGGTCGGTATGACAGATCAGCGCGGTGGCAAAGGTCTTGAAGCGGTGTGCCGATCGTGACGGACTAACCCATAAGCAATCAAAACCTGAGGAGAAATAACTCCTCCGTTGGTTGCGGCATGTGCTCAGGTTAGGTTGCTGAAATGGAAGCGCAAGACTGCTTAACGTTCCCGGGAATGAATTCCGGCTGGCTTGCGCAGAATGTCTTACGCTCAATTAATGCAAAAAGACTTAAGACGCTTAATTTTCAGGCCCGTCAGACTGGGGAATGAGGTTGGAACACTTTCCCACCTCGGTGACGACATCGCTGGGCATCGGCACGGCCCGTCCAATGCTGCGCATTTTTCACGCGATTCCAGCCGAGGTTGCACGCACTGGAACAGGCTGTCTGCGTGTGAGCCACGCCCCGTGCACACCTTGAGTGGCACAAGATCCCATTTTTTGAATTGAGTCTGTTGTGTTTCTGGAACACAAATCGAGGGTGCTTGTCAGCAAACCGCAACGATGTTGTCGTTCAGGAACTACAGCTTGAGCGCCAGAAAACCACAAATAAAACGTGGCTTAAGGCTGGCGCGGGCTGAGGTGGGTCGCCCCGGTGCCATGGCGGCTGAGGAGCCGAGCGCATGGGCCCGGCGCTGTCCATCCCCTGAGTGCTGCACCACCCGCAACTGCGCGACGGCGTCTAGGGTGCGCTGGCCCGCGGCCCGGCCGGGCCGCGTTGCGTCACATGCCGACGTAGTTCGGGCCGCCGCCACCCTCGGGCGTCACCCAGACGATGTTCTGGGTCGGGTCCTTGATATCGCAGGTCTTGCAGTGCACGCAGTTCTGGGCGTTGATCTGCAGCTTTTGTGCGCCTGCACCGTCGTCGATGAATTCGTAGACCCCGGCCGGGCAATAGCGGCTTTCAGGTCCGCCGTAGACCGCCAGATTGGTCTTGACCGGTACCTCGGCATTCTTCAGGGTGAGGTGCGCGGGCTGGTTTTCTTCGTGGTTCACATTGCCCACGAAGACCGAGCTGAGGCGGTCGAAGGTGAGCTTGTTGTCGGGTTTGGGATAGTCGATCGGCGTGCATTCGGCAGCCGGGCGCAGATAGCTGTGGTCGGGGTTCGTGCGGTGGATGGTCCACGGCGGCGCCTTCATGCCCAGGCGCGGCAACAGCCAGTGTTCGATACCGGTCATGAGCGAGCCGACCAGCACGCCCTTCTTGAACCATGACTTGAAGTTGCGCGCCTGATTCAATTCCGCGTACAGCCAGCTCTGTTCGAAGGCAGCTGGATAGGCGTCGAGCTGATCGGCACTGCGGCCAGCCGCCAGTGCGTCAAACGCCGCCTCGGCCGCCAGCATGCCGCTCTTGATGGCGGCATGGCTGCCCTTGATGCGCGCGGCATTGAGGAAACCCGCGTCGCAACCGACCAGAGCGCCACCCGGAAACACCATCTTGGGCAGCGACATCAGGCCGCCGGCGGTGATGGCACGTGCGCCATAACCGATGCGTTTGCCGCCTTCTATATGAGCGCGCACGGCTGGATGGGTTTTCCAGCGTTGCATTTCTTCAAACGGACTGAGCCAGGGGTTGGCATAGTCCAGACCGGTGACGAAACCCAGGGTGACCTTGTTGTCCTCCTGATGGTATAGAAAGCCGCCGCCATAGGTCGAGTTATCCATGGGCCAGCCGGCGGTATGCACCACCTTGCCGGGTTGGGCCTTCGCGGGGTCGATTTCCCACAACTCCTTGATGCCGATGGCATAACCCTGAGGGTCGCGGCCTTCGTCGAGCTTGTATTTGGCGATGAGTTGTTTGCCCAGATGGCCACGAGATCCTTCGGCAAAAATGGTGTATTTGCCGACCAGTTCCATGCCGATCTGGAATCCATCATGCGGTTCGCCGTCCTTGCCTATGCCCAGGTTACCGGTGGCCACGCCGCGCACCGCACCCTGGTCGTCATACAGGACTTCAGCGGCGGTGAAGCCGGGGAATATTTCGACGCCGAGCGCCTCGGCCTGCTCGCCCAGCCATTTGGTCAGCAGACCCAGGCTGATGACGTAATTGCCGTGGTTGTGGAAGCAGTTGGGCACCAGCCGGTCGGGCGTGCGGGTGGCGCCAGTGGGCGACAGGAACAACACATCGTCGCCGCTGACGGCCTGCTTGAGCGGCGCACCCTTGTCCTTCCAGTCGGGTATGAGTTCGTTCAGGGCAATCGGGTCCATCACCGCGCCCGACAGGATGTGGGCACCCGGTTCGGCGCCTTTTTCCAGGACCACGACATTGACCTCACCGCCCTTGGCCGCGGCCAACTGCTTGAGCCGGATGGCGGTGGCGAGGCCAGCGGGGCCGGCGCCGACGATGACGACGTCGTACTCCATGGCCTCGCGGGGGCCGAATTGCTCGAGGATGTCTTGCGCGTTCATGAGTGAGGGGTCCTGGGCTCGTGGGGTTCAAAAACCATTCTAGCGGTCGGGTAGTGCAAAAAAGCACGATCGTTCGATTCTTCTTCGGGCCGCGCACCGCCAGGTCTGGCGCGGGTTGGACGCGCATGGCGGCGGTGCTGGGCACCGGCTGATCCAGCGCAGTGCGGCCGTCCTCGGGCGGCTCGGAACCGCGATGAGCGCGTGCTATCGTGGTCGTCCGAAGACCTTCAACAACAGGCGTGCCGGTCGCACCCTTGCGGTTGCCGCGGGCGCTGGAGTCAAGCATGAGCTACTGCATCGATCTGTCAGGGCGGGTGGCCCTGGTCACCGGCGCGTCCAGCGGCCTGGGCGCGCAGTTCGCCCGTACCCTGGCCAAGGCCGGCGCCGCCGTGGTGCTGGCCGGGCGCCGCACCGACCGGTTGAAGGAACTGCGCGCCGAGATCGAGGCCAATGACGGCGACGCCCACGTGGTCGAGCTCGATGTCACTGACGTCGACAGCATCAAGTCGGCCGTGGCCCATGCCGAGACCGAGGTTGGCACGCTGGACATCCTGATCAACAACTCGGGCGTGAGCACGACGCAAAAGCTGCTCGACGTCACGGCCGAGGACTACGACTTCGTGATGGACACCAATACGCGCGGCGCCTTCTTCGTTGCGCAGGAGGTCGGCCGGCGCATGGTGGCCCGCGCGCGCGGCGCAGCGCCGGGCACCTATACCGGCGGTCGCATCGTCAACATCGCGTCGATGGCCGGCCTGCGGGTGCTGAGCCAGATCGGCGTGTACGCCATGAGCAAGGCGGCGGTCATCCACATGACACGCGCCATGGCGCTGGAATGGGGCCGTTACGACATCAATGTCAACGCCATCTGCCCGGGCTATATCGATACCGAAATCAATCATCACCACTGGGAAACCGACGCCGGCCAGAAACTGGTCAGCATGTTGCCCAGGAAACGCATCGGCAAACCCGCCGATCTGGACGCGGTGCTGATGATGTGTTGTGCCAACGAAAGCCATTTCGTGAACGGCGCGGTCATCCAGGCCGACGACGGCTTCGGCCTGTGACACGATGAGTCTGCCTATCCTGACGCCGCTGCAGGCGCGCATCGTGGCGGTGCTGGTGGAAAAGGCCGCCACCGTGCCGGATACCTATCCGATGTCGGTCAACGCCCTGGTCGGTGGTTGCAACCAGAAGACCGCGCGCGACCCGGTGATGAATGTCGGCGAGGCCGAGGTATTGCTCGAACTTGACGCGCTCAAGGCGCTGAATCTGGTTTTCCAGCAAAGTGGCAGCCGCGTGGCGCGGTATGAACACAATATGGCGCGGGTGCTCGGCATACCTGGCGCGGCTGTGGCGCTGCTGGCAACACTGATCCTGCGCGGCCCGCAGACCGCGGCTGAATTGCGCACCCACTGTGAGCGCCTGCACCGTTTTGCCGATATCTCGTCGGTCGAGGGTTTTCTTGAGGAACTCGCCGAGAAAACCCCCGCGCGGGTGGTGAAACTTGCCCGTGCGCCGGGCGCTCGCGAGGCGCGCTGGGCCCATCTGCTGTGCGGCGAAGTGCTGCAGGCGCGCTGGGAGGATGCCCCGACGGGTGCTGCCGCCGCAGCCGTCGCTGCCGCCCAGGGTTTCGACCTGGGCGACTTGTTGGCCATGCGCGCCGAACTGGCGCGCCAGGCGGCGGAAATCAACGAACTGCGTGCCCTGGTGCAGCGTATGGCCACTGAACTGGGCCTGAGTTGATCCAGTCACCCACCCCCCTTTGAATCACCGGCGATGCGCTTCGAGATTCCTGAGCAAAAGGTCCTGACCCACGACATGGTCGTGCCCATGCGTTGGGGCGACATGGACCCCATGAACCATGTGAACAACACGATCTACTTCCGCTACTTCGAGATCGTGCGCCTGGCCTGGTTTGGAAAACTGGGGCTGATGCCGGGACCGGACGGCATCGGCCCGGTGATCGCGAACGCCTTTTGCAATTTCTATCGTCAGCTCGAATATCCCGGCGACGTGCTGCTCAAGCATTACGCCTGCAAGCCCGGACGCTCCAGTTTCGATACCTACGTGACGATGGAGCGCGCCGAGCAGCCGGGCGAGATCTACGCCGCCGGTGGCGCGACCATCGTGTGGGTGGATTTTCCAAAACAGAAGTCGGTGCCGCTGCCGGACTCGATGCGTGCTCTGCTGGCGTGAGCCTCAGCCGCTCAGCAGCTTGTGCACCAGTTCGGCCGTGGTGGCGGCCTCGAACTTGCGCATCAGACGGGCGCGGTAGACGTCCACGGTGCGCGGGCTGATCGCGAGCTGCTTGCCGATCTGCTTGCTGGTCAGACCCTCGATGAGCAGGGCGGCAATCTCGCGTTCGCGCGCCGTCAGATCGCTCTTGACCGGGCGCAGGGCCGAGAGATCCTCGAAGGCCCAGATGCCGGCCGCATGTGGTTGGCTCGGGTCCAGGGCGCGGCCGCTCACGTGGCACCAGAACAGCTCGGTGCCGCGTGGGCCGGCCAGGCGTTTCATGATGCGTTCGTCGGCGTAACGACCGGTGGCGTCCAGGCTGGCAATGATGCGAGCACCGGTGCGCTCGAACTCGTCAGGTGAAGGGTAGAGCACCTCGAAGCTCTGGCCGATGAGCTGTTCGCGCGCAGCGCCGAACATGGTGAGCACCTGACGGTTGCAGTCCACCATCTGGCGGTTGCGCGACAGGATTAGGCCGATGGGAGCGAGGTCGAAGGCCGTGCGGTAGTCGAGGTCGTGCATGGGAAAGGTGGACGCAAGAAGCGCTCCAGTGTGCCTGTTCTCGGGAACAACCCTAGGCTATTTTGCTTAATCGATTAAGTAGTGGGCGGCCGTATGCTCGCGGCCTTCCCATCCTGCACACCCCATGGAGTTGCACGCATGAACAAGGTTTACCCGAGCGCGGCCGCCGCGCTCGACGGCATCGTCCGCGACGGCCAGCTCATCGCCGTCGGCGGTTTCGGCCTGTGTGGCATTCCTGAAGCGCTGATCGACGCGCTCGCCGCCAGCGGCGCCAAGGACCTGACCGCCATCTCCAACAACGCCGGCGTGGACGGCTTCGGCCTGGGCAAGCTGCTCAACACGCGACAGATCAAGAAGATGATCTCCAGCTACGTGGGCGAGAACAAGGAGTTCGAGCGCCAGTACCTGGCCGGCGAACTGGAGCTGGAATTCACGCCCCAGGGCACGCTGGCCGAGAAGCTGCGCGCAGGCGGCGCCGGCATCCCGGCCTTCTTCACCAAGACCGGCGTCGGCACCCTGGTGGCCGAAGGCAAGGAACTGCGTGACTTCGATGGCCAGACCTATGTGATGGAGCGTGCGCTCAACCCCGAGATCTCGCTCGTGAAGGCCGACGTGGCCGACCTGTCGGGCAACCTGCGCTTCAACAAGACGGCGCGCAACTTCAACCCGGCCGTGGCCATGGCCGGCAAGATCTGCATCGTGGAAGTGGAACGCATCGTCGCCACCGGCGACATCGAGCCCGACGACGTGCACCTGCCGGGCATCTATGTGCATCGCATCGTGCTCAACACGACGCCTGAAAAGCGCATCGAGAAGCGCACCACCCGCGACCGCAAGTAAGCAAGGAGCCCACGACATGGCATGGACCCAAGACCAGATGGCCGCGCGTGCGGCCCAGGAGCTGCAGGACGGCTTCTACGTCAACCTCGGCATCGGCATCCCGACCCTGGTGGCCAACCACGTGCCCGATCACGTGGAGGTGTGGCTGCAAAGCGAGAACGGCATGCTGGGCATCGGCCCCTTCCCGTATGAGGACGAGGTCGACGCCGACCTCATCAACGCCGGCAAGCAGACCGTCACCACCATCAAGGGCTCGTCGATCTTCGGCAGCCACGACAGCTTTGCCATGATCCGCGGCGGCAAGATCAACCTCTCCATCCTGGGCGCGATGCAGGTCACCGACAAGGGCGACCTGGCCAACTGGATGATCCCCGGCAAGATGGTCAAGGGCATGGGCGGCGCCATGGACCTGGTGGCCGGCGTCAAGCGCGTCATCGTGCTGATGGAACATGTGGCCAAGAAGAAGGACGGCACGACCGACCTGAAGATATTGCCCCAGTGCACCCTGCCGCTGACGGGCGTGGGGGTGGTGAATCGCATCATCACCGACTTGGCCGTCATGGACGTGACGCCGGCTGGGCTGAAGGTGGTGGAAATGGCGCCTGGGGTCAGTTTTGATGAACTGCAGGGCAAGACGGGTGTGCCGCTGCTGTATTGATCGACGCTGGACGCAACATTTCAAGGGGCGCGACTTGCCCCTGGAAAAACAAACCGCCCGGGCCGTGAGGCTGCGGGCGGTTTGGGTGTTGAGGCTGGCAATACTGCGTGATCGGCGGGATCTGATAGCGGGGTGGCGTGCCAGCGATCAAGCGGATCTCGAGTTGGTGAAGTACCACCGTCAACAGCGCCGATCCGCCACGTCACCCGGCACTGATTTGACATCCGTGTTTGTCAAACCCTCGCCACTTCCTGCCACACCCCGTCCATCAGCAGTTCATGCGGCAGGAACTGCGCCTTGTAGGCCATCTTGCGGCTGTCCTCGATCCAGTAGCCGAGGTAGACATAGGGCAGTTTCAGGTCGCGCGCCTGGTTGATCTGCCACAGCACGTTGAAGGTGCCGTAACTCATGCCGGGTTCGGGTTCGTAATAGGTGTAGACGGCTGACAGGCCATCGTTGAGCACGTCGACGATGGTGACCATCTTCAGCGCGCCCAGGGTTTCGCCGTCCTTCGGCGGCTCGCGGAATTCGACCAGGCGCGAATTGACGCGGGTCTGCAGCAGGAACTGGGTGTATTGGTCGACGGAATCGTGGTCCATGCCGCCGCCGGCATGGCGGCCGTTCTGATAGCGCAGATAGAGCTGGTAATGCTCGGGCACGAAGGCCAGGCGCATCACGCGGGTGACCAGATTGGCGTGCTGCCTGAAGGCGCGGCGCTGACTGCGCCGGGGCCTGAAGCGTTCGACCTGGATGCGCAGCGGCACGCAGGCCTGGCAGCCGTCGCAATAAGGCCGGTAGGTGAACATGCCGCTGCGGCGAAATCCGCTGGCGACCAGGCCCGAATAGGTATCGGCGTTGATGAGGTGGCTGGGCGTGGCCACCTGCGAGCGCGCCATGCGACCGCCGATGTAGCTGCAGGGGTAGGGCGCCGTCGCGTAGAACTGCAACTGTGTGAGCGGAAGGTCCTTGGGATAGGTCACGCGGTGCTCGGTGTCGAGTGCGAACGAAGGGTGTGGGATGGCGCCTGCGTCAGCTCAGCAGCGATTCAACTCGGGCAGCCGCCGCCAGTGCAAATCATGATAGGTCCAATCCCCGCGGCCACAGGGCCGTGATTGCGGGCAGGCGTGGGCCAGATGGGCCTCGAAATCGGTCCGGCTGACGGGCGCAGCGCCGAGGCTGGCGAGGTGGCCGGTCTGCTGCTGGCAGTCGATCCAGGTGATGCCGTGGGCGCGGCACCAGGCCACCAGCGCGGCCAGGGCGATCTTGGAGGCATCGGTCTGGCGCGCGAACATCGATTCGCCATAGAACATGCGGCCGATGCTCACGCCGTACAGGCCGCCGACGAGTTCGCCGTTGACCCGCGTCTCGAAGGAATGCACGCCCGAGTTCGGTCCGGCGGCAGCGTGCCAGCGGGTGTAGGCGGCCACCATCTCGTCGACGATCCAGGTGCCGTTCTGGCCTTCGCGTGGCGACTCGGCGCAAGCGCAGATGACGGCCGGGCAATCGCCGTCGATCACCACCGCGCAGCCCGGCGTGGTGATGAAACGCTGCAGCACCTTCCTCAGCGAGCGGTGCAGGCGGAATTCAGCCACCTTGAGCACCATGCGCGGCGCGGTGCTCCACCACAGGATGGGTTCGTCCTTGCCGAACCAGGGAAAGATGCCGTGCCGGTAGGCCTCTTCCAGTCGCCGCACGCCCAGGTTGCCACCGGCGCACAAGAGGCCGGGGGCCGGGCTGCCTTCACCCAGGGCATGCAGGGTGGGCGGGAAGGGCGACAGCCGCCCGGAGGGTGCAAGCGACTCGGGCGGCAGCCAGGGGATCATGGGCGGGCTGCCGATGCGGCGTCGGTGGCGCGGGCCATGCTCGGTGCACCCACTGAATGTGAACCGGGCCTGTGCACTCAGCGCAGTTGCAGGTCGTCGTGGCCGAAGCTGATACCCAGCGGCTCGATCAGCACCTGCTTGGGCCCGGCTTCCACATTGCCGGCGTGCCAGGCGGGAACGCCCAGGCCCTGGGCGATCTCGACCACGCGCGCGGCGTCGCCTGCCTTGACGAACAGCGCGAAGCCGGCGCCCATGTTGAGCGTGCCGTAGGCCTCGCGGTCGTCCTGCTGCGCCTGCTGCTGGATGAAGCGCAGCACCGGTGGCACCGGCGGCACAGTGTGGATGCGGTAGGTCAGCGCCGCGGGGTGGCGCAGCAGCTTGCGCCAGCCATGGCCGGTGATGTTGGCGCTGTAGTGCGGCACGATGCCGGCTTGCCACAAGGCCTCGGTGATCGGCGAATACAGCGTGGTGGGTGCCAGCAGCGCTTCGCCGTAGCTCACGCCCGGCTCAATCTCGGTCAGATAGCCCTGGGGCAGGCGCTCGACCAGCTTCCTCGCCAGGCTCAGGCCATTGGCGTGGATGCCGCTCGATGCCAGCAGCACGATGGCGTCGCCGGCAGCCAGCTGGTCGCCCAGCGTGAGGCGCTGCTTGGGGTTGACCAGGCCGGTGCAGGAAGCCGCCAGGTCGATGCGGCCTTCCTCGACGATGCCAGCCAGCGCCGGCGTTTCGCCGCCGCCCCAGGCCACGCCGCAGGTGTCGCAGGCGGCCTTCCAACCGGCCACGAGGGACTGGGCGCGCGCCGCGTCGCCGAACCAGTCCGAACCACCTGCAGCCCAGTAGGCCTGCACCACCAGCGGCGTAGCGCCCACGGTGATGAGGTCGTTGATTGCCATGGCGATGGTGTCCTGGGCAATGCCGGCGTAGAACGGCTTGCCGGTGAGGCGCGCCATCTCGTCGGCCACCAGGGCCTTGGAGCCCAGGCATTCCACGATCGACGCGAGGTAGAACGGCCCGACGTCGACCACATAGGCCGATTCGCCGCGCGAGGCCGGCACTTCGCTGAAGCCGTGCCCGGCCAGATGCGCGGCGGTGGCCGCCGCAGCGCGCTGGGCGCTGATCTTGATGGGGTCGATGAGGTCGTAGACCACGCCGGACTGCTCGTAGGTCAGCGGTGCGGCGGCGGTGGTGGCTTGGGGGTGTGCGTCTCGGGTCATGGGCGCGGATTATCGATGTCGCCCGCCCGGGTCGGGCAGTCGACGGCCGCGGGCCAAGAACTGGCCAAGACCGGGCCAAGAGCGCCACCCCCCGGCCCGTAGAATCGCCCGCCACTTCCAGCCGCCATGAGCACCCTCGTCCTCGCCCGCAAGTACCGCCCGCGCCGCTTCACCGAAATGGTCGGGCAGGAGCATGTTGTGCAGGCGCTGACCAACGCGCTCACGCAGCAGCGGCTGCACCATGCCTATCTCTTCACCGGCACGCGCGGCGTGGGCAAGACCACGGTGTCGCGCATCCTGGCCAAGAGCCTGAACTGCAGCGGTGCGGACGGCCAGGGCAGCATCACCGCTAGCCCCTGCGGCGTATGCCCGGCCTGCCGGGACATCGACGCCGGGCGCTTCGTCGATTACGTCGAACTGGATGCAGCGTCCAACCGCGGCGTGGACGAGATCTCGGCCCTGCTCGACCAGGCGGTCTACAAGCCTGTGATGGGGCGCTTCAAGGTCTACATGATCGATGAAGTGCACATGATGACCAGCCATGCCTTCAACGCCATGTTGAAGACGCTGGAAGAGCCGCCCGACTACCTGAAGTTCGTGCTCGCCACCACCGACCCCCAGAAGGTGCCGGTGACCGTGCTGAGCCGCTGCCTGCAGTTCAATCTGCGGCCGATGGCGCCGGACACCATCCAGGAACATCTGCAAGGCGTGCTGGCCACCGAGGCCATCGACGCCGATGCCGGCGCGCTGCGCCTCATCGCCCGCAACGCGCGTGGCTCGATGCGCGACGCGCTCTCGCTCACCGACCAGGCCATCGCCTTCGGCGCCGGCCGGTTGGGCGAGGCCGAGGTGCGCCAGATGCTGGGCGCGGTGGACCGCAGCCATGTGCAGCGCATCGTGCGCTGCATTGCCGCGGCCGACGGCCTGGGCCTGGTCGAGGTGGTCGACGGCCTGCGCCGGCTCGGCCTGTCGGCCGCCGGCACCCTTGAAGAGCTCGCCGCCGTCACCCAGCACATGGCCCTGCTGCAGGCCGTGCCGGCCGCGGCCGACGCCAATGATCCGGACACGCCCCTGTTGCGCGAGCTCGCCGCCGCCCTGCCGCCGGACGAGACCCAGCTGCTCTACAGCATCGCCCTGCACGGCCGCGCCGAAATCGGCCTGGCGCCGGACGAATACAGCGGCCTGATGATGGTGCTGCTGCGCGCGCTGGCCTTTCGGCCTCAGGGTAGGGCACGGCCACAGTCGCCGGCTGGACCGGCGCAGGGCGTGCCTGCACCGGCTGCCGCGGCCGGATCTGCCGGGGCCGGCCCTGCCGCGGCACCGGCATCCGCGCTGGGTTCAGCCCCAAGCTCTGTACCCGCAATGCCGCCCGCAGTGCCGGCCGCAGTGCCGGCCGCAATGCCGGCCGCCGCGCTGCCGCGGTCGCGCGAACTGTTGCGTCCGGCGACCGTGGCCAGCCTGAACGTCGTCGAGTTGCCGTTGCCGACGCCGGTGATGCCTGCGGCACCGGAGCCGGCGCAGCGGCCGGTGACGGCCACACGGTCCACGTCTGCGGCCCCGCGCCCCGTGTCGCTGCCTTCCGGCGTGCTCGACGAGCCCGAATGGCTGCGCGCCGCCGAGCCGCCGGCTGAGGATCTTGATGACGCGGGGCGCAGTCTGGCGGCACACGAAGCGGGGCCGCCGCCTTGGGACGACGTCCCTGCGCCAGCGACATCCCCATCGGCGGCAGCGCCTGCGCCGGCCCTCGGGCGCCCGGGGCAGGCCGACACCCGGTCGGTGGGGTCGCTTGCCGCCACGGCGGCCGCGCGTCCTGGTGCCGGTTCGCCCGCTGCGCCGGTCGCGGACATGCAGCCTGCAGCGCTTGACGACGCGCAGATGAGCCGCTGGCTGGTGCTGCTGCAGCCGCTGCTCGGTGCCGGCAAGCTCAGCGGTTTCGTGCGCGAACTGGCCTGGCAGTCGCAGTGCCTGGATCTCCGCGGCGACGAGGTCGCGGTCGGCGGTGCCGATGCACCGCCACCACCGCTGCGGATCACATTGCGGGTGCCGCGTGAATCACTGCGCCAAGCGGCCTTGCGCGACCGTCTGCAGGCCCTGATTGCCGAGCAGCATGGCGCTCGTGCGGTCGCGATCGAACTGCAAGCCGGCGCCGTCCACGACAGCGCCGCGCTGCGCGACGCTGCCGCCAAGGCACGCCGGCAGGCTGACGCTGAAGCGCTGGTGCATGCTCATCCGCGGGTGCAGGCATTGCTTGCGCGATTTCCAGGCGCTTTTGTCGTGCCGGGCTCGGTCCGGCCGCTGTGAGCTGACGTCAACCCATCACGACCGATCCGACGGCCGCCATCGACCCGCCACCGCAGCCCATTGTTCGTACCCCTTTTCTTCACCCCTTCCCAGGACAGACACACCATGCTCAAAGGACAACTCGCCGGCCTCATGAAACAGGCCCAGGCCATGCAGGACAACATGAAGAAGGCGCAGGAGGAACTGGCGCAGATCGAGGTCGAGGGCCAGAGCGGCGCCGGTCTGGTCAAGGTGCTGATGACCTGCAAGCACGACGTCAAGCGCGTCACCATCGACCCCAGCCTGCTGGCCGATGACAAGGACATGCTGGAAGACCTGGTCGCCGCCGCCATGAACGACGCGGTGCGCCGTGCCGAGGCCTTGAGCGCCGAGAAGATGGGCAAGCTCACCGCCGGCATGCCCATGCCCCCGGGCATGAAGTTCCCGTTCTGAGCGCGCGTTTGCGTCCTCATCCCGGCACCGGCGCGGCATGGCTGCCCTCGAAGGCCTGATCGACGCCCTGCGCCGCCTGCCCGGCGTGGGCCAGAAGTCAGCCCAGCGCATGGCCTACCACCTGCTGCAGCACGACCGCGAGGGCGCATCCGATCTCGCGCGCGCCCTGGCCGAGGCGGTGGCCGAGGTGCGCCACTGCCGGCGCTGCAACACCTTCACCGAAGACGCTTTATGCGTCACCTGCCTGGACGGCGCGCGTGATGCCGCCCAGCTCTGCGTGGTCGAAACCCCCGCCGACCAGGCGGTGATGGAGCGCACCGGCAGCTACCACGGCTATTACTTCGTGCTGATGGGCCGGCTCAGCCCGCTGGACGGCATTGGTGCCCATGAGATCGGCCTGCCGGCGCTGATCGAGCGCGCGCTGGACGGTCTGGTGCAGGAACTGGTGGTGGCGACCGGTTTCACCGCCGAGGGTGAGGTCACCGCCCAGGTGATCGCCCAGGCATTGCGGCCACACGGCGTGCGCGTCACCCGCCTGGCGCGCGGTGTGCCGGTGGGCAGCGAACTGGAATACGTCGACCTGGGCACCATCGCCCACGCCTTCGCCGACCGGCGCTGAGGCCGACGGCGTTCGACGCAGCAGCCGCGGCGGCAGCGCTGCGGACAGGGTTCAGCGCGCCGCGGCGGTGGCGCCCTTCAGGCCATTGCGCTGGGCGGCATGGGTGGACTTGGCCGCCGCGCTCCTGCCGGCCGGCTTGGCCGCGGCCTGTTTGCTGGCACGGCCCTTGTTGGCCGCCGCCGTCGCCACGCCGTGTCTGCCGCGCGTGCCGGCGCGGGCCACGCGGGTGGTGGCGCTGGGCACATAGATGACGACCTGCTGGCCGCTGGCGAACTGGCCGTCGGCACCCATCTGGTTCCATTGCGCCAGCTGGGCGGGTGCCACACGGTAACGGCGCGCCAGCGAGGCGACGCTGTCGCTGCGTCCGGCGCGGTAGACCACCCGGCGCAGCAGCGGTCCGTCGGGCTGCAGCAGCATCTGGGCGTTGTCGGCGACATGGCCCGGCACGTCCTTGAGCTGTTCATCGTCGCGCGGCACCAGCAGCACCGAACCGGCCTTGATCGACATGCGCGGCGGGATGTGGTTGACCGAGCGCAGCGTGTCCTCGTCGATGCCGGCCAGCTTGGCGGCCTCGGCCGGCTTGGCCGTGCGCGGCAGCCGCCAGGCCGTCCAGCTCGCCAGCGGCCCCTGCCAGTCGGCCAGATTGCGGTCGAACTCGTCGGCGTTGTCATAGGGCAGCAGCAGCTGAGGCGTGCCGGCGGCCAGGATGACGGGCTTGTCGAACGAAGGGTTGAGGCTGCGGAACTCGTCCTCGTCCATCAGCGCCAGGCGGGCGGCCACGGCCACATCGATGTCGCGGTGGATGGGCACGCTCAGGAAGTAGGGGTGGTTGCGCAGTTCGGGCAGCGTCAGGCCGAACTTCTCGGCGTCGTTGACGATGTTTTTCACCGCCTGCAGCTTGGGCACGTAGTTGCGCGTCTCGGCCGGCATCTTCAGGTCCGCATAGCGCGCGGAGCGCCCGGCGCGCAGGTTGCGTGCGATGGCGCGCGACACGTTGCCTTCGCCCCAGTTGTAGGCGGCCAGCGCCAGCTGCCAGTCGCCGAACTGGCCGTGCAGCTTGGCCAGGTAGTCCAGCGCGGCGCGGGTGGATGCCAGCACGTCGCGCCGGTCGTCGCGGAAGTAGTTCTGCTTGAGCTCGAAGGTGCGCCCGGTTGCCGGCATGAACTGCCACATGCCCGAAGCGGCGGCGACCGACTTGGCCTGCGGGTTGAAGGCGCTCTCGATGAAAGGCAGCAGCGCGAGTTCGCTGGGCATGCCGCGCCGGTTCACTTCCTCGACGATGTGGAACAGATAGCGCGAACCACGTTCCATCATGCGCTGCACGTATTCAGGCCGGCTGGCGTACCAGCGCTCATGGTCGCGCACCAGCGGGCTGTCGAGGGCGGCCAGGGCGTAGCCCTCGCGCAGCCGCTCCCACAGGTCGGTGTGGGTCTGCGGGTCGTCCGGGCTGACCTGGCGGTCAGGATCGAGGGTGTCGGTCGGCGCGCTGGCGGCAACACTTGCGCCTTGGACGCTGGCCACCGGCAACGGCGGGGCAACTAGCGGACCGATGGCCTTGCCCTCGCCCGGCGCGATCGCGGAAGCGGGTGCCGCTGCCGGCGCCGGGACCAGGGCCGAGGCCGCAGCCGACACTGCCGCCGGGGCTGGCGCCGGCATGGACGTTGGCACCAGCGCCGCGAGTGATGGCGGTACCGATGCAGGTACCGAGGCCGTGACCGACGCGTTGACCGGCGGCGGCAAGGTGACCTCGCCCCGTTCGACCAGCCTGGCCGACACCAGTGGCGAGGCAGTGCGCGCCGGGCGGCTCGGCGCCACCGCGGCGAGGCCCTGCGCGCTGCTGCTGCTTGCCGCCGTGCCGCCGCTGCTGGCTGCCTGGCTTGCCCCCGCCGCAGCGCCAAGGCCTTGCGCACCCACTGCGCCTGTCGCGGTGTTCGCGCTGCCGGCAGCGGCTGCCGCTTCGGAGGCGGGCAGCAGGCGCGCCGGATTGATCGCACTCACCAGCTCTTCCAGCGTAGCGACACTGGTCTGGCGCCGGGACGACGCCAGCGACCCGTCGGCGGCTGCCGCAGCGGCGGACGGCCCGGCCGAGGGCACCTCGACCAGCAGCGGCGGTGTCTCAAGCGCGTCGGCGGTACGCGTCGGGCTGGCGCAGCCGCCCAGCGTGAACTGGGCCACCAAGGTCAACGCTGCCCAGTGCAGCAGGCTCGGGCGCAGGGACCGAAGGTGGCGGCGGCCCGGCTGGGCAGGTGCGGTTGTCATCGGAATTCGTTCTTCCACTGTCGCAAGGCCGCGAAGACCGCGACGGGATCGGCGCTGCCGGCGCCGCGCGCCAGGCCGCTGGCCTGGACGGCCGGTTCGGCGCAGCGCAGAAAGGGGTTGATGCGCCGTTCGCGCGTCATGCGCGCCGGCAGCGTGGGGGCGCCGGCGGCGCGCAGCGCCTGGCAATCAGCGACATAGGCCGCGAGGTCGGCGTTGTCCGGCTCCACCGCCTGGGCAAAACGCAGATTGGACAGCGTGTACTCGTGCGCGCAGCACACCCGGGTGCTGCCGGGCAGGGCGGCGAGCGTACTCAACGACGCCCACATCTGTGCCGGCGTGCCTTCGAACAGCCTGCCGCAACCGCCGGAAAACAGCGTGTCGCCGCAGAACAGCAGCGGGTCATCGGCCAGGCGGGTGTCGTCGCAGAAATATGCGACGTGGCCGGCGGTGTGGCCGGGCACGTCCAGCACCTGCCAGCGCAGGCCGAGCAGATCGACGCCCTGACCCTGGGTCACTGGGGTGACGGCGACCGGCAGCCGCTCGTTGGCCGGGCCCCACACCGGCGCCGGATGTTCGGCCAGCAGTTCCGCCACGCCGCCGACATGATCGCCGTGGTGGTGGGTCACTAGAATCCCGGCCAGCCTCAGGTCTCGGGCTGCCAGCGCCGCGCACACAGGCGCCGCTTCGCCGGGGTCCACGACCAGTGCCTCGCGGCCGTCGTGGAGCATCCAGATGTAGTTGTCGGCAAATGCGGGCAGTGCAACGAGATTCATGACGTCAATCGCAAGGATTATAGAAAGCCCGTCCTGGCAGCTTTCACCGGTTGGCCAGTACCTGCTGGCCTGGGAGCAGGCCCAGCTCGACCGCCTGGTGGCGGACATTTTCGGCTTTCACGCCCTGCAGCTCGGCCGCCCGGCCCTGGACGCACTGCGCTGCAACCGCATGCCGCACCGCTGGTTGCTCAATGATGTCGACCCGCTGCCGCTCACCCAGGGCCTGCTGGACGGCTTGAGCCAGCACCCCGCGGCCCGGGGGGGCGCCAGGCCCGACGCGGACCCCGCCCTGTTGCGCCGGCTCGACGTGCTGGCCAATTTCGAGGCGCTGCCGTTTCCCGCCGCCAGCCTGGACCTGGTCGTGCTGCCGCACACGCTGGAACTCGCCGACGACGCGCACCAGACGCTGCGCGAGGTCGAACGGGTGCTGATGCCCGAAGGCCGGGTGGTGGTGATCGGCTTCAACCCGGCCAGCCTGTGGGGCCTGGCCGGGCAAGGCCGGCGCGTGGCGGCCCACCTGGGCCGCCCGCGGCCCGGCGCCGACGCCGGCGGTGAACTGATCGGCCCACGCCGGCTGCGCGACTGGTTCAAGCTGCTGGGCCTGCAGGTCGAGACCGGCACCTTCGGCTGCTGGCGGCCGCCCTGGACGGGCGACACCTGGCTCGAACGCAACCGCTGGATGGAAGGTGCCGGCGAACGCTGGTGGCCCTTCTTCGGCTCGCTCTACGCGGTGGTGGCAGTCAAGCGCACACGCGCCATGCGCCTGATCGGCCCGGCCTGGAAACAGCAGCGCCGCAAGGGCGCCGGTGCCCCGGCCGTGCTCACCCCCCAGCGTACCACCCACCCCAGCACCAACCCGAGCACCAACCCGAGCACCAACCCGAGCACCAACCACAGCGCCAGCTCCAGCCTCGGCCCCAGCGCCGGCGCCGGCCGCGACATCGGCTCACCGCGGGCGCTCACCGATACTGCCGCGCCTGCCACGGCCGGTCCGTCGCCGGCCCGCCCCTCGGCCTGACCTGTCCCCTTCCCCCGACCGCACGATCCCGTGCATGACCCCAAGCCCATGACGCCCAGCACCCGCGCGGCCACGCCGCCCGCCGCCAGCCCTTCAAGCGCCACAGCGGGCGCCGCCGCGCCCTTGCCGATCGCGCGGCCACAGGTCGTCGTCTACACCGACGGCGCCTGCAAGGGCAACCCCGGCCCGGGCGGCTGGGGCGCCTGGCTGAAAAGCGGCAGCCACGAGAAGGAGCTGTGGGGCGGCGAGCCCGGCACCACCAACAACCGCATGGAACTCACCGCGGTGATCGAGGCGCTGGCCAGCCTCAAGCGCAGCTGCGACATCGTGGTCTACACCGACAGCGAATACGTCAAGAACGGCATCACCACCTGGATCCACGGCTGGAAGGCGCGCGGCTGGACCACCGCGTCCAAGGCCCCCGTCAAGAACGTCGACCTGTGGAAACGCCTGGACGCCCTGGTGGCACTGCACAAGGTCGAGTGGCGCTGGGTCAAGGGCCATGCCGGCGACCCGGGCAACGAACGCGCCGATCAACTGGCCAACCGCGGCGTGAGCAGCGCCTCGGGGCGCTGAGACGCCCGGGTCTGCCTGACGCACCAGGCTGCCGCAGCGCCGCGCGACCTGCTGCACGTCGCCTTGAGCTGCCGGCTCAGTCGTGGCTGGTTTCGGCCAGCACGGCGGCGGCACGCTTGAAATTGAAGTTCGCCAAGGCGTCGCGCAAGTCCCGGGCACGCCGCGGGCCCAGCACGGCGATCAGGCCCGGCCCGAGCGCCTCGACCATGCGTGCGGCGCGGGTGTTCTGGCTGGCGACCAGGGCCGTCAGCGCCTGCAGGTCCTGCGCCGACGCCGGCTCGGCCGTGCTCGCCACGTGGGCCTGCAGGCGCTCGCTGTCCTTGATGCGGCGCGCCTCGGATTGCAGCAGCGGCCGGGCCTCGCGTGCCAGATCCTGCAGCTCCATGTCCAGCAGGCGAAGCGCGTCGCCGGCGTCGTCCTGCGCCTGGGCTCGCAGCGCGTGTTCGACCCGCGCGGCCGCCGTGGCCACCCGCATCGCGCCGACCACCTGCGAGGCGCCGCGCAGCTTGTGCATGCGCGCGGCAAGCTGGTCGGCCGGCTCGCTGCACACGGTCAGGAACTCGTCCAGCAGCCGCTGCAGCATCGACAGCAGCAGCGTGCGGTCTTCGGCCACCACCTCGGTGATCTGGCTTTCGTCCAGGCTCGCCAGGCCGAGCACGGACCGTTGATGCGCCGCCGCGTCGCCATCCTCCAGTCCGGGCCGCAGGCGCACCTCGATGGGCCGGCCGCGGCGCTGCTGCACCAGCCGGCGCAGCGTGAAGATCAGCCGCCGAGGGTCCAGCGGCTTGCCCAGAAAGTCGTCCATGCCCGCGTCCAGCGCCTGCTCGCGCTCTTCGCGCAGCACGCCGGCGCTCAGGGCGATGATGGGCAGGTCCCGCACCTTGGCGATCTGGCGTGCATGCCGCGCCACTTCCAGCCCGTCCATGACCGGCATCTGCACATCGAGCAGCATGGCGTCGAGCGTGCCGCCGAGCTTGCGCAGCTGGTTCAGCGCGTCGCTGCCGCTGGAACTGGTCACCACCTGAGCCCCTTCGCGCTCCAGCACCCGCCGCGCCACGTCCAGGTTCAGCGTGTTGTCGTCGACCACCAGCACATGAACCCCGTCCAGCCACAACAGCGTGTCGCAGGCGTCCAGGCTGTTGGCCAGCAGTTGTTCGGCGCGGGCGGGCAGGTCCATCAGGCTGCTCTTTATGGCGTTGAACAGCGTTGCCGCCTGCATCGGCTTGGCCAGCGTGACTGCGGCCAGGGCCCGCCGCGGGTCGTCCTGAAGTGCCGAAAGATCGTGCTGCGAGACCAGCACTACCCGCGGCCAGTGTTGTTGCGGCAAACGGTCGCGCAACTGCGCCAGCGCGCTCAGACCGTCCAGGTCCGGCATCTGCCAGTCCACCACCAGCACGTCGTGAGGCATGCCGGCCTGCGCGGCGGCCAGCGCCCGCTCCACCAGGGCCACCCCGCCGGGCACCGTGTCGACCTGCCAGCCCAGCGCACGAATCAGCGCGCTGGTCGCCTCCAGGCAGACCGGATCGTCGTCGGCCAGCAGCATGCGGATCGGATGCGCCGACCCTTGGGTGTCCAGGTCCTGCGGCTGCGCCTCGCCCAGCGGCAGCACCACGGTGAAGCAGCTGCCCTCGCCCGGCGCGCTGCGCACGGTGATCGTGCCGTGCATCAGCCGCACCAGCTCGGCACAGATCGACAGCCCCAGCCCGGTGCCGCCGTAGCGACGGTTGGTGCTGGCGTCGGCCTGCTCGAAGGGTTTGAACAGCCGCTCCTGCGCCTTGGGGTCGATGCCGATGCCGGTGTCGCTGATCTCGAACTCCAGCGTTGATGGCTGCGCTGCGCCGCGGCGCACCACCAGCGTCACCTCGCCCTGGTCGGTGAACTTCAGCGCATTGCCCAGCAGATTGGCCAGCACCTGGCGCAGCCGCACCGGGTCGCCGCGCACCACGCCCGGCAGGTCGGGCGCCAGCGTCAGCTGGGTGCGCACCTGCGAGCGGCGCCGGCTGTTGACCTGCAGCGCCATTTCGGCGTCCAGCAGCGGCGCCAGCGCGAAGGGCTGCTCCACGATCTCCATCTGCCCGGCCTCGATCTTCGACAGGTCCAGCACGTCGTTGATCTGGCGCAGCAGGTTGCGCGACGCTTCGTTGATGCGACGCACCTGGGCCCGTGCCGCCGCGGGCAGCGACTCTCGCTCCAGCATGTAGCCCAGGCCGATGATCGCGTTCAGCGGGGTGCGGATCTCGTGGCTGGTATTGGCCAGGAACATCGACTTGGCACGCGACGCGGCCTTGGCGGCCTGCAGCGACTCGGCCATGAGTTCCTCGGCCCGCTCGGCGCGCTGGCGGGCCTGGCGCAACTCGGTCACGTCGTACAGCCAGGCCAGCACCGCCGGCTCGCCGCGGAAGTGGATGCGCTTGTAGCTGGCCAGGGCCCAGATGTGGGCGCGCTCAGGCTGCTGCGGGTCCTGCAGCTCGACCAGTTCGTCGACCACCGTGTCGCCCGCGCCGAGGCGGCGGCGGATGGCGGCAAACTGCTGCGGGTCGGCGTAATAGCGCGAAACGTCCAGGCCCGTGCTCTGCTCGGCCGGCTGCTGCACGAAGGTTGCATAGCGCGGATTGGCGAACACCGTCTGGTTGTCCGCCAGGCGGCCCACCCGCACCGCCACCGGCGCATCGTTCAGCATGGACAGCAGCAGCGCCTGCTCGCGCTGCAGTGCCAGGCGCGCCACCTGCAGCTCGGTCACATTGACGAACCAGGCCAGCACCGCCGGCTCACCCCGGTAGTCGATTTGCACCTGGGTGGTCTGCACCCACGTCAGCGCTGCATCGGGTCGCTTGGACAGCCGCAGGGGCACCAGTTCATCCTGCACCGCCTCACCGACTGCCAGGCGTCGCTCGATGTCGGCGTATTGCGCGCGATCGACGTAGAGCGATTCGAGATTCAGCGCGTCGTCCGCCGCGTTGTCGACGTCATGCAGGGCCTGCGCATAGCGCAGGTTGGCCAGCAGCATGCGGCCGTCCGACCGGCGGGTCACCCGCAGCGACACCGGTGCCGATTGCAGGATGCGGTTGAGCAGCACCTCGCGCTCGAGCGCCCTCGCCTCGGCCTGACGCAGGTGGGTGACGTCGACGCCGGCCAGGTAGAAGCCGGTCACCACCGTGCCCCGGCGCCTGGGCAGCAGGTGACGTTCAATGATGCGCGGCGTGCCGTCCGGCCGGGTCAGCGCCACTTCCACGCTCACCCGCTGCCCGGCCAGCGCCTGCGTGATCGCCGGCATCATCTCGGCCATGGCCGGCCCGTCAATCAGTTCGGGCCCCCGGCGGCCCACCATCTGGTCGGGCGTCAGGCCGATGTTGGCGGCCCCCAGGGGGTTGACCAGTTCGCAACGCAGTTCGGTGTCCCAGGCACTCAACGCCACCGGCACACCGTCCAACATCTCGCGCAGCTCCTGGCGCGCCTGCTGCAACGCGGTGACGTCGGTGGCCCAGACCAGCCAGGCCGGCACGCCGTCGTACTCGATGGACGAAAAGCTCATCTGATACCAGAGGTGCGGCACCCCGGGCGCGTGGAGCAGCTGGAATTCCACCAGCTCACCGCGCAGGCTCTCTCCCGCGGCCATGCGACTCACTAGCTGGGCATACTGGGTCGGGTTGACGTAGTAGGCGTTGAGGTCCAGCTCGTCGACCTGCTGCCTGGGCAGTCCCATGCGCTCGTAGTAGGCCCGGTTGGCCTTGAGTTGGCGCCGGTCGCTCTGGCTCACCACCCGCACCACCGTGGGCGATTCGTCGAGCAGCTGATCAAGCTGTTCCCGCTCCCGCCGCAGCTGGTCGCGGGCGCGGACCAGCTCGGTGATGTCGGTGGCCACTTCCACCACCCGGCCGTCAGGCCGGGTGCGGCGGGCAAACCGGCGCCAATATTCGCCGTCGCGCTGCTCCAGGTCCTCGGGCTGGCGAAACGTCTGCATGCGCAGGCGGACCCAGTCGTCCATGGCGGGCAGATCAGGCTGGTTGAGCCGCCGGGTCGGGTAGATCCGGCGCAGCAAGTCCTCGCGCCGGCAGCCGGGCTGCAGGCCGGCGCCGACCTCGCCCAACTGCTCGACGGCCACGTCCGACAGAAAGACCAGCCGGTCCTCGGCGTCCCACACCGCCACGCCGCTGCGCGTCAGCGCCAGGGCCTGCAGCAGCAGGGCCGGGTCAGGCGCCGGCTGCGCGCGGGCGGTCACGCCGGCGCTGCCGTCCTCGGTCTCGCCGCGGTCGTCGAACACCACCACGATGTCTGCGCCCTGCAGCGGCAACACGCGCCGCCCCGACAGGCGCCAGCGCAGCGTCGCGCCGTCGGCATGGCGCAGCGCCACCGGCAGGGCGTCGAGCCGGCCGTCGGGCGGCAGCGCCGCCAGGGCCGCCAGGGCCGAGATAGCCTGCTGCGTTCCCTGCGCGTCCGTCGCCGCCTGGCCGGCCGCTGCGGCCGGCGCGCCTGGCACCGGGGCGCTTTCGCGCTGGGCCAGAAAGTCGCCTAGCGGGCGCAGCGGGTCCAGGCCGTCGCGCGCATGGCCCAGGCGGTGCAGCCAGAGGTCGCTGCAGGCGACCAGCCGGCCCTGGGCGTCGACCACCACCACCAGCGCCGGCATGGCGCGCAGCAGCTCGGCGTGCTGAGCCGGCCCGGTCGGCCGTTGTGCCCGCGCCGTGCCGAGCCGCTGCGTCAGCAGGCCCAGCAGCACCGACAGCAGCATGCCGCCCAGCAGCACTTCGGCCGGTGTGTGCGCCCAGGCACCGGCCGGCACGGGTGCTGCCGCCTGGGCCTGCGTTTGCTGCAGCAGGGCCAGCAGGACGCTGATCGCCACGCCGGCCAGCGTGACGAGCCAGCCGGCGCCCGGCCATCGGCGCCGGCGGTTCACTGGACGCCTGCCGGTGCGACCTGGATCGCCAGCTGGCCGCCACCCCTGGCGTCGGCCAGGGCCTGTTCAGCGCGGGCCAGCATCTCGTCGGCGAGGGTAGTCGCCGCCTGCCAGGCCGCAAGTACCGCTTGACCGGCGGCCATCGCGTCGCTGCGCGTTGTCGCCAGGCCGATGCGGGCACTCACCACCGCCGCCACCGGCGAGGCGAGGTGCGGCAGCGCAAGCGCTGCCAGCTCGCGTTGCAGCGCCTGGGCGATGGCCAGCGCGGCGTCGGCCGGCGTGTCGGGCATGAGCAGGCCGAACACATCACCGCCCAGACGGGCCGCCATGCCGCTGCTGCGCTGAGCGGCTGCCTTCAGCAGCTCAGCCACCTGGGTCAGCACCCGGTCGCCGGCACGCTGGCCGTAGTGCTGGTTGTAGGCGCGGAAATCGTTCAGGTTCAGCAGCAGCAGCGACAAGGGCCCCGCCAGGGCGCCGACCTGCAGCAACTCGATGTGCAGGCAGCCCAGCAGGTTGGCGCGGATGGACAGACCGGTGAGTGCGTCAAGTCGCATCGCGCTGGCGGCCTGGTCGGCCACCTTTTGCCGGCGCACCAGCTGCTGCAGCCGGGCCATCACCGCTTTGTGGCGCGGCGGTTTGACGATGAAGTCGCTGGCGCCGGCGTGCAGTGCTTCCAATTCGGACGCTTCGTCGACCTTCTGGGTGAGAAACACCACCGGCACGCTGGCCGTGAGCGGATCTCTGCGCAACTTGCGACATACCTCCAGCCCGTCCATGCCGGGCATGTCGATGTCCAGCAGCACCAGGTCGGGCAGCTCGCGCCGCACCAGTGCCAGGGCCTCGAGGCCGTTGCGTGCCACCAGCACCTGATGGTCGGATTCGAGCATGGCGGTGAGGCTGGCCAGGGTGTTGGCGTCGTCGTCGGCGATGCAGATGCAGGCTCTGGGTTCAGCGGTGTTGGTCGTGTACATGGTCGATACCTCGTGACATGCAGGTTCTCGTGTCTGTGATTTCAGCGCCGGTCCGGCGCGCGGTTCGGCGGCACCGCCGCCGCTGCGGCGCCGCAACGTGCGCGGCCGCCTTGCTTGGCGTCCCGCAGTGCTGTCAGCCTGGCCAGCCCACCTGGATCGTCGATGGCGACGCAGATCAAGGCCTTGAGTGGTCTGGGCTGGGCGGGGTTCACGCGGCAGCCGCCGTCAAGGCGGGTCGGGCGGGCAGGGTGAGGACGCAGCTCGGGCCTCCGCCTGGCCCGTCGCTGAACACCAGCTGGCCGCACATGGCCCGGGCCAGCTGGGTCATGGTGGCGATCAGGGCGGTCTGGATCGTCCGCGCCAGCGGGATCAGGCTGCCGGCGCCGATGGGCGGCCTGGCGACCACGGTGCCGGCCGGCAGCGGTGGCGCGTCCACCACGCCCAGGTGCAGCCACACCGCATCGTCACTGGCCCTGACCTCGGCGTTCAGACGGCTGCCGGCGGGCTGACCCAGCTGGATATGCTGCAGCAGGCTGGCCAGGCACAGCCGCAAAAGGTGCGGATCAGCCCAGACCAGCGCATCCAGCTCGCCACTGGGGGGTGCCAGGTCGACGCCGAGACCCTCGGCACGCGCAAGTTCAAGCGCCGCACCCAGCCACTTGCGCAAGGGCAGGGCGACCGGGGCGGGCTGCCGTACGGCATCGTCGATCTGATCCAGGGCGGTGACCACGGCCAGCTGCTGCTCGGCCTGGCCGGCCTGGTCGAACACGCTGCGCAAGGCTTCGCGCTGGGCGGGTGTCAGCGGCTCGTCGGTCGCTGCCTGCAGCCGCCGACGGGTGTCCTGCATGACCGACTGCGTCAGCTGCCGGGCCTGCCGGGCCTGCAGAGTCAGCAGCCGCAGCTCGCCCAGGCGGGCCGACAGCAGCTCGGCCTCGGGCGGGCGGTGGGCTGGCTGGTCGGCCCACTGGGTGTATGACTGGGTGGATGACCGGGTGTATGACCGGGTGGTCGGCTGGTGATGCAGGTTCACCAGCACATGCTGTGCACCCAGCGTTGCCGCCGCGCCTGCCGCCCGGCTGCCGGTCGATACGGTCGCCGGGCGCGTGCTCGGGGCGGCTTGTGCGCCCGGGCCTGGGCGGCGCAGGCGCAGCACATTGGCCACGCGTGCGCGCAGCACGCCGGCTGCAAAGGGCTTGCGGATGAAGTCGACGGCGCCGATCTCCAGAGCGCGCTGCTCGTCCGCGGGCAGGTCGTGGCGGGTGAGAAAGATCAGCGGCACATCGGCCACGGCGGCGGTCTCGGCCAGCCGCAGCGCCAGGGCATAACCGTTGGTGTCAGGCAGTTCGACGTCGAGCAGGATCACATCGACTGCCTGTTCAGCCAGCAGCTGCAGCGCGTCGGCGCCATTGAGCGCCGCCAGCAGGTCGATGTGCAGCGGGCGCAGCGCGGCGTCGATGAGCGTCACGGAGTTGGCGTCGTCCTCGATCGCCAGCACCCGCGCCGCCTCGGTCTGCGGCTGCGGCGGCAGATGGCCGGGCAGCGCCAGCCACCAGTGCAGCACGGCCTGCACATGGCGGCGCAATCGCGCCGGTTCGATCGGCAGGCTGAGCCAGTTGACCGCCCCGAGGGCCAGGGCGGCTGCACGCTGCCTGGGGTCGAACGTGGCACTGAGCACGATCACCGGCGGTGACGCCCGGTCGGGGCTGCCTTGCAGCTGCGCCAACAGGGTCAGGCCATCGGCGTCGACCAGCGGGTGGTTCAGCAGCAGCAACTCGAAACGCCGGGCCTGGCACAGGGCCAGCGCCTCGCTCTCGGTGCGGGCCAGGTGCAGCGTGCCCAGGCCGGCCAGCGCGGCGCGGACCTGCGCCAGTTCAGCCTCGGCATGGCCGACGAGCAGGATGTCGGGCCCGCCGGCCTGGGCGGCCGCGTCGCCAGCGGTGTGAGCTGTCGCGTGTGCGTGCATGCCGGGCGGGTCGGGGGGTGGTTGGTGCTGCATGGTTCCACTCCCTGTTTGATGTCCTCATGCTAGGCGGCCCCGGCGACGGGAACCATCACCACGAAGGAGTAGTTGGCTCATCTCTTGCCATGAGTCTGCGGCGGTGCCGCCGGCACCAGGTCGTTGTGGACGGCGAAACGGGTGAGGTCGGCGGTGGAGCGCAGATCGAGCTTGACCATCAGGTTGCGGCGGTGGGTGACGACGGTGTTGACCGACAGGTGCAACTGCGCGCCGATGTCGCGCGAGGACAGGCCGGCGCCGACCAGGCCGAGGATTTCGCGTTCGCGCCGGGTGAGGCTGGCCACGGCGTCGGGCTGCGCCTCGGCGGCCGGCGCGCCGGACACGGACTCGCGGATCAGCGCCTCGATGCGGCCCAGCAGCTGCGCGCCTTCGTCGCGCAGACGGCGGCGCTGGCTGATGTCGCGCAGGGTGCCGACCATGGTTGTGACGCCGTCGTCGCCGGCCGCGGCCATCACCTTGCCCAGGCCCTCGATCCAGACCCAGTGGCCCTGCGCATGGCGCAGGCGGAATTCGCATTCGAGCACGGGCGTATCGCCGCGCATCAGCGCTGCCAGCCGGGCCTGCAGGTCGGTCAGGTCCTGCGGGTGCACCAGCGCCAGCGCAGCCTTGGCGGTCAGGGTGTCGGCCTCCAGCCCGAGCAGCTCGGGCCAGCCCGCGCCGAGACGCACGGCGCGGCTGTCGCTGCGCCAGTCCCAGCGCACCAGGCCGGCGCCGCGCAGGGCCAGGGCCAGTTGTGCCTCGCTGCTGCGCAAGGCCTGCTCGGTCTGGCGCAGGCATTCGATGGTGGCGGCATCGGCAAGGGCGGCACGGCGCAGCTGCTCGCTCTGCTGCTTGAGCCGCACCAGGTTGCGTACGCGCGCACGCACGATGGCCGCGCGCGGTGGCTTGGTGATGAAGTCGCTGGCGCCGGCGGCCAGGCCGGCCAGCTCGGCGGCCTCGTCGCTGCGCACGGTCAGGATGACCACCGGCAGCGCGGCGGTGAGCGGGTCGGCCTTGAGTGCGCGGCACACCGCCAGTCCGCCCAGACCAGGCATTTCCAGGTCCAGCAGCACCAGGTCGGGCAGCTCGCGCCGCACCAGGTCGATGGCGTCCAGGCCGTCGCCGGCCACCAGCACCTCGTGCTCGGCGTCGAGCATCGCGGCCAGGTTGCGCAGTTGCAGCGCTTCGTCGTCGACGATGCAGATGCGGCTTCGGCCGGCGGGCGCTGCCGTCACAGCCGGGCCGGCGCCAGGGTGCGCGGGTCGTTCCAGCCCGGGCGATGGCTGGCTGCCGGCGCCGGGGTTGCGGGCGCAAACCAGTCGCGACGCAATCTGCCGCCGGCCAGTGCGGCGTGGGCGCGGGCCTGCTGCTCGGCCCGCGCCAGGCGCTGGCGGCGGCGCATGGCATTGACCACGCGCGAGCACAGCCGGCGGTCATTGAAGGGCTTGGCGATGAAGTCGAAGGCACCCAGGTCCAGCGCCTGTTGCTCGATCTCGGGTTCGTCGAGGCCGGTCAGCATCAGCACCGGCACGTCGACCAGGCCCGGCCGTGCCAGCAACTGCGCCGCCAGCGTCAGGCCGTCGGTATCAGGCAGGCCGATGTCCAGCACGATGGTGTCGACCGTCTCGTGCGCCAGCACCTCCAGCGCCCCCCTGGCCGAGCGGGCCACGAAGACCTCGGCGCCGGCGGCCGACAGGCAGCGATCGGTGGCGGCAAGCACCTGGACGTCGTCGTCGACGACCAGCACCCGCCCCGACACCGACGGCACGAGCCCGGCCAGCGGTGCTGTGCGGCTGGGGTGGCGGCGCAGGATCGCCGCCACCTGGCTGGCCAGCCGGTCGGCGCCTTCGGGCCAGGCCAGCCAGCTCACGGCCTGCAGGTCGCGCGCAGCCTCGTGCCGGTCTGCTTGCGGCTCGGCGCCAAGGATCAGCACCGGCGTGTGCGCCAGTGCGGCCAGGCTGCGCAGCCAGGCCAGCAGCGCCAGGGTGTGCTGGCTCATGAGCTGGGCATCGATGATCACCAGCCGAGGGCGCCGACGGATGCCCACGCCAAGCGCATCGCGGCCGCTGCGCGACACCTGTATCACCGCCTGGTCGAGCAGTGCCTCGCAGACTGCCTGCACGGTCGGGATGGCGTCGGAGATCAGCAGCACCTCGGGCGTCTCGTCGCGCGGCATGGCGGCAGGCGTACGGGCGGAGCTGGTGGCGCGGGCAGCAGGCGTCGGGCTGGGCGGGGACATGGCGGAGCTTCCAGGGCGGGGTGCAAGGTGCGCAGCCGGACAGCCTTGGGCCATCTTCGAGGCTGAATGCCGGCATGCTAGCGACGGCGCGGCCTCGCAACCACCCTCTGAAGACAGTAGTTGACTCCTCTGTTCTTGTGAGTTTTCTGGTCGGACCGTCCGACGCTGCTCAGTCGAAATGTTCCCACGGCGCCAGATAGCGCCACTGCCCCGGCGGCAGCGCACCCAGGGTGATGCGGCCGATGCGCACGCGCTTCAGGCCCATCACCACCAGGCCGACCGCCTCGCACATGCGGCGGATCTGGCGCTTGCGGCCTTCGCGCAGCACGAAGCGCAGCTGGTCCTCGTTCTGCCAGCTCACCTTGGCGGGTTGCAGCTGCACCTCGTCCAGCGTCAGGCCGTGTTCCAGCAGCGCCAGTGATTCGGCCGGGAAACGCGCCTTGGGGTCGCGGTCGTCGCCGTCATAGGCCACGCGCACCAGGTATTCCTTCTCGATGGCCTTCATGCCGGGTTGGTCGGCCAGCTCGTTGGCGATCAGGCTGCGCGCCACGCGGCCGTCCTGGGTGAGCACCAGCAGGCCGGTGGAGTCGATGTCCAGCCGCCCGGCCGGCGCCAGGCCACGCAACTGGCCGGCGTGGAACTTGGTGCCCGAGGGGTCGGCGCTCCAGCGGTTCTCGGCCGTGATCAGCACAGAGGCCGGCTCGTAGCCGTCCTCGGCCTGGCCGCTCACATAACCCACCGGCTTGTGGATGAGGATGGTGACGCGCTGGGCCTGCTGCTTCTTGGCGATGGGGTCGACCTCGATCTTGGCGTCCGGGCCGACGCGCTGGCCGAGGTGCGCGACCTTGCCGTCCACCTTGACCCAGCCGGCGTCGATCCAGTCGTCGGCCTCGCGGCGCGAGGCCAGGCCGAGCTGGCCCAGGCGCTTGGACAGGCGCTCGCCGCTGCCTTCCGGCGCCAGGCGCGCCGGCACCGACTTCGGCGCCTGACTGACCGGCGCGCTGTCCTCGCTGCCGCGCCAGACGCGTGCTTCACGTGCCTGCGGCTGACCACCATCATCATGGTCGTCGGCGCCGCCACGGTCCAGGCTGGCGTGTTCACCGCCGCCGTGCAGGTGCGCCGGGCCGTCGCGGCGCATCGAGGGGGCGTAGCGATGTTCGTCGCGCGGGCCGTGGCCGCGCTCGGCGCCCTCGCCGCGTTGTGCAGGTCGGTGATCGGGCCGGTGATCGGGTCGGAAGGCGCCACGCGGGCGGTCGCCGCCGTAGGGGCGCTGCCGGTCGTCGTACGGACGCGGGCCGCCGTCGACATCGCTGCCACCACCCTGACCACCCCGGTCGTCGCGGCGCTGCGGGCGGAAGTCGCCACGCGGGCCGTCCTGACGCGGCGGGTAGTCGCCGCGCGGGCCGCCACCGCCCGGGTAGGGGCCGCGCTGATCTCGCCTCGGGTCGAAGCCACCGCCGTCGCGTCCGCCACCGTCGCGAAAAGGCGGGCGGCGCTCGTCACGCCCCTCGAAACGTGCGCCCGGCGCCTGGCCGTGCGGGCCGCCACGCGGCGCGAAGTCGCGCGGCGGGCCGGGGCGACGCTCGTCGCGCGGATCGCGGAAACGGTCGTCGCCATGGCGCGGGCCGTTGCTGTGGTGCTGCCTGTCGCGGTCGAAGCCGCCAGGGCCGCCGCGGTCGCGGTCGCGGTTGTAGTTGGAGCCGGGCCGGTCGCCCTGCGGGCGGAAGTCGCCGCGCGGCCGGTCGCCGCCATGGGGACGGTCGCCGCGCGGGCCGGGCTGCGGGCCGCGCTCGTCGCGTCCGCCGCCCCACGTGGGTCGATGTTCGCCGCCACGTTCGTCCGGGCGACGATGGAAATCGCCGCCGCGGTCATGGCGCGGCGGGCCGTCGCGCCATGGGTCGCTGCCACTGCCGCCGCGCTCGCCACGCGCGCCGCCACCGTGGTGCGGCTCGCGCTCGCCGCCGCCCCAGGCACCCGGACGGCGCTCGTCGTCGCGGCGCGTGCCGCCACGGTGCTCGCCACGATTGTCGAAGTGACGGTCGCTCGGTGGGCGATCGGCATGGTGATGCGCACTTTCGGGGCGCGGGCCGCGATGTTCGCCCTGCCAGCCCTCGCGACGTTCACCGCCGGCGCCGCGCGAATAGCCGCCACCGGCGTCACCCCCCCCGTGGCCGCGGTCGCGGTCGCGACCACCACCAGCACCCGCGCCGAAATGTCCACCGGGACGGCCGGCGCCGTGGCCGCGCTCTGCGCCACCATTTCCCCCACCGTGCCGGCGCTCGCCGCCATAGGGCGGGCGATCAGCCCCACTGCCGCTGCCACCCTCGCGGCCGGGCGGGCCGTCGTGGCGGCGCGCCGGGCCGCCAAAACGTTCCTCGCGCCGGGCGCGGTCTTCGTTGGCCTTGGCCAGGGTGGGGCGGCGCACACCAGCGGCCGAACGCACGGGCTTGCGGTCCGGGTTGCGATCGGCGGGGGCGCCGTTCTTGTTCTTCTTGAGGGTCAGCGTGGCCATGATGAGGATGAAGTGGCCGGCGCGAGGCGCCGGCCAGGGCTGCAGGAAAGTGGCGGGGCGTCCGGTGCGGCTTTGCGGGAGGGTGGCCGGCGAGGACGGGACGGGGCGGGATGAGTCGCTTGGAGGCGGGACGGGACGGGTCCGTTCGAGGAATACAGGGCAGCTAGCTCGCGGTGACCGAGGTGACCGGTCGGCTCGAACGGGCCGCGCCCGTTCAGGCGTCGGCCGCCTGGGGCTGGCCGGGCGCCTTGCTGGCGCTGGCGGCGGCCGCCGCCACCGGGCGGTGCTTGTAGAACTGCACCGGCACGCCGTGTTCGGGCAGGCGCGGGGTGTCGAGCACGCTGCGGCGGATGCGGCCCACCACATGCATCTCGCAGGGCTTGCAGTCGAAGCGCAGGGTCAGCGTGTCCTTGCCATGCTGGATGGTGAGCGGCTCGGCGCGGATGGTGCCCTGCACCCCCGTCACGCCCTTGGCCTGCTTGGGGCACAGGCTCAAGCTGAAGCGCACGCAGTGCTTGGTGATCATGAGGCTGGCCTCGCCCAGCTCCTGGTGGCTTTCGTAGGCCGCCTCGATCACCTTCACGCCGTGGCGGGCGTAGAAGTCGTGGGCGCGGCGGTTGTAGACATTGGCCAGGTAGCTGAGCGTGTCCTCGGGGTAGGCCACCGGCGGCTCGACCGGGGCGGACGGCGCCAGGCGGGGCAGGGCGGCCAGGCGGGTGGCTTCGAGCTGCTCGACCAGTTCGCGGCGCAGGCTGTTGGCCAGGCTGGCCGGAACGAAACGCCCGGCCGCGTTGCCCAGGTCGATCGATCGCGCCTCGAAGATCGTGTTGCCGAGCTTGCCCAGGTGTTCGCGCAACTGGGTGGCGGCACGCTCGGCGTCGCGCGCGTCATCCCGTGCAGCCGCGGCCTCGACGCTGGCGAAATGGCCGTCCGCGTCGACCGCGTCAAGCTTGAAGCCGGTGGTGGTCTCCTGCCAGAACAGGTCGATGGCGATGCGGCGCTCGGAACTCTTCCTGGCCAGCATGTGGTCCCAGGCCATCTCGCGGTTGCGGCCCAGCACGGTGCCGGCACGCAGGTCTTTCAAAGGCTGCTTGAGCGCGTCGCTGGGCGTGGCATCGAGCTGGGCCTGCCTACGCTTGGCGTCGGCCGCGGCGTCCTTGCTGCCGTCCTTGGCCTTGCCGGCCTCGGCCTGGCCGGCGCTGTAGGCCGTGGCGCTGTTGGGCACGACGCGCCAGCGCCGGCCCTTGCCGCCGTCCAGCGAACTCACGGTCTCGGCGCGCACGCCCTGCAGCTCGCGCTGCAGGCTGTACCAGGTCAGGCAGTCGCCGTTGGACATGGGCGCCACCCCCTCGTCCAGCTCGACGTCGAAGCTGCCGTCCTTGTTGAGCTTCTGGCAATAGCCCAGCGGCAGGCCGGCGTGTTTGGGCGTGTCGAAGGCGCCGATGTCGTCCTGGCGGCCGTTGACGAAATAGTCGGTCGAGCCGCGGTTGAAGTTGCGCTCGGGGTCGGGCTGGAAGCTGAAGGTGCACTCACCGCTGGACGCCGCCGCCAGCTCGGGGCGCTGCTCCAGCAGCTCATCGAGCAGGATGCGGTAGTGGGCGGTGATGTTCTTGACGTAGCCCAGGTCCTTGTAGCGGCCCTCGATCTTGAAGCTGCGGATGCCCGCATCCACCAGCGCGGCCAGGTTGGCGCTCTGGTTGTTGTCCTTCATGGACAGCACATGCTGCTCGTGGGCGACGATGCGGCCCTGGTCGTCGGTGACGGTGTAGGGCAGCCGGCAGGCCTGCGAGCAGTCGCCGCGATTGGCGCTGCGGCCGGTCTGCGCATGGCTCACGTAGCACTGGCCGCTGTAGGCCACACACAGCGCGCCGTGGATGAAAAACTCCAGCTTGGCGCGCTGCACCTCGGCGGCAACAGTGCGGATCTGCGCCAGCGTCAGCTCGCGCGCCAGCACCAGCTGGGCCAGGCCGGCGTCCTGCAGGAACCTGGCCTTGGCCGGGGTGCGGATGTCGCACTGGGTGCTGGCGTGCAGCTGGATCGGCGCTAGCGCGCCGCTGCGCGCCAGTTCCAGCAGGCCCATGTCCTGCACGATGAGGGCGTCGGCGCCGGCTTCATGGATCTGCTGGATGACGCGCCGGGCAGGCTCCAGTTCGTCGTCGCGCAGGATGGTGTTGATGGTCACGAACACACGGGAACCAAAGCGGTGGGCGTGTTTCACCAGGCGTTCGATGTCCGCAACCTCGTTGCTGGCTGCGGCGCGGGCGCCAAAACTCGGGCCGCCGATGTAGATGGCGTCGGCGCCGTGGTTGACCGCCTCGATCCCGATGTCGGCGTCGCGCGCCGGGGCGAGCAGTTCCAGCTCGTGGTGCGGTACCTGGATACGTGCGTGGACTGCGGCGGCGGCGTTGGAACGCAGGGGCGAGGATGTCGTCGAGGCCATGATGGCGCGGTGCTCCGGCTGGGCGGGGAGGGGCGGGCGGGGCCAGGATGCGCACGAGGACAGGAGGTGGCTGCGCACGGCCCGGGCCGCGGTGGCGAGGACCGCGGTCGGGGCGGTCACCGGGTCGGCGGCCGCGAAAAGGCGTGATTTTAGGCCGCCGGCCCGGATTTGTCGCGCTGCGACAAGGACTTGCGGATTTTGGACGCCGGCTGGCCCGGCCCGGGCCGGCTGCGGCTCGCCCGTTCTGGCCCTACAGCGGCGTGAGCGTGACCGCCACGCCCGACAGCACGGCGTTGCCCGAGAGCGGGTCGCGCAGCGTCTCGTCCAGCACCGCGTTGAGGTTGGCGCCCGGGCGTTGGGCGGCCACGCCCAGGCGGATGCCGGGCAGGTCGTGGCCCCAGCCGTGCGGCAGACAGCACACGCCGGGCGGCAGTCCGGCGTCCAGCGTCACGTTGACGGTGACCTGGCGTTCATGCGCATCGCGACCCGCGCTGGCGTTGACCAGGTGGGCACGTGCGCCTTCGGCCAGGCCCAGGCGGGCGGCGTCGGCCGGGTTCAGCTGCAGCGCACCGCGGAAGGGGCCCTTGGCCAGGGTGGGCAGGTTGTGCATCCAGCTGTTGTTGCTGCGGGTGTCGCGCCGGCCGATGACGACCAGTTCTGGCGCAGGCGTGTGCAGGTCGGCGGCGGCGCGGGCCAGGTCGGCGACGAGTGGCGGCGGTGCCAGTTCCACCTTGCCACTGGGCGTGCGCAGCGCCTCGGGCAGGCGCGGCTGCAGGGCGCCGAGGTCGATGCCGGCGGGTGCGGCGGCGAGCTTGTCGAGGCTGAGGCCTTGCGGCTTCAGGCCGAACAGGTCGCCGTAGGGGCCGGTGCGCAGGGCCAGATCGAGCCAGCGCTCGGCGCCGGACTTGTTCTTCAGGGCAGCGAGCACCCGGGCCGTGAGCGCCTCGGCCGAGGGCGCGCCGATAGTTGCGGCCTGCGCCTGGGCGAACTGTGCGGCGAGCTTGCCGACCTCCTGCGCCAGCAGGGCGTCGTCGGCGGCGTCGACCTCGGCCCAGCCCGGCGCCGGCCGGCCCTGGGCGATGGTAGCCAGGCGGTTGAGGATGGCCCATTCGCTCGGCTGGCCGCTCGCATCACGCCCGCTGAACACCGGCGCGCTGTAACGCGCCTGGTTGCGGGTGGAGAGCTGGCTGAAGGCCAGGTCGTAGTGGCCGTCCTCCAGCGGCGAGCGCCCGGGCAGGATGACGTCGGCGTGGCGCGTGGTCTCGTTCACATAGATGTCCACGCTGACCATGAAGTCGAGCGTGGCCAGGGCCGCGTCCAGGCGCGCGCTCCCGGGTGCCGACAGCACCGGGTTGCTGGCGATGGTGACGAGGGCTCGCACCTGGCCCTCGCCCGGCGTTGCGATCTCCTCAGCCAGGCAGGTGATGGGGAATTCGCTCATCACCTCGGGCGCCTGGCTGACGCGGCTGGCGTAGCGGCCGGTGACGATGCCGCGGCCCTGGCCGGGCGCGCCCTGGGTGTTGGCGGCGAAGGCGGCGGCCTTGGGAAACATCAGCCCGCCAGGTGCATCCAGCCGGCCGGTGAGGATGTTGAGCAGGTCGATCAGCCAGGCGCTCAGGCTGCCGTAGCTCTGGGTGTTGGTGCCGATGCGGCCGTAGACCACGGCGCGCGGCGCGGCCGCCAGCTCGTGCGCCAACCGCACGATGGTGGCGGCCGGGATGCCGCAGCGCGCCGCCGCCAGCTCGGGCGTGAATGGCGCGAGGGCGGCGGGCAGGGTATCCAGCCCGGCGACATGGGCCTCGGCCGCGCCGAGCCTCACCAGGCCGTCCTCGAACAGCTGGCGCGCCATGGCCGCGAGCAGGAAGGCGTCGCCGCCGGGGCGGATGACGAGGTGTTCGTCGGCCACGGCCGCCGTCTCGGTGCGGCGCGGGTCGATGACGATGAGCTTGCCGCCGCGCGCCTGCAGCGCCCGGGCGCGATGGCGGAAATCCGGCACCGTCCACATGCTGCCATTGCTGGCCAGGGGGTTGGCGCCGATCACCAGCAGCCAGTGGCTGTGGTCGATGTCGGGCACCGGCACGCTCAGCCAGTGGCCGTACATCCAGCCGCAGACCAGCTGGCGCGGGATCTGGTCCAGCGTCGACGCCGAATACATGTTCTTCGTCCCCAGCGCCTTGACCAGCCGCGGCACGGCCAGGCCCAGGCCCAGCTTGTGCACGATGGGGTTGCCCAAGGTGATGGCCACGGCGTTCCTGCCATGCTGCTGCTGGATGGCTCCGAGTCGTGCTGCAATCTCGGCAAAGGCCTCGTCCCAGCTCGCCTCGACGAATACCCCGTTGCGCTTGATGAGCGGCGTGCGCAGGCGGTCCGGGTCGTCGTGCAGATCCTTCAGCGCCACCGCCTTGGGGCAGAGGTAGCCGTGGCTGAACACATCCTCGGCGTGGCCCTTGATCGAGACGATGTGCTCGCGGCCGCTGTTCGTGTCGGTGCCGGCCTGGCGCTCAAGCTTGATCTCCAGGCCACAGCAGGCCTCGCACAGCGGGCAGATCCTGTGGGCGGTGCGATGGGCGGGGCGTTGGGCCGCCCCGACGGGCGACGGGCGCGCTGCGTCGGTGGGTGTACTCGTCATGGGCGGACTCCTGCGATGGGGGTAGGGGGCGGGCGCTGGGCCGGCGAGCGGCGCACGGCGGCGGTGGCGGTGGCGGTCTGTGCTGCGCGGGCTGTCTGGCGTGCAGTCGACCATCGACCCGTGGCCCTGTCCGTCACCCGTGCGTCACCCGTGCGTCACCCGTGCGTCACCCACGCCGGGCCGGGGCTCCCACAGGCTGCAGCACTGCGGGTAGTCCCGAGGTTGGCGCGTCGCACAACCTCGTGCGGCGACGTCGACAATCCGCGCCCCCGAAGTTGATGCACCTCAGACCTGGAGACCCTGCCATGACCCGCCGAGCCGATTTCCGCCTCGCCCACCGACTGCGCGTGCGTTGGGCCGAGGTGGACATGCAGCGCATCGTCTTCAACGGCCACTACCTGATGTATTTCGACACCGCGGTGGCCGACTACTGGCGCGCCCTGGCACTGCCCTATCACGAGACCATGGAGTCGCTGGCCGGCGACCTCTACGTGCGCAAGGCCACGGTGGAGTACCACGCTAGCGCGCACTACGACGAGCAGCTGGAGGTGTGTGTGCGCTGCCAGCGCATCGGCAGCTCGTCCATCGTGTTTGCCTGCGCCATCTTCCACGGTGAGCGGCTGCTCATCACCGGCGAGCTGGTCTATGTCTTCGCCGACCCGGCAACGCAGACGTCAAAACCCGTGCCTCAGCTGCTGCGGGGCATCCTGGATGCCTATGAGGCGGGCGAGCCCATGGTCACGGTGCGTACCGGCTCGTGGGACGAATTGGGCGCCGATGCGCGGCCCATCCGCACCGAGGTCTTCGTCAACGAGCAGCAGATCCCGGCCGACATGGAGTGGGACGAGGCCGACCGCACGGCCGTGCACGCGGTGGCGGTCAACCGCCTGGGCCGCCCGCTGGCCACCGGCCGGCTGCTGGAACACGTGCCGGGCACGGCCAAGATCGGCCGCATGGCGGTGCGCGCCGACATGCGCGGCACGGCGGTGGGGCGGGCGGTGCTGGATGCGTTGATGTCGCGAGCCCGCGAGCGCGGCGAGCGCGAGGTGCTGCTGCACGCCCAGGCCAGCGCGGTGGGTTTTTATCGCCGCGCCGGCTATCACACCCGTGGGCCGGAGTTCGAGGAGGCGGGCATCCGCCATGTCGAGATGGTGTGCGCCTTGTGACGCTGTGCGCCGGCGACGTGCATCAGCAGGCGCAGACGCCGTCGCCGTGCTGCCTGGGCGACAACATCAGCCTGCGCTGCCCGGCCAACCCGGCAGGGTGAGGGCGACCTGCCCGCTGACCTGGCCGCGGGCGTCGTAGCTGCGTTCAAAGACATGGGCGCCGACGCCGCGCTGCACCACGATGACGGTGGAGCAGCGGGTGCCGTAACGGCCGTCGTCGCTGCGGATGAAGACGCTCGACAACATGCGCTCGATTTCCAGCGGCACACCGGTGGCGGGCAGGCGACGGTCGTCGTCGACGCGGCGGTCATCGGCCAGGGCGTCAAGCAGGCGAGCGGCGAGCGCGGGCACGCCTGGACCGCCGCCAGGCTTTGACGATGCCTTGGCCGTGTCAATTGCGTCGATCACCTCCACCAGGCTGAGACGCAGCCGCAGCAGCTTGGGCCAGGGTTCGTCGAGCCGACCGTTGGACAGGCCGAAGACATGGCCGACGCTGCCACCGGCCGGCGATGTGGTCACCACCGGCAAGGTCTGACGGGTGGCGCTGCTGCTCCAGTGCCAGCGGGCGGTGTGCTCGGGCAGCGCACTGAGGTCGGCGGTGATGAGGTTGTAGTCGTCATGCCCGCGCGCCAGCATGTGTTGGTGCAGCGCGGCCGCTGACGCCAGGGCGTCGCCACCCAGCCAGGCCGGCACGATCTCGCCACGGCTGGGCGCGCCGGGGCGGGCCTGGCCGGCGCGGCCGTTGCGGATATTGGTCAGCAGCGCCAGGCGGCCGCGACGGTCCAGCCCCAGCCAGGTGCCGCCGCCGCGCAGGTCGCGTCCAGCGAGCAGCGTCACCGCAGCCACCGCGCGACCAGCGGTCGGGTCGGGCTCGGCCGTCCACCAGCCCAGCGGCGCGCTGGGGCGCTCGAAGTATTCGTCGCGGTTGGCGGCCAGGATGAGCGGAAAGTCGGCGTGGCTGTCCAGCGCGAAGGCGGCAAGGCACATGGCAGGTGCAGCCCTCGCGGGCCGCGCAGCAGGGGGTCGGTCGAATGCGTCCGCGGCGCGACGGGCGGACGCCGGAATCAGGCGGGTGCCTGGTCTTCCTGCGGCAGGGCGTAGGGCAGGGGCAGGCGCTGCAGCAGCGGTCCGTGCGCGCTGCCGAGGTGCAGCGTGCTGGGGCCGCCATCAGGCGCTGCGCCGAGCGCGGCCAGCTTGAGTTCGGCCAGCAGCAGGGCGGCGCCGCCGTTGCCGACCGGCGCGGCCTGGGCCACCTGGCCGGCCGGCTGGGCCGTGTCGCCGCTCCACCAGACTTCAGCGCCCGCCAGCGGTGCCGGCTCACCGGCCGCCACGCCCAGCAGTACGCCGCGGCGCTTGAGCTTGCCCAGGTAATGGCTGCGCGCCACCACCTCCTGGCCGGGGTAGCAGCCCTTCTTGAAGTCCACCCCGCCCACGAGCTCGAAGTTGAGCATCTGCGGAACGAACAGGCCGCTGGTGGCGGCCTGCACCGGCACCACGCCGGCACGGATTTCCAGGGCGTCCCAGGCGTCGCGGTCCAGGCCGGCGTCGGCGGGCAGGGCGGCGAGCACGGCCTCGGCGGCGGACGTCGGGCCCATCCACATCCAGCGTGGCGCGCCGGGCGCGTCAGGCAAGCGCAGCACCCGCCCGCCGACGCAGCGACCCGCCTGCCATGCGCCGCCCAGCACGATGCCCTGAGCGGCGAGCCAGCTTGTTGCCGACGGTCCAAGCAGACCCAGGACAGCCAGCGCATCACCGGCGTCACTCAATCTGGCCTTGGCGCGCAGCACGAACATCGACAGCCGTTTGAGCGTCGCGGGCAACACATCAGACCGGCAGGCCAGCCAGAGGGTGTCCGGCGGCAGCGCGGCGGCAGCGGCGCCGGGTCCGCCCGGCGCGCTGGGCGCTGGAGTCGCCGTCGCGGGAGTGGCTGGGGCGGCGCTGGCGCTGGTATCAGCCACCGCACGGGCAACAACAAAGCTGGCCAGCATGCGGCCCTGGGCGGTGCAGAAGGCCGCCAGGCGCGCCTGCTGGTCGCCGAGGTGGTTGATGTCGTTGCTCAGCTGACCGTGCAGAAAGCTGGCGGCGTCGGCACCGCCGGCACGGATGACGCCCCAATGGGGCAGGTGCAGGGCGCCGCCGCGCCCGATGCGCGACGTTGCGATGTGTTCAAGGTCGGTAGACATCGGCTCATTATCATCAGCACCCAGACGGTGCGCGTCGGTGGGGCTGAGTCAGTGCCTGGGCGTGCAGCCGGCCCGCCGCTGCGGGCCACGGCCCATGGGCGATGAAGGACAGGCGCAGACGATGAGGGCAAGCATGGTGAAGTTGAGGCGCAAGGTGACGGCAAGGCGGTGCAGCGATGCGTGAGCCCAGGCCGCTGCCGCCGCCGCCGCGGGTGGACATGCCGCCCGGCATGAGCGCCCAGCACGATCGCCGTCCGGGCAGCCGCGCCCGGCCGCCCTCCGACACCGCCGGGCTGGGCCCGCGGGGGAAGCGTCAGAAGTCGGGCCGGCGCGCCAGCTCGCCCTGGCTGTGGCTGGTGTGGGTGGTTGTTCCCGCGCTGCTGGCGCCGTTGTTCATCGCCGCTGGCGTCACCCTGTGGTGGATCACTTCGCCGCTGGAGCTGGATCGCCCCAGCGTGGAGTACAGCTTCGAGACCGGCACGCCGCCGCGCACTGTCGCCCAGGGCTGGGTCGACGCCGGTGTGAAGACCTCGCCGCGCCTGCTCTATGCCTGGTTTCGCTGGTCGGGCGACGTGCGTCGCATCCGTGCCGGCAGCTACGCCATCGAGCCGGGCACCTCGCCGCGCGAACTGCTGCGCAAGCTGGTCGACGGCGAGGAGACTTTGGCGCGGGTGCGTTTCATCGAAGGCTGGACCTTCCGCCAGCTGCGCGCCGAGCTCGCCAAGGCCCCGGCCCTCAAGCGCGAGACCAGCGCCATGAGCGAGGCGGAACTGATGGCCGCCGTCGGGCTGCCCGGCCTGTCGCCGGAAGGTCGCTTCTTTCCCGACACCTACTCCTATTCGCGCGGCAGTTCGGATCTGTCGGTGCTCAAGCGTGCCCAGCAGGCGATGCAGCAGCGGCTGGACGCCGCCTGGGCCCAGCGTGCACCCGACGTGGCGCTCAGCACCGCGGACGATGCGCTCAAGCTGGCCTCCATCGTTGAAAAGGAAAGCGCGCAGGCGAGCGACCGCAGCAAGATCGCCGCGGTCTTCCACAACCGGCTCAAGCTGGGCATGCCGCTGCAGACCGACCCGACGGTGATCTACGGCCTGGGCGAGCGCTTCGACGGCAACCTCAGGCGCGCCGACCTGCAGCGCGATACGCCGTACAACACCTACACCCGCACCGGCCTGCCTCCGACACCGATCGCACTGCCTGGCCGCGAGGCGCTGCAGGCCGCCACTCACCCGGCGTCGACCCGAGCGCTGTATTTCGTCGCCCGCGGTGACGGCAGCAGCGAGTTCAGCGACACGCTCGAACAGCACAACCGCGCCGTGAACCGCTTCCAGAGGGGCGGGCAGTGAGTCGGGCCTTGGCCGGTGCGCCGGCAGGACTTGCCGGGCGCTTCATCAGCGTGGAGGGCATCGACGGTGCCGGCAAGTCCACCCATGTCGACACGCTGGTGCAACGCTGGCGGGAGCGCAGTGTGGATGTGGTGCACACCCGCGAGCCCGGCGGCACGCCGCTGGCCGAGGCCTTGCGCGAGCTGCTGCTCGGCCGCGAGATGGACGCCCTGTGTGAGGCCCTGCTGGTCTTCGCCGCGCGGCGCGACCATCTGCGCCAGGTCATCGAACCCGCACTTGCGCGCGGTGCCGTGGTGCTGTGCGACCGCTTTACCGATGCCACTTTCGCCTACCAGGGCGCCGGGCGCGGCTTTGACCTGGCGGTGCTGAGCCAGCTCGAGGCCTGGGTGCAGGAAGGCCGCCAGCCCGATCTGACCTTGTGGTTCGACCTGCCGCCCGAACTCGCCGCGGCCAGGCGCCAGGTGGTGCGCAACGCCGATCGTTTCGAGCGCGAGGCGCACGAATTCTTCGCCCGCGTGGCCGGCGGCTACGCGGCGCGGGCGCTGGCGCAGCCGCATCGTTTTGTGCGCATCAACGCCACCTTGCCGGTCGAGCAGGTGCGTGCCCAGGTGCTGCAGGCGCTGGAGCAGCGCGGATGGTGAAGGCGGTCGCTGCACCGGCCGCCGTGACGGCCGGCGCCATCGACGACGCGCGGCTGGCGGGCCTGGGTGGTCTGCCGTGGCTGGCCGAACCACTGGCCGCAGCCCTGGGCCAACGCCGCGCCCACGCGCTGCTGGTGCACGGCCCCGAGGGAGTCGGACAATTTGAATTCGCCCTCGCGCTGGCGCGGGCCTGGTTGTGCGAGGCTCCGCCGGCCGAGCGACAGGTGCTGCCGCCGGCGGACGCTGCGGCGCCGCGCCTGGCCTGCGGCCGCTGCGCCGGCTGCCGACTGGTCGACAGCCGCAGCCATCCGGACCTGCGCCTCATCGTGCCGGAAGCACTGCGCGGCATGGCGGGTCTGACGGCTGACGAGGGTGACGAGGCCGCCGGCGCCGACGTGGCGGGCAAGAAGCGCAAGCCCAGCCGCGAAATCAAGGTCGATCAGATCCGTGCCGCTCTCGACTTCAGTGAACTGTCGGGCAGCCGGGCCACCGGCCTGCGCGTGGTGGTGCTGCATCCGGCCGAGCAGATCAACGCCATCGCCGCCAATGCCTTGCTCAAGACGCTGGAGGAGCCCGCCGGCGACCTGCGTTTCATCCTTAGCTGCGGTGCGCCGGCCTCCCTCTTGCCCACCGTGCGCAGCCGCTGTCAGGCAGTGCGGCTGGCTCTGCCGCCACGCGAGCAGGGGCGCGCCTGGCTGATGGCCCGCCTGGCGATGGACGTGGCCGACGCCGATGTTTTGCTGGATGCCTGTGGTGATCAGGTGCTGGCAGCGCAGGCTCTGGCCGAGATCGGCCTGGGTGCGCAGGCCTGGCGCGAGCTGCCCTTGCAGGTGGCGCGCGGTGACGCCGCGGCGTTGGCGCCCTGGCCCCTGCCCGAGCTGGTGCTGGCGCTGCAAAAGCTCTGCGCCGATCTCACGCTGTTGAGCCTGGGTGCGTCGCCGCGCCACTTTCCCCGGCAGGCCTTGGCTGCGTGCGCCGGTGCGCGGGCCGCGGCGGGCGTGGGTCCAGGCGCGGCCCCGGCTCGGAATACCCGGCCTGACGCCCGGATGGACGCGCGACACGTCACCGCGGTGACGGCTGCCGAGATCGGTGCGGCCGGTGAACCCGGCGCAGCCGTGACCGGTGGGGCGCAGGCACGACTGCAGCGTCTGACCGCCTGGGCCGCAACGCTGCGCAAGCAGTCGCGCAGCGCTGAACACCCCTGGAGCGCGGCGCTGGCCATCGAGGCCCTGGTGCTGGCTGCACGCGAGGCGATGTGTGACTGAGTTCGAGCAGATGGCCGGTCCACGCGTTCGCCCCGGGCGGCAGCCGGTCCGGCTGCCGATACACTGAAGCCATGAACGACTTTGCCCTGCGCCCGGCTGCCGGGCCGACCGCTGCCCGGCCCAGCGTCATCCAGCTCGTCTTTCGCGAGAAAGGCGCGTTGTACGCTGCCTACATCCCGCTGTTTTCCGAAGGCGGCCTGTTCGTGCCGACCACACGTGAGTACCGCCTGGGCGAAGACGTCTATCTGCTGCTCACCCTGCCCGAAGACCCGCAGCGCTACCCCGTGGCCGGCAAGGTGGCCTGGGTGACGCCGCCCAATTCGTCCGGCGGCCGCACCCAGGGCGTCGGTGTGCGTTTTCCGGTGGACGAGAAGACGCGCGCGCTGCGCATGCGCATCGAGGAAATGCTGGGCACGGCCATCCAGTCGTCCAAGCCCACCCAGACCATCTGACGACTTCCGGAGCCGGCCGCGCCGGCCCGATCGATCCCCCACGACGCGGGCGCCTGGTGCGCCCGTCGCGCTTTTTGCTGCCAACTGCCCCATGTTCATCGATTCGCACTGCCATCTGAGTTTTCCCGAGCTGATGGGCGACATCGCCGGCCAGCTCGCCGCCATGCGTGCCGCCCAGGTGAACCAGGCCGTGTGCATCTGCACCACGATGGAGGAGTTCGACATCGTCCACGGCTTGGCGATGGCACACGAACCGCTCTATGCCACCGTGGGCGTGCACCCGGACAACGAAGGCGTCCACGAACCCACGCTGGACGAACTGGTGGCCGGCGGTCGGCGCGCCAAGGTCGTGGCGGTGGGCGAGACCGGGCTGGACTATTACCGCCTGGGCGACCGCACGCTCGAGCAGATGGAATGGCAGCGTGAACGCCTGCGTGTGCACGTCCGTGCGGCACGTGTGCTGACCAAGCCCTTGGTGGTGCACACCCGCAGCGCGTCCGATGACACCGTGCGCATCCTGCGCGAGGAGGGCGCGGACGCCGTGGGCGGTGTCTTCCATTGCTTCACCGAGACTGCCGAGGTGGCGCGCGCTGCGCTGGACCTGGGCTTCCACATCAGCTTTTCCGGCATCCTGACCTTTCGCAATGCCCAGGCCCTGCGCGACGTGGCGAACTGGGTGCCGCTGGAGCGCTGCCTGATCGAGACTGACAGCCCCTACCTGGCGCCGGTGCCTTACCGCGGCAAGCGCAACAGTCCGGCCTATGTGCCGCATGTGGCTGCGGAACTGGCCCGCCTGAAGGGCCTGAGCGTCGAGGCTGTGGCCGAGGCGACTAGCGCGAATACCCTCGCGCTGTTTGGCCTGCCCGCGCCGACGCACGGCGGGAATTGACGCACCGGGCCCGGAGCTTCGCTGGACATCTTGCCCGGCGGCAAAAGGCGCGCCAGCCGCGGTCCTGCAGATGCAGGAGGTTGTAGTTCACGTACAGACTGTCGGAATTCGTCCGACACGAATTTTCTAGATTCGCCCACTCCACAGGCCGCGGCCGACGTCCTACGATGGCCTCATCGCAGCTCAACCGATGAAGGACACAGCGATGAAGACCCAATCCACCAAAGTCGCCCCGCATCCCTTTGCGCTCATGATGGATCCGCAGGCCGTGCTGGCCGCAGTCGAAGGGTCGCAGCGACTGCAGGGCCTGAGCCGCCATGTGTATCACCCGTTGGACAAGCCACTGATTCCGCACGCACCAACCGAAGTCGACCGGTACGACAGCGAGTGCGACGCCAGCGATATCACCACCTTCGGCCTGCCGGACGACGGTTACGCCCAGCAGTGAGTCGGTCCGGCGTCGGCCGGGTCGTTGCAGGCCGGCGACAATGGCCGATCACAACTTCCGGTAGTCCAGGGCATGGCGGTTCGAGAGATCCTGAAGATGGGCGACCCGCGCCTGCTGCGTGTGGCCAAGCCGGTCGAGGCCTTCGATACGCCCGAACTGCAGCAACTGCTGCTCGACATGGCCGACACGATGGCTGCGGCGAACGGAGCCGGGTTGGCGGCACCACAGATCGGCGTCGATCTGGCGGTGGTGCTGTTTGGGTTTGAACACAACCCGCGCTACCCCGACGCACCGGCGGTGCCGCGCACCGTGCTCATCAACCCGGTCGTCACGGCGCTGGATGCCGGCGAGGAAGAGGGCTGGGAGGGCTGCCTGTCGGTGCCCGGCCTGCGCGCCATGGTGCCGCGCTGGACACGCATCCGCTACACCGGCGTCGACCCGCAGGGCCGGCCCATCGACCGCATCGCCGAAGGTTTCCATGCCCGCGTGGTGCAGCATGAATGTGACCATCTGATCGGCAAGCTCTACCCCATGCGGGTGCGCGACTTCTCGCGCTTCGGTTACACCGAGGTGTTGTTTCCCGGCCTCGATCCGCGCTCGGACGACTGACGACGCGCCCGCACACACTCACCGTGCCGGCCGGCCTCAGCCGGCCGCAGCGCCGGGCTTGGCGGTGTCCGCCGGCCTGGGGCTCCTGATCAGCGCCATGGCGCTGCCGATCAATCCGGCCACCTCGCTCATATTGCCCGGCACGATCATGGTGTTGTTCTTCTGGGCCAGTTGGGCGTAGGCCTCCACCGCCTTCTCGGCCACCTTGAGTTGCACCGCCTCGGCGCCGCCGGGCTGCTGGATGGAGGCGGCGATCTTGGTGATGGCGTCGGCCGTGGCCTCGGCCACCGCGGTGATGGCCGCTGCCTGGCCCTGGGCCTTGTTGATCTCGGCCTGCTTGGCGCCCTCCGAGCGGGCGATGAAGGCCTCGCGCTCGCCGGTGGCGATGTTGATCTGCTCCTGGCGCCGGCCTTCGGAGGCGGCGATGAGGGCGCGCTTGCCGCGTTCGGCGGTGATCTGGGCCTGCATGGCGTGCAGGATCTCGGCCGGCGGCGTCAGGTCCTTGATCTCGTAGCGCAGCACCTTGACCCCCCAGTTGAGCGCGGCCTCGTCCAGGGCATTGACCACATGGGCATTGATGGCGTCGCGTTCCTCGAAGGTCTTGTCCAGCTCCATCTTGCCGATCACGCTGCGCAGCGTGGTCTGCGCCAGCTGGGTGATGGCCAGGATGTAGTTGGACGAGCCATAGCTGGCGCGCTTGGCGTCGGTCACCTGGAAGTACAGGATGCCGTCGACCTGCAGCTGGGTGTTGTCCTTGGTGATGCAGACCTGGCTGGGCACGTCCAGCGGAATTTCCTTGAGTGAATGGCGGTAGGCCAGCCGGTCGACGAAGGGCACGAGGAAGTTCAGCCCCGGCACCAGGGTGGCGTGGTACTTGCCCAGGCGCTCGACCACCCAGGCGTGCTGCTGCGGCACGACCACGATGGCGCGCGCCACGAAGATGGCGGCGATGACAAGGACGACGAGGGCGATGGCTTGCATGGTGTTTTCCATGGTGAAGTTCAGCGGTGCGCGCTGGATGTCGGCGCAGCAGGATCGACGGCTGTGACCGCAGGTGGAGTGGCCGGTGCAAGTACGAGTTGATTGCCATCGACCGCCTGCACCAGATGGTCGCCGCTGCCAGTCGGCGCGTTGCCGCTGCCGCCCCAGCGTGCCGACCAGTCGGCGCCGCGGTAACGCACACGCGCCGTGCCGTCGGCCTGCCAGTGCCTGACATGCACGTGGCTGCCGATGTCGGACTGCACGTCCGGGTTGCTCGCGGCCGGCAGGGCGGCTGCCGCACGCCCAGCGCGCCGCAGGCTCCACAACGCGACCGCGCCGCCGCCGACCATGGCCGCAGCCAGCAGTTGCCCGACCAGCCCCGAACCCAGTGCGGCGGCCAGGCCGCCAGCCCCCAGTCCGAGTGCAATCATGAGCAGAAAGAAGGTGCCGCTGGTGAGCTCGGCCGCAATCGCCGCGCCGGCGGCGATCCACCACAAGGTGCTGCTGGAAAGTTCCATGCCACGCTCGTGCAAAAGAGGTGTGGAAGGGTGGCCAGGCGCCAGGCGCTCGCCCACCGGCAGGCCGACCGCGGTCCGTTGCGGGGCGGTCGGGCCGGGTCAGTGTAGGGGGCTTGCACCGCAGCAGTGCGGCGTTGTGCATGCCGTGTCTTGCGTTGCAGCAGGAGCCGCCGAACTGTCATCGGCCGGCCCTAAACTGCGCGCCTTTTCAGCCCTCTGCCCTCCCGCCCCGGAGGCGTCGCCATGCAGCGCTTTCACTTTCCCATCGTCATCATCGACGAAGACTTCCGCAGCGAAAACACGTCGGGCCTGGGCATCCGTGCGCTGGCGCAGGCGATCGAGAAGGAGGGCTTCGAGGTGCTGGGCGCCACGAGCTACGGCGACCTGTCGCAATTCGCCCAGCAGCAAAGCCGCGCCGGGGCCTTCATCCTCTCGATCGACGACGAGGAGTTCACCCCCGGCCCCGAACTCGACCCGGCGGTGCTGAGCCTGCGCAAGTTTATCGAGGAGATCCGCTGGCGCAATGCCGAGATCCCCATCTACATCTACGGCGAGACGCGCACCAGCCAGCACATCCCCAACGACATCCTGCGCGAGTTGCACGGCTTCATCCACATGTTCGAGGACACGCCGGAGTTCGTGGCGCGCCACATCATCCGCGAGACCAAGAGCTATCTGGACAGCCTGGCGCCGCCCTTCTTCAAGGAGCTGATGGACTACGCGCAGGACGGCTCCTACAGCTGGCACTGCCCGGGTCACTCGGGCGGAGTGGCCTTTCTCAAGAGCCCGGTGGGCCAGATGTTCCACCAGTTCTTCGGCGAGAACATGCTGCGCGCCGACGTGTGCAACGCGGTGGAAGAACTCGGCCAGCTGCTCGACCACACCGGCCCGGTGGCGGCCAGCGAGCGCAACGCGGCGCGCATCTTCAACGCCGACCACTGTTTCTTCGTCACCAACGGCACCAGCACCAGCAACAAGATGGTGTGGCACCACACCGTGGCGCCGGGCGACGTGGTGGTGGTGGACCGCAACTGCCACAAGAGCATCCTGCACAGCATCATCATGACCGGCGCCATCCCGGTCTTCATGACGCCCACGCGCAACCACTACGGCATCATCGGCCCCATCCCGCAGAGCGAGTTCGAGCGCGAGACCATCGAGCGCAAGATCGCCGCCAACCCGCTGCTGGCCGGCGTGGATGCCCAGGCGGTCAAGCCGCGCATCCTCACGCTCACGCAGAGCACCTACGACGGCGTGCTCTACAACACCGAAACCATCAAGGGCATGCTCGACGGCTGGATCGACACCATCCACTTCGACGAGGCCTGGCTGCCGCACGCCGCCTTCCACGACTTCTACGGCCAGTACCACTCCATGGGCAAGAGCCGGCCGCGCCCGCAGCACGCGGTGGTCTATGCCACGCAGTCGACCCACAAGCTGCTGGCCGGCATCAGCCAGGCCAGCCAGGTGCTGGTGCAGGACGCCCAGCAGCAAAAGCTTGACCGCCACCTCTTCAACGAGGCCTACCTGATGCACACCAGCACCAGCCCGCAGTACGCCATCATCGCCTCGTGCGACGTGGCCGCGGCGATGATGGAGCCGCCCGGCGGCACCGCGCTGGTGGAGGAGAGCATCAAGGAAGCACTCGACTTCCGCCGCGCCATGCGCAAGGTCGAGGACGACTACGGCCACGACTGGTGGTTCAAGGTCTGGGGCCCCGACCGCCTGGCCGAGGACGGCATCGGCCGCGCCGAAGGCTGGGTGCTCAAGGCCCACGAGCAGTGGCACGGTTTCGGCGACCTGGCGCCGGGCTTCAACATGCTCGACCCGATCAAGTCCACCCTGATCACCCCGGGCCTGAACATGCAGGGCGAGTTCGCCGAGAGTGGCATCCCGGCGGCCATCGTCACCAAGTTCCTGGCCGAACACGGCGTGGTGGTGGAGAAGACCGGCCTGTACAGCTTCTTCATCATGTTCACCATCGGCATCACCAAGGGCCGCTGGAACACGCTGCTGACGGCGCTGCAGCAGTTCAAGGACGACTACGACCGCAACCAGCCGCTGTGGCGCATCCTGCCCGAGTTCGTCGCCCAGTGGCCGGTGTACGAGCGCATGGGTCTGCGCGACCTGTGCCAGAACATCCACCAGGCCTATGCCCAGGGTGATATCGCCCGCCTGACCACCGAGATGTATCTGTCGGACCTGCAGCCGGCCATGACCCCCAGCGAGGCCTACGCCCAGATCGCCCGCCGCAAGACCGAGCGCGTGGACATCGACGAACTCGAAGGCCGCATCACCACCAGCCTGCTCACGCCCTATCCCCCGGGCATTCCGCTGCTGGTGCCGGGCGAACGCTTCAACAGGAAGATCGTCGACTACCTGCGCTTCACCCGCCAGTTCAACGACCGTTTCCCCGGATTCCACACCGATGTGCACGGCCTGATCGAGGAGGACCTGGGCGGCGGGCGCCGACGTTATTACGTGGACTGTGTGGCCTGAGCACCGCCAGGCGTTGGCGGATTCAAGCCTGACATTTGTACGCCGCAGAGGATATTTCGAGGTCGAAACGGTTCAGGTTCGGTCGGCCTTGGTTGCCCCGCGGCGAGAGGATGGACATGAAGGCGGAAACTGTCATCGGGCCTGCGTCGATTGTTGAAAAGGCAGAACGGGCATATCTAGGTATACATATTGAATCACCCTTCGGTGGAATGTTTGCCTTGGTCACGCAGGCCTTGAAAGAGTTGCGCAGGTGGGCCAAGGAAAACACCTTGACGGATGCCTCACCGTATTTCGTTAGGTATTACCGGTGCGATTTGAAGGCGCTTATGGTGATCGACGTCGGGTTGGTCACCAATACTTCTCTGCCGGGCACGGGGCGCATCAGGCGAGGTGTGCTTCCGCAGGGCAGGTACGCATCGCTGGTTTATCGTGGGAATGGCTTGCGTGGAAATCAGGCGCTGATGAAATGGGCTGCCGATCATGGTGTGATCTTCGACCCTCTCGTCAATGATGAGATGGAAACCTATGTCTGCAGATACGAGGCCTATCTGACCGACTACCGGGTTGAATCGAGAAAACTGTTATGGGATATCGAATTGTCGATCAAGGTCCGTGATTGAGGACGGTCTGGTCGGGCTCATGACAGACCCGCCTGGCCTTGCGGCAGACGGCGCGCTCGTTTTCGTGATCTGATCGTGGGGTTCCTCAACCCTTTTCGAATACTGGAGACACAACTTGAACAAGCCCCGTTTGAGCTACTTCGACTTTGCCGGCAGCCGCGGCGAGGAGTGCCGCATCGCCCTGCATCTGGCCGGCATCGATTTCGAGGATGTACGCGTCAAGAGTGCCGACTGGCCGGCCCTCAAGGCGAGCATGCCGTTCGGCGCCATGCCGGTGCTGGAACTGCCGGGCAAGCCGGCGCTGGCACATTCCAACGCGATCCTGGTGTTCATCGGGCGTCAACAAGGCCTGCATCCGGCCGACGCTTTCGAGGCGGCGCGGCACGAGTCATTGCTGTGCGCGGCTGAGGAACTGCGCCACAGCATCACGCCGACCCTGCGACTCACCGACCCCGAGCAGAAGCGCGCGGCGCGCGAGGCCCTGGCCGCCAATGAACTGGCCACCTGGGGCCGCCAGGTCGAGGCCCAGCTGGCGGCAGCAAGTGCCGGGCCCTTCGTGGCCGGCACCACGCTGCAGGTGGCTGACATCAAGCTCTACATGCTCGTGCGCTGGCTGACCTCGGGCGCGCTGGACCACGTGCCCACCAGCGTGCTCGACCATTGCCCGCGCCTGCTTGCCTTGCACCGCGCCGTGGCCGACCACCCGGGGGTGCAGGCCTGGCAGAAGCGATCGACGGCTTGATGCGGTCTGGGTTCGACAGGCATTTGACGCGGCGAGGGCCGGGCCGGCGTCAATAGAGTACAGCCGGGTTACGTGGCAAGATCGTTCACATGACTGTATCGACTGCCGAGCCATGAGCCCCACCGCGACGAATGCCGCCAACCACCGCGCCGAGGTGGACGCATCGACCCTGGACGCGCTCATGCGCGCAGACCATGGCGATCCCTTTGCCGTGCTGGGCATGCACGAGATCAAGATCGGACGCAGCAAGGCCGTGGTCGTGCGTGCGCTGCTGCCGGGCGCGCTGGACGTGCAACTGGTTGGCGGTGATGGCACGACGCTTTGCAGCTTGACGCGCCAGGGCGACAGTGCCTTGTTCACCGGCGTGGTGCCGGGGCTGAAACAACGCTGCGATTACCTGCTCGACATCGGCTGGGCGACAGCCGAGGGTGCGCCCGCCGGTCGCACGCGTGCGCTCGACCCCTATGCCCAGGGCCCGCAGCTGAGCGACATGGATGTCTGGCTGCTCGCCGAAGGTACACATCAGCGGCCCTACGAGACACTGGGTGCCCATCCGCAGATGGTGGGTGGCGTGGCCGGCACTCGCTTCGCGGTCTGGGCGCCGGGCGCACGGCGGGTATCGGTGGTGGGCGGTTTCAACAACTGGGACGGCCGGCGTCACGTCATGCGGCTGCGGCGCGAATGCGGCGTGTGGGAGATCTTCCTGCCCCTGGTGGGCGAGGGTGATCTCTACAAGTTCGAGATCTTGGGCGCCGATGGCCAGATCCATCTCAAGGCCGACCCGTTCGCCTTTCGGGCCGAGTTGCGGCCGGACACTGCCTCGGTGGTGCAGCGGCTGCTGCCGGCCGTGCCGGGCGACCCGGCGCGACGCAGTGCCAATGCGCTCGACGCCCCGGTGAGCATCTACGAGGTGCACCTGGGCTCGTGGCGGCGGCGCGCCGATGGCGGCTGGCTGAGCTACCGCGAGCTCGCCGAGCAGCTGGTGCCCTACGCGCGCGACATGGGTTTCACCCACATCGAGCTGTTGCCGGTGCATGAACATCCCTACGACGGCAGCTGGGGCTATCAGCCGACCGGGCTGTATGCGCCGACCTCGCGCTTCGGTACGCCCTGGGATCTGCGCGGCTTCGTCGAGGCGGCGCACCGGGCCGGGCTGGGCGTCATCCTGGACTGGGTGCCGGCGCACTTTCCGACCGATGCGCATGGCCTGGCGCAGTTCGACGGCACCCATCTGTATGAACACGCCGACCGCCGCGAGGGCTTCCATCAGGACTGGAACACCCTCATCTACAACTACGGCCGCAACGAGGTACGCAACTATCTGGTGGGCAACGCGCTGTACTGGCTGGAGCGGTATGCGGTCGACGGCCTGCGCGTCGACGCGGTGGCCTCCATGCTCTACCGCGACTACAGCAGGAAGGCCGGTGAGTGGATCCCCAACCGCCATGGCGGGCGCGAGAACCTCGAAGCCATCGACTTCATGCGCCGCATGAACCATATCGTGGGCACCCAGCGCCCCGAGGCCATCACCCTGGCCGAGGAAAGCACTGCCTTTCCGCAGGTCAGCCGCCCGCCCAGCCCCGATCTGCAAAGCGGCGGCCTGGGCTTCCACTACAAGTGGAACATGGGCTGGATGAACGACACGCTGCACTACTTCGCGCGTGACCCGGTGCATCGCCGCCACCACCACGACGAGATCCGCTTTTCCTTCGTCTACGCCTTCACCGAGAACTTCGTGCTGCCCATCTCGCACGACGAGGTGGTGCACGGCAAGGGATCGATGGTCGACAAGATGCCGGGCGACGAATGGCAGAAGTTCGCCAACCTGCGCGCCTACTACGGCTTCATGTGGGGCCACCCGGGCAAGAAGCTGCTCTTCATGGGCTGCGAGTTCGGCCAGCGCGCCGAGTGGAAGGCCGACGCCAGCCTGGACTGGCACCTGCTCGGCCAGGGCCCCTATCACGCCGGTCTGCAGCGCCTGGTGCGCGACCTCAACACGGTCTACCGCGACTTCCCGGCCCTGCACCAGCTCGATGTGTCGGCCGAGGGATTCGAGTGGATCAGCCACGACGACGCCGACAACTCGCTGCTGGTGTTCTGTCGCCGCGGCCGCGATGGCCGGCGCGTGGTGGTGGCGTGCAACCTGACGCCGGTGCCGCGCCTGGGCTGGCGCATCGGCGTGCCGCAGGCCGGCCTCTGGCGCGAGCTGATCAACACCGATGCCAGCATCTACGGCGGCGGCGGGGTGGGCAATGAGGGCGGATGCGCGAGTCAGGCACAGGCCTGGCAGGGTCAGGCACAGTCGGTGCAAGTCAACCTGCCGCCGCTCGCCACGCTGATGCTGGTGTGTGACTGAGCGGCAGCCGCCCAGCCTTGCCAACCAGCCCTGCCGTTTGTCATGAATCTCACTGCCGGCCTTGCCTATCCGCTGGGCGCCAGCCTGGGTGCACAGGGCGCCAATATCGCCGTCTGGGCGCCCGACGCCAGTCGCGTCGAGTTGTGCCTGTTTGATGCACGGGGCGAGGTCGAACAGCAGCGCCTGGATCTGCCGGCCTGCACCGACGGCGTCTGGCATGGCCATCTGGCTGGCTCGCCGGCCAGCCTGGACGGCCAGGTCTACGGTCTGCGTGTGCACGGCGCCTGGGCGCCGGCGGAAGGTTTGCGCTTCAACCCGAACAAGGTTCTGCTCGATCCCTGGGCCGAGGAAGTCGTCGGCCAGTACGCGGGCGACACCGCGCGCTACCACGGCCACGACGCGCGCCACCCCGAGCAGCCCGACGGCCACGACAACGCCCGTGCGGCAGTCAAGGGCCGCATCGTCACGCCGCTGCCGGCATCGCAGCGCCCAGGCGGCCTGACGCCACCGATACCGCGGGCACAGACGGTGATCTACGAGCTGCACGTCAAGGGTGCGAGCATGCTGCACCCCGAGGTGCCGGCCGCCCTGCGCGGCACCTATGCCGGCCTGGCCCACCCGGCCATGCTGCGCCACTTCAAGCGGCTGGGTGTCACCAGCCTGTGCCTGCTGCCGGTGCACGCCCGCGCCGATGAAGCGCGCCTGCAGGCCCTGGGGCTGACCAACTACTGGGGCTACAGCACCCTGTCGTGGCTGGCGCCCGAGCCACGTTATGCACAAAAGCCCGAGGCGGTGCGCAGCGAGTTCGCCGCCATGGTGGGCGAGCTGCATGCCGCCGGGCTTGAGGTGCTGCTCGACGTGGTCTACAACCACAGCGGCGAGACCGACGCCCGCGGGCCGCTGCTGAGTCTGCGCGGGCTGGCCAATCGCCACTATTACCGCACCGATCCGGCCGACCGCAGCCGCTACATCGATTGGTCCGGCTGCGGCAACACGCTCAACCTGGCCGAACCGAGGGTGGTCGAGCTGGTGGTCGGCTCGCTGCGTCACTGGGTGAGCTGCTACGGCGTCGACGGCTTCCGCTTCGATCTGGCGAGCATCCTCGGGCGTGGCGCCGATGGCCATTTCAGCGGCTCGGCGGGGTTTTTCGCCGCCGTTCGATCCGACCCGGTGCTGGCCGGCGTCAAGCTCATCGCCGAGCCCTGGGACGTGGCACCCGGTGGTTACCAGGTCGGCGGTTTTCCGCCGGGCTGGTCGGAATGGAACGACCAGTTCCGCGACACCCTGCGCTGCTGGTGGCTGGGCAGCCCGGCGCCGCTGGGCAACCGTCCCCACGCGGCCGACCGCGGCATGCTCGCGCACCGCCTGGCGGCGTCTAGCAGCCAGTTCCATCACAGCGGGCGCGCGCCTACCGCCAGCGTCAACTTCCTCACCGCGCACGACGGCTACACGCTGCGCGACACCGTGTCCTACCAGCAGCGCCACAACTTGGCCAACGGCGAAGACAACCGCGACGGCCACCAATCCAACCACAGCTGGAACTGCGGTGTCGAAGGCCCGAGCGACGATGGGCAGGTCGAGCAGCGCCGCGCGCGCCTGCAGCGCGCCATGCTGGCCAGCCTGCTGCTGGCGCAGGGCACGCCCATGCTGCTGGCCGGCGACGAACTGGGCCACAGCCAGCAGGGCAACAACAACGCCTACTGTCAGGACAACCCGCTGACCTGGCTGGACTGGTCAGGCCCGCAGGCCGCCGGCTTGATCGAATGTGTGGCGCGCCTGACCGCGCTGCGCCGCCAGCATGCCGCCTTGCGTCCCGAACGATGGCTGACCGGGCGTGCCGATGATCGCGGCTGGCGCGACGTGATCTGGTTGCACCCGCAGGGCCATGAATTGCACGGTGCCGATTGGGCCGACGCCACCGAGCGCGCCCTGGCGGTGCGACTGATTGCGCCGATCCAACGCGCGGACGGGCGTGCAGGTGGCTACGCCGATGGACACGCCGCCGGTGGACGCGCGACCGGCGCGCTCAGCGACGCCGAGGCTGTTGCAAGGGACGAGGTCGCCTTGCTGCTGCTCATCAACCCGCAGCCCGGCCCGTGCAACTTCGTCATCCCGGCGGCGCGCTGGCAAGTCGTCTACTGCAGCAGCACGCCGGACGGTGCGTCGCCGTCGGGCAGCGCAAGCCTGCGCGGTGGCGTCTGGCCCCAGCCCGGCCATGGCCTGACGGTGTTGCGTGCGCCGCTGCTCAGCCTCGGGCCGCCCGATGTGGCCGTGCCGAGCGTGGCGACGACGGCCCTGGCCGGCACGACGTCTGCAACGGCCGCGCGCCAGTCGACAGAGGACAGATCCGACGAACCCTGAGACACCGGGCTCGACCTGGCTGACCCGAGGCAGCGCGCCCCGATCGACCCGAGGCCCGATCCCCCCGCACCCAACCGCACACCACCATTCCGTTCCGCCCCAACTTGCCAGGAAGAACAAGACCATGACCATCCGCACCGTCGCCACCCGTCCCATCGCCGGCCAGCGCCCAGGTACCTCGGGCCTGCGCAAGCAGGTGGGCGTGTTCCAGCAGCCGCACTATCTGGAGAACTTCGTCCAGGCCCTGTTCGACACCCTGGTCGAGGTGCAGGGCCCGCGTGCCGGCCTCACACTGGTGCTGGGCGGCGACGGGCGTTTCCACAACCGCGTGGCGGTGCAGACCATCCTGCGCATGGCAGCGGCCAATGGCTACGCCAAGGTGCTGGTGGGTCAGGGCGGGCTGCTGTCCACGCCGGCGCTGTCGGCGGTGGTGCGCAAGACGGCGGCGAGCGGCGGCATCGTGCTGTCGGCCAGCCACAACCCGGGTGGGCCGGACGGCGACTTCGGCATCAAGTACAACATCGCCAACGGCGGCCCGGCGCCCGAGAGCATCACCGAGGCGGTCTATGCCCGCACCCAGCAGATCGAGCGCTACCTGACGCTGGACGGCGACACGCCGGTCGATCTGGATCGCCTGGGCCCCACCACCCTGGGCGACCTGCAGATCGAGGTGATCGACCCGGTCGCCATCCACGCCGGGCTGATGGGCGAACTGTTCGACTTTGCCGCCATGCGCGCCTGGTTCGCCTCGGGCAAGCGCATGCAGTACGACGCCATGTGCGCCGTCGGCGGCCCCTACGCCAAGGCGGTGCTGGAAGGCCTGCTCGGCGCCCCCGCCGGCACGGTGGTGAACGGCACGCCGCTGGAAGACTTCGGCGGCCACCATCCCGACCCCAACCCGGCCCACGCGGCCGAGCTGATGGCGGCCATGAGCGGCCCGGGCGCGCCCGACTTCGGCGCCGCGTCCGACGGCGACGCCGACCGCAACATGATCCTGGGGCGCGACTTCGTCGTCACGCCCTCGGACAGCCTGGCCATCCTGGCCGCCAACGCCCACCTCGTGCCGGGCTACAAGACCGGGCTGACCGGCATCGCGCGCTCCATGCCCACCTCGTGCGCTGCCGATGCGGTGGCCAAGGCCCTGGGCATCCCGGCCTTCGAGACGCCCACCGGCTGGAAATTCTTCGGCAACCTGCTCGACGCCGGCCGCGCCACCCTGTGCGGCGAGGAGAGTTACGGCACCGGCTCCAACCATGTGCGCGAGAAGGACGGCCTGTGGGCGGTGCTGTTCTGGCTCAACCTGCTGGCGGTCACTGGCCAGAGCGTGGAGCAGTTGGTGCGTGCGCACTGGGCCCGCTTCGGCCGCCACGTCTACTCACGCCACGACTGGGAAGGTGTGGAGACCGCCCGCGCCGACGCCTTGGTGAACGGCCTGCGCGAGCGGCTGCCGGCGCTGGTGGGCACGCGCTGGCCGCAAGCTGGCGCAGGTGTGGACGAAGCCGGCGCCTGGACCATCGAGGCGGCCGATGACTTCGCCTACACCGACCCGGTGGACGGCTCGGTGTCGCGCAAGCAGGGCCTGCGCCTGCTGTTCGCGGGCGGCGCGCGCATCGTGCTGCGCCTGTCGGGCACCGGCACCTCGGGCGCCACGCTGCGGGTGTACTTCGAGCGCTACGAGGCCGACCCGGCGCGCCACGACGTGCCCACGCAGCAGGCGCTGGCGCCGCTCATCTTGGCCATCGAGCAGATCGCCGGCCTGCGCGCCGCCACCGGGCTGGAGGGGCCGGGCGTCATTACCTGAGTGCCACGCTGCACCCTGCCGCCGTGCGGCGGCCGGCGCTGCGTCTGCGCGCGATCAGGGCGCCGTGCCTGCCGCGCGGGCGATGATGGCGCCTTTGCCCGCCGCAGTCTGGACCACCCTTGCCAGGCGCCGGGCACGAAGGCTGCATCGATGCGGGTCCAGCCACGCCGTCCACCCTGAATTGGCCCGCCGGGCCGTTGCATCCATTCGACACGACGAGGAGACAAGACCAATGGAATCCACCCAGACCCCTCAAAGCCGGGCGCTGGTGCGCCGTACCCTGGCGTTGGTGCTGGCCGGCGGGCGCGGATCGCGCCTGCGCGACCTGACCGACCGACGCGCCAAGCCGGCGGTGCACTTCGGCGGCAAGTTCCGCATCATCGATTTCGCGCTGTCCAACTGCATGAATTCGGGCATGCGCCGCATCGGCGTCATCACCCAGTACAAGTCGCACTCGCTGCTGCGCCACCTGCAGCGCGGCTGGAGCTTTCTGCGCAACGAGATGAACGAGTTCGTCGACCTGCTGCCGGCCCAGCAGCGCGTCGACGAGGAAAGCTGGTACCGCGGCACCGCCGACGCGATCTACCAGAACCTGGACATCATCCGCAACTCCACGCCGCCGGATTTCATCCTGGTGCTGGCGGGCGACCACATCTACAAGATGGACTACTCCGTCATGCTGCAGGACCATGCCCGCAGCGGGCGCGGCGTGACGGTGGGATGCATCGAGGTGCCGCGTGAAGAGGCCAAGGGCTTTGGCGTGATGGCGGTGAACGCCGATCGCCACATCACCAGCTTCGTCGAAAAGCCGTCCGACCCGCCACCCATGCCGGGCGACCCCAGCCGATCGCTGGCCAGCATGGGCATCTACATCTTCTCGGCCGACTACCTGTTCAGGCTGCTCGAGGACGACGCCGCCGACGCTTCGTCGAGCCACGATTTCGGCAAGGACCTGATCCCGCGGGCGGTGCGTGAGAAGCAGGCGTTCGCCCACCCGTTCTCGATGTCGGCGGTGTCCAACCCGCCGTATTCACACGCCTACTGGCGCGACGTGGGCACCGTGGACGCCTATTGGGCGGCCAACCTCGACCTGGCCTCGACCACGCCCGAGCTCAATATGTACGACAAGGACTGGCCGATCTGGACCTACCAGGAGCAGTTGCCGCCCGCCAAGTTCGTGCACGACGAGGACAACCGTCGCGGCGAGGCCATCAACAGCCTGGTGTCGGGCGGCTGCATCGTGTCAGGCTCGACGGTGCGCAACTCGGTGCTGTTTTCCAACGTGCTGGTGCGCTCGTACAGCAGCATCGAGCAGGCCGTGATCCTGCCCGACGTGCAGATCGGCCGCGGCTGTCGCCTCACCAAGGTGGTGATCGACCGGCGCTGCCGCCTGCCCGACGGCCTGGTGGTGGGCGAGGACCCGGTGGCCGACGCTGCACGTTTCCACCGCACCGAGGCCGGCGTCGTGCTGGTCACCCGCAAGATGCTGGAGGCGCTCTGAGCGAGCGAAGCACCATGCACGTCCTGCAAGTCTGTGCCGAGATCTTTCCCCTGCTCAAGACCGGCGGCCTGGCCGACGTCGCCGGTGCGCTGCCGCGCGCCCTGCACGCGCTGGCGGGCGACGCGGTCGAGGTGCGGGTGCTGCTGCCTGGCTTTGCCTCCATCCTGGCCGGGCTGCACGAGCCGGCGCTGGTGGCCGAACTGCCGCCACGTGCCGGTCTGGCGGGCGGTGCGCGGCTGCTTTACGGCAGCCTGCCGGACTGCGCCCACGTACCGGGTCGGCCCTTGCAGGCCTATGTGATCGACGCACCGGCGCTGTATCAACGCCCTGGTGGTCCCTACGAAGATCGCGGCGACAACCACCTGCGCTTCGCCCTGCTGGGCTGGGTGGCGGCGCGCCTGGCCGACGGCCTGGACGGACTGTGGCGTGCCGACGTGGTGCACGCGCACGACTGGCATGCCGCGCTGGCGCCGGCCTATCTGCGCGCGGCCGGCCAGGCGCGTGGTGGTGCAGCGCCGGCTGCCAGCGTCTACACGGTGCACAACCTGGCCTACCAGGGCGTGTTTCCTGCCGACACCTTTGGCTCACTGGGCCTGCCGGCGGCCTTTGCCGCCATGGACGGCCTGGAGTTCCACGGCCAGGTGAGCTTCATGAAGGCCGGGCTGTATTTCGCCGACCGCCTCACCACGGTCAGCCCGACCTACGCGCGCGAGATCCAGGGCGACGAGCAGGGCTGCGGCCTGCAAGGCCTGCTGCGCACCCGGGCCGGCCAGCTCAGCGGCGTGCTCAACGGGGTGGACGACGAGGTCTGGAATCCGCGCACGGATGTACTCATCGGCGACCATTTCCACGCTGACCGCCTGCCGGGCAAGGCGCGCGTCAAGGTCGCGCTGCAGCAGGAGCTGGGCCTCAACGTGAGTGCCGACACACCATTGCTGTGCGTGGTCAGCCGCCTGACCGAACAAAAAGGCCTGCATCTGGTGCAGCAGGCGCTGCCGCGCCTGGTCGAGATGGGCGTGCAGTTCGGCCTGCTCGGCAGCGGTGATGCGGCGATGGAGGCCGCCTTCAAGGCCCAGGCCGCGGCCACGCCGGCATCGGTGGCGGTGCGCATCGGCTACGACGAGCCGTTTGCGCATCGCCTCATCGCCGGTGCCGACGTCATCCTGGTGCCCTCGCGTTTCGAGCCCTGCGGCCTGACCCAGCTCTACGGCCTGAAGTACGGCACGCTGCCCTTGGTGCGCCGCGTCGGCGGTCTGGCCGACACGGTGAACGACGCCCGCCTGGAGACGCTGGACAGCAGCGCCACCGGCTTCGTGTTCGATGACTTCAGCGTCGACGGCCTGCTCGGCGGCGTGGAACGCGCCCTGGCCCTGTGGCGTCGGCCGCGCGACTGGGCACAGGTGAAAAAGCGCGCCATGCGCAGCGACTGCAGCTGGGAGCCCGCAGCGCGGCGTTACCTGGCGCTCTATCAGGACATCATGCCCCGGCGCTGACGCTGGCCGTCAGGTCGCTTGCCGCCCTGCCTGCTTGGCGCCGCACGCGCTAGCACGAAGCGTGCATCGCCGCGTACCGACGTCGGGTCCGAGTGGCCGGCGCACACAATGCATCCGCGCGGCTGCCCTGCGGTCGCCCTCTACAAGGAAGACAAGTCCATGGATCTGAGCCAATTCGAAGACCAGTACGACCATATGGCGCGGGACATCGCCGCCTTCAAGCGGTCGATCTCCAACAAGCTCATGTACCAGGTCGGCAAGGATCCGGTGTCGGCGCGCCCCGAGGACTGGCTGCACGCGGTGTCCTACGCGGTGCGCGATCACCTCGTCGAGCGCTGGATGCGCACCACGCGGGCGCAGTACGAACAAGACGTCAAGCGCGTCTACTACCTCTCGATGGAATTCCTGATCGGGCGCACCTTCAGCAACGCGCTGCTGGCGCTGGAGCTCATGCCCACCATCAAGCAGGCGCTGGCCGAGTTGGACGTGAAGGTGGAGACCCTGTTCGACCTCGAACCCGATGCCGCCCTGGGCAACGGCGGCCTGGGCCGGTTGGCAGCGTGTTTCCTCGACTCCATGGCCACGCTGGGCGTGCCGGGCTTCGGCTACGGCATCCGCTACGACTACGGCATGTTCCGTCAGACCATCGTCGACGGCCGCCAGGTTGAGGCGCCCGACTACTGGCTCACCCACGGCAATGCCTGGGAATTCCAGCGCCCCGAGGTGACCTTCCGGGTTCGCTTCGGTGGCCACCTGGAGCAGACCGGCAGCACCGCCGGCGGCGACACCGTGGTGCGCTGGGTCGGCACCGACGACGTGCTGGCCAGCGCCTACGACACCATCATCCCGGGCTACGGCACGCCGGCGACCAACACGCTGCGGCTGTGGTCGGCCAAGGCGACCGAGGAGATGGACCTGCGCGCCTTCAACCAAGGCAACTACTTCGGCGCGGTCGAGACCAAGAACCACAGCGAGAACGTCTCGCGGGTGCTCTATCCGGACGATTCCACCCTGTCGGGCCGCGAGCTGCGGCTGCGTCAGGAGTACTTCTTCATCTCGGCCAGCGTGCAGGACATCATCAAGCGTTACCTGCGCACCCATACCGGTTTCGATGCCCTGCCGGACAAGGTCAGCATCCACCTCAACGACACCCACCCGGTGCTGGCCGTGCCCGAGCTGATGCGCGTGCTGGTCGACGACCACCGCCAGCCCTGGGACAAGGCCTGGGCGCTGACGCAGAAGGTGTTCAGCTACACCAACCACACCCTCATGCACGAGGCGCTGGAGACCTGGCCGGTCGACATGCTGGGCCGGGTGCTGCCGCGCCACCTGCGCATCATCTTCGACATCAACGCACGCTTCCTGGCCACTGTCACCGCCGCGCATGGCCACGACGCCGAGCTGATGCGCCGGCTGTCGCTCATCGACGAGTCGGGCGAACGCCGGGTGCGCATGGCCTATCTGGCGGTGGTGGCGAGCCATTCGATCAACGGCGTGTCGGCGCTGCACAGCGAGCTGATGCGCCAGTCCATCTTTGCCGACTTTGCCAAGCTCTGGCCTGAACGCTTCAACAACAAGACCAACGGCGTGACGCCGCGACGCTGGCTGGCCCAGGCCAACCCTGGCCTGGCTGCGCTGCTCGATACCCGCATCGGGCGCGGCTGGCGGCGTCAGCTCGACCAGCTCGAAGGGCTGCGCGCGGCGGTCGACCTGCCGGGCTTCCTGGGTGCATTCCGGCGCGTCAAGCGCAACAACAAGGAACGCCTGGCCGCCTATGTGCAGCAGCATCTGGGCGTGACGCTCAACCCCGAGGCGCTGTTCGACGTGCAGGTCAAGCGCATCCATGAATACAAGCGCCAGCTGCTCAACGTGCTGCACGTGGTCACGCGCTACCAGCGCATCCTGGCCAATCCGGATGCCAACTGGACCCCGCGTGTGGTGGTCTTCGCCGGCAAGGCGGCGTCGGCCTACCACCAGGCCAAGCTGATCATCAAGCTGATCAACGACGTGGCCACCACGGTGAACAAGGACCCCCGCGTGGGCGACAAGCTCAAGGTGGTCTTCATCCCCAACTACAGCGTCAGCCTGGCCGAGATCATCATTCCGGCGGCCGACCTGTCGGAGCAGATCTCCACCGCGGGGACCGAGGCGTCGGGCACCGGCAACATGAAGTTCGCACTCAACGGTGCGCTCACCATCGGCACCCTGGACGGCGCCAATGTCGAGATGCGCGAGCAGGTGGGGGCGGAGAACTTCTTCATCTTCGGCAACACCACCGAGCAGGTGGCGCAGATCCGCGCCGCCGGCTACCAGCCGCGGCGCATCTACGAGACCAACGCCGAACTGGCCGCGGCGCTGGACGCGATCCGCGACGGCCTGTTCAGTCCGAACGAGCCGGGCCGCTTCCAGGCCATTTTCGACACCCTGGTCAACTGGGGTGACCACTACCTGCTGCTGGCCGACTACGCCAGCTACGTCGCGACCCAGGAGCAGGTGGACGCCTTGTACCTGAACGCCGACGCCTGGGCGCGCATGGCGGCGCTGAACGTGGCGGGCATGGGCCAGTTCTCGTCCGACCGCACGATCGCCCAGTACGCACACGAGATCTGGAGGACACGGCCGGTGCAGCTCGGTGCCGCAACGCGCGAGGCCGGCGCATCCCCCACCTGAGGGGCGTTGCCGGCTGACGACAGAATGTTTGCGGGCGTTTTGCGCAACAGCAGGGTTTGAGGCTGCCAGTTCCGGCGAGGGGGGGGTGGGCACCCCCCTAGAATCCTTGAGCAAATTCTTAATGCCAAGGAGCCAGCGCGGATGCGATCGATGTCCAGGCCTGCACGGCCACCCTGCGTGTTCAGCCGGAACCCGTCCTGATGCGTCCGTCCCTGACTCGAGCTGCGGGCAAGGCCCGCGGCCATCGAACCGCCTATGCCGACCGTCGGCGCCAGAAGTCGACCGAGGCGACCCCTGCGGCGTCTCACCGCCACGGCATTGACGAAGAGCAGTTCGCCCGCGACATGAGCCTCATGCTGCGTTCAGGTCTGAGCGTGATGGAGGCGCTCAACACCTCGCGTGAGCGCAGCAGCGGCGCGGCTGCGCGCAGCATCGACGGCCTGGTTTCCCGCCTCAACCAGGGCGAATCGCTGTCTCAAGCCTTGTTGAGCAGCGGTGCATTCAGTGCGGCGCTGCTGGCCTGCGTGCGCGCCAGCGAACTCACCGGTGACCTGGGCGAAAGCCTGGAGCGTTTTGCCGGCAACGCCATGCGCATGCGGGTGATGCGCGCCAAGCTGGTGTCGGCCCTGGTCTATCCGCTGCTGCTGATCGGCGTGGCCTTTCTGGTCGTGCTCTTCCTGCTGGTCTATGTGGTGCCGCGCTTTGCCATGGTGCTGGAAAGCACCCAGCAGGAACTGCCGGCGCTGTCGCAGCTGCTCATCATCATCGGCCACACGCTCAATGATGTGCAGGGCCCGGTTTGGGGCGGCATCGGTGCGGTCGTCCTGCTCGGCGCCTGGCGCATTTGGTCCATCGCGCGCTCGGGCCAGATGGCCAGCGTCGCCGTCTCGCTGGCCACCCGCATGCCGTGGCTGAGCGGCCTGGTGCGCGCCTTCGGCCTGGGCCAGATGACACGCAGTTCCGCCATGCTGACGCGATCCGGCATCCCGGCCCTGCGCGCCCTGGCGATGTGCCGCGACCTGCTCACGCCGCCCGACCGTCCGCGTCTGGACCTGGCGCTGTCGAATGCCTCGGCCGGCGCGCCGCTGGCGCAGTCGCTGCACGCCGAGGGCCTGCTGGACAACTTGGGCCTGCGCGTGCTGCGCGTGGCCGAGCAGACCGGCGCGCTCGACCTCGCCCTCGACCGTCTGGCCGACATCCACGAGACCCACCTCGAACGCCAGCTCGAACGTGCAGGCCGGTTGATCGAGCCCATCGTCATGCTGGGTATCGGTCTGGTGGTCGGCGGCATCGTGGTCCTGATGTACCTGCCGATCTTCCAGCTTGCTTCGAGCATCCAGTGAGCCCGCGATGAGTGCCAACCCGAACGACAACGCCCCGGCGGCCGGCTCGACGCCGCCGGGCCTGCAACCTGCCGAACGCCTGCAGCAGCGATGGATCGAGCTGCAGCAGCGCGAGGGCAGCCGCATCACCCAGCAGCAGTGGCTGACGCTGCGCAGCGGCCTGCCGTGGACCGAAATGTCCGGCTGGGACACCAAGGACGTCGACTCCCAGCTGGTGTCCTTCGCCGAAGGCCAGCGGCGCCTGTGCGTGGCCCTGCGCGACGCGAATCAGGCGCTGGCGATCGTCCTGGCTGACCCCTTCGATCGCGCCGGGCGCTTGTGGGTGGAGGGCCGGCTGCGCGCCAGTGGCAATCCGACCTCGCGCTGGTACGTGGCCGATGCGGCCGACGTGCAGGCCTTCTACGGCCGGCTCGAGCGCGAGATGCGCGCGCTGGACGGCCAGGCCGGCGAATACGACACCGGTGCCAGCGGTGGCGAGGAGAACGAGGGCCTGAGCCTGTCGCTGGCCGCCATCAGCGCCGACGAGAGCCCGGTGGTGCGTTTTGTCAACAGCACGCTGTACGACGCGCTCAAGGCTCAGGCGAGCGACATCCACCTTGAATGTTCCACGCGCGGCCTGGTGGTCAAGTACCGCCTGGACGGCGTGCTGCAAAGCGTGATCCGGCTGGAAGGCCAGGACCAGGCCGGGCGGGTGATCTCGCGCATCAAGGTGCTGGCCGACCTGGACATCACCGAGCGCCGGCTGCCGCAGGACGGGCGCATCAAGTTGAAGGTGACCGGGCGTCAGGTCGACGTGCGCGTGTCCATCATGCCCAACCTGTTCGGTGAGGACGCCGTGTTGCGTATCCTCGACCGCTACCAGCTGGCGGCCGACGACAAGCTCAGCCTGGCCCACCTGGGCTTCGGCGAGGAACAGTCCAAGTTCATCCGTCGCATGGGTCAGATGCCCCACGGCCTGTTCCTCGTGACCGGTCCGACCGGTTCCGGCAAGACCACCACCCTGTACGCTGTGCTCAGCGAGGTCAGCACCGGGATGGACAAGGTCATCACCATCGAGGATCCGGTCGAATATCAGCTGCCCGAGGTGCTGCAGATCCCGGTCAATGAGGCCAAGGGCCTGACCTTCGCGCGCGGTCTGCGCTCCATCCTGCGCCACGACCCGGACCGCATCATGGTGGGCGAAATGCGTGACAGCGAGACCGCCCAGATCGCCGTGCAGGCCGCCCTGACGGGTCACCAGGTCTATGCCACGGTGCACGCCAACAACGTGTTCGACGTCATCGGCCGCCTGGCCACCATGGGCGTGGATTCCTACAACCTGGTGTCGGCGCTGAATGGCGTGCTCGCGCAGCGCCTGATGCGCCTGATTTGCCGCGACTGCGTCACCGACGACAAGCCGAGCGCGGAACGAATTGCCGACAGCCAGCTGCCGCCCGAGTCGGCCGAATGGAAATACAAGCGCGGCCTGGGCTGCCCGGCCTGCCGCGGCACCGGCTACAAGGGCCGCCGCGCGGTGGCGCAGATGCTGACCATGGACGTCGGCCTGCGCAGCCTGATCGCAGAACGTGCCAGCCCGGCCAAGCTGCGCGAAGCCGCCATCGCGCGCGGCCTCAAGACCCTGCGCGACGAAGCCTTGAGCTGCGTCGCGGCCGGACTCACCACCCTGGAGGAAGCCAACCGTGTCACTGCTGCAGAGGAGTGAGCTGCGCGTGCGCGTGGCGCCCGATCGATGCGAGATCGGGCTGTGGAACAAAGGCCTGTTCAACGCCCAGTGCGAGGCGCGCGTGAGCGCCATGGGCGAGGGCCGGCGGGCCATGGAGTCGGCCCTGGTCGAGCTCATCACCGCCGGCAAGGCATTGCCGCGGCGTGCCCGCATCGAACTGGCGGACGACAGCGTCTTCTACGCCCTGCTCAACGCCGACACGCCGCTCGAGGAAGCCCACGACGAAGCCGAGCAGTTCTTTAGCGGCACGCTGGGCCTGACCGATCTGGACGTCGAGGTGGCGCTGGCGCCTGGCGGCCGGCATTGGATTGCGGTGGCGGTCCAGGTCAGCGCGCTCGATGCCTGGCTGGAAGCGCTTGACGAACGCAACATCCAGGTGCTCAGCATCCGCCCGGCTCTGTTCGAGGACCTGCGCGCCGTCGCCCGGGTGGTCGACCGCTGGACGCGGGTGCTCGCCGTCGTACGCGAACAAGGCGTCATGGTGCTGCAACTTGATGAGGGCCGGCTGGTTGGCATGGACTGGGAACGCATCGACTGGCGAGACCCGGTGCTCGCCTTCGAACGCCTGAACGGTTGGCGCACCCCGGGCGGTGACGCCGCCGCGGTGCTGCCGACCACGCGTGAACAGCACCGCTTGCTCGACAGCCATGGTCGGGAAGCCGGTTGGGAAGTGCTCGCCTCGCTCGAAAGTCTGCAGGAGGTGGCGTCATGAGCCTGCTTCGTCCCCCGGTGATCGATTTCGCCGACAACCGGCCCCGGCAGATCGGCGGCTGGCTGCTGGCGGCCGCTGGTGTGGCCCTGCTCGCCCTGGCCGGTCTGCAGGCGCAGGAAAGCCAGTCCCTGCTGTCGGCCCAGCGCGATGGCCTGCGCACCTTGCAGGCTCAAAGTCCGGCGGCGCGAGCCTTGGCCTCTCTGAGCCCCGAGGAGCGGCGCCGCCGCCAGCAGATGGAAGTGGTCGCCAACTATCTCGCCGCGCCTTGGGAAGGCTTGCTCTCGGCCTTCGAGTCGCGCGCCAAGGGCAAGGTCGTGGTGCGCAAGCTTGAGCCGGACGCAGCCACCGGCATGGTGCGCATGGTCGGCGAGACGCAGAGCCTGAAGTCCATGATGGACTATGTGCAAGCACTCGAAAGCGATCGGCGGCTGCATGAGGTGGTGCTGCTCAAGCACGAACGCTCGCAGGAACTGAACCTTGCGCCGGGTGCCAACGCTGCACCGGGGTTGCCGGGTGCGCCGCAACTCGAAGCCGGCGCGCGGCCGGGCAGGGCGGGGTTGTCTGGCAAGGCAGCGCCGGTTGCTGAGTCGCCTGCGCCGATCGAGTTCACCGTGGTGGCTGCCTGGCGGATCGAAGCCCGCGCCGCCCTGGCCGGGGGCGGCGCCGCTGCCAATGGCAGCGCCGATGGTTCCGGCGGTGGCAACGCAACACCGCGCAATCCGACCACTGTGGGGGCCGTGCAATGAGCGACGCCAGCGAACTCACCGGCGTCGGCGACGCCGGCAGCCGGATCGGCAGCCGCTTCGTCGACCCTCGCGCGTCGGTGACTGCGCGCGATGCCTTCGTGAATGTGGTGCGCTGGCGCTGGCATCGTCATTTCGGCGTGCTGGGCTGGGTCGGCCTGGGAACCCTGGCGGCGGCCGCGGCGGTCTGGTTCGGCTTGCACCTGCCGGCCGAGGAAGAGTCCGACCGTCTGCTGCGTGCCAAGGTCAGACAACTCAGCGAAGCGCGCAGCGCCGCTGCGGCGGCGTCCGCCGTGCAGCGCGACCCGCGCGATCTGGCGCGCGAGTCGCTGCCCGACGAACGCGAGCGTGCCGCCGTGGTGCGCAAGGTGCTGGCGCTGGCCGAAGCCAACAAGCTTGCAGTCGAACGCTCCGACTACACCTTGCAGACCGAGGAGCCGCGCCTGCAGCGCCTGCGCGTCACGCTGCCGCTGGGCGGCAGCTATGCCCAGGTGCGGCAGTTCATCGGGCAATTGCTCAACCGCATGCCCAACGTGGCGTTGGACAGTCTGCAGATCGATCGGCCCACGAACGCCAACGCCGATCTGCAGACCACCGTACGGCTGAGCATCTTCTTCCGAGTGGAGGGGTCGTGAACAAACGCACCCGTGTGCTGATGGCCATCGCCGGGCTCAGCGCCCTGTGGGCCCTGTGGGCTGCGACCCGGCCGCCCGAAGTGACGCCGGTCGCCAAGGCGCGGCCGCGTCCGGCCGGCAACCGTCTGGTCAGTCGAGGGCCGGCAGATGACGGTCAGGAACGTGTGCTCGCCACCCGCGCACCGCTGGCCGAAGGGGCAGGCGCCGACCCGTTCACCGCGCCGGCGCCCGTCCTGCCGCGTGTGAAGGCGCCGCCACCCCCCCCACCCGCACCGCCGCCGGTGGTGGCGGTGGAGGTGGTGCAACCAACACCGCCCCCGCCACCTCCGCCGCCCAAGCCGACCTTGCCCTACCGCTATGTCGGCATGCTGGCTGAACGCGACGGCAGCGATGCGCGCGTGTTCCTGATGCTCGGGGACAAGATGCTCATGGCGCGTCGGGGCGATGCACTCGAGGGCGGCTGGCGTCTGGACACTATTTCGTCGCGGGAACTGCAGTTCGTGCGGCCATCGGACAACGCGACGCTCAAGCTCAGCGTCGAAGAAGGGGTTTAACGTGGGATCGTGCAAGTCTGAACAGGGCACCCTGGCGGTGCTGCGTCCGCGCCTGAGCGCATTGGCAGCGGCGGTTCTGCTGGCGGCCTGTGCCGGTCCGCAGACACACAAGGAAGGTCTGGAACAGATCGCCCAGGGGCGCAGCCAGGAGGGCCTGAACTCCCTGCGGCGCGCCTCCGAGCTCGAACCGACCAACGCCCAATACCGCATCGACTATCTGCGCCAGCGCAATGCCCTGGCCCAGGCCGGCGTGGCCTCGGGCGACGACGCACTGGCGCGCGGCAAGGCCGACGATGCCCGCGCCCGCTACCGCGAGGTGCTGACCTTCGACCCGACCAATGAGCGGGCGGTGCGTGGACTGGTCCAGATCGAGGAGCGCAAGCGCGCCGAGACGCAGTTCGCCCAGGCCGAGCGTCTGTTCAAGGGCGGTCAGAACGAGGCAGCGCAGGAGATCCTGGCCCGGCTGTCGCGTGAGCAACCCATGGGGGTGCAGGCGCGCGCCTTGCTCCGCGAGGTCGAAGACAAGATCGAAGCCGTCCGCGCGGCCCGTGAGGAACAACTCAACGCCAGCAACGCTTTCAGAAAGCCGGTGACGCTGCAGTTCCGCGACGCCAGCATCAAGCTGGTGTTCGAGGCCATCTCGCGCGCCACCAACGTCAACATCATCATGGACCGCGACGTGCGGCCCGATCTGCGTACCACCATCTTCGTCAAGGATGCGTCGGTCGAGGACACCATCAACCTCATCCTGCTGCAAAGCCAGCTGGAAAAGCGCGTGCTCAACAGCAACACGCTGCTGATCTATCCGTCCACCCCGGCCAAGCAGCGCGAGTACTTCGAGCTCAAGGTGCGCAGCTTCCAGCTCAGCAATGTCGAGGCGGCCTATATGGCCAACGTGCTCAAGACCATGCTGAAGACCCGGGACATCGTCACCGACGCACGCACCAACACCCTGGTGATGCGCGACACGCCCGAAGCTATCGCCGTGGCCGAGCAACTCGTGGCCGCCAACGATCAGCCCGACGCCGAGGTGATGCTTGAGGTCGAGGTGCTGGAAGTCTCCAAGAGTCGCTTGCAGGACCTGGGCATGACCTGGCCCACCGGCGTGGCGGTCAGCATTCCCGGCAGCGCGCCGACGGTCGGCGACCTGCGCGCCTTGCGTTCGGGCGACCTGCTGGTCACGCCCGGCCTGTCGATTGGCGCGCAGTTCAAGCTCACCGACAGCGACGCCAACGTGCTGGCCAGCCCGCGCATCCGCACCCGCAACAAGGAAAAGGCCAAGATCCTGGTCGGCGACAAGGTGCCAACCTTCAGCAACCTGATCACGCCGTCGCAGGCCGGCGCGACCAGCGGCAACTCGGTCATCACCGGCTCGATCCAGTATCTGGACGTGGGCATCAAGCTCGAGGTCGAGCCGCAGGTCTACGCCGATGGTGACGTCGGCCTCAAGCTCAATCTCGAGGTCAGCAGCGTCACCAACACCGTCAAGTCGGACAGCGGCCTGGCCTACCAGATCGGTACCCGCAGCACGCAGACGGCGCTGCGCCTGAAGGACGGCGAGACCCAGATCCTCGGCGGCCTGATCCAGGACGCCGATCGCAACAGTGGTTCGCGCATCCCCGGCCTGGGTGAGTTGCCGATCCTGAGCAAGCTGTTCGGCTCCGAACACGCCGACCGCCAGAAGACCGAGCTCATCGTCTCGATCACGCCGCACATCATTCGCCAGGTCTCGCTGGCCGATCCGAGCCAGAACAACATCTGGTCGGGCAGCGAATCCGCGGTGCGCAACCGCCCGGTGCGCGTCGATCCCATCGGAGGGGTCAAGTTCAACGAGGGCCGCGGCAGCGGCGCGCCAGCCGGTCAGGCACCGGCGGCGTCCACGATCCCGGCCCTGCCTTCGCCCGCTGCGCGCGGTGGTGTGGCCATGCCGCCGGTGGCTCCACCGGCCTTCGAGGCCGCCGGAGCTCCGGCGGCCAATCCATCGGTTGCGCCGGCGGCCGCGCCGGCCGTGGCCGGAGGCGATGCGCCGCCGCCGACCGGCAATAACGCCAACCGTGCCCGGCCCATGCTTCGCCCGGGCGCAGTGCCGGCGACCAGCATCCTGCCGCGCAACATGCCGGGTCGGCCGCCGGCGGTGGTGCCGGCACCGGCGCCTGAGCCGGTCGCCGAGCCTGCGCCAGCCGCTGAACCGGAGGCGCCTGGCGCCGATCCGGCCGTGCCGGGTACACCGGCGGTGGCCAACTGAGCCGCGGTGCCTGCGGCACGCTGCACATGATCCGTCAGGCGCTGGCCCATCCGGCTGCGAGTCCGACTGTTGGCCCCCTGTCCGCCTGCGGATGCCTGCCGGCGTGGACGCGGCGGCGGCCTTCTGCGCGCAGACCCGCGCGTCAGCCTAGGCAGCGCCAGGCCCGCGGCTTCACGCTGATGGAGCTGGTGGTGACCCTGGCGCTGCTGGGCCTGCTGGCGACCTTGGCCGCCCCCCTGGCCGAACTCGAAGTGCAACGCACCCGCGAGGCCGGCTTGCGGCAGGCGCTGCGCGAGGTGCGCGACGCCATCGATGCGTACAAGCGCGCCGCTGACAAGGGTTTCATCCAGCGCAAGGTGGGTGACTCGGGGTATCCGCCGAGCCTGCGGGTGCTCGTCGAAGGGGTGCCGAACCAGAAAAGTGCCAACGGCGAGAAGTTCTACTTCCTGCGCCGCGTGCCGCGCGACCCTTTTGCAGCCACCGAGTTGTCGGCCGAGGATGGCTGGGATCTGCGCAGCTACTCCAGTTCCGCCGATGCGCCCAGCCCGGGCGACGATGTCTACGATGTGCATTCGCGCTCCACCGGCGTCGGCCTGAATGGCCTGCCGTATCAGCGCTGGTAGGAATCAGGACACTCCACGTGAACATGCGACATCCTCCAACGATCGGCAATCGCCGTGCCGCCGGCCGCAGCCGCAGCCGCAGCAGCAGCAACGGTTTCACCATGATCGAACTGATCGTGGTTATGGCCGTCATCGGCCTGCTGCTGTCCATCGCCGTGCCGCGCTACATGGCGGCACTGGATCGCGGCAAGGCCCAGGTCCAGCAACAGAACCTGGCGCTCATGCGCGAGGCCATCGACAAGTATTACGGCGACAACGGTCGATACCCGGACGCCCTGGACGATCTGGTCACCAAGCGCTATCTGCGCGCGATTCCGGTCGACCCGATCAGCGAGGCACCCGACTGGATCATCATCGGGCCGACCGACTCGCGCCAGGCCGGCCGTGTCTATGACGTGCAAAGCGCGCGCCCGGCCGGACAGCAACAAGCGCGCGAGTATGGCGGCGCGCCTGAAGTGGCTGGTCCTGGCGTGGGCAGCCTGACCGTGGGCGGCGAGGAGCCAGCAGCGAGCGATGCGCAGCGCTGACCTGCTTGTGCTCCCCGGGCGGCGCCGAGCAGCCGCCGGATCGTCGCAGCGTGGCATGTTGCTGCTGGGCGTGCTCGTCTTCCTGGCGGTCGGTTCGCTGGGCTTGGCGCTGGTCGGTCAGCGCTGGTCAGACGCCCGCCGGCGCGAGGATGAGGAAGAGCTGCTGCGCGTCGGCCTGCAGTACCGCAAGGCCATCGAGTCGTACTACAACGTGCCGCTGCCGCCTGGGCGTGCACGACAACTGCCCGGCCAGATCGATGATTTGCTCAAGGACCCGCGTTTCCCGAACACGGTGCGCCACCTGCGCGAGGCCTACCCCGATCCGCTGGCGCGCAACAAGGAGTGGGGACTGGTCCGTCGGGGCACGAGTCTGGTCGGCGTGTACAGCCAGGCCGAAGGCAAACCCTTCCGTCAGGATCGCCTCACGGCCTGGCTGGGTTACGAAGTGCGCGCCAAGAGTTACGAGGAATGGCGCTTCGTCTTCGCCGCAGCTGCTGCAGCCAGCGGCGTACCCGCGGCCGGCAATGGTGCGGGCACCGGCACCGGTTCAACGGTACCGGGAAGTTTGCGCACCAATCCCAGGCGCTGAGGGGGCTTCGGCCCTGACGCGCGCCGCTGCCGCGGCGCTTGCCGATGTGTCAGCGCGCGGCAGTGGCCAGGCCGGTGGAAGGGTGCGCGTTGCTGCTGCCGGCACCACCGTTCACTCCTGCAGCCTTGTTGACAGGATCGATGCAGACATCAGCGCCGCTCATGAGGGCGAGGTACTGCTGCACCAGTTGCTCAGGGCCGATGAACCCCTCGTAGCGCTGCCAGGGTTTGCCGGGAGCAACGCGCACCAGGGTCACGGGCTGGTGGTTCATCTTGTCGCCGCGCCAGGTGCCGAAGGCGCGCTGGATTTCCACTGCATCGGCGCTGCTGCTGGTGAAGTGGGCCCAGGTCCCTGCACCGCCAAAACGTTTGGCGTAGGCGGTCAGGCGCTTGGGGGTGTCCTGCTCCGGGTCGATCGAAAACGAGATCATGTTGATCTTGTCGCGTTCAACCGTGCCCAGGCGCTCGCGAAACTCGACGAACACCTGGCTGGTCACCGGGCAGATCGCGTTGCACGAGGTGTAGATGAAGTTGAGCATGACCGGCCGACCGTCGTCGACCGCTTCGGCCAGCGTCATGCGCTTGCCGTCAGCGCGCGTGACCTTGACGGCGGGCAGGCTGTAGTTGTGCACGGTGTGTGCGAGACCGTTGCCCATGGTGTGGCCGGCATGGTTTTCGGCAGCCTGGGCATGGCGAGTGGTGGGCAGCACCGCTGCGCAGCAGGTCAGCAAGGCCATACCAGCGGCGAGCAGCTGACGCTGCAGGGAGCCGGGCCGTGCCTGGCCGAGGGGTAAGGCGGTGCTGGGGTGGCGGGTGCTGAACATGATCGGGTCCTTCTTCGTGGGCTGGACGTACAAGGCAGAGTTTGCCGAGGGTTGTCCCGACGCCAAACGCCAAACAGCGGCTGCATGAGCCTCAATCGTGCGTCGAACAGCTCGAATTGGACTTGCGCCAGCTTAGGACTAACTTGTGCGGTGGCTCACATCGGGTCTGAACCGCGAACTTCGCACGCAAGGTGCAAGTGCTGCAGTGCGGCTGGATTCGACTTGAAGGGTCGCCAGCCCGGTCGCGCGCTCGCGTGAAGCCACGGGTGGCGTGGACGCTGATGTCGACGCCGCTCGCAAAAGGAGCCGGCGGGCGTGTGGCATGCGGTGAGCGTGAGAAGCGTCCTGATCCGGCAGCTCTTGTGCAAGCACCAGGTCACGCGTCGGGCGGCAGTTCCCGGCACACTACGGCGCGCAAAAATCAAGTGGTGTCGTGCTGCAGCTGCCGCCCACGCTATGTCCTCAGTTCAATGACCTGCAAGGTCGAATCGACGCGGAGTTTTCAGGCATGGATCATCGTCAGATCGTCGCATCAGCCCTGGCCACAGCCCTGAGTCTGGGCTTGGCCACCACTGCCGAGGCGCACAAGGCCGACGCTACCAAGGAGAAGTGCTACGGTGTGGCCAAGGCCGGGCAGAACGACTGCTCCGACCTCGGTGGCCTGCATACCTGCGCGGGTGAGTCGGCCACCGACTACGACCCGACGGAATGGAAGTTCGTGCTCAAGGGGACCTGCAAGGACTTGCGCGGCATGAGCGAGGCTGAGGCCAAACGGCAGTTCAAGGGCTGAGCCGGCACCGCATCTAGAAGCTGTCGATCAGTCCACTTTGGGCGCTGCTTTCCGGATTCGAGCCGGCGGCGCGTACGCGCTGCAGCGCCTCGGTCTTGTTGCAGCCCAACTGCTTGAGTACGCAGGCGGCGAAGGTTCCGGTGCGACCGATGCCGGCGGCACAGTGCAGCAGCAGGACCTGGCCCTGTTCGAGCTCTTCCGCCACCGCGACCACGTGCTCGTGGAAGACGGTGGATCCTGCCGCCAGCCCAAAATCGCGCATCGGCAGGTGCCGCCAGCGCCAGGGCAGGCTGCCAGCACGTATGGCGGCGTGATAGTCGGGCGACAACCCTGCGACCTCGTGCATCGGGTTCAGGCAGACGAGGCCGTGCAGTCTGTGTTGCGCGGCCAGCGCCGTGAAGGCCGGCCAGCTTTCCACGCGCGCCGGCATGGCGTGCAACCACAGGCGCCCGGGCACACCGTCGGGCAGTTCCAGCGCACGAAAACTCATGGGGCGACAGTCGAATAAAGGACGAAGCGTTGGCGGTGGCCATGCAGCCGGCCGACCGAGGGTGTCCGATTCTGGGTCGCCGACCTGAAGACAGACGTAAGCCGTGGGCTGACGCAGGGTGGCGATCACTCGCCCCCCGCAGGATCGGCCTGCTGAACTGACCAGGCGTCAGTGCAGCGCAGCAGCAGCTGGCGTGTTCTGCTGAATGCCGGCGATGGCCCAGTCGCGGCTCTGGTCCGCCGGGCGCACCAGGTGCCAGAGTTCGTCGAAGGGCTCGGCGGCTGCGTTGGCTTCTTCGCGGATCAGGCCATGGAAACGCACGCTGACGATCCACTGGCCGTCGGCCTGGGCGGTGTCGACCACCTCGGCGTCGACGCGCTGCACGTCGGTCTGCTGCGGCGTGGCGCCGCGATCCTGCACGTCCAGTCGCAGCGAGGCGAACAGCTCGGGCGTGGTGAACCTGCGCAGGTCGTCGACCTGGCCGGCGTCATTCGCCGCCTGCAGGCGGATGAACAGGGTCTTGGCGATGCGCTCGAAACCCGCGCGGTCGAAGCCGGGCGGCAGGTCCGCGGGCACGGCAGCCGCACTGCCGCCTTGAGCCAGCGAACTGGCCGGCGAGTAGGACTGAGGCTGGGCAGGCTGGAAGGCCGGCTCGGCCTGGCGCTGGGCCCAGGGCGCGGCGGCGTCGCCCGAGGCGGCGCCCGCACCCGCGTAGGCCATGGCGGGCTGCGCCGGCTTGGGGCCGAAGCGGCGCAGCAGCCAGCCGATGGCGACCACGGCCAGGATGGCGACCAGAGCCATCATCATGAAGTTGGCGACCGCCTCACCCATGCCGAAATGGCTCAATAGGGCGGCAATGCCCAGGCCTGCGGCCAGGCCGGCGAGCGGGCCCATCCACGAACGCTTGGGTGGCGTGGCGGCTGGCGCGGCGGGCGTGGCCGGCGCCGGCGTGGCGGCTTGGTTCTGCGCCGGCTGCTGGGCGGGAGTGGTGCTGTTGTTGGTCGGCTTGGCCGGCATCTGGCGCTGCATGCCGGCTCCACCGCCGCCGCCCAGGCGCTTGGCCTCGACCTCGGGGGCGCCCGCGAGCATGGCCGCGGCACACAGCAGCAGGGCAAAACGGGCCAGGATCGGCCGCAGGGCAGAGAGCTTCATGGTGGGTGGTGTCAGAGTTGGCAAGTTGAAATATGTGGCGGAAAAAAATCAGCAACAAAAGTGTGCTGGGCCACGAGTCTAGTTGGGGACGATCAACCCTATAACAAGGGCCGGCCCCAGAGTGGCGGGCCGGGATAATCCGCGGCTGCTCCCGGTGCGCGCAGTGTGAGGCTGGGCCTACCGGCTGCCGCGCGTGTCGGCAGGAATTTTTCCTTTCTTGAACCACGGACGTTTTCACCATGCAACATCGGCCCGACGACTGGCGCCATGACCACGAAGCCGGCAGTGCCGCCGGCCCCGCGACTGACGACGCCACCCGCGTGGACGACGTGCGCATCGCCACCGTGCGCCCGCTCATCTCGCCGGCCGTGCTGCTGGACGAGATGCCGCTGCCGCCGGCCGGCGAACAGCTGGTGGCGCGCGCCCGCGCCGAACTGGCCGAGGTGCTGGCCGGGCGCGACGACCGGCTCATCGTCGTGGTCGGCCCCTGCTCCATCCACGACCACGAGCAGGCCATGTCCTACGCCCGCATGCTGGCCGAGGCCGCCACGCGGCTCAAGGACGACCTGCTGGTGGTGATGCGGGTGTACTTCGAGAAGCCGCGCACAACGGTGGGCTGGAAGGGCTACATCAACGACCCGCGCCTGGACGGCAGTTTCCGCATCAACGAGGGCCTGCGCCGCGCGCGCGCCCTGCTGCTGGACATCACCGCGCTAGGCCTGCCGGCGGGCAGCGAGTTCCTCGACCTGCTCAGCCCGCAGCACATCGCCGATCTAGTGGCCTGGGGCGCCATCGGTGCGCGCACCACCGAAAGCCAGAGCCACCGCCAGTTGGCCTCGGGCCTGAGCTGCCCGGTGGGCTTCAAAAACGGCACCGACGGCGGCGTGAAGGTGGCTGCCGACGCCGTGGTGGCGGCACGCGCCAGCCACGCCTTCATGGGCATGACCAAGATGGGCCAGGCCGCCATCTTCGAGACGCGCGGCAACACCGACTGCCACGTCATCCTGCGCGGCGGCAGCAGCGGCCCCAACTACGCCGCCAGGGATGTGGACGCCGCCTGCGCCGTGCTCAAGAAGGCCGGCCTGCGCGAGCAGGTGATGGTCGACTTCTCGCACGCCAACTCGGAAAAGCAGCACCGCCGCCAGATCGACGTGGGCCGCGACGTGGCGGCCCAGCTCGCCGCGGGCGACGCACGCATCACCGGCGTGATGATCGAGAGCCACCTGGCCGAAGGCCGGCAGGACCAGCAGCCCGGCCAGGCGCTGCGCCACGGTGTCTCGATCACCGACGCCTGCATAGGCTGGGCGCAGACCGAGCCGCTGATGGACGAGCTGGCCGCCGGTGTGCGGGCGCGGCGCGCCCGTCTCAAGGGCTGAGCTGAGCTTCTGCTGCGGCCTCAGGCCGCTTCAGCCAGGCGCTTCTCGGTGCTGCTGTCGAACAGATGCGCCTGGTCGGCGCTCCAGGCCAGGTGCACCGCGTCGCCGACCTGGGCCGCCAGCTTGCCGGGCACTCGCGCCACCACCACGCCGGCGGCGGTCTCGACCTTGGCATAGGTCTCCGGGCCGGTGGGCTCGATCATGCTGATGCTTCCGGGCAGGCCGGTGTCGGCAAAACTCACCGCCTCGGGGCGCAGGCCGTAGGTCCAGTCGCGCTGGCCCTGGCCCAGCAGTTGGGCCGCGCGGGCGGGGGTGAGCGGCAGGGCGCTGCCCTTTGCATTCAGGGCGCCGCCGGCGAACTGGGCCTCCAGCATGTTCATCGACGGCGAGCCGATGAACTCGGCGACGAATTTCGTGGCCGGGCGGCTGTAGATGTCGTCCGGCGTGCCGAACTGCTGCAACTCGCCGGCCTTCATGACGGCGATGCGGTCGCCCAGGGTCATGGCCTCGACCTGGTCGTGCGTCACGTAGACCGTGGTGCGGCGGGTGCGCTGGTGCAGCAGCTTGATCTCGGCGCGCATCTCCACGCGCAGCTTGGCGTCCAGATTCGACAGCGGCTCGTCGAACAGGAAGAGCAGCGGGTCGCGCGCCAGGGCGCGGCCCATGGCGACGCGCTGGCGCTGGCCGCCCGACAGGGCGCCGGGCTTGCGGTCCAGCAGGTGCTCGATCTGCAGCATCTTGGCCACGCGCGCCACGGCCGCGTCGCGCTCGGCCTTGGGCACCTTGCGCATCTCCAGGCCGAAGGCGATGTTCTCGGCCACGTTCATGTTGGGGTAGAGCGCGTAGCTCTGGAACACCATGGCGATGTCGCGGTCCTTGGGCAGGGCGTAGGTGACGTCGCGCTCGCCGATGTGGATGCTGCCGCCGGTGGGGGCGTCCAGGCCGGCGATCATATTCAGCAGCGTGGACTTGCCGCAGCCCGAGGGGCCGACCAGGATGAGGAACTCGCCCTTGTCGATCTCGATGTCGATGCCCTTGAGGATGTGCACGTCGCCGTAGCTTTTGCGGACGTTGCGGATGGAGAGTGCGCCCATGGTGTCTCAGCCTTTCACGGCGCCGGCCGTCAGGCCGCGCACGAAGTATTTGCCAGCCAGCACGTAGACGGCGAGCGTCGGCAGTGCGGCGATGAGTGCGGCGGCCATGTCCACGTTGTATTCCTTGACGGACGAGGACGTGTTGGCCAGGTTGTTCAGGCCCACGGTGATGGGCTTGGAGTCGGCGCCGGAGAACACCACGCCGAACAGGAAGTCATTCCAGATGTTGGTGAACTGCCAGATCACCGTCACGACCAGGATGGGCGTCGAGAGTGGCAGCACGATGCGCCAGAAGATGCGGAAGAAGCCGGCGCCGTCCAGCATGGCGGCCTTGATCAGCTCGTCCGGCAGCCCGAGGTAGTAGTTGCGGAAGAACAGGGTGGTCGAGGCCAGGCCCATCAGCACGTGCACGCACACCAGGCCCCAGATCGAGTTGGACAGGCCGATCCAGCCCAGCACCTGCGACATGGGCAGCAGCACCACCTGCAGCGGCATGAACACGCCGAACAGCATGAGCGAGAACAGCAGCTCGCTGCCCTTGAAGCGCCACTTGGTGAGCACGTAGCCGTTGAGCGCACCCAGGGTGGTGGAGACCACCACCGCCGGCACGATCATGATGAGCGAGTTGACGAAGTAGGGCTTGAGGCCGCTGCAGCTCATGCCCGTGCAGGCGGTGCCCCAGGCCTTGAACCAGGCGGTGAAGTCGATGGCCTGCGGCAGGGCCAGCAGGCTGCCGTTGCGGATCTCGCCCATGTCCTTCAGCGAGGTGACCAGCATCACGTAGAAGGGCAGCAGGAAGAACACGGCGAACACGCCCAGCAGGCCGAACAGCACGACGCGGTGCAAGGTCTGCATGGGGCTGCTCATGGGCGCGGAGTCGGAAGGGGAGTGGCTCATGGTGATATCCCCGGCTCAGCGGCGCTGCGAGCGCAGCTCGCTGTAGAGATAGGGCACGACGATGGCCGCCACGGTCGCCAGCATGATGGTGGCCGAGGCTGCGCCCAGGCCGATCTGGCCGCGATTGAAGGCCATGGTGTACATGAAGGTGGCCGGCACGTCGGTGGCGAAACCGGGGCCGCCGGCGGTGAGCGCCATTACCAGGTCGAAGCTCTTGATGGCGATATGCGCCAGCACCATGAGGGTGCTGAAGAACACCGGGCGCAGGCTGGGCACGATGATGCGCCAGTAGATGCGCGGCAGGCTGGCACCGTCGATCTGGGCGGCCTTGATGATCGAATCATCGATGCCGCGCAGCCCGGCCAGGAACAGCGCCATGACGAAGCCCGCGCTCTGCCACACGCCCGCGATGACGACGGTGTAGATGGCCATGTCGGGGTCGACCAGCCAGCTGAAGTGGAAGTTCTCGAAGCCCCACTGGTGCATCAGGTGCTCGATGCCCAGGCCGGGGTTCATGATCCATTTCCACGAGGTGCCGGTGACGATGAAGCTCAGGGCCATCGGGTAGAGGTAGATGGTGCGCAGCACACCCTCGGCGCGGATCTTCTGATCCAGCAGGATGGCCAGCAGCAGGCCCACGGCCATGGCGAAACCGATGAAGAGCACCGAGAAGATGCCCAGGTTCTTGAGCGCCACCATCCAGCGCTCGCTCTCCCACAGGATCTGGTACTGCTCCAGGCCGACGAACTCGTAGTTGGGCAGCAGGCGCGAGGCGGAGACGGACAGATAGCCGTTCCAGGCGATCAGTCCGTAGATGAAGAGGAAGGACAGGACGAAGCTGGGCGCCAGCACGAGGCGGGGCAGCCAGTGGTCCAGCCGTGCGGCAGCGGTGGGGCTCGCCATGGCGGGGACTCCGGGTCAGCGGTCGTTGAAGGGACGGCAGGGGCTGGTGCGCGCGGGCGCCCACACGTCGGCGTGCGGGCGCAGGGACCAGCGGCCGGGCGGGTCAAAAAATGGGTCGCGCCCGATGCCGGACGCGACCCAACGGACCCCCAGCGGTCTTACTTGGTCTTGGCCGCAGCGGCGACCTTGGCCATGGCGTCCTTGGCGCTCATCTTGTCGTCGTTCCAGAACTGGCTCACGGCGTCCTGGATGGCGCCCTGGGCGGCCGACGACACGGCCATGCCGTGGGCGATGGAGGGCACCAGGGTGCCGCCCTTGTTGGTCGACACGAAGTCGTTGCTCGACAGCTTGGCGCAGTCGTCGAACTTGTCCATCTTCATGCCCAGGCGCACCGGGATCGAGCCCTTGTTCAGGTTGAAGACTTCCTGGAAGTCGGTCGACAGGATGGCGCTGGCCAGATGCTTCTGGGCCTTGACCTTGTCGTCGCCCTTGACGGTGAACATGGCGAAGGAGTCGACGTTGAAGGTGAAGGACTTGGCGGTGCCGGGGGCGGCGGCGCACAGGAAGTCCTTGCCGGGGGCCTTGCCGGCGGCGACGAACTCGCCCTTGGCCCAATCGCCCATCAGCTGCATGCCGGCTTCACCCTTGATGACCATGGCGGTGGCCAGGTTCCAGTCGCGGCCGGGGGCGTTCTTGTCGGTGTAGGTCTTGACCTTCTTGAAGGTGGTCAGCACCTTTTCCATGGTCGGGCTGGTCAGCGCGCCTTGATCCAGCTGCACCAGGGCCTTCTTGTAGAAGTCGGCACCACCAACGCCCAGGGCCACGCTTTCAAACGTGGTGAAGTCCTGCCAGCTCTGGCCACCGTGGGCGACGGCGATCAGGCCGGCCTTCTGCAGCTTGTCGGCGGCGACGAAGAACTCGTCCCAGTTGGTCGGCAGCTTGGCGCCGGCCTTCTTCAGGGCTTCCGGGTTGGCCCACAGCCAGTTGACGCGGTGCACGTTGACCGGCACGGCCACGTACTTGCCCTTGTACTTCATGACGTCGGCCACCACCGGCGGCAGCAGGCTGTCCCACTGCTCGGTCTTGGCGGTGTCGTCCAGGTTGGTCAGCACGCCTTCCTTGGCCCATTCCTGGATGGACGGGCCCTTGATCTGGGCGGCAGCCGGGGCGTTGCCCGAGACCACGCGCGACTTCAGCACCGTCATGGCGGATTCACCGCCACCGCCGGCCACGGCGAAGTCCTTCCAGGTGTCGCCCTGCTTTTCGAGCTGGGCCTTGAGGGCGGCGGCCGACTTGGCCTCGCCACCCGAGGTCCAGTAGTGCAGCACTTCGACTTCACCGGCATGGGCGGGCAGGGCGGCGGCCAGCGTCAGCACGGCGGCGGCGATCAAGCTGGAGGCAAGGGGACTCAGAACAGGCTTCGACATGGTGGATCTTGGTCGGGGGGATGAACATGGCGCCGCGGGTACGGCGCGAAGGAGCGCGGGCCTTAACGGGCACTGCGCGGACAGCGCGAGGTGTGTCGTGCTGCTGTGTTGATAGTTTCTTAAAAGTTTAATGAACTATTTATAGGTACTTACACTAGGTCAACGAGCTGTGCCTATGCTGACCAGGTGCTGCCCAGCTTTCTGGGCGGGCCTCGCCCGGGGCGCCGAATCGCCTTTCAAGCCGTGTTCGAAGGATTCCGTCAGGGGGTGCGAGCAGTGGCTATTGCTGCCTGCGGCGCGGCCGTGTTCGGTCGCGTCGTCGATATCGCAAGGCGTTTCGAGTTGCGCATGGCCGGGCTGCCGACCTGTTGCGGCGAGCGCACCGACAGCGCAATGTCTCCAGCAAGCACGCGACCGCTGAATCGACGCGTGCCGGCCTGGCAGCAACACCGGACGTACGTCAGGTCGAGGCGTCGGCTGCAAGTGGCAGCCGGATCTGCACGCGCAAGCCGTGCGGGACGAGGTTGTCCAGCGCTACGCTGCCGCCGTGGCGCTCGGCGATACCTTTCACGATGGCCAGGCCCAGGCCGCAGCCAGTGCCTTCGTGGGTGGCGCGTACGAAGCGCTCGAACACCGCGCGGTGCATCTCCGGTGCCACGCCGGGGCCGTTGTCGCGCACCTCCAGCACCGCCATGTGGCCCTGCCGGCGGGCCGCCACCGTGACCTCGCCGCTGCCCCCGCCGCCGTAGCGGATGGCGTTGTCGATCAGGTTGGCCAGCGCCTCGCCGATCAGCAGTCCTTGGCCGCGCACCTGTATCGGTGGCTGCGTTTCATCGGCGTCGTCCATGCCTAGGTCGACACCGGCCTGCAGGGCGCGCGGGACCCACTCCGCGGTGACCGTACGCACCAGTTCGGCCACATCGAAGGTGGCGCTGGCCTGGATGAGCGGTGATTCCGGTTCAGCGCGCGCCAGGCTGAGCAACTGGTTGACTAGGTGGGCGCTGCGCACCGCGCTTTCGTGCACACGTGCGAGCCGGGCGCGCAATTGCGGGTCCCGGGCTTCGGCCAAGGCCACCTCGGTTTGGCCCTTGAGGCCAGCCAGCGGCGTGCGCAACTGGTGCGCCGCATCGTTGACAAAGCGCCGCTGCTGCGCCACGCTGGCCTGCACGGCCGCCAGCAGGCTGTTGAGCGCAGCGGCGAGGTCGCGTACCTCCAGGGGCGCCGAGTGCAGCTCGACGGGGGTGAGGTCGCCGGCGGCACGTCCGCCGACCGCTTCGCGCAGGCGGTCGAGCGGCGCCAGCCCAGTGCGGATGCCGGCCCACACAAAGGCCGACATGGCCAGCACCAGCACCGACAAGGGCAGCACGGTGTCGAACAAGATGTCCTGCGCCAGTGCCTCGCGGCTCACCCGACTCTTGGCGACTTGCACCAGCATGGTCTGGCGGGCGCCGGGCTCACCCCAGTCCAGCGTGACGGCGCCGACACGCATGGCGGTCGGGCCGTTGGCGCTGGCGATGACGGCATCGTAGAACTGCGGCTGATCGAGGCTGCGTGCCCGGGTTCGCTCATCGCTGATGTCGCCGCTCTCGGGGGGCGGCGGCAGCTTGTAGTTGCCCAGGATGAACTGGCCGGGCGGCGAGCTGACGGTGTAGTAGACGAGGTCGTCCGGGTCGGCCTCAAGGATGTCCTTGGCGGCGCGCGGAAAGTCGACCAGCAAGCCGCTGCCGACCGGCTTGACCTGGCGCGCCAGTGCGCGTGACGCCACGAACAGGGCGCGGTCGTTGGCGCGCTCGGTATGGCGCAGCGCCAGCTGGTAGGTTACGGTCGCTGCTGCACACCACAACACAAGCTGAGGCAGCAACAGCCACAGCAGCAGCTGACGGCGCAGTGACAAGCCGGCTGGTGCCCAGAATCTGAGGCGGGTCCACAGCCCCTGGTGCTGCGGCGTCCCATGGCGGGAGCCGGCCGCGTCAGCGGCATCGTCGGCGGCGTCGGCCGGGTGGGTCAAGCTCAGACGCGCCGGTTCAGGGCTGGTTTTCCAGCAGATAGCCCAGGCCACGCACGGTGCGTATGCCCAGCTCGGAGCCTTCGAGCTTGCGCCGCAAACGGTGAATGTAGACCTCGAGCGAGGCGACTGCGCCCGACTCGGAGACCTCGGCTGACCAGGCCTGCGCGATCTGCTCCTTGGTGATGACCTTGCGCCGCTGGCTGACCAGCAGATCGAGCAGCAGCCATTCACGCGGCGACAGGTCGATCGCCTGACCGGCCACGCTGGCCCGACGCGCGTCGCGGTCGAAGTGCAACAGGCCCAGCACGGTGACCGAGTCGTCGGTTGGCAGCGCCGCGGTCGAGGCTGGGTTGCTGCTGCTGTGAGCGCGCGCGCGCCGCAGCAGGGCGGCGATGCGCGCCTCCAGTTCGGGGAAGTCGAAGGGCTTGGTGAGGTAGTCGTCAGCACCCGCGTTCAGGCCGGCCACCCGGTTGTCGGTGCCATCCAGCGCGGTGAGGATGAGCAGGGGCAGGGTGGGGCGGGCCGTGCGCACGCGCTTGACCACCGTCAGTCCGTCGACCAGGGGCAGGCCGAGGTCGACGATGCCGAGTTGGCATTCAGGGCGCGAGAGCAGGTATTCGGCGACCGCTCCGTTGGGGGCGATCTCGACCTCGAAGCCCGCGCTGCGCAGATTGGCAGCCAGGGCGTCGGCCAGCAGGGCGTCGTCTTCAGCCAGTACGGCTCGCATGTGCTTGGGCAGTCGTGCAGGAGGATTGCGGTGTGTCAGGCTGCGGCGTCGCCGCCGCCAACCAAGACCTGGCTGAAGCCGCCGTCCACATAGGTGATCTCGGCCGTCATGCCCGACGCCAGGTCGGACAGCAGAAAGGCGGCGACGTTGCCGACCTCCTCGATGGTCACATTGCGGCGAAGGGGGGCGTTCTGGGCGAACAAGTCGAGCAGCTTGCCGAAGCTCTTGATGCCACTGGCTGCAAGGGTCCGGATGGGGCCGGCCGAGATGCCATTCACTCGGATACCCCTGGGGCCCAGGTTGGCGGCGAGGTATCGCACGCTGGCTTCCAGCGAGGCCTTGGCTAGTCCCATGGTGTTGTAGGCCGGCACCACGCGCATGGCACCGAGATAGGACAGCGTGAGCAGCGCGGCCTTGGGGCGCAGGTAGGGCAGGGCGGCCTTGGCCATGGCAGGAAAGCTGTACGCAGAGATGTCGTGTGCGATACGAAAGGATTCGCGCGACAGGCCGTCCAGCAATTCGCCTGCCAAGGCGTCACGGGGCGCAAAACCGATCGAATGCACAAAGCCGTCGTAACCCTCGGGCCAGGCGTTGCTGAGCTTGGCAAAGGTGCGAGCAATCTGCTCGTCGCTGGCGACGTCACATTCGAAGACCAGTTCGGAGCTGAACTCACCGGCGAATTCCGTGACGCGGTCCTTGAAGCGTTCGCCCACATAGCTGAATGCCAGTTCGGCGCCTTCGCGGTGGCAGGCCTGGGCGATACCGTAGGCGATCGAGCGGTTGTTGAGCAAGCCCGTGATCAAGAAGCGCTTGCCAGCAAGAAAGCCCATGGGGTCTCCGATTGCAGGTGAGTGGCCGGATTCTGGCATGCACCCTCGCAGCGCCTTCACGAGCGCCGCAACGGGTTGCCCGTGAGGGTTGCCTCAGGCATAATCGCAGCTTCGCTAGATACGCTGAATGGGCGGAGTAATCCAGCCCATTTTTTTTGCTCGACTGCCTCGGTCGCTCCCGGATGTTCCGACAAACGGGGCCGCAGGCCTTGCGATGCACGCTGCTGTCGGCAGCGTGGTTGCGGGCCGCCTGCGGTGGGCCGAGTGCGTCGGGCATGTTGTTTTGGGTCCCGGATATTTCGGGTCGACAAACGCATATACACACTGGATGAGCTGGCAAGACTCCGTCGAACGTACCGTCACCGGACTGGGCTATGAACTGGTCGACTGCGAACGCAATGCAGGTGGCTTGTTGTGCGTCTTTCTCGACCGGGTGCCGGGGCGCAGCTACCCGAGCGGCCCGGGCGAGTTCATCACGGTGGACGATTGCGAGCTCGTCACGCGTCAGTTGAAGCTGGTGCTTGAGGTCGAGGGTTTGGACTATCAACGCCTGGAAGTCTCGTCGCCCGGCCTGGATCGGCCACTGCGTCGCGAGGCCGACTATGTGCGCTTTGCCGGCAGTCAGGTCGAGGTCACGCTCAAGCAGATCCACGCCGGACGCAAGCGATACCAGGGCCTGCTGCGTCTGCCGCAGGCTCGGCCCGGCATGCCGGCGCGCAGTGGCTACGAACTTGTCTTCAAGGACGGCAAGGAGGACAAGGTGCTGGGCTTCACGCTGGCCGAGGTGCGCGAGGCCAAGCTTGTTCCCGTCATCAATTTCAAGGGGCGTGCAGCTGCCGTCCCTGCTGCGGCGCCGATCAGCGCGCCTGCCGACCTGCAGGCCGTTGATGGTGCTGCAGGCACTTCCGGAGACCACCAAGAATGAATCGCGAACTGTTGATGCTGGTCGATGCAATCTCGCGCGAGAAGAACGTCGATCGCGAGGTCGTGTTCGGCGCAGTCGAACTCGCCCTGGCCCAGGCGACCAAGAAGCTCTATACGGGCGAGGTGGACGTTCGCGTGGCGATCGACCGCGAGAGCGGTGTCTACGAGACCTTCCGTCGCTGGCACGTGGTGCCGGACGAGGCTGGCCTGCAATTGCCCGATGCCGAAATTCTGCATTTCGAGGCCAAGGAGCAGATCGACGACATCGAGGTGGATGACTACATCGAGGAGTCGATCGAGTCCGTGCCTATCGGCCGCATCGGCGCACAGGCGGCCAAGCAGGTCATCCTGCAGAAGATCCGCGATGCAGAGCGCGAGCAACTGCTCAACGATTTCCTGTCGCGCGGCGACAAGATCTTTGTCGGCACGGTCAAGCGGCTTGACAAGGGAGATCTGGTGATCGAAAGCGGTCGGGTTGAAGGCCGGCTGCGCCGCACCGACCTGATCCCGAAGGAAAACCTGCGTATCGGCGACCGAGTGCGCGCACAGATCATGGAGGTGGATGCCACCCTGCGCGGCCCGCAGATCATCCTGTCGCGCAGCGCGCCGGCTTTCATGATCGAACTGTTTCGCTCCGAGGTGCCCGAGATCGAGCAAGGTCTGCTGGAAATCAAGAATTGCGCACGTGACGCCGGCTCGCGCGCCAAGATCGCCGTGATCTCCCACGACAAGCGGGTCGACCCCATCGGCACCTGCGTCGGCGTGCGCGGCTCGCGTGTCAATGCGGTGACGAACGAACTGGCCGGTGAGCGGGTCGACATCGTGTTGTGGTCGGCTGACCCGGCCCAGTTCGTCATCGGCGCGCTGGCCCCGGCCAATGTGCAGTCCATCGTGGTGGACGAGGAAAAACACGCCATGGACGTGGTGGTCGACGAGGAAAACCTCGCCATTGCCATCGGCCGCGGCGGCCAGAACGTGAGGTTGGCGTCTGACCTGACCGGTTGGCGCATCAACATCATGACGGCCGAGGAGTCGGCCGCCAAACATGCCGAGGAAGCCAGCGGCATTCTTGAACTCTTCGTCGAGAAGCTGGACGTCGACCGCGAGGTGGCCGAGATCCTGATCGCCGAAGGCTTCACCAGCCTGGAAGAAATCGCCTACGTGCCGCTGCAGGAAATGCTGGAGATCGAGTCCTTCGACGAGGACACCGTCCAGGAACTGCGCAACCGTGCCAAGGACGTGCTGCTGACCCTGGAGATCGCCAAGGAAGAAAGCGTCGAGGAGGCCACCCATGACCTGCGCGACCTGGAAGGCCTGACGCCCGATCTGCTGGCCAAGCTGGCCACCGGCGGCATCCACGCCCGCGATGACCTGGCTGATCTGGCTGTGGATGAACTGGTCGAACTCACCGGCATGGATGACGCCGCCGCCAAGGCGCTCATCATGAAGGCGCGCGAACACTGGTTCACCGCCTGAGTCCGCACCGCTCCACGCCACCCGCCGCCAGCGACTCCATCGCCGCGCCGTTCACTCACTCGTTGCACGCCACCCGCACGCCGCGCGCTCGTCTCAAGGAAATCACCACATGGCCGTGACCACCGTTGCCCAGTTCGCCGCCGAGCTCAATCGCCCGGCTGCGACGCTGCTCGAGCAACTTCAATCCGCCGGTGTCAGCAAGGGGTCCGACCACGACCCGCTCACCGAGGCCGACAAGGAAAAGCTGCTGGCCTTCCTGCGCACCTCGCATGGCACTGCAGGCGGCGACCGCAAGAAGATCACGCTGGTGCGCAAGTCGACCAGCGAGATCAAGCAGGCTGACGCGTCCGGCAAGGCTCGCACCATCCAGGTCGAAGTGCGCAAGAAGCGCGTCTTCGTCAAGCGCGAGGACAGCCCGGTTTCGGCCGACGGCACAAGTGCTGAATCGCCAGCGGTCGACGAACTGGCCCGTGCGGAGGAAGCGCGTCTGGCCGCCGAGGCAGCCGCCGAGCAGCGCCGCATCGAGGAAGAGCGCGCCGAAGAGGCACGTCGAGCCGCCGAGGAACAGGCCCGGCTGGAGCGTGAAGCCGCCGAACGTGACGCCGCTGAACGGCGTGCACGCGAGCAGGCCGAGGAAGCTGCCCGTGCCGAAGCCGCGCGCGTCGCGGCTGAAGCGGCTGCGGCAGCGGCTCAGGCCGCGGCGGCCAAGCCGGCGACCTCCGGCGCGTCCAGCAGCGCCAGCCCAACCAGCGCGGCTGCTGCGCCAGGCAGCGCTGCGCGTGCCAGTGCAGCGGCAGCACCGGCGGTTGCAGCCGCGCCTGCCCCGGCGCCGACACCCGCACCGGCCCCCGCGCCGACCGTGCGTGTGGTTCGCGCAGCCGACATCGCTGCCAGCGAGGCCCAGCGCCTTGCCGATGCGGACGCTCGTCGCAAGAAGGCCGAAAGTGAAGCGGCGGCGATCCGCGCCATGATGCTCAAGCCCAAGCAGGTGATGACGGCCAAGAAGCCCGAAGAGCCGCCCAAGCCAGCGGCTGCGCCCATCACCGGCACCATCCACAAGCCCAAGGGTGCGCCGGGCGCCGCAGCGCCGGGCGCAGGCGCCAAGCCCGGGGACAAGAAGCCGGGCGACAAGTCGGTCAAGTCCGAGAAGCTGTCGTCAAGCTGGGCCGATGAGGCCAAGAAGCGCAGCGCTGGTGGTGCCGCCGCACCGGCCGGCAAGGGCCGCGCCGACGCCGGCCGCAGTGGCTGGAAGGCGCCCGGGCGTGGCGGTGCCGGTGGTGGTCGCCGCGGCGATGGTCGTGACGGCGCGGGCTCCGGCTTCGTGCCGCCGGTGGAGCAGCAGGCGCAGGAAGTGCATGTGCCCGAAACCATCTCGGTGGCCGATCTGGCGCACAAGATGTCGGTCAAGGCCTCCGAGGTCATCAAGCAGCTCATGAAGCTGGGCCAGATGGTCACCATCAACCAGCAGCTCGACCAGGAGACCGCGATGATCGTGGTCGAGGAAATGGGCCACAAGGCCTTTGCCGCCAAGCTGGACGACCCGGACGCCTTCCTCGAGGAAGAAAACGTCGCGACCGAAGGTGAGAAGTTGCCGCGCGCCCCGGTGGTCACCATCATGGGCCACGTCGACCACGGCAAGACCTCGCTGCTGGACTACATCCGCAGCACCCGCGTGGCGGCGGGCGAAGCCGGCGGCATCACGCAGCATATCGGTGCCTATCACGTCGAGACGCCGCGCGGCATGATCACCTTCCTCGATACCCCGGGTCACGCGGCCTTCACGGCCATGCGGGCACGTGGTGCGACGGCGACCGACATCGTCATCCTGGTGGTGGCGGCCGACGACGGCGTGATGCCGCAGACCAAGGAAGCCATCTCCCACGCCAAGTCGGCCAACGTGCCCATGGTCGTGGCGATGAACAAGATCGACAAGCAGGGCGCCAACCTGGAACGCCTCAAGGGCGAACTGGTGGCCGAGTCGGTCGTGCCGGAAGACTTCGGCGGCGACACGCCCTTCGTGCCCGTGTCCGCCAAGACCGGCGCCGGCATCGACGACCTGCTCGAACAGGTGTTGTTGCAGGCCGAGGTGCTGGAACTCAAGGCACCCAAGGAAGCGCTGGCCAAGGGCCTGGTGATTGAAGCCAAGCTCGACAAGGGCCGCGGCCCGGTCGCCACTGTGCTGGTGCAAAGCGGCACGCTCAAGCGCGGCGACGTGGTGCTGGCTGGTTCGAGCTATGGCCGCGTGCGCGCCATGCTTGATGAAGACGGCAAGGCCGCCACCGAGGCGGGCCCGTCGATTCCGGTCGAGATCCAGGGCCTGACCGAGGTGCCGCAGGCCGGCGACGAGTTCATGGTGCTGGCTGACGAACGCCGGGCACGCGAAATCGCCACCTTCCGTCAGGGCAAGTACCGCGAAGTCACGCTCAACAAGCGTCAGGCCGCCAAGCTCGAGAACATGTTCGACACCATGGGCGAAGGCCAGGCGCAGACGCTGGCGCTCATCATCAAGGCCGACGTGCAGGGCTCGCAGGAAGCGCTGGCGCAGTCGCTGGTCAAGCTCAGCACCGACGAGGTCAAGGTGCAGATCGTGCACGCTGCAGTGGGTGGCATCAGCGAGTCGGACGTCAATCTGGCCATCGCTTCCAAGGCGGTCATCGTCGGTTTCAACGTGCGCGCCGATGCCAACGCCCGCAAGCTGGCCGAGAACAACGACGTCGACCTGCGCTACTACAACATCATCTACGACGCTGTGGACGAGGTGAAGGCGGCCATGACCGGCATGCTGGCGCCCGAGCAGAAGGAAGAAGTCATCGGCGGCGCCGAGATCCGCACCGTCTTCGTGGCCAGCAAGATCGGCACCGTGGCCGGCTGCATGGTCACCTCGGGTGTGGTGCGCCGCAACGCGCGCTTCCGCCTGCTGCGCGACAACGTGGTGGTCTACACCGGCGAGGTCGAGTCGGTGAAGCGCATGAAGGACGATGTGCGCGAAGTCAACGAAGGCTTCGAGTGCGGCATCAAGCTCAAGAACTACAACGACATCTCCGAGGGCGACCAACTGGAGTTCTTCGAGATCAAGGAAGTCGCCCGAACCTTGTAAAGCCCGCGCGGACCGCCCTCCAAACAAGGCCCCGCCACCCGGCGGGGCCTTTCACTTGGGGCCTGCGGCGGCCGCATTCCACCGGACGATTTCCCAGGAACCAGCGCCATGCGCCACAAGCGTGCCACCCCCAACCGCGGTTTTCGCATCGCCGACCAGATCCAGCGCGACCTGGCCGAACTCATCCGCGAGCTGAAGGACCCCCGCATCGGGCTGCTGACGCTCAGCCACGTCGAGGTCACGCCGGACTACGCCCACGCCAAGGTCGGCTTCTCGCTGCTGGTGGGCAAGCCCGAGGACTGCGAGGCGGCGCTGAATGAGGCCGCCGGCTTCCTGCGCAACGCCTTGTTCAAGCGCCTGTCTATCCACACCGTGCCGACGCTGCATTTCCACTTCGATCGCAGCATCGAGCGCGCCGCCGACCTCAATGCCCTCATCAACCAGGCCAACGCCACCCGCGCGTTGGACGACTGAGCGCCCGCATCCGGCACACCACTTTTCCGACTGACCCTGACGCCGCATGAACAGCCCCGCCCACCGTTCCCAGCGCCCGCGCACGCCGCGCCGTGCGGTGCACGGCGTGCTGCTGCTGGACAAGCCGGTCGGCCTGTCCAGCAACGACGCGCTGCAGCGCGCCAAGTGGCTGCTGCGCGCCGAGAAGGCCGGCCACACCGGCACGCTCGACCCGCTGGCCACCGGCCTGCTGCCCTTGTGCTTTGGCGCGGCGACCAAGTTCTCGCAGGTCAGCCTGGACGCCGACAAGCGCTATATCGCCACCCTGGGCCTGGGCCTGACGACCACCAGCGGTGATGCCGAAGGCCTGCCCCTGCGTCGCCGTGCCGTCAACGTGACGCCCGAGGACGTGCGCGCCGCCCTGGCCGCCCACACCGGCGCGCTGGCGCAGACGCCGCCCATGCACTCGGCGCTCAAGCACGAGGGCAAGGCGCTGTACGAATACGCCCGCGCCGGCATAGCGATCGAGCGCGAGGCGCGCCAGGTCACCCTGCATGCCATCGAGGTGCTGGCCTGGCCCGACGTCGACGCCATGGCGCGCGCCACCGACGACATCGGCGGTGTCAGCGACCTGGCCAGCACGCCCGACGGCGAGCCTGTGCCTGTGCCGCCCTTCTTCCCCGAGCTGGTGCTGGATGTGCGCTGCAGCAAGGGCACTTATATCCGCACCCTGGCCGAGACCATCGGCGAGATGCTGGGCTGCGGCGCCCACCTCACCGCGCTGCGCCGCACCGGCAGCGGCCCGCTGGGCCTGGACGGCGCCGTCAGCCTGGAGCAGCTCGAAGCCCTGAGCGAAGCCGGACGACTGGCCCACCTGCTGCCGCCCGATACCCTGCTGGCCGACTGGCCTGCCATCCACCTGCCCAGCGAGGAAGCCGGGCGTTTCCTGAGCGGACTGCGCCGTCGTGTCGGCCATGTGGACTGCGCCCATCTGCGCGTCTACGGCCCGCCGCCGGAGCCCCCCGCAGGCACGGGCAAGCCGGTGCTGCTCGGCACCGGCCATGTGGTGGCCGGCCAGCTGATCGCCGACCGCCTGCTCAGCCCGCCCGAGATTGCCCAGTTGTTGACGGCACAGCGCACGGATCCGGCGACTCTTGCCGCCCCGCCTGCCAGCACCGTCAGCCTGACCGATACCCACACCCCCGACACTCCGGGCCCTGCCACGCCGCTACCCGCGGCCGCCGCGTCGCTCTGAGCCGCCCAGCCTACCGTTGTACCGAGAACTTCCATGAGCCTGCCCATCCGCAACATCGCCATCATTGCCCACGTCGACCATGGCAAGACCACCATGGTGGACCAGCTGCTGCGCCAGAGCGGCACCTTTGCCGAACACGAGAAGGTGGTCGACACCGTGATGGACAGCAACGCCATCGAGCGTGAGCGCGGCATCACCATCCTGGCCAAGAACTGCGCCGTGAGCTGGCAGGGCACCCACATCAACATCGTCGACACCCCGGGCCACGCCGACTTCGGCGGCGAGGTGGAGCGTGCCCTCTCGATGGTCGACGGCGTGGTGCTGCTCATCGACGCCCAGGAAGGCCCGATGCCCCAGACCCGCTTCGTCACCAAGAAGGCCCTGGCGCTGGGGCTCAAGCCCATCGTGGTGGTGAACAAGGTCGACAAGCCGGGTGCCAAGCCCGACGCGGTGATCAACGCCGCCTTCGACCTGTTCGACAAGCTCGGCGCCACCGACGAGCAGCTCGACTTCCCGGTCGTCTACGCCTCGGGCATCAACGGCTGGTCCTCGCACACCGAAGGCGCGCCGGGCGAGAAGTGGGGCGAGGACATGTCGGCCCTGTTCGACACCATCCTCAAGCATGTGCCGGCGCACGAGGGCGACCCCGAGGCGCCGCTGCAGCTGCAGATCTCGGCGCTCGACTACTCCACCTTCGTCGGCCGCATCGGCGTGGGCCGCGTCAACGCCGGCACCATCAAGCCCGGCATGGAAGTGCTGGTGGCCGAAGGCATCGACGGCAAGACCAGCAAGGGCCGCGTCAACCAGGTGCTGACCTTCCAGGGCCTGGACCGCGTGCAGGTCACCGAGGCCGGCCCGGGCAACATCGTGCTCATCAACGGCCTGGAGGAGATCGGCATCGGCGTCACCGTGACCAGCCCGCTCACACCCACGCCGCTGCCCATGCTCAAGGTGGACGAGCCGACGCTGACCATGAACTTCTGCGTCAACACCAGTCCGCTGGCCGGCCGTGAAGGCAAATACGTCACCAGCCGCCAGATCTGGGACCGCCTGCAGAAGGAGCTGCAGTCGAACGTCGCCCTGCGCGTCAAGGAAACCGACGAGGACGGCGTTTTCGAGGTGATGGGCCGCGGTGAACTGCACCTCACCATCCTGCTGGAGAACATGCGCCGCGAGGGCTACGAGCTGGCCGTGTCCAAGCCGCGCGTGGTCTTCCACGACGTCGACGGCGAGAAACATGAACCCATCGAGCTGGTGACCGCCGACGTCGAGGAAAGCCACCAGGGCGGCGTGATGCAGGCCCTGGGCGAGCGCAAGGGTGAACTGGTGAACATGGAGCCGGACGGCCGCGGCCGCGTGCGCCTGGAGTACCGCATCCCGGCGCGTGGCCTGATCGGCTTTGCCAACGAGTTCATGAACCTCACGCGCGGCTCGGGCCTCATCAGCAACATCTTCGACGGCTACGAGCCGCACAAGGGCGAGATCGCCGGGCGCAAGAACGGCGTGCTCATCAGCATGGACGCGGGCGAGATCTTCACCTACGCCCTGGGCAAGCTGGATGACCGCGGCCGCATGTTCGTCAAGCCCAACGACCCGGTGTACGAGGGCATGATCGTGGGCATCCACAGCCGCGACAACGACCTGGTGGTGAACGCCACGCGCACCAAGCAGCTGACCAACTTCCGCGTCTCCGGCAAGGAAGACGCGATCAAGATCACCCCGCCGATCGACCTGACGCTGGAATACGGCGTCGAGTTCATCGACGACGACGAGCTGGTCGAGATCACGCCCAAGAGCATCCGGGTGCGCAAGCGCTTCCTGAGCGAACACGACCGCAAGCGCGCCGCTCGCGAAGCGGCCTGATCGAGCCGGGCAGCAGGCGGCTTGCTGCCTGTGCCGGCTCGCGCCCTGGATGACCGGGGTGGCCAGCGCCTCCTGAGGCCGCGCAGCGGCTGCAGGGGGCGTTCGTTTTTCCGCAACTTCTTCTGCAACCGAACCGGCGCTTCGACGCCCTCCACCCATGACCCATCGCCGTGCCCTGGCGACCATGCTGCTCGTCACCCTGTTGTGGAGCATCGCCGGCGTCGTCACCCGCCACCTGGACAGCGCCGCGCCCTTCGAGATCACTTTCTGGCGCAGCGCCGCCAACGTGGCAGCGCTGGGCGCGCTGCTGGCCTGGCAGCGCGGCCCGGCCGCTCTGGGGCGCCAGCTGCGCCAGGGCGGCTGGCTGCTGTGGGGCGGCGGCCTGTGCTGGTGCGTCATGTTCACCGCCTTCATGCTGGGCCTGGCGCTCACCACGGTGGCCAATGTGCTCATCACCATGTCGCTGGCGCCGCTGTTCACCGCCGTCATCGCCCGCGTCGCCCTGGGTCACAAGCTGCCCACGCGTACCTGGGTGGCCATCGTCGTGGCCGGTGCCGGCATCGCCTGGATGTACGGCTCTCAGGTCGGCGGCGGCAGCGTGCGCGACCTGGTCGGCACCCTGGTGGCGCTGAGCGTGCCCATCGGCGGCGCCACCATGTGGACGCTGGCGCAGCACAACGCCCGTGCCCATCCGGACGAGCAGCAGGACATGACGCCGGCGGTGCTGATCGGTGCCACCCTGTCCTCGCTCGTCACGCTGCCCCTGGCCCTGCCTTTCCAGGCGACTGCACACGACATCGGCCTGCTCGTCATGCTGGGCGTGGTGCAGCTGGCCATCCCCTGCGTGCTGGCTGTCGCGGTGGGCAAGGTGCTCAAGGCGCCCGAGGCCTCGCTGCTGGGCCTGCTGGAGATCATCTTCGGTGTCGCCTGGACCTGGCTGGGCTCCAGTGAGGTGCCCACACCGGCGGTCATCGGCGGCGGCGCCCTGGTACTGGTGGCGTTGGCGAGCAACGAGGCATTGGCGCTGCGCAGTCGCCGGAGTTGATCTCTGCTCCAGACCTTGCCCGCCAGGGGCTCGTCCAACCTGCCGTCGCGAACCCGGCCTTAGGACGTCGGATTCAATTTCCCGAAAAGTTGATCTCGAACCTGTCCTGTTTGTATTCCTCGCCACCAGTGATATTGCATTCGAAGCGCCGTATCGCGCTCTGTACCGCGCGGTAGTACTCGCGCGGGCCGGACACCGGCTTGACTTCGACCACCTTGTTGCCACGGATGACGATGGACACCACGACCGTGCCGGCAATACCGACGTCGCTGTTTGCCTTGGCCAAGGCTGACTGCAGGATTTGGTTGTAGTTGGGACAGGTAACCCCCAGGTCAACCTTCTGCACAGGTGGCGGCGCTGGCGGAATCGGCCCCGGTGGCGCTGGCGCGGGCGGCGGTGGTGGCCTGGGCGCTGGCGGCGCCGGTGGAGCCGGCGGTGGTGGCGGCTTGATCTCCATGACCGGCTTGGGTGGCGGCTCGGGCTGCACCGCCTGAATGGCCGGTGCCGGCGCGGGCGGCGCCGGGGGCGGCTGCACCTCCGGCGGCGGCACATAGGGCGGTGGCGGGGGCGCCATCGGTGGCGGTGGCGGCTTGTCGACCAGCTTGACTTCCTTGGGCGGAGGTGGCGGCGGGGGGGGAGGCGGCGGTGGCAGCTTGAGCTCCTCGACGATCTTCATCTCGATGGGCTTCTTGATGACCTCGACCGCCTTGCGCGCCAGGCCGGACATCAGCCCCCAGAGGATGAGGATATGCAACAGCACGACAAACCCCAGGCCGAACAGGCGGCGCCGCGGGTTGTGGGGCTGGAAGTCGTGGTCCGAATTGCGCATGATCAGGCGGGCCAGGCGCTGGCGCCGCGTTGCGTGAGGGGGCGTGAGGTCACTGGCCGATGAATTGCTCGGAACCGACCACGCCGAGCTTGTTCAGGCCGCGCTGGTTGGCGCTCACCATCACCTGCACGAAGGTGTTGTAGGTCGACAGCTTGTTGGGACGCACGTGGATCTCAGGCTGCACCGACTGCGCGGCGGCGGCCTGCAGCTTCAGCTCAAGCGCGGCGCGATCAGCCAGCGCCACGCCTTGCCAATACACGACATCGTGCTCGTCGATGTCGATCTTCACCACCTCGGGCTTGACCTCGCTGGGTGGCGCCTTGGTCACCGGCAGATTGAGGTTGACGCTGTGCAGTTGGATGGGGATGGTGATGATGAGCATGACGAGCAGCACCAGCATCACGTCGATCAGCGGCGTGGTGTTGATGTCCATCATCGGCTCGGGATCACCCTCGCCCGAGGACGACGGGCCGAGATTCATCGCCATGGGTGGTGGCTCCTGCGACAGGCTCCAGGCGCTGATCGGCGGCGAACGGATCGAACGGCAGACTTGGCGGCAGAAGTGTTCATGGCCGCGCCGGGGGTTCGGTGATGAAAGCCACCTTGGCGATGGCCGCACGTTGGCAGGCGTAGACGATGCGCCCGACTGCGTCGTAGCGCGCCATCAGCTCACCGCGGATGTGCACTTCGGGCTGCGGCACCTGCATGGCCACCTGCTTGAGCTTGTCCACCAGCTGCTGGGTGGACGACAGCCTGGCGTCGTACCAGTACAGGCCGCCCTTGGCGTCCACCGTGATCACGATGTTCTCGGGCTTGCTCTCGCGGATCTCGTTGCGCTCCTTGGGCAGCGAGACCGCGATCGAGTAGTTCACCACCGGGATGGTGATGAGGAAGATGATCAGCAGCACCAGCATCACGTCGACCAGCGGCGTGGTGTTGATGGTCGCCATGACCTCGTCATCGCCTGCGCCGGTCGGGCCCAGCGTCATCGCCATGGCGCTCAGCCCTTTTTGGCGGCCTGGGCCAGCAGCACGGCATGCAGGTCGTTGCCGAAACTGCGCACCTCGTCCATCACGCCCTTGTTGCGCCGCACCAGCCAGTTGTAGCCCAGCACGGCGGGCACGGCCACGGCCAGACCGATGGCGGTCATGATGAGTGCTTCGCCCACCGGCCCGGCGACCTTGTCGATCGACGCCTGGCCGGCCACACCGATGGCGGTGAGCGCGTGGTAGATGCCCCAGACGGTGCCGAACAGGCCGACGAAGGGCGCGGTGGAACCGACCGTGGCCAGGAAGGCCAGACCGTCCTGCATGCGCGACTGCACGCGCTCCATGGCGCGCTGGATGGACATGGTCACCCAGGTGTTGAAGTCCACCTGGCCCAGCAGGCCGTCGTGTTTGCGGGTGGCGTCCAGGCCGGCACTGGCAATGAATCGAAAGGGGCTGCCCTCGGCCAGCGTGTGTGCCCCCTGTTCGATCGAGCCAGCATTCCAGAACTTGTCGCTCGCCTCCTGCGACTGCTTGAGCATCCTGGACTGCTCAAGCATCTTGGTGATGAGGATGTACCAGCTGCCCATGGACATGACGGCCATGATGATCAGCACCAGCTTGGCGACCACATCGCTGCCGGCCCACAAGGCCGCCAGGCCGTACGGGTTGTCGGTCTTGGTAGCGGCCGGCGCAGTGCCAACGTCACCCGCCGACGCGGAGCTGGTGGTGGCAGCGACCGGCGCGGACGCTTGGGCCCAGGCAGACGGGTGGACCACCGCTGCACAAGCCAGCACGACCAGCATCAAGGCTGGCAACATCCGCGCCGCCATGCGGCGAAATAGAACGGTCATGAACACTCCGGATCGACGCGAGACCTCGTCGAAACGCGGCAAGAAACCAGCGGTGTCAGGCGAGGCGGACAGCGCGCGAATATAACCGAGCCGCCACAGGGCGCCGGGGCGGCGCTGCGGTAAGACCGTCGAATATCGTCCAGGCGTGAACTTCATCCGAATCGGACGGCCGCAACGAGTATGTGAGATGGGTTGTGGCGTATTCAGTGAATTCGGTCTGGCAAGCGTCTGCGGCCGGTAGTGTGGTTTTGCCGCCTAAAACCGGTAGGACAGATTGGCGTAGATGCTGCGGCCGCGCGGATCATAGTAACGATCGTCGTAACCCACCATCTGCCCCTTGTTCAAGCCACTCTGCGCGATTGAAAAGGGTGGTGCGGTATCCAGCAGGTTGAGTACACCCACTTGCAGGGCGAGCGCCTTGTCCAGCGTCCAGTTGCCTTGCCAGTCCAAGGTCAGATAGTGTTTGACGCGTCGTTGCACGGTCTCCTCGGCGCTGGTCGGTACACCGTTGGCATCGACCACTGTCGCCACCTCAGGGCTGTCCGCATAACTCGACTTGAAATTCACGGTGAGTGAATTGGAAAGTCCGGCCGAACTTGCCAGTGTGGTCACCCAGCGCCCCTGCCAGCGGAATGTGACCTTGGTGTCTTCACCATATCGGGCCAGGCTGGAGAAATACTCGCCATTCTTCGTCAACTGGTAGGTGTTGCGCAGCATATAGGTCGCAACGACTTGCGTGCGGAGCAGACCGACAGACGTCAGCGTGCGCGCTGTGACATCGAAATCTATGCCGCTGTTGTAGGTGTTGCCGAGATTCTGGACGCCTTGAAAAATTGCCAGATAATCTTTTTTAGCCACATTGTCATGCAGCTTGCGAAACAGGCCACTGTATTTTGCTGGATCTGAGAAATAGACCGATTCGGGCAATTGATCGATCACGTCCTTGATGCCGATGGCCCAGAAGTCGGCGCCCAGGCTGAGCGCGGCAGCGGGCTCAAGGCGAATACCGAGGCTGAACTGGGTAGACTTTTCAGGTCGGAGTCGCGTATTTCCGCCGGCGAACACGTCATATTGATCGCCATCGGGCCGACAGACCGCACCGATCTTGGTGGCTTCAGCCGCGAGTGCCGGGTTGCTGCTGCAGTCGTAAGTGTCACCGGTAAAACCGAACTGCTGCTCCGGAGCCTGTACCTGCGACACGGTAGGCGCCCGAAAGCCGGTTCCGATCGAGCTCCTCAACATCAAGTCAGCCGAAGGCTGCCAGCGCACCGCGAATTTGGTGTTGGTCGTGTCGCCAATCCGGCTGTATTTGTCATAACGGACCGAGCCGGTCAATTCCAGCGATTTGGCGACGGGTGCCACCAGTTCGAGATAGGCTCCGGCAGTCCGTCGCGACAAACTGTAGGGAACGACCACCGATTGATCACCAAAACGGATGCCGGTCAGGCCCTGGGCGAGTTCGCTGGGGGCATTGTTGTTTTGCTCGCGACCCAGATTGAATCCTGAGCCGAGATTGAGCGGACCGCCGTCGAGTAGGGTCAACTCACGGTTGGCGCGCACCACGAAAGCATCCAGTGCGGCCTTGCCGCCATTGAAATAACCATCGCGCAAGGTCGCCCGCATGGCGGCGAGTGTGGCGGCACTTTGTAGGCTCGGACCCACAAATGGATCGATCTGGCCGGACTCGGTCAACAACTGAAATGCACCATCTTCGGGATAACCCAAGTTGAACGACTTGGCGCGGCTTTCAGAGTGGATGAAGGTGGCGCTGTAGTCCCAGTCGTCGAGGGTGCCGTCAAGCGAGGTGGTGAAATGCAACAGGTCCGTGCGGTCGTCGGTCGTACGCTGGCCGAGATCAAAGGCGCGGTAACGCGCGCTGATCGTGCCCGTGGCGGGAATGCCGGTGCCCGTCAATGCCTTGATGGAGGCCGGCAGGTTGGCGACATCAATCGAGACCGACCCCGGCACCGGCGCGGTCCGGGCAATCTGACGGTTTTGTGCATAAAGCAACTCCGAACTCAGACGGTGGTTGTTCGTGAGATTGAACGAACTTTGCACGAAGAGGTTTTTGGATTCCTGTTCGGGGTAGATCTCGATCCCGGTGGCAAAGTCGTAGTAACACGCGCGATCACCAAACTGGAAAGAGTTGGCCGGGCAAGCGCCGTGTTCGAGAAAATAGGGACTGACCAGCTCATCGGGCTTGTTGGGGTCGATATTCGGCACCGAGACATTGGCCGGAATGTTGGAGGGCGACCCGCTGTTGATCTGGTAGTTCTTGCCATTTTCGGAAAACTTGAGCAAAGCTGTCCTGGCGTAATCACGTTGGCCCGATTCGAGTCGTGTGCGCCGACTCTTGCTGGCCGACAGCAGCAGGTTGTAGCCATCGGCGTCGTAATCGCCCAGCCCTTTGGTGGCGGAGAGCCGGGTTTCCCGGGCACCGCCGGACGGCGCCGTAAAGCCGGCAGTGACATCGCCGTCGTTGGTGTTTTTGCGCGTGATGAAGTTGATGACACCCGCCATCGCCTCACTGCCATACAAGGCTGAAGCGCCGTCGGTGAGAATTTCCACCCGATCGATGGCAGCGAGCGGGATGGCGTTCAGATCGACTGCAGCGCCGGACCCGGTGAAACTCTGCCCGCCAAACTGCGTGATGCGTTTGCCATTGAGCAGCACCAGCGTGCGGGCCTCACCCAGGTTGCGCAGGGAAACACCGGCAAAACCAAAGACTTCGCTGCCCACTGCGGTGGCGGTGCCCATGGAGCCTTGCACCGCGGGCAGCGTCTGTATCAGATCGACGGTGGATGTGGCGCCGGTTCGCTTGATGTCCTCGCGCGTGAACACCTGGACCGGCAGTGCGCCTTCGGCCGCTATGCGCTTGACGGACGAGCCGGTGATCTCCACCCGCCCCAATCCCTCTTGTGAAAATGCCGCGCCAGGGCCCAGCACGAAGCAGGCGAGTGCCGCCGCCAGGCGGGTGGCGATCAATGTTGGGTGATTGCGCATCGCAGCCTCATCCTTTCCAAAGAAGATCTGATACATCGTTGCGTTGGTATTGAAGGGGCACGGACGCGTGCAGCCGCCGTGGCACACGGACAGGACTCGTCGATCCGGCAAGCCCGGCCGCATGTTGGCGAGCCGCCTCTTCTTCTCCGCGCATTGAGGGGATCCTTGGCCGTCAGCTCATTCTCATGCTGATCTGGCAAAACCGTCGAGCCCGCTCTCGTCATGTTGCAAGATCCGATGTGCTGGTGGCGCGGCGACTTTGAGTTGCCCTTGATTGCGGGCAAAAAAAAGGCCCCGCATGAGCGGGGCCGCGTTCTGTTCGCGACATGGTCTGAAGCTATCTCCCACGTCGTACGACTGGGTCGTCAATCTTCCTGGAACGCCTCTTCGCGCTTGCTGCGGATGCTCGGCAGGGCGACCACCAGAATCATCAGCGCAGCGGCGATGAGCAGGCCGGCCGACAGCGGGCGCGACATGAAGGTGGTCCAGTCGCCGCGTGACAACAGCAGGGCGCGGCGCAGGTTTTCTTCCATCATGGGCCCGAGGATGAAGCCCAGCAGCAACGGTGCGGGTTCGCAGCCCAGCTTGTAGAACAGGTAGCCGACGACCGAGAAGATGGCGGTCATGTAGACGTCGAAGCTGCTGTTGTTGAGCGTGTAGCAGCCGATGCCGCAGAACACGATGATGGCCGGGAAGAGGAAGCGGTAGGGCACCGTCAGCAGCTTGATCCAGATGCCGATGAGCGGCAGGTTGAGGATGATCAGCATCAGGTTGCCCACCCACATCGAGGCGATCAGGCCCCAGAAGAGCTGCGGGTTGCTGGTCATCACCTGCGGGCCGGGCTGGATGCCCTTGATGGTCATCGCGCCCACCATCAGCGCCATCACGGCGTTGGGCGGGATGCCCAGGGTCAGCATGGGGATGAAGCTGGTC
>JBEEJN010000002.1:0-144124 GCA_041169165.1 Pseudomonadota bacterium
TGGTCGACCTGACGGTGGAGCTCAACAGCGAAGCCAGCTACGCCGACATCTGCGCCGAGATGAAGGCGCAGAGCCAGGGCGCCCTGAAGGGCGTGCTCGGCTACACCGAGGACAAGGTGGTGGCCACCGACTTCCGCGGTGAATCCTGCACCAGCGTGTTCGACGCCGAAGCCGGCATCGCCCTGGACAAGACCTTCGTGAAGGTGGTGTCCTGGTACGACAACGAGTGGGGCTACTCGAACAAGGTGCTCGAAATGGTGCGCGTGGTCGGCGGCCGTTGACGTGCACAAGCATTCGACTCAATCCAAGGATCCACACACCATGCACATCCTGCGCCTCACCGACCTCGCCGCCACTGGCCAGCTCAAGGGTCAGCGCGTCTTCATCCGCGCCGACCTCAACGTGCCGCAGGACGACGCCGGCAACATCACGGAGGACACCCGCATTCGCGCCAGCCTTCCAGCGTTGCAACAGGCACTTGCTGCTGGCGCGGCCGTGATGGTCACCAGCCACCTGGGCCGCCCGACCGAAGGCGAGTTCAGGCCCGAAGACAGCCTGGCGCCGGTCGCCAGGCGCATGGGTGAGTTGATGGGGCGCGAGATCCCTGTGATTGCTGATTGGGTCGAAGGTGTCGCGGTAGCCCCCGGCCAGCTCGTCATGCTCGAGAACTGTCGACTCAACAGGGGCGAGAAGAAGAACAAGCCCGAACTGGCGCAGAAGATGGCAGCGCTGTGCGACATCTACGTCAATGACGCCTTCGGCACCGCCCACCGTGCCGAAGGTACGACCTACGGCATGGCCGAATACGCCAAGGTGGCATGTGCCGGCCCGCTGCTGGCTGCCGAAATCGACGCCATCAGCAAGGCGCTGGCAGCACCCAGGCGCCCACTCATCGCCATCGTCGCCGGCAGCAAGGTCAGCACCAAGCTGACGATTCTTCAGAGCCTGGCCAGGAACGTCGACGGCCTGGTGGTGGGTGGCGGCATCGCCAATACCTTCCTGCTGGCAGCGGGCTACAAGATCGGCAAGAGCCTGGCCGAACCCGACCTGGTCGACGAGGCCAAGGCCGTCATCGAGGCCATGAAGCAACGCGGCGCGGAAGTGCCCATCCCCATCGACGTGGTCTGCGCCAAGGCGTTCGCCGCCGACGCGCCCGCCACCATCAAGGCCGCCGCCGACGTGGCCGACGATGACCTCATCCTCGACATCGGCCCCCAGACCGCTGCCATCCTGGCCGCCAGGCTCGAAGCTGCCGGCACTATCGTCTGGAACGGCCCGGTGGGCGTGTTCGAGTTCGATGCCTACGCCCAGGGCACGGAAACCATCGCCCGCGCGATCGCCAGGAGCAGCGCCTTCAGCATCGCCGGCGGCGGTGACACGCTGGCCGCCATCGCCAAATACGGCATCGAGAAAGACGTGGGCTACATCTCCACCGGTGGCGGCGCCTTCCTCGAAGTGCTGGAGGGCAAGACGCTGCCGGCGATCGAGATTCTCACCAGGCGGGCTGCTGCATGAACGACCGCCACCCGCGCGGTTCGAAGCCGGCCGCGACCCTTGCGACGGCAAGCTCCAGGAGTAACTGCTCATGACCCGAGTCCAAGCCCTGCTGTGGGACGTCGACGGCACCATGGCCGAGACCGAGCGCGACGGCCACCGCGTTGCCTTCAACGAGTCCTTCGAGGCGCTGGGCCTGCCCTGGCGCTGGGACGAGGATGGCTATGGCGACTGGCTGCGCATCACCGGCGGCCTCGAACGGGTGAGCCATTTCATCGCGCATCAGCAGGACGCACCCGCCCTGGCCGACGAACGTGCAGCCCTGGCTCGGCGCATCCACCAAGTCAAGAACGAACGCTACGCGCGGCGGGTCGAAGACGGCGTCATCCCGCTGCGACCGGGTGTGAAGGAACTGATGGCCGAGGCCCGAGCCGCCGGGCTGCGCCTGGCCATTACCTCCAGCACCAGCCGAAGCAACCTCGATGCCTTGATGCGTGCGCATTTCGGCCCGCGCTGGGCGGGTGACTTTGCTGCCGTCGTGTGCCGCGAGGACGTCGACGTGCGCAAGCCCGAGCCCGACACCTACCGGCTGGCCTTGCAGCGTCTGGCACTGCCGGCCCTGGCCTGTGTGGCCATCGAGGACTCGCCCGGCGGTGCGGCGGCGGCCCGCGCGGCCGACGTGCCGGTGATCGTCACGCGCAGCCACTACTTCGCCCAGGCGCCCATCGAAGGCGCCATTGCCATCGGCCCCGGCCTGGACCAGCGCCTGGGCTGGATGCCGGCCCTGCGCGCCGCGCCCGGCGGCGTCGGCCTGGCCGACCTGCTGGCCTGGGCGCATGACATGAACCTGGTCAGCGCCTTCGGCTGAGCGCCTACCCCCCACTCGTTTCTGCCCGACCTTCCCTTCCGCTTCCACACCCTTGCCGGAGACCTTACATGGCCCTCGTTTCCCTACGCCAACTGCTTGACCATGCTGCCGAACACGGCTACGGCGTGCCTGCCTTCAACGTCAACAACATGGAGCAGGTTCATTCCATCATGGAGGCGGCTCAGGCCACCATGAGCCCGGTGATCCTGCAGGCCAGCGCCGGAGCGCGCAAATACGCCGGCGAGGCCTACCTGCGCCACCTGGTGCTGGCTGCGATCGAGACCCACCCGGACATCCCGGTGGTGCTGCACCAGGACCATGGCGCGTCGCCCGCGGTGTGTGTGCAGGCCATCCGCTCGGGCTTTTCGAGCGTGATGATGGATGGCTCGCTGAAGGAAGACGCCAAGACCCCGGCGAGCTACGACTACAACGTCGCCGTCACGTCCGACGTGTGCCGCATCGCCCATGCGGTGGGCGTGTCGGTGGAAGGTGAACTCGGCTGCCTGGGCTCGCTGGAAACCGGCGATGCCGGCGAAGAAGATGGTGTGGGCGCGCAGGGCAAGCTCAGCCACGACCAGATGCTGACCGACCCCACCGAGGCCAAGGACTTCGTCGCCCGCACCGGCGTCGATGCGCTGGCGATTGCCATCGGCACCAGCCACGGCGCCTACAAGTTCACCCGCCAGCCGACCGGCGACATCCTGGCCATCGACCGCATCGCCCAGATCCATGCCGCGGTGCCGAACACCCACCTGGTGATGCATGGCTCGAGCAGCGTGCCGCAGGAGTGGCTGGCCATCATTCGCCAGTACGGCGGCGACATCAAGGAGACCTACGGCGTGCCGGTGGAGGAGATCGTGCGCGGCATCGGCAGCGGCGTGCGCAAGGTCAACATCGACACCGACATCCGCCTGGCCATGACTGGTGCGATGCGTCAGGTGTTTGCCCAGCAACCCAGCGAGTTCGACCCTCGCAAGGCCCTGGTGGCCGCCACAAAGGCCGCCCGAGGCATCTGCGAGGCACGCTTCAAGTCCTTCGGCTGCGAGGGGCAGGCGGCGAAGATCAAGCCGATGGCACTGGAAAAGATGGTGGCCCGTTATCGCTGAGGTCGGCAAGCCTTCGACGAGTGGGCCCTGGAAGTAGCGTAAAGACCACGCTCCAGCCCGACCTTCGGGACAAGCGGGTGTCCAGGGATTGAATATAAGTAAATGCTGATTTAAAAAACGGCCCCTCGCAATCCATCCAACGCAGGCCCTGTTTCGAGGTGCCTTTCACATAGCGTTTTTTCCCGCACGCATCCCATGCATCTCACCTGCCCACCTTCCTGGCGGCGTCTTGCACGCCAGCTCCTGATCTGCCTGGGCCTGGCCTTGTCGGCCCAGGCTGCGCTGGCCGTGGACCCCGCCACCGTGCCTGAGCCCTAGCGCAGCAAGCCGGCGCTCTACCTCGAGGCGCGCGAACTGCCCGAATTCCTGGCTCGTCAGGGCGGCAACGTGTTGTGGCTGGACGTGCGCACGCGCGCCGAGGCCATGTACGTCGGCATGCCCGAAGGCGTCGACGCCCTGGTGCCGTATGTCGAACATCCGGAACTGTTGACCGACTGGGACGAGCAACGCCGCAGCTACAAGCTGGAGCCCAATCAGGACTTCGTGCCCGAGGTGGCACGCCGCCTGGCCGCCAAGGGGCTGGGCAAGGGCGATGTGGTGGTGCTGATCTGTCGCTCTGGCGACCGTTCCGGCCGCGCCGCGACCCGCTTGAGCGATGACGGTTACACCCGTGTCTACAGCGTGGTGGACGGATTCGAAGGCGACATGTCCAAGGACGGTCGACGCAACGTCAACGGCTGGAAGAACGCCGGTCTGCCCTGGTCCTACAAGCTGGACAAGGCGCGCATGTATTTCCCGCGCTGATCGGCGCGTTGCCCGATTGCGGGATCGTTCCGGGTCTGGCCTGAGCCGTCCCGTTTTCAACGACCTCGCCGACCTGCAGCCTGCAGGCGGTGGGTCGGTCTTGCACGACGGGTTTCCCGTCAAACTCACTTTCACTGGAGAAGAGTCCGCCATGTTGCGCATCCCCACCCTCGCACTGTTGGCTGCAGCCCTAGCCTTGCCTCAGGTCGCGCAGGCCAACGCCGACCTTGCCAAGGCCAAGGCCTGTCTGGCCTGTCATGCCGTCGACAAGAAACTGGTGGGTCCGGCCTACCAGGATGTGGCGAAGAAATACGCTGGCCAGAGCGATGCCGAAGCCAAGCTCGTCGACAGCATCAAGAAGGGCGGGTCCGGCAAGTGGGGTCCAGTCCCCATGCCAGCCCAACCGGGCTTGAGTGATGCAGAAGCCAAGACCCTGGCGGCCTGGGTGTTGGGCGGCGCGAAGTAAAGCCTGATGGAGCGGTCCGGTGTCTGGTCCGCGCGCAAGCTCCTCTGCCGGTTCGCCGGCTGTTCGACCGCCGGAATCCGCCACATGCTTGACGCTTTGATCTGGGATGTCGATGGCACGCTGGCCGAAACCGAGCGTGACGGCCATCGCCTGGCCTTCAACCAGGCTTTCACCCACTTGGGCCTGTCTTGGCAGTGGGACCCGCCCCGCTACGGTGAACTACTGCGGGTGGCCGGTGGGCGTGAGCGCCTGCTGGCCGACATGGATCGGCACCCCGATGCGCCGACCGCGCCAGCCGAACGCGAGGCCCTGGCGCGCCAACTGCATCGCGTGAAGAACGAGTGCTACGCCGAGATCGTGCGCCAGGGCGGCATCGGGCCGCGGCCCGGCGTGTGGCGCCTGCTCGACGAGGCGACGGCTGCCGGCGTGCGACTGGCCATCGCCACCACCACCAGCCGCAGCAACGTCGACGCGCTGCTGGGCGGCTGGTTCGGACCGGCGTGGCGGGAGCGTTTCGACGTCGTGGTGTGTGGCGAGGACGTGTTGCGCAAGAAACCCGACCCCGAGGTCTACGAGCGGGCCTTGTCGGCCCTGGCACTGGGCCCGTCGCAGGCGCTCGCAGTGGAGGATTCGGCGCCAGGCCTGCGGGCGGCCACGGCGGCAGGGCTGCCGGTGCTGCTGACCCCCAGCGTGTATTTCCCCGATGTCGGCGCGCTGGCCGCCGGAAATCCCACCCCGGTGCGGATGACGGAGCACCTCGACGCCGCCCCCGCCGTGCGCCTGGTCGACCTGCAGGCCTGGTTCGCGCCACTTGGCGATGTCCCGCGGTAGAGTCGCCTGCATCGATGCTTGGAGGTGCGATGACACGGCCGGACTTGAAGCAACCGCGCGGCGCAGCGGCCGACTCCCCCGCAGGTGCAAATACATTCGCCCTTGCCCTCCTGCTGCCTAGCGCAGCCTGTCTGGCGGCGTTGCTGGCCCTGGCGCCGGTCAGGACCGCCAAGGCGGCTGACGCAGTCGGTGTACTGGGCAACGTCGCCATTTTTGATGGCGCCGATCTCGCCCTGGGCGAACAACTCATCGACGAACACGCCTGCGAGGAATGCCACGCGCGCAATGCTGGTGGTGATGGCAAGCGCATCTACCGGCCGATGGGTCGCATCAACAGCCCCGGGGCTCTGCGCGGCATGGTCGAGTACTGCAACACGCAGCTCAACCTGGGCATGTTCCCCGAGGAAGTCACCGCCGTCGCCGCGGTGTTGCAGCGCGACTACTACCGGTTCCGCTGAATCGGGTCGTGCCAGTGCGCCGCTTGCCGGTGCGACCGACAGCCGCGGTGTTCAGTGCTGCTGGTCCAGGAAGAGCTGTGCCAGATGGCTCTGCACGCGCTGCGAATTGCGCTGGTAGTCGCCGGCGAGCAGGGCGCGGGCGTGTTCATCGCGGCCGCTGCGCACACCATGTGCGACCTCACCGGCCACGAGATGGAAGTCGGCGTGGCTGATGCGCAGTTCCTCGAACTGCGGCAGGTGGCCGAATTCGCGTCGACCCTGACCGTAGATCCAGCGGCCGAGCACGCAAAGGTCGTCGCGGCAGGTGTCCACCGGGTCGACGCTGGCGCGTTCGTCACCGGCCAGCAAGGCTTCCAGGCGCAGCTTCCAGTCGTGGTGGACGCGGATGGCGGCCTGGAAATCCAGACCGGCGAGCTCCGCCGAGCCTTCAGCGTCGGGCAGGGCGCCGTCGTCGCTGGCGGCGGAGACGCCGCCCGCACCATCGTCGCGAGGGCGTGCGGGCTGCAGCAGTGACTTGAACCAGTCGAGGATGTACAGGGCGGGCGGCATGGGCAGGTTCAGGGCGGGACCGACGGATTGCGGTGGCAAGGGCTGCCGGCCAGCACTCTGGCACGGATGGGCGCTGCGACCGTTGCGGGTCTACCCGGCAAGGGCGCTGCGCTGCGCCATCCTGCTTGCGCCTGCTTAACTTAAGCTGAGCATTGTTAACGGCCCCTCATTTCAGCCTGGCGCCGGTCGAGTCGTACACCTCGACCTGCACGTCAAGCGCGCCGCGCACGGTCTGGGTGACGGTGCAGAAGCCTTCGAAGGAATCGAGCACGCGCTGCAGGTGTTCCAGGTCGGCCGCCGGCTTGCCCAGGTGCAGCCGGGCGATCACCTGCTGCACGCGCAGGCGGTTCTCGGCGTTGCGGCCGGTCGTGGCTGAGAGTTCGCAGCGTATCGGCTCGGGCTGCTGCTTGAACTTGCGCAGGGCGAACAGCAGCGAGGCCGACAGGCAATTGCCGATCGACGCAGCCAGCAGTTGCACCGGCGACGGCCCGCCGCCCTGGCCGAGCGGGGGCGGCTCGTCGAACACGGCGTGGGGCACGCCGGCGCCGAAGTCGGCGTCGAAGCGGTAGTCACCCAGCTGGGTGAGCACGAGGGTGGCAGGGCTGTCGCTCATGGCGGGTTCTCCTGGGTGGAAAGGAACTCAGCGCACCTTGCCCAGCAGGGTCTGCATGTCGTCGAACATGCCGGACAGGGAGTCGCCACCCGCCACCTCGTCGCCCAGGCGCTGCTGCAGTTCCTGCTGCATGAAGCACACGGTCATGCGCACGTAGGCACTGTCCAGAGCCTTGCGCACCGCCGCCATCTGGCTGGCGATATCCAGGCAGGGCTGGCCTTCGTCGATCATGCGCTGAATGCCACGCAGCTGGCCTTCGGCGCGCTTGAGTCGATTGAGCAGGTCGGTGCGGCTGGCGGGGTCTTCGAGCTTGGCCATGGTGCAGTCCTGGGCCGCTTGCGGCGGCTGTTCGTCGAGGAAGTTGGACATTGTCGTGGCCGCGCGCGGGTGGGTGGGATGGCGGGGTGGTGCGAAGGGGGGATGCGGCGTGTCAGCCGCGCCTGGCACCGGCCTCGGGCACACCCAGCGCCTTGAGCGCCCAGCCCAGCGGGCAGACCTGGGTCAGGCCGTACTGGAAGAGGTTGGCGCCGACGAAGGCGGTGAAGGCCAGTGCCCAGGGGCTGACAAACAGCGGGCTGCCGGGCAGGCCCAGCGCGAGCGACAGCAGGATGAAGCTGCCGGCAAAGATGTGGATGAGGCGGTCGACGGTCATGGGGGGCTCCAGCAGGGTTGATGGTCGGGTGATGGGATAGACACATTCAGCGCGCTGCGTCGTCGCCGGTCGGCGGGGCGCTGCCGATCTCAGGTGCGGAGGGCGACGCGGCGGGTTCAGTCTCCTGATCGGCGTCCAGCTCGGCCTGCAGGTTGGCGTCGTGCAGGGGTGCGAAGCTCAGCGCGGCCTCGGCGGGTGTGGGCAGGTCGGCGGCGGCGATGGCGCTGGTGGCGCAGGCCGGGTCGGTGCTGGCGCAGCGGTCGGCATCCTCGAACCGGCGGCGGTACACGGCGTAATAGAGCACCGGGATGACCACCAGCGTGAGCAGGGTCGAGACCAGGATGCCGAAGATGAGCGAGATCGCCAGGCCGTTGAAGATCGGGTCGTCGAGGATGAAGAAGGCGCCGATCATTGCCGCCAGACCGGTGAGCGCGATGGGCTGGGCGCGCACCGCGGCGCTGCTCACCACCGCGGCCTTGAAGGCATGGCCATGGCTCACCTGCAGCTCGATGAAGTCCACCAGCAGGATGGAGTTGCGCACGATGATGCCGGCCAGGGCGATCATGCCGATCATGCTGGTGGCGGTGAACTGCGCACCCAGCAGGGCGTGGCCGGGCATGACGCCGATGAGGGTGAGCGGGATGGGCGCCATGATGATCAGCGGCGTCAGGTAGCTGCGGAACTGCGCCACCACCAGCAGGTAGATCAGGATCAGCCCGACGCCATAGGCCGCACCCATGTCGCGGAAGGTCTCGTAGGTGATCTGCCATTCGCCGTCCCACTTGATGGCGTACTGTCGGTAGGGGTCGCTGGGCTGGTGGATCCAGTATTCGGCCAGCTCGCCGGCGCCGGGCAGCATGGCGGCGGCCAGTTGCGGGCGGATGCCGAACAGGCCGTAGAGCGGTGAGTCGAGTTTTCCGGCCATGTCGGCGAAGACATAGCTGAGGCCGTGCAGATCCTTGGTGAACAGGGGCTTGTCGATCACGCCGCGTTCCACCGTCACCAGTTCGGACAGCGGTACGAGCTGGCCGTTCGCGGCACGCAGCGGCATCTGCAGCACCGTCTGCAGGCCGATCTGCGATTCGCGCGGCAGCTGCAGCCGCACCGGCACCGGCAGGGTGCTGCGCCCATCGTGCAGCCAGGCAGCGTCCAGGCCCGAGACCGCGCCGTAGACGGTCTGCGCCACCGCGGCCACCGGGATGCCGAGCGACTCGGCGCGCTGGCGGTTCACGCGCAGGAAGGCGCGCGGCGCGTCCTCCTTCAGGCTGGTGTCTATGCCCACGATGTCGGGCGAGGCGGCGAAGGCCCCGGCCAGGCGCGCGGCGAGCTGCTGGCGGCCGGCTTCGTCCGGGCCGTAGACCTCGGCCACCAGCGGGCTCATCACCGGCGGGCCGGGCGGCACCTCCACCACCTTGACGCGTGCGCCCCAGGGCGCGGCGAGCTTTTCCAGCTCGGGGCGCAGGCGCTGGGCGATGGCGTGGCTCTTGTCGTGGCGGTGGTGCTTGTCGACCAGGTTGACCTGCAGGTCGCCCTGCTCGGCGTCGGCGCGCAGGTAGTACTGGCGCACCAGGCCGTTGAAGGTGATGGGGCTGGCGCTGCCGGCGTAGCCCTGCAGGTCGCGCACCTCGGGCTGGCGCGCCAGGTAGCTGCCCAGCGTCTGCAGCATGGCCGAGGTGTCCTCCAGCGGCGTGCCGGCCGGCATCTCGACGACGACCTGGAACTCGCTCTTGTTGTCGAAGGGCAGCATCTTGAGCACCACCCACTGCAGGCCGGCCAGGCCGACGCTGAGCGCCAGCGCGGCGGCGATGCCGGCGCCGAGCAGCCAGCGCTTGCCCGCGCTGTCCAGCAGCGGGGCGAGCAGGGCGGTGAACAGGCGCTGCAGATGGTGGGTCAGGCCGCCGGCGGGCTGGTGCAGGGCGCCGTCGGACTCGGCCGGGGCCGGGTGCTCCTTCATCAGCTTGAGCGCCAGCCAGGGCGTGACGCTGAAGGCGATGGCCAGCGAGATGGCCATGCCCAGGCTGGCGTTGATGGGAATGGGGCTCATGTAGGGCCCCATCAGCCCGGTGACGAAGGCCATGGGCAGCAGCGCGGCGATGACGGTCAGGGTGGCCAGGATGGTCGGGCCGCCGACCTCGTCGACCGCACCGGGAATGATCTTCCTGAGTGGCAGGCCGTGGTGCAGCTGCTGGTGGCGGTGGATGTTCTCCACCACCACGATGGCGTCGTCCACCAGGATGCCGATGGAGAAGATGAGCGCGAACAGCGACACCCGGTTGAGCGTGAAGCCCCAGGCCCAGGAGGCGAACAGGGTGGCGGTGAGGGTGAGGATGACCGCCGCGCCGACGATGACCGACTCACGCCGCCCCAGGGCCAGCCCGACCAGCAGGATGACCGAGCCGGTGGCGAAGGCCAGCTTCTGGATCAGCTTGTTGGCCTTCTCGGCCGCGGTCTGGCCGTAATCGCGCGTGATGTGCATCTGCACCTCGGGCGGCACCAGGGTGTTGCGCAGCTCGTCCAGGCGTGCACGGGCAGCCTCGGCCACGTCGACCGCGTTGGCGCCGGGCTTCTTGGTCACGGTGAGGGTGACGGCGGGGTGTGCCGCGCCGACGGCGCTGACGGTGTCGCCTGGCGCGCCTGACGCAACGCCGGACGCTGCGTCGGATGACGCAGTGGCCGCGCCCGACATGTGCCACACCAGCCGCTGCGGCTGGGCCGCGCCGGCGCGGATCGTCGCCACCTCGCGCAGCCACACCGGCTTGCCGGCGTGCACGCCGACCACGAGCTGGCCGACATCGTCGGCCGAACGCAGGAACTCGCCGGTCTCGACCGTCAGCAGGGTCGGGCGGGTGGCGGCCTGGCGGTCCAGCACCGTGCCGGCCGGCATGGCCAGGTTGGCGGCGGCCAGGGTCTCGCGCAGGCGCAGCAGGTCCACGCCGCGCTCGCGCAGCCGGCTCGGGTCGAGTTCGACGATGACCGCCCGGCCGGGCCCGCCGATGGTCGTCACCTCGCGGCTGCCGGGCACACGCTTGAGTTCAGCTTCCAGGCTGCGCGCCACCCGCTCCAGGTCGAGCGCGCTGCGGTCGTCGGCGCTGCTCAGGGTGACGGCCAGCACCGGCACGTCGTCGATGCCCTTGGGCTTGACGATGGGCGCCAGGGCGCCGAGGTTGGCCGGCAGCCAGTCCTGGTTGGCGTTGAGCACGTCATAGAGGCGCACCAGGGCATCCGTGCGCGGCACGCCGACCTTGAACTGCACCGTCAGCACGGCCATGCCCGGGCGCGAGACCGAGTAGCTGTGCTCGATGCCGGCGATCTGGCCCAGCACCTGCTCGGCCGGACGCGCCACCAGGGCCTGGACGTCGGCACTGCTCGCCCCGGGGAAGGGGATGAGCACATTGGCCATGGTGACGTTGATCTGCGGCTCCTCCTCGCGCGGCGTGACCAGCACGGCGAACAGGCCCAGCAGCAGCGCCACCAGGGCCAGCAGGGGCGTGATGGCGTTGGCCTGGAAGGCGCCGGCCAGACGGCCCGAGATGCCCAAGGCGGGGGCGGGAGCAGGCGATGAGGTGTCGGTGCGGGTGGACATGGCGGGCCGGTCGGGGGGGCTGGACGTCAGTGCGGGCGGTGACTGTGAAGATCGGGGTGTCCGTGCGAGCGTGGCGCTGGGGACCGCTCAGCGCGGCTGGGCGCCGGCCAGGCCGGCACGCACCGCGTCCACCGCTACACGTTCACCGGCGCGCAGGCCGGCCAGCACCGGCCACTGGCCGCCGTCGGCCGGGCCGACGCGCACCTGGCGCAGCGCGAACACAGTCTGGCCGGGCAGGGCGACGTAGACCGCGGTCAGCTCGCCTCGCTGCAGCAGGGCGGCGGCCGGCACGCGCAGGGTGGTGGCGGATGGCGCCACGGCCGCGGCGCCCTGGGAGAGGGCGCCCTGGGCGGAGGCCGAGCTTGTGCTGGTGCTGGTGCTTGTGCTGGTGGCCGGGCTGGCAGCACCATCGGCCGCCAGGCGCACGCGCACATTCAGCCCGGGCACCAGTTCGCGGGCATCCGCGGCCGCCAGGTCCAGGCGCAGTTCCATGGTTTGGGCTACGGCGTCGGCCAGGGGCAGCAGCTCGCGCTTCACCGGGGTGATCCAACGCAGGCTGCCGTCGGCAGCGCCGCTGCCGGGTGTGTGCGGCAGGCCGATGCGCACCTCGCCCAGCCGGGCGCGCCACAGCGCTGCCTGGCTGGCCGGCAGCTGCACCACGGCGCGCAGCACGCCGGGCGCGAACAGCGTCAGCAGCGGGCGGCCGGGGCCGGCCAGGTCGCCGGCTTCTACCAGCGTGGCCTGCACCACGCCGTTGAAGGGCGCCACCACCTGGGCATATCCCTTGGCCAGCGCGGCCTGGCTGCGCCCGGCCTGGGCCTGGGCCAGGCCAGCCTCGGCGGCCTTGAGCTGGGCCTCGGCGTCGTCCAGCGCCGCCTGGCTGATGAAGCCCTCGGCGCGCAGGGCGCGTTGGCGCGTCACCTGGGTGCGGGCCAGGCGGGCGACGGTGTCGGCCTGGGTGACGCCGGCCTCGCTCTGCGCCAGGCCGGCGCTGCTGGAGCGGTCGTCCACCCGCGCCAGCAGCTGGCCGGTGCGCACCCGGTCGCCCGCCTTCACCAGCAGGGCCAGCACATTGCCGGCCGTCTGGGCCGAGACGGTGGCCAGGCGTGCCGCCTGCAGCTGGCCGTCGAGTTCCAGCCCGATGCGGGCCTGGCCGGCGCTCACAACCACGGTGTCCACCACGAGGGCCGGTGTGGCGCCTGGCGTGGCCCGTGCATGCGGCCCGACGCCCAGCAGCAGGCTCAGGATCAGCAGCCCAGGCAGGGCCGCGACGGCAGTGCTGGACCAGGGGCGGGGCGATCGGTGGTGCAGGGCTGGCATGGCGTGTTCCTTGATACCCTGGATGGTATACGTACCCTATAGGGTATGCAAGCGGAACGCGGTCAACCTCCCGGGCTGCGCCGGCCCGGCTTGATCTGGCGCAGTGTGTGCTGCAGCCCGACGCGGGCCGCGCGCACGCCCGGTGCGTCAGCCCGCCAGGCCGGCGGCGCTGTGCACGATGTGTGGGTCCACGCCCAGCGAGGCGGCGGCGTCCAGGATCTCCTGCCAGGTGGTGCTGTCCACCGGCACGCCGCGGGCGCTGCGCTCGGCGCGCCAGGCGCGCTCGGCCTCGCCGGCGATCTGCACCCGCTCCACCCCTTCCTGCGGCGGCGAGGCCTGCACCCAGGCGATGGCGCCCAGGGCCTCGGCCTCGAAAGTCGCGCGGTTGCCCAGCCGGTCGGGGTCGACCAGCACGCTGAACATGCCGTTGAGCACGCGCTTCCTGCCGCTGTCGGGCTCGCGCTGCGCCATGCCGGCGGCCAGCGCGCCGCCCAGCAGTTCACACATGAAGGCCAGGCCCGAGCCCTTGTGGCCGCCCAGGGCGCCGCCGAAAGGCAGCAGGGCGCCGAAGGGCGGGATGACGGTGTAGCGCGGCTGCTGGGTGGGCCGGCCGGCGTCGTCGATCAGGCACTCGGGCGCCACCAGCTCGCCCTTGTTGTGCGCCACCCGCGTCTTGCCCTGGGCGATGGTGCTGGTGGCGAAGTCCAGGATGACCGGCGGGCGTCCGTCCGGCAGCGGCACGCCGGCGCAGAAGGGGTTGGTGCCCAGGCGGGCGTCGGCGCCGCCGTAGGGCGCGACGATGGGGCGCGAGATCACGTTGACGAAATGCATAGACACCAGTCCCGCCGCGGCCGCCTGCTCGGCCCAGGCGCCGATGCGGCCCAGGTGGTGCGAATTGCCCAGCGCCACGATGCAGCAGCCGTGCGCCCGGGCGCGCGCGATGCCCAGCTCCATGGCCTCGTGCCCGATCACCTGGCCGAAGCCCGTGCGACCGTCCAGGCGCAGCAGGCTGCCGGCATCGAGCAGCACCTCCACATGGGCGTTGGGCGCCAGGCCGCCTTCCAGATACGCGGCGGCGTAGCGCGGCAGCATGCCGATGCCGTGTGAATCGTGCCCGCTCAGGTTGGCCATGATGAGGTTGGACGCCACCGCCTCCACCTCCTGCTCCGAGCTGCCGAAGCCCTGCACCACGCGGCGGATGGCGGTGTTCAGGCGGTCCAGGGTGATGAGGTGCATGTCGGACATAAGGCAGGCCTTCCAGGCGAAGGGGATAGGACGGGACGGGAGCGAGCCGTGGCTGAAGCACAGCAATACGCCGGATGCTAGACCGCGCCCGGACGCAGCGCCCCTGCGGCAAACACGGTCGGCTTGTCTAGACTGGCGTCATCCCAGACCGACCGCCCCTCCCCGGAGCCGCCCCATGCCCGTCTCACTGCCCCCCGACCTTGCCAGCTTCCCGCGCGAGCGTCTGCCGGCCCTGCTGGCCGCCATCCCCAAGGCCGAACTGCACATCCACATCGAGGGCTCGCTGGAGCCCGAGCTGATCTTTGCGCTCGCCCAGCGCAACGGCGTGGCCCTGCCCTACGCCAGCGTCGAGGCCCTGCGCGCCGCCTACGCCTTCACCGACCTGCAGAGCTTTCTGGACATCTACTACGCCGGCGCCAGCGTGCTGCTCAAGGAGCAGGACTTCCACGACATGGCCTGGGCCTACTTCGAGCGCGCCAAGGCCGACAACGTGGTGCACGCCGAGCTGTTCTTCGACCCGCAGACCCACACCGAGCGCGGCGTGCCCTTCGAGACCGTCATCACCGGCCTGAAGCGCGCGTGTGACGAAGCACAGACGAAGCTCGGTGTGAGCGCCAGCCTCATCCTGTGCTTCCTGCGCCACCTCAGCGAGGCCGACGCCTTCGCGACGCTGGAGCAGGCCCTGCCCTGGCGTGATCACTTCATCGGCGTGGGGCTGGACAGCAGCGAGGTCGGCCACCCGCCCAGCAAGTTCGAGCGCGTGTTCGCGCGCTGCCGCGAGCTGGGCCTGCATGTGGTGGCGCACGCGGGCGAGGAAGGCCCGCCGGCCTATATCGAGGAAGCACTCGACCTGCTGAAGGTCGAGCGCATTGACCACGGCGTGCGCTGCGTCGAGGACGCCATGCTGGTGCAGCGCCTGGCCGACAGCCGCGTGCCGCTCACGGTCTGCCCGCTCAGCAACGTCAAGCTGTGCGTTGTCGACACCATGAGCCAGCACGCCCTGCCTGCGCTGCTCGCCGCCGGCCTGTGCGCCACCATCAACAGCGACGACCCGGCCTATTTCGGCGGCTACATGAACGCCAACTGGCTCGCAACCTTCGCGGCCCTGCCCAGCCTGGGTGCACCCGAGGCCTGGCAACTGGCGGCCAACAGCTTCGAGGCGAGTTTTGTGCCCGCCGCGCAGAAGAAGGCCTGGCTGCAGGCGCTGGATGCTGCCTGCCTGCGGCAGCTACTGGCGGCGGGGTGAAGAGCGGCGAGTCCGCCGCTTACTTCACGATCGAGAAGCTGAACTTGGGCAGGGCTGTCGTGTTGGTCGACAGGTTTTTGACCCCCAATGCGTTTACGCCCATGCCACGCAGGTTCAGGCTGACGAACTCGCTGTAGCTGGTTGTACCAGCCGGAACAGCCTGGGTGGCAACGCTTAGCCCCTCTCCGCGATGCGTGTAGCCGGATCGCGGGGTGTTAATCTGCAGCGATTCGGTATGCCTGTCGGTCGGGTTGGCGCCCAGCGTGCCTTGGTCGCGAGTGAAGGTGCTGCCGCTGGCGGACATCACAGTGTTCGTGCCGATCGGGAACCCGGTGGCCGCCAAGCCCGCCCCGGCGGGCTTCGTTGGCGACAGCAGGTTCGATGCGATGTCCACGTTCCAGAAATTGCTGACCGTGCCCACGACGGGCAGGCTGAGCGCGCGAAAACGGCTGAAGATGTTGAAGCTGCCGTCGTCGTAGATCAACACGGCCATGTCTTCGCCGCCGCCCGCGCGGTAGCCGAACATGCGGCCGATCTGGGCACCGTTCACGCCGGGGGTACCGCTGTCGGCAACATTCAGACCGCCATCGGCATTGGCCGTAATGGTCGGGAAAGGCCCGGGTTGTGCCGGGCAGGCACTGGCCGACAACGGAAACAGAACCTGATTGAAGCAGCTTGCTGCGCTTACGGCACCCAGCACGTCGAAGGTGACGGTGCCAGCCTCGGGCGAGAAGACCGGCGTCGTCTGGCCGCTGTTGTTCGAGAAATCCATCCCGTTCCACTGGCCCGCAAGATTGGCTGGTGTCATGGTCTGGCGAGGAAAACCGATCGAAGCGTGGTGGGTGACACCAGCGTCCTCGGTAAACCGCCCAACTACCACGCCACTCTGCGAGACGACGAATTCGCGGAATCCGTTCGCGGCGACGAAATGGCAGGGGTCGCCACTCACAGGGGAGAGCGTCGTGAATGCCGTGGTGGTGCCTGTGCCCAGCACCTGTACCGGCGAGGTGCTGGCGTCGAAGGTGATGTAGTTGATGGTCTTGACCGGCGCATTGCCTGCGGCGATCGAGGTGTCGGGCATCAGGTCGATGTAGATGTAGTCACCGCTGCGCAGGGCCGAGCAGGTCGGCGCTGCCGGCTTGAGCACCAGATCGGCCGGCAGCGACGGCGTGCCGCTCTTGGTGGCGGCCACCGTCGCCGTGCTGCCGCTGCTGGCCGAAGACACAGCGGCCACGTCGGTGCTGACGGTGGCGATGGTGATGCCGGCCTTGTCGATGGTGTCGGCGAGCTTGGCTACGGCCAGGTCGTAGCTGTCGACGGCGCTGGCCAGGCTGGCGTTCTTCGTCACCGTGTCGGTGAACACGTCGACCACACCGGTCAGCGCGACGCCGGCCTTGGCCAGCACATCCTTGACCACGGTGATGGCGGCGTTCAGGCCGTCCGTGGTGATGACGGCCGAGGTGCCTGCGCTGAAGTCGGCGATGAACTGCACCGGGTCCTTGCCGGCGACCTTGGCCACCACCAGGGTGGTGACCGGGGTGATGTTGGCCGTGGCCTTGCCAGGGCCGCTGCCGCGCGCCAGCGAGGCCAGGGGCTGGGCGGTGTCGACCGACAACACGCAGGGCAGGCTGCTGTTGTCCATCACGACCTCGTAGCTGCCGTTGGCCTGCACGGTGATCGCGTTCTGGGTCGCGCCGCCGCTGGCATTCAGGCACTTGGCGCTGACCTTGCTGTCGGCCTTCAAGGCATTGACCGTCGGGCTGCCGGTGGACACCACGCCGGAAAGCGTCACCTGGCCGGTGACGATGGTGTTGCCGGACGAACCGGAGGATTTGCCGCCGCCACAGGCGGCGACGAGGGCTGCGCTGGCCAGGGCCAGGCCGACAACTTGGAAGGTCTTCATATCACTCCACTGAAAGATGGGCCGGCGTGGTCGCCCGCTCAGCAACCACACTCCACTCAGGGTTGTAGCTTTGGCGCACCACGTCTGCCTCCCCGGTTCGGGGTTGGCAAAGTCGGCCAATGCCGAAAAATGCACGTTTCGCGGGGCTGGATTCCCGGGGATCAGGGGGCCGGCGCCTCACCCGCCGGCCTCCACAGGCCCGCAGGGGGCGCTCACGCTGGCTGCTGATGGGGTGCCGGCCATGCGGCCGGGCCGGATCAGAACCCCACCTCGCGCGCCATCACCTCGGCCGCCGCGCTCCAGGCACGCTGCCAGCCGCTTCGGCCGGGCAGCTCGAACACGACGTGGCCGCGCCAGTGGCGGGGCGCCAGGCCGGGCTCGTCGTCCAGCGCGAGTTCGACCTTGTAGCGCGGTGTGGCCGGCAGCCAGCGGTTGCCGGCCTCGTGGGCCTCGACCGGGCCGCCGTGCTGGCGTGCCAGCATGGGCTCGTCCAGCACCGTGCTGGCATGGGGCGCCACGCTCACCACGTGGGCACCGAAGCGCTGCAGCGGCAGGGCGTCGGCGCTGAAGCGGGCGTTGTCGCCCGGCCGGATGTGGGCGGCGGCGTATTCCGACACCCAGGCCAGCACATGGCCCGAGCCCGGGCTGGCCAGGCGCAGCACGGTCTGCTGCGGGCTGAGCACGCTGCCGGGCACCAGGCTGGTGTCGAGTTCCACCACCACGGCGTCGAAGGGCGCGGCTGGCTGGAAGCGTGCCAGCTCCAGGCGCAGCGCGCCGGCTTCCTGGCGCGCGGTGGCCAGGCTGGCCTGCAGAGAGCGCCACTCGGCCTTCTGCTCGCCGTTCAGGCTGGCAATGGCGACCTGCTGTTCGAGCTGGCGGATGCGCAGTTGCGCGGCGTCGCTCTTGTGCGCCAGTCCGGGCAGCTCGGCCTGCAGCAGCGGCGTGCCGGCCGCCACACGCTGGCCGAGCTGCACCTTGAGCTGCCTGAGCGTGACCGAGGCCGGCACGCGCAGCGCCAGCTCGCGGGTGGGCTCCAGCAGCGCGCCGGCGCTTTCGCGCACCGGCCAGGGCCAGGCGGCCAGGCCGGCGGCCCCCGCCAGGGCCAGGGCGCTCCAGCGCCAGCGCCAGGCGGCGCGCCAGCGGCTCCAACCCTTGAACCACAGGGCCAGTTCGCGCTGCACCGGCGCGGCGATGAACCAGCCCAGCTCGACCGCGAACAGCAGCAGGCCCAGGGCCGGAAAGCCGAAGTGGTAGACCATCCAGGCGATGCCCAGATACAGCACCAGGCGGTAGACCCAGGTGGCGACGGCGAAGGCGACCAGCCAGCGCTTGAGCTTCGCGCCGAGCTGCTCGGGCTCCTCGGCCTGCCAGCCCAGCAGGCCGCGGCGCATCTGCCAGCGCGCCAGGGCAAAGCTGCGCTCGTGCAGATTGGGCAGGTCCAGCCAGTCGCACAGCAGGTAGTAGCCGTCGAAACGCATGAAGGGGCTGGCGTTGATGGCGATCGAGCTCACCCAGGTCATGGTGGCGACGATGAAGGCGGCCGTGCGCGCCGGCCCGTCGGGCAGCAGCACCCAGGCCAGGGTGGCCCAGGCGGCCAGGGTGAGCTCGGTGCGCACGCCGGCGGCGGCGATCTTCAGGCGCGCCTTGGCGTCCGATAGCCGCCAGGCCTCGCTGGTGTCGGTGTAGGCGACCGGCCACATCACCATGAAGGCCGCGCCCATGGTGGGCACGCGCAGGCCGTGGTGCTTGGCCACCAGGGCGTGGCCGAACTCGTGCGCCACCTTCACCAGCGCCAGGGTCAGGCCGTAGAGGGCCGCGCCCTGCCAGGACAGCAGGTCCAGCCACTGCGCCTGCAGCGCCTTGGCGCCCAGCCCGACTTCGCGCAGCACCCCCAAGCCGCCCAGCAGGCCGGCCAGCAGCGTGAGCCGGCTGAAGGCGCGCGAGCCCAGCGGTGATAGCCAGGGCAGCAGGCGCGCGAGCAGGCGGTCCGGGTTGAACAGCGGCACGCGGAAGAACAGGTAGTGGTGCAGCAGCCAGCGCGCCAGCGCGCCGAGCTGGCTGGCGTCTTCGCCCTTGTCGTGCGCCATCGCAGCGGGTGGCGGTGTGAGCGGGTGCACCAGCTGTTCGCGCACCGCCCAGGTGAGCACCTGCAGCACATGGTCGGAATCGACCGCCAGCGTGGTCTGGTGATTGATCTGGTCGGCGATGAGTTCGGGGTCGGCCAGCCACCAGCGCCGCAGCACCTCGTAGCTCAGCCAGTCGATGCGCAGAAATCGATGGCGCACAGGGTCCTGCAGCGTCCAGCTCGGTTCGCCGTCGTGCAGCGCCGGGCCGTGGTGCAGTTGCAGGTCGTCGCGCAGCGTCGGCCAGCGCGGCCGGGCCGGCCGGGGTGAGGCGGCGTCGACCGGCGCCTCATTCACCTTGGTGTCGGCGGCGGCAGGCGCCACCTGGCTCTCGACGACGATCCGGACCGGGGCTGGCGCCGTGTTGGCGCTCGGCGCCACGCTGGTTGCAACTGCTGGTGCCTGAGCCAGCGCCGGAGCCGGAGTCGGTGCCGGAGACGGGCTGAGGGCAGGCGCTGCGGTCACCGCTGGTGCCGGCGCCGGGGCTTCGGCCGGCGGCTCAGCATTCGGCGCCGCGGGCGACTCGGGGGCAGACAGCAGCGACAGGTCGATGTCCGGCTCGGTGGCGTCGGGCAGGTTCAGGTCGACGCTGTCGTCGCCCATCGGCAGCAGCAGGTCGACGTCAGGCGCGGCGACTCGGCCGGCAATGCGGCGCCGTTCACTCAACTGGCGTGCGACTTCGTGCAGGGGCGGATCGTTGCGACCGGGCGGCTGGCCGCTGCGCAGCTCCTCGATGAGCTGTCGGGTGTAGGCCTGGGTCTCGCGCTGCGCGTCGGCGTCGGTCGGGCCGAAGCCGGTGCTCGAGAGGGGGGAGTGGGCCGAGTCGCGCCCGTGATGCGTGGGCGGGAAGCCGGGCACGCGTGCGCGCGATGGGATGGACGACGGGGGCGAGGCCGGCGCTGGCAGCTGCGCTGGTTCGTGGTGGGTGTCCTGCGGCGCGGTGTCGACCTGGGTGTCGAACAGCGACAGGTAGACGCTGGGTCGGTCCATGCCGCCGTCTCTCTCGCCGTGGCGCGTGGCCGGTGCGCCGGCCGAACCGGTGGCGCCGGGGGCGCCGAGTTCATCCAGGCGGGCGTGCCGGGAGGGTGCGCTGCGCGTGGCCTTGCGGCGCCTGTCGCCATCGTGGGCGGGCAGGGGTTGGGCGTCGAGCTGCGCCGGCAGGGTCAGCCGGGCATGACGGGGCGGCGGCGCGGCGTGGCCAGCAGGGCCGAGCGGTACGGCAGCGCTCAGGTGGTCGTGCAGCGCGTCATGCAGCGTGTCGTGGCGTGGATCGTGCAGATCGGCGGGGCGGGTGAGCCGGGTCATGGTGCGCCCCGTTCACCAGCCGGTCAGCTCGCGCAGGGCCGCCAGCGGGCGGCGCAGCACGGCGTAGACCAGCGGTTCGCTCGGACCCTCGATGCGCACCGTGCCGCGTGCGCCCAGCCGCTCGCTGGGCGGGCCGGCGAGCTGGCCGCGCAGGCGGTAGGCCAGGCTGCCGTCGGGGCGGTGTTCGGCTTCATAGCCGTACAGGCGCAGGGCGGCGGGCACCGGGTCGGCCGGCCGGCTGGACAGGTGGAGCTGCATGGTGGTGCCGGTCGGCAGGTCGATGGCGTCGCCCACCGCCAGCCAGGCTTCGAGTTCCTGGTCCTGCGGCTCGGCCAGGCGCATCAGCGCTTCGCCGGCCTGCACGGTGCGGCCGGCCCAGCTGCCGGCGTCGTCGATCAGCACCACGCCGGCGTGCGGCGCGAGCAGGGCGGTGCGCTGCATCTGCTGCTCAAGAAAGCGCACCTCGGTGATCTTTTCGTTCAGCTTGCCCTGGGCCGCCGGCAACTGCGCCTTGGCCTTGGGGTCGCCGAGGGCGGCCTGGCTGGTCTGGCGCCACTCGGCCTCGGCCGTGGCCAGGGCCTGGCGCGCCACCTGCACACGGCTGGCCGCGCTGGCGTCGTCCAGTTCGGCCAGCACCTGGCCGGCCTGCACCACCTGGTTGGGTTCCACTGCCAGGCGGCGCACCGTACCTTCGATGGCGGCGCGCAGCACGGTGGGTTCACGCGGCACCAGTTCACCGGCGGCACGCAGGTTCAGGTGCACCGGCATGCTGGCCAGCAGACCCAGCGCGATCACGCCGCTGAGCTTGAGCCAGGCCGCGCGGCCCGGCCGGCGCATCGCCAGCCACAGGGCGCCGGGGTCGAACACGCGGCGGCGTGCCTGGGCCTGGGCAGCCCGTTCGGCCAGCCGCCACAGCTCGGCCCAATGCGCCAGGCCCTGCTGTTCGGCAGCACTCCAGCCCACTTCGCGTACCAGCAGCAGCGCCGGGCCCTGGCGGTTGGCGGGCGGCAGCCACAGCGCGTGCGGCGGCCACCACTGGTCCCATTCTGCAGCGCAGGCCGGGTGGATGGCGTGCAGCATGTCGGCGTCAAAGGGGCCGGGCGGCAGGGCCTGGATGGCCTTGAGCAGTTGGGCCAGCCACAGGCCGTAGGGGCCGTGGCGGTCGATCTGGCTGACGCCGGAGTGGCCGAGCAGGCCGCCCTGGGCTTCCCACAGCACGGCGGCGTGGTAGGGCAACACTTCGCGGGTGCGGTTGAGCAGCACGAACTGGCGCTCGGCGGCGCTGGCGGCGCTGCTCGTGGCGTGCAGCAGGGCCAGCAGATCGTTGGCGTCTGGGGTCATGGCGGCGGGGCGTCGGGCGACGCGGGCGGCGTGGGGGTGAAACAGCGCGACCCCGGAGTACGCACCGCGCACCTCGGGGTCGATTCACTCTAAGTCGCCGCCTTGCCTGGCAAAGGCCGCTGCATCGGGGCCTTTGCCGGGCTTTTCGTGATTCAGCGCACGACGCGAACCGGCCGCCCGGCAGCCCGGGCGAACCGGGCCGGCAGCGCGGCGACGCGACGGTCAGCCGCGCCGTAGCGTCGAACGCTGCGCCGGATCGGCGGCGGCACCCAGGCTGCGCGGCTGGGCGTGCCACTGTGCCTGGCCCAGGCGTTGGCCGGGCTTGAGCGTCAGTGCATCGCCGCGCGCGAGCTGGGTGTTGAAACCCGCACGCGAGGTCGGCCGGCCGGTGCTGCCGTCGGTGGTCTTGATGCGGAACATGGCCGATACCTCACGACCCGCGCTGTCGCGCGCGGTGATCTGGATCGCCAGGTCCTGCAGTTCACCCTCGGGTGGCTCGCCGATGAACTTGCCGCTCTTGCCGTCAAAGCTCAGCCAGTCGGGCAGGCGGCTGCCGTCGGCCAGGCGGGCTTCCAGCACGATGGTCTCGTTGATCACCGTGTGCACGAAGGCGTCGGCCGGCACCTGCACCACCAGCAGCTTGGCGGCCGGCAGCACCTGGTCTTCCATGCCGTGGAAAACCTTGATGCTGGGCTCGGTGCCCGCGGTCACCATGATCTGGAAGCCGCTGGCGCGGGTGTACAGATCACCGTCGGCGGCGTTGTAGGCGTTGCTGCGCTGGCTGTTGTCGGTGCCATTGCCGTAGTCCGCCGGCACGATGGGATCGACGGCCGATGCGGAGTCGCGTTGCGCCGCCGGTTCGCTGTTGTGCTCGACCGGGGTTTCGGCCGCCTTGGATGCAGGCGTTTCCGCGTTGCGGGTGGGTTCCGAATTGGCCAGCGCGATCTCGCGCGTCACGATCACCCGGCTGGGCGCGCTCTCGCGGCCGTCCGGCAGCACCGAGCGCACGCTGAAGCTGTAGCGGCCAGCGGCGCCCGGCACCTTGCTGGTGTCGTCGCCCTGCAGCGTGGTCATCACGATGCCGTCCAACTTCCACTGACCCTGGGCGTCAGCCAGCACGTGACCCAGCAGTTGACCCTGAGGACCGTAGACGTTCAAGGTCTGTCCGACCTCGGCCAGGCCGGACAAGCTGATCTCGGGCGCCGAGGTGATGCGGTCGCTGTCCGACGTACCCAGATCGGAGGTTGCCGGCAGGCCGATGCTGGGAGCCGCGAGCACTTGGACCTCTACGGAGCGCACGATGTGGCCGCCGTGGCCGTCGTCGACGCTGACATCGAAGCGGTCGGTGCCGTGCCAGCCGGGTGCAGGCGTGTAGATCCAGCTGCCGTCGGCGGCCACGCTCACGCTGCCGTGGCCGGCCGGGCCGGCCAGGGCGTAGGTCAGCGGGTCGCCGTCGGCGTCCTGAGCTGCGGGCAACTGACCATTCACCGGCGTGCCTTCGGCCGTGGTGGCCGGCGCCGGAACCTCCCAGACCGGCGCGTCGTTCGCCGCCGCCACATCGAGCGTGACGGTGTAGACCGTGCGCCCACCCTGGCCGTCGTCCACGGCGTAGCTGAAGCTGTCGGTGCCGTGATAGCCCGCCGCGGGCGTGTAGACGAAGCGGCCATCGGACGTGACGCTCACGCTGCCGTGGCCGGCGGCGTTGGCCAGGCTGTAGCTCAGGGTGCTGCTGTCGACGTCGGTCGCCGTTGGCAGACGGCCGCCGAACACGGCGTCCTCGGTTGTGCTGAAGCTGGCGTCGGCGGCAACAGGCGCGTCATTCACCGGTGCGATGTCCAGGGTCGCGCTGGCGCTGACCGAGCGCGGATCAGGCTGGCCGTTGCTGACGCCGTCGTCGACGATGGTGTAGTTGAAGCGCACCGGGCCGTTGGCATCCGGCGCAGGCGTGTAGGTCCAGGTGCCGTTGCCGTTGTCCACCAGCGTGCCGCTGCTGACGTCGAGCTGGGTCACGCTCAGGTGATTGCGCTCGACGTCGCTGGCGTTCGCCAACAGTTCGGCGGTGGTGATGAGGCGTGCGCCACTGTCCTCCGCGACACCACCCAGTGTGACCGGGGCGCTGGAGACGGGGGCGTCATTCATGCCGTTGAGCGTGACCGTGACGACATGCGTCGTGCCGTCGCTGGCGGTGACGGTGAAGCTGTCGGTGGCCTGAGCGCCACCGGCCAGGCTCTGCAGCAAGGCGTTGTCGGCGGTGTAGGTCCAGGCGCCGTTGACGTCGATGTTGAACGAGCCGTAGCTGCCCTGCTTAGCGGTGATCGGGGCAATCGTCGTGGCGCCGTCCGGATCGGTGACCGTCAGGCTGCCGGACTTGACGTAGTCGTTGCTGTCCTCAGTGACGCTGGCGGTGTCAGTGCCGGCGATGGTGGACAGGTCATCCACGCCGTTGAGCGTGACCGTCAAGACATGCGTCGTGCCGTCGCTGGCGGTGACGGTGAACGAGTCGGTGGCCTGAGCGCCGCCGGCCAGGCCTTGCAGCAAGGCGTTGTCAGCGGTGAAGGTCCAGGCGCCGTTGGCGTCGATGCTGAACGAGCCGTAGGTGCCCTGCTGAGCGGTGATCGGGGCAATCGTCGTGGCGCCGTCCGGATCGGTGACCGTCAGGCTGCCGGACTTGACGTAGTCGTTGCTGTCCTCGGTGACGCTGGCGGTGTCAGTGCCAGCGATGGTGGATAGGTCATCCACGCCGTTGAGCGTGACCGTGACGACATGCGTCGTGCCGTCGCTGGCGGTGACGGTGAACGAGTCGGTGGCCTGGGCGCCGCCGGCCAGGCTCTGCAGCAAGGCGTTGTCGGCGGTGTAGGTCCAGGCGCCGTTGGCGTCGATGCTGAACGAGCCGTAGGTGCCGGTCTGAGCGGTGATCGGCGCAATCGTCGTGACGCCGTCCGGATCGGTGACTGTCAGGCTGCCGGACTTGACGTAGTCGTTGCTGTCCTCGGTGACCGAGGCGGTGTCAGTGCCGGCGATGGTGGATGGGTCGTTGACGCCATCGAAGGTGATGACGATGGTGTGCGTGGTGCCGTCAGCCGCTGCCACGGTGAAGCTGTCGGTGGCTTCACCGGCGGTGCTGAGCGGTTGCAGGGCAGCGTTGCTGGCTGTGTAGGTCCAGGCGCCTGCGCTGTTGATGCTGAACGATCCGTAGGTGCCGGCGCGATTGGTGATGGGCGTGATGCTGGTGGCGCCGTCCACGTCACTGACCGTCAGGGTGCCGGTCTTGACATAGCTGCCGCTGTCCTCGACCGCCGTGGCGGTGTCACTACCGCCAAAGGTGGCCGCATCTGCCACCGGGGTGACCGTGATCGTCACGGTCGCCACGGCGATTCCGCCATTGCCGTCGCTCACGCTGTAGCGGAAGCTGTCGCTGCCGTTGTAGTTGGCGGTCGGGGTATAGGTGTAGCTGCCGTCCGTGTTGACGGTGACCGAGCCGTGGCTGGGGCCGAGATCGAGGCCGTAGGTCAGGGTGTCGCTGGTGTCGACATCGCTGCCTGCGCCCACCAGCGAGCCATTGAGGGCCTGATCTTCTGCCGTGATGGCGCTGCGAGCCGCAGCCTGTGGCGCATCGTTGACCGGCGTCACATTCAGAGTCGCGCTGCCGCTGACATTGAACGTGCCATCGGTAACGGTGTAGCTGAAGCTGACCGGCCCGTTGTAGTTGGCCGGCGGGGTATAGGTGTAGAGGTCGTTGACGGCGTCGTAACTCAAGCTGCCGCCGCCGCTGGCAATGTTGACGTTGAGCTGGCCCAGCGTGCCGCCGTCGGGATCGCTGGCGTTGGCCAGCAGGTCGGCGCCGGTGAAGGTGACGGTGGTGTCCTCGGCGCTGCTGCCCAGGTCGACCGGCGTGGTCACCGGGGCGTCGGCCACCGGGGTGATGTCGATGTCGACGCGGTAGGTGTTGCTGCCGCCGCGGTTGTCCGCCACGGTGTAGGTGAAGCTGTCGCCCAGACCGTCGATCACCCGGCCGTTGTAGTTGGCGTCCGGCGTGTAGGTGTAGGCGCCGGTACTGGCGTCCACCAGCGTGAGCGTGCCGTGGCTGGGGCCGCTGGCGATGCTGTAGCTGATCGTGTCGCCGATGTCCGTATCGACGGCGACGGGCAGGCTGCCGTTCAGCACGGTGTCTTCGTCGATGACCTCGGCGCTGTTGCCGCCGGCCACGACTGGCGCATGGTTGGACGCGCCCACATTGATCTGCACCGTCAGGTTGCGGGTGCTGTTGGGCTGGCCCTGGCCGTCGTCCAGGGTGTAGGTGAAGCTGTCCGCACCGACATAACCGGCGTCGGGCGTGTAGGTGTAGGTGCCGGCCAGCGCGTCGGTGATGACGATCTGGCCGTGCAGCGGGCCGTTGCCGCTGTCGACGCGCGTCGTCACCGTGTCGAGGTCGACGTCGGTGGGCGTGGGCAGGGTGCCGCTCACGGCGACGTCCTGCGTCGTGGCGATGGGCGATGCGGCGGGCGCGTCCGGCTGGTCGTTCACCGGCGCAATGACGACATTCACGGTGTAGCGCGTCTCGCCGCCGAAGGCGTCAAAGACGAAATAGCTGAACTGGTCGTTGCCGTTGAAGTTGGCGTCCGGGGTGTAGGTGAACTGCGTGCCGTCCAACTGAACCGTGCCGTGGCTGGGCTGCGAGGTCGGATTGCTGGTGTCGAAGTCGAGCCGGTAGGACACCAGGTCGCCATCCACGTCATTGGCCACCGGCAGCACGTCGACCAGGTTGGTGTCCTCGGTGCCTTGGGCCGAATAGCTGGGGTTGGTCGACACCGGGTTGTGGTTCGGCGCGTCGATCACCACCCGGGTGCTGCCCGTGGCGGTGGCGGCGCCGCCCGTGCCCTGGGCACCGTTGCTGTTGCCGTCATCGAAGGTCCAGCTGAGATCCACGCTCACCGGCGGCACGGACGCACTGTTGGCGTAGGTCAGGCTGCTGAGTGCCTCGTTCACCGCCGCAGTGCTGGCGTTGGCGTTGAACGTGATGGTGATGTGACCGTCGTTGCTGGTGGTCACGCCATTGGTCAGGCTGACGCTGCCGATCAGGGTCGTGACCTGGCTCGTCGGGTTGGTCAGCAGCAGGTCGCCGTTGTTGGCGTCGATCTGCAGGTTGCCGCTGACGCCGAACACGTCCTGTGCCGCCGCGCCACCCTGGCGTTGCAGGGAGAGTGTGGCGCCGTCGTAGTTGCCCGAGCCACCGGCACCGGCGTCGAGATCGGTGTCGCTCACCGTGATGCCTGCCAGGTTGAGCACGGCCGGCGTGCTGCCCAGGGTGTAGTTCACCTGGTTGGCAATGGCTTGACCGCCGTCGAGCAGCGTGGGCCCGTCATTCACGGCCGCCACGGTGATGCTGGCAGTGGCGGCGGCAGCTGACGGGGTGCCCGAGTTGTCGGTGGCGCTGTAGTCGAAGCTGGTCGAGCCGTTCCAGTTGGCGTCGGGCACGAAGTGCAGCGTGGCTTCCGTGAAGGCGGTGCCGGCCACGACCAACTGGGTGTGGGCGACGTCGCGGTACAGCGTGCCATTGGCCGGCAGCACGGCGATGGTGTAGCTGGCGATGGTGCCGTCGGTGTCAGCGGCAGACAGGGCGACGGCAATGTCTGCGGCGTCCTCGTTGCCGCTGGCAGAGACGGCAGCCACGGTGGGCGCTTCATCCACGCCGTTGAGCGTGACCGTCACGACATGGGTCGTGCCGTCGGTCGCGGTGACGGTGAAGCTGTCGGTGGCCTGAGCGCCGCCAGCGAGCGGCTGCAGCAAGGCGTTGTCGGCGGTGTAGGTCCAGGCGCCGCTGGCGTCGATGCTGAAACTGCCGTAGGTTCCCTGCTGAGCGGTGATCGGCGTGATCGTGGTGACGCTGTCCGGATCGGTGACGGTCAGGCTGCCGTTCTTGACGTAGGCACCACTGTCCTCGGTGACCGAGGCGGTGTCGGTGCCGGCAATGGTGGACAGGTCGTCCACGCCGTTGAGCGTGACCGTCACGACATGAGTCGTGCCGTCGGTCGCGGTGACGGTGAATCTGTCGGTGGCCTGAGCGCCGCCAGCGAGCGGCTGCAGCAAGGCGTTGTCGGCGGTGTAGGTCCAGGCGCCGCTGGCGTCGATGCTGAAACTGCCGTAGGTTCCCTGCTGAGCGGTGATCGGCGTGATCGTGGTGACGCTGTCCGGATCGGTGACGGTCAGGCTGCCGTTCTTGACGTAGGCACCACTGTCCTCGGTGACCGAGGCGGTGTCGGTGCCGGCAATGGTGGACAGGTCATTCACGGCCGACACGTTGATGCTGGCGGTGGCGGTGCTGGCCGAGGTGGCGTTGCCGTTGTCGGTGGCGCTGTAGTCGAAGCTGGTCGAGCCGTTCCAGTTGGCATCGGGCACGAAATGCAGCGTGCCTTCGGTGAACGGCGTGTTGGCCACCACCAACTGGGTGTGATTGGCGTCGCGGTAAAGGGTGCCGTTGGTCGGCAGCGTGGCGATGGTGTAGCTTGCGACGCTGCCGTCGATGTCGGTGGCCGACAGGGTGACGGCGATGTCGGCGGCGTCCTCGGCGCCACTGGCCGAGACAGCGGCCACGGTGGGCAACTGGTTGGGGGTGTTGTTTGTAACGGCCTGGGCCGTGCTGCTGGCTGCATCGTTGCCAGCCAGGTCCTGCAGTGCGTTGATGTCGTTGGCGGCGGTGGGGTCGGTATAGGCCACGGTCACCGACTCGCCAGCAAGTGCGGCACGCGCCAAAGTCAAGGTAACGGTCTGATTGATGGCATCCACACTCAAGCCAGTCACAGCCACCGGGCTGCCGGCAATGTTGACGCTCCAGGCGTCTGTGGCGGCGGTGTTGTTGGCGTCCAGGCGGCTGGCGTCGCTGTAGTTCAGCACCAGGCTGGTGCCGTTGATGCTGGCCGAACTGATGGTCGGGGCGGTTGTGTCCAGCGTGAAGTCCAAGGCGCTGGAACTGGCGCCGACGTTGCCGGCGCTGTCGATCTGGCGCACCAGCACGCTCTTGGCGCCGTCGCCGCTGAGCGTGAAGCTGCTGCCCGTGCCGGTGGTCCAGTTGCTGCCGCCATCGCTGCTGTATTGCCAGGTGGCGCCGGCTTCGGGGGCGCTCACGTTGACCGTGCCGCTGCTGGTGTTGGCGTCTATCGCGCTGGCACCGGTGTCATTGGCCAGAGTGGCCGTGATCGCCGCCGGTGCGGTGTGGTCGAGCACGATGCTGCCGCTGGCGGCGCTGGGGGCCAGGGCATTGGCGGCGGCCGATACGTCGGTGATGTCCACTCCGCTCGTGGCCAGTTCCAGGGTCAGGGTGGCGTTGGCGTTGACAAGTGCTGGGTCGGACACGGTGACGTCGTAAACCAGGCCCGTGACCTGGCTCACGCTGCTCACTGTCACCGGGCTGCCGCCAAGCTTGGCCAGGAAGTCGCTGGCGTCGACGTGGGCCACGCCACCGCTGAGGTCGGCGAAGGTGACGCGGAAGGTCACGCTGCTGGCGTTGCTCGGTCCGCTGGCAGGCGTGAGCAGTTCGATGCTGCTCAGCGTAGGCGGGATGGTGTCGGTGATGTTGAGCGCTGGGCTGGCGTTGAAGGTCTGAGTGGCGTTGCCAGCCAGGTCGACCAGGTTGTTGCCGCCGCCGGCGGTGTAGGTCACGGTGACCGCGTCGCTGGCGCCAACTGCGTTGGTGAGCGTGATCTGCAGCGTCTTGCCAACTGGGTCGTAACTCAGGCTGTCGGCAGTGACTGTGCTGCCATTGACCTTGACGGTGAAGGTCGTGAGATCGGGTGCGATCGGGTTCAGGCCCACCGCCTCGGTGATGCTCAGGCTCACCGTGTCGCCGTCCACGCGCAGATTGCCCAGCTGCGGGCCGGTCTTGTCCAGGGTGAAGTTCAGTTCGTTGGAGGTGTAGCTCGTGCCGGTATGGGTGACCACCGCAGTGAGCTTTTCGAGCGCATCCGCACCGAGGTTGCTGGTGTTGATGTCGACGTATTTGTTGGTGACGTTGGTCGCCGTGACCGTAGCCGTGCCCACCGTGGTGCCGGCGGCGTTTTTCAGCGTGACCGCGTCGGTGCCGGCGGTGAGGTTGACGCCGATGTTGGCGAAATTCACCCGAACCGAGGGCGTGGCCACATTGGTGATGGCGTCGCTGTTGTACGCGCCGCTATCGGACGCGGCGTTGAGCGTGAGCAGCGGCAGGCTGGTGTTGATGGTGAGCTGCTTGGTGGTCGAATCAGGCGAGGTGTAGCCCGACAGGGTATTGCGCTCCACCGCCTTGAGCACATAGCTGCCGTTGGCGATGGCGGTGGTCGGTGAGAGCGTCCAGTTACCACTGCGGTCCACCGCCACCGTCCCCAGCAGACTGGCACTGCCGCCCCCGCTGGGTGTGGCGTAGATGTCGACCACCGTGTCGGCGTCGCCGGTGCCGGTGATGACCGGGTAGCTGTAGTTGGTCGTGACGCTGGTGGCCACCGAGCTGGCTACGGTGCTGATCACTGGCGTGCCGCCCGAGTTGATCAGCTGGTAGTCCTGGCTGGCCAGGGCGCTGCTGAAGTTGGCCGCGTCGACCACCTTCATCTGGATGGCCCAAGGCACGTATTGCGCCGGATCGGCATAGCCGCTCTTCAGGGTCTGACCAGCCCAGCTCACGGAGGTGCCGCTGACCGAGGCGCTAATGTCGGTCCAGGTGGTGCCGCCGTCCAGCGAGGCCATGAGCTTTTGGCCAGTCAGCAGGCCGCTGCTGAGGGTGGCGCTGATGGTCTGGCTGGCGGTGGCCGTGATGAAGTCGCTGCTGCTGGCACCGGTGTCGGCCGAGATCGCGGTGATGCTGACGGTCTGGTCCGGTGCGGTGGAATCGATGGTGAGTGCGTAGCTTGCCGAGCTGATGTTGTTGCCGGCGGTGACGTCCTTGACCGTGAAGTCGTGGCTGCCGTTGCTGCGCAGCAGGTAGTCGGGCACCTGGTAGGTCCAGTTGCCGTTGACGTCGGCGCTGGTATAGCCCAACAGGGTCGCGCCGTCGTAGACGTTGAGAGTGGCGAGCTTGCCGGCCGTGCCGGTGAGGGCAGGCGTGCTGTCAGACGTGGTGTGCGGTGCGAGTGCATGGTTGGCCTGCGAGGCCAGGTCAGCACTGCTGCTGCCGGTCCATGAAGCGCTCGTCAGGTCGGTGATGACCGGCGTCACGGCGGTGGCTGCGTCGATGGCCAGGTTGTATCCCGCGCTCATCGTGTAGGTCGTGGTGTTGGAATTGGCGCGTTTTGCCGTGAACGTGTGATTGCCTACCGCTGCTGCCTGGCCGGCGGTGAGCGTGTAGCTCCACGAGAAACCCTTCATCGCGGTGTTGTAATTGGCGCTGACGGTCGACACGGTCCCCAGCAACGTGCCGTCCATGTAGACCTCTACCGTGCGGTTGCTCGTGGACTTGGTCGCTGAGACCCAGCCAGTGATGGTGGGTGTGGTGTCGGTGGTGGCCTGATGGGCCAGGTCAGCCGCGCTGGACCCGGTCCACGAGGTGTTGCCGGTAATGACGGTGTAGTTGCTGCTGGTCGCTGAGGTGCTCAGCACCACGCTGCCGCTGCTGCCTGCGCTCTGGATAAGACTGTAGGTAACGGATTTGGTGTCCTGGACCACGCCCTTGGCATCGATCAGCGTGGCTTGGAGCGTGTACGTGCCTGTCGGAATGGCACCCCAGGTACTGTAGAAATTCGTGTTTGGGTTGAGTGTGCTGCTCAGCGTAGCGGCGGTGCTGGCTGTCATGCCGTTGGCTGCCGCGTCGACCTGTGCGACCGCACGCCCGGTTGAGTCGATCAGGAGGTACTGGATCGTGTAATTGCCGGACGCAATCGGGGTGAGTGTCGACGTCACGCTCTGGCCGGTCTCGCTGACCGTGTTCAGGACCGCTCCGCCCGGGCCCAGGATGACTTCGGCGATGGAGGTGCCCACCACCCAGCGTCCGGCGTTGTTGGCCTGGGTCTGGGTGCCGTTGTCGTCTGGCACCACACGCACGATGTAGCTGCCGACCCCCCTGGCGGAGATTACGCCGGAGATATCCAGCGTGGTGTAGCTCCAGTTGTTGTTGGTGCCGTTGAGGTAGCCGACGAAGGTCCAGGTGGAGTCGCCCAACTTCTGGATGTAGACGCCGTCCCATTCACTGTTGGGGTCGCCGACGGCATAGGCAACGCCCGAGCTGTTCTTCAGACCGTAATCAACGTCGTACGCGCGAATGATGAGCTTGGCCGTGGGATCGGTGGTGGTGACATCAATCGGATCGAAAGTGATGAGCTTGCCCGCGCCGATCAGCCCGGTGGTGACGCCGGCGGTGTCGACGTTGGTGCCGGTGGTAGTGCTGAAGACGCCTGAGGTGAGGTTGTAGACGTAGTCGCTCGCCACACTGGGCGCGAAGACCAGGGCATGGTTGAAGTCCGCCGCGTGACTGCCAGTGTTGTGCACTTCCAGAGTCCAGTCACCTCCCAGCACCGTGGCACCGGTGGCGTTGCTGGACGCTGCGACGTCGGCGTGAGTCAGGCTGGCGAGTGTGTCGACCAGTGTTTGTCCGTTTTCGCCGGCACCGATGTCGCAGCCGTAGAGCAGGACGTCCGCCCCGGCGGCCAGATGGCCTTGCCACTGCTGCAACTCGGCAGCGTGAGCCTGCAGACTGGTCTGCGTGAAGTGGCGTCCGCCGATCATGATGTCGCCACTTTGGCCATGCGACACCAGGTGAATGGCGCTGATGTTCCGCTGCGCCTCAACGACCGCGCTCATCTGCGACCAGGGGTCGGAGTCGGAATTGAGCACCACCACTTGAACGTCGGTACGCACCTCGGCCAGCAATGTGTCCAAGCCGGGGATCTTGCCGTCGATGAAGAGAATCTCGCGGCCACCGCCTGTGCTGCTGCCGGCACTCACCGCTGCCGGGCGAGGATCGCCCACCCGATCGATCACGCGTTCGGCCGCGGCGGTCGTGAGCGGCGCAGACACCGGCGCGGTGGCAGGCGCGAGCAGGGCGGAAGCCGCGCCTGCCGCGTCGTTGTACGGGTGATCAGCCTGGGCCGCTTGCAGGTCCTGAACATGGGTGTCGGCTATCTGGCTGTACTGGTGCGCCGCATCGGCCACCGCCGCTGCGTCGAACATGAGCCGGGCTTCCAGCGCCCAGGCGCGCGGTGCGCGGGCGGCGTGGTGCTTCTTCCAGTTGCTTTGCTTGGGCTTGTTCGACATGTTGGCGCTCACGGACGGGTTCGATGCAGGAAAGAGGCGGGAAATGCGTTCGCCGATCAGTCGTGCCGTCGCGGCGGGCGACGCTGATCGGCGCAGTGGGAAGGAGTCAGTCAGGCAGCAAAGTGCTCACCAGCGCGTTCAAGGTGTTCGTTTCACCAGCACACGCCCGCTCATGCCGGCGATGAGTTCGGCCGGGTGGCCGTCGATGGCGGCGACCACCTTGATCGACTGGCTCACCGGGTCGACCTTGGCGCCCAGGCGCTGCACCTTGGCCGGGTAGGTCTTGCCGGTCTCGTCGACGGCGATCTGCACCGTGCTGCCCTGGCGCACGCGCTGCAGCCAGCGCGAGGGCATGATGAATTCGATCTCGAGCACGCTGTCGTCCAGCACTTCGAGCAGGGCCTGGCCGGGCTGCACGTACTGCTGCTCGCGCACACGCTGCTCAGCGACCCGGCCGCTGAACGGGGCGACGACGTTGCACTTGCCCAGCTGCACGTCGATCTGCGCCACCTCGGCGCGGTTCTTGGCCACCTCGGCCTCGGCCTGGTCGAGCTCCTGGCGGCCGGTGGCGCCGAGTTCGACCAGGCGGTTCTGGGTGGCGAGTTGCTTGACGGCGGCGTCCAGCGCGGCGCGGGTACGGGCAAGCTGGGCTTCCTGCACGCTGCAGTCGAAACGGATGAGCAGCTGGCCGGCTTCGATCACGCCGCCTTCGCTGACCGCGAGCTTCTGGATGCGGGCGCCAATTTCGGCCGCCAGCGTGGTGTAACGGCGCGGCGTGAGCTGGGCGCGCAGTTCGGGTTCGCCGCCCAGGCCGCGCAGGGCCGGCGTGGCCGCCGCTGCTGTGCCGCTGGAAGGGGTGCCCGGTGCCGGGTTGAGGTGGGCGGCCGCTGCGCCTGCGCTGGCGGGTGCAGGCATGGCGACGCTGGCCAGCGGCACTGGCATGAGGGCCTGAGACTTGGCGCCCTGGGCGAGGACGGCGCCGCTGAACGCCTGGCCCAGCACGGCCAGACTGACCAGCAGCAGGCGGTGCAGCAGCCGGTGCTGACGAGCACCCGGCAGGTGGCATGCGGCAGTCGGCCGGACCGACGGCGAGTGGATGGCGGCGATCTTCAACATGGTGCGGTTGCCGGTTGTGAGTGGGAGGCCGGGTCGGGTCGGGTGGGGCCGTGAGGACGCGGCGCAAGGCCGTCGGTGCTGGATATGAGGGTGGTGCGGCTGGTGCGGGTGGTGCGCGCCGCTCAGGCGCCCAGCAGGCGCTCACGCACCTGGGTGGCGATCTGTTCGAGGGTCAGGTCGTCACTGCTGTCGGGCAGGGGGTCGACGCCGAGCGTTGCTTGCAGCTTGCTGGCGGCCGCGTTGGCCTGGGCCAGCGCCTGGTAGCGGCGCAGCAGGCTGACGATGGTGGTCGTCTGAGATGCCACTCGTTCGAGCTTGGAGCCGGCCTGGGCCTGCTCGCGGCGCATCAGCTGTTCCATGATCTTGGTGTCGAGCTGCCACAGGGCGTCAGCACGATCGAACTGGCGGCGCGCACTGATGAGCTGCACCCGCGCCACGTTGACCTGGGTGATGACGGCGACGTGGGCGGCCAGGCGGCGCTGGTCGGCCAGGGCCACGCCGGCTTCCGCGGCGCTGCGCTGCAGCGGCAGCGACACCAGGTTGAGCAGGTTGAACGAGACCTGCACGCCCAGCTCGTTCCAGTTGCGGTGCACCAGATAGTTGTCGGTGTCGTAGCGCGTGCCCAGGCTCAGGCTGATGTTGGGCCAGGCGCGGGCGATCACCTTGTGCACCTCGACCGCGGCGATGCGACGCTGGTAGTCCAGGTCGCGCAGGTCGGGGTTGCCCAGCAGGGCTTGTTCCTCCAGTTGCTCGGGGGTGCGGCTGGCTTCCTGCGGCAGTTCGAGCACCGGCGGGCTGCTGAGCTGGGTCGGCAGCTGGGCCGGGGCGTTGATGAGGCCGGCAAGCTCGAAGCGGGCGGTCACCAGTTCCTGCTCGATGGATTCGAGCAGGCGCATGTTCTCGGTGAGCTGGCGCTGGTAGCGCAGGGAATCGAGCGGCGAACGCAGCTTTTCCTGCTCGGCGCTGCGCGCATCGGCCAGCGCTTCGTCGGCCAGGGCCAGGTTGGCGCGCACCTCATCGCTCAGGCGCTGGGCACTGGCGGCGCGCCAGTAGGCCACGCGCACGTCTTGCGCCAGCTGGTGGGTGGCCTTGCGGCGGCGCTCGGCTGCGGCCAGCACGCGGTCGCCCGCCTGGCTCAGGTTGTGGCGCGCCAGGCCAAAGTCCAGCAGGTTCCAGGTCAGGTCGAGCTGGGTCAGGGTGTGTTCGCGCGACTGCGAGATCGACGGGTCGACACCCAGCGGCGCACCGGTGACCGCGTTCACGCTGCGCGACAGACGGTCGCTGTCGCGGTTGCTGTAGCCGGCGGTCGCCAACAGGCGCGGCAGCTGGTCGTACGCGCTCAGGTCGTATTGCTGCAGCGCGATGGCCTGTTCGAGCTGGCGCGTGCGGCGGTCGAGGTTGTACTTCAGGGCCCGCGCTATGGCTTCTTCGAGCGTGAGCGTGGCGCCCAGCGGCGGCACGTCCTTGCGCGCGGCCAGTTGGTCGGCGGCGACACGCGCCTGCTGGTCGGCATCGCTGCGCGGCTGCGGCGGCAATTGGGCGCAGGCGCCCAGCGTCAGGGCCAGGGCGACGACGCCGGCAGTGGCGAAGAAACGGGCGGATGCGGGGCGCTGCAAGGGGGTCTCCAGGGCGCCCAAGACTGCAGCGCCAGGCCGGGGTTCGGATCGGCGGGTGCCGGGTGTTTCGATCGGGCACTGCGCCCGCTGCGTCAGATCTGGCACCGGGTCCCCGCGATGGCCGGATCACGGGTGCCGGAAAGTGGCGTCTCAGCTCGTTCGGCGCGGTCTCATTTGTCGCCGGACTCCGGGCCCACCCACCGCAGGCGCACACCTGCCAAGCGTTTTGGAAAAACCGGACCTGACGTCCTGCGCGTATGCACCGGCTGAACAAGGCTGTAGGACTGGACGAAGGCTATCGCCGTTGACCCTGCTGGGTGCCCAGGAATAGCGCGGGGATTCCAAGGCGTTTCCGCGCGTCGCGCGAGGTCAAGTGCCGGAATAAAAAACCGTTCAATCCTGGGCCGGCGGCACGCGCGAAATTTCCACCCCGGGGCCATGCAGCCGGTGGTGGATCCGTGTGAATGTCGTTTTGGTTTTGCCGGTTCAGGCTGGATGCCAGCACGCTAGTCGGTGTGCGTCAGCGCCGCCCAGCCCTGGCTGGCGCTCGGCACAGGCTGAATCCGCGCGCGGGCAACGGGTCCGGAATGCACAGCCCGAGGGTGGCGCCAGCGGCGAAGGCAGCTCACCCTTCAACAGGATGCGGGCGCCGCGCCGCTCACGCGCTGCGGGGTCGGCCAGCGGCGTGGCCGACAGCAGCGCCTGGGTGTAGGGGTGGCGCGGCGCAGCGAAGAGGTCGGCGCGGCTGGCCTGCTCCACCACGCGGCCCAGGTACATCACCAGCACCTCGTCGGCCAGGTGGCGCACCACGCCCAGGTCGTGGCTGATGAAGACATAGGCCAGGCCGAAGTCGCGCTGCAAGTCAGCCAGCAGGTTGAGCACCTGGGCGCGGATCGATACATCCAGCGCCGAAACCGGTTCGTCCAGCACCACGATGCCCGGGCGCAGCATGAGCGCACGCGCGATGGCCACGCGCTGGCGCTGGCCGCCCGAGAACATGTGCGGGTAACGCGCGTGGTGCTCGGGGCGCAGGCCGACACGTTCCAGCATGGCCATGACCTGGCGGCGGCGTTCGTCGCGGCCGAGCGTCGTGTTGACGGCCAGGGGTTCGTCGAGGGCGTCGCCGATGGTCTGGCGCGGGTTGAGCGAACCATAGGGGTTCTGGAACACGATCTGCACTTGGCGGCGCAGCTCGCGCCGGCGCGCCTCGTCGGCCTGGGCGACGTCCTGGCCGGCGATGAGCAGCGTGCCGGCGCTGGGCGGCTCGATCAGGGTCAGCACGCGCGCCAGGGTGGACTTGCCGCAGCCGGATTCACCGACGACGGCGAGCGTCCGGCCCGCTTCGAGCGTGAAGGACACGCCGGCCAGCGCATGGACCTGGGCCCGGGCGCCGAACACGCCGCGGCGTACTTCATAACGGCGGGCCAGGTCGACGGCTTCGAGCAGGGGCACACCGCCGTGGCCGCCCGGCAGGTGGGCGCGCACGGCAGGGGGCATCGCGACGTCGGCCTTTGTCACGCCGGCACCTCGTTCGCGCTGCTCGCGGCAGCAATCGCCAGATAACTTTCACCCGCCAGCAGCGGGCGGTGGCAGAGCGCCTGGCCCAGCTCGGTCGAGGCAGGCTGGGGCGCGCGGCTGCAAGCCTCGAAGGCACGCGGGCAACGCGGCGCGAACTGGCAGCCGGCAGGCTTGTCGTGCTGGCCGGGCACGACGCCGGGGATGGCGGCCAGGCGGCTGCCGGGCTTAGCGCGATCGGGCAGGGCGGCCAGCAAGGCGGCGGTGTAGGGGTGGTGGGGCTGCTCGAACAGGGCGGCGGCGCTGTTGCGCTCGACCTGATGGCCGGCGTATTGCACGACGACACGGTCGGCTGTCTCGGCCACCACGCCCAGGTCGTGGGTGATGAGCACCAGGCCCATGCTGCTCTCCTGCTTGAGCTTGAGCAGCAGGTCGAGGATCTGGGCCTGGATGGTGACGTCCAGCGCCGTGGTGGGTTCGTCGGCGATCAGCAGTTTCGGTTCACAGGCCAGGGCCATGGCGATCATGACGCGCTGGCACATGCCGCCCGAGAGTTGATGCGGAAAGGCGCCGGCGCGGCGCGGCGCGTCGGGGATGCCGACCTGCTCCAGCAGCTCGATGACGCGCTGCTTGCGCGCCTTGCGATCCATGCCCAGGTGTTCACCCAGCACCTCGCCTATCTGGTAGCCCACGGTGAAGCAGGGGTTCAGCGAGGACATGGGCTCCTGGAAGATCATCGCCAGGTCGCGGCCGACCAGGGCGCGGCGCGCCTTGGGGGCGAGGCCGCGCAGGTCCTGGCCCATGAAGGCCAGGCGTTCGGCGCTGACCGTGGCCGTCCAGGGCAGCAGGCCCATGATGGCCAGCATGGCCACCGACTTGCCCGAGCCGGATTCGCCCACGATGGCCAGTACCTCGCCGGCCGAGACGTCCAGATCCACGCCTTCGACGGCGACGAAACGCCCGCCGCGGGTGGCGAAGCTGACCGTGAGGCCGCGGACTTCCAGCAAAGCCTGTGAGCCACCTGATCTTTCGCGGCTAGGCAGGTCGCCCGAGGCGGGGAAAATTGCACTGCGGGTCATGCTGATGCCCATCGCCTCAGGACCGGCGCAGACGCGGGTCGAGCGCGTCGCGCAGGCCGTCGCCGGCCAGGTTGATGGCCACCACGGTGACGAGGATGGCCAGGCCGGGCAGCGTCACCAGGCTGGGGTTGGAGCGGATGAATTCGCGCGCATCGGCCAGCATGGTGCCCCACTCGGCCGTGGGCGGCTGGGCGCCCAGGCCCAGAAAGCCCAGCGCGGCGGCTTCGAGGATGGCATCGCTCACGCCCAGCGCGGCCTGCACGATGAGCGGGGCCAGGCAGTTGGGCAGCACGGTGCGGAACATCAGCCGCCAGCGGCCCACGCCGGCCACCTGGGCGGCAATGACATAGTCCTTGCCCAGCTCGGCCAGGGCCGAGGCCCGCACCAGGCGCACGTAGCGCGGCAGGTAGACGATGGTGACCGCGACGATGGTGTTGGTCAGGCTGGGCCCCAGCACCGCCACCACCAGGATGGCCAGCACCAGGCTGGGCACGGCCATGATCAGGTCCATCACGCGCGAGACGGCCACGTCCACCGCCTGCCCCCAGCGGCTGGCCTGGTTCGCGGCACAGGCCAGGCCCAGCAACACGCCGATGACGAAGCTCACGCTCATCACCGTCAGGCCGATGAAGAGCGAGACGCGTGCGCCATGGATGAGGCGCGAGAGCATGTCGCGCCCCAGGCTGTCGGTGCCCAGAATGAAGCGCGCGCTGCCGCCTGCGTCCCACAACGGCGGGGCCGTCACCGCGTCGCGGAACTGCTCGATGGGGGAGTGGGGCGCGACCCAGTCGGCGAACACCGCCGCCAGGGCGACCAGCACGACGATGGCCAGGCCGAGCACGGCGCCGCGGTTCTCGCGGAAGGCGGCCCAGAACTCGCGCAGCGGCGAGCGCGCCGGGGCGAGCTGGCCTTCGGCATCGGTGGGGGCCGGGTGGGGGGTGGCGCTGGCAGCCGGGCCGGCCAGCGAGGCGGTCGCTTCAGTCATGCGTGGGTCATCCGTGGCGGATGCGCGGATTGATCAGGCCGTAGAGCAGGTCGACCCCCAGGTTGACCACGATGACCACCGTGGACACCAGCATCACCCCGCCCTGCAGGGCCGGGTAGTCGCGCCGCGAGATGGCCTCGATCAGCCACTTGCCGATGCCGGGCCAGGAAAAGATGGTCTCGGTCAGCACCGCGCCGGCCATGAGCGTGCCGATCTGCAGGCCGATCACCGTCACCACCGGGATGAGGGCGTTGCGCAGCGCATGCACGCCGATGACCCGCCAGGCCGGCAGGCCCTTGGCACGGGCGGTGCGCACATAGTCCTCGCTCAGCACCTCCAGCATGGCCGAGCGCGTCATGCGCGCCACCACAGCCAGCGGGATGGTGCCCAGCACGATGGCCGGCAGCAGCAGGTGGTGCAGGGCGTCCTTCACCGCACCGTCCTGGCCGCTCAGCCAGGCGTCGAGGGTCATGAAGCCGGTGACAGGCTCGAAGTAGTACTTGATGAGGTCGATGCGGCCCGACACCGGCGTGAGCCCCCAGCGCTCACCCACGACCATGATGAGCAGCAGGCCCCACCAGAAGATGGGCATGGAATAACCCGTCACTGACAGGCCCATCAGGGTCTGGTCGTACAGGCTGCCGCGCCGGGCGGCGGCGATCACGCCGGCCGGCACACCCAGCAGCGCGGCCAGCAGCATGGCGGCCACCGAGAGTTCGATGGTGGCCGGAAAGAGCGCGGCGAACTCGGAGATGACCTTCTGGTTCGTCACCACCGAGGTGCCGAAGTCGCCGTGCAGCAGCTGCCAGGCGTAGTCGCCGAACTGCTTCCACACCGGCTGGTCCAGGCCCAGTTCGTGGCGGAACTGCGCCAGGCGCTCTGGGCTGATGCCGCGTTCGCCCACCCGCACCTCGACCGGGTCGCCGGGCACGAGCCGGATGGCGACGAAGGTCAGGAACATCAGTGCCGCGAAGGTGGGCAGGGTCAGCGCCAGGCGCTTGAGCAGGAAGGTGAACATGCAACAGACGCGGATCAGGCGCGGGTCAGGCCGCGGCGGGCCGGACAGGACCGGGCCGGGGCAGGCGCTGGCGCCCCGGCCGGGCCATCACTTCAGCTCCACGCCGTTGAACTCGTGTGATCCGAAGGGGCTCTGCCTGAAGCCCGTCACTTCCTTGCGCATGGCTTCATACACGATGGAGTGGGCGATCTTGAAGTCCGGCGCGTCGTCCTTCTCGATGGCCTGCATCTCCTCGTAGAGCTTGGCGCGGGCCTTCTGGTCGGGCAGGGTGCGGGCCTTTTCCAGCCGCTCGTCGAAGGCCTTGTTGCACCACTTGGCCAGGTTCTGGCCGCCCGGGCGGGCGGCGTCGCAGCCGCGCAGGAAGAAGAAGTTGTCCGGGTCGCCGTTGTCGCCGGTCCAGCCCAGCATGCCGGTGATGTGTTCACCCTGCTGCATGCGCTTCCTGTATTCACCCCACTCGTAGGTGACGAGCTTGGCGTTCACGCCGACCTTGGCCAGGTCGGCCTGCATCATCTCGGCGATGCGCTTGGCATTGGGGTTGTAGGGCCGCTGCACCGGCATGTACCACAGGTCGATCTCCAGCGGCGTCTTCACGCCGGCCTTGGCGAGCATGTCCCTGGCCTTGGCGGCGTCGTAGGGGTAGTCCTTGACCGCATCGTTGTAGCCCCACAGCGTGGGCGGCACCAGGTTCTTGGCGGCCTGGCCGGCGCCGAGGTAGACGTCCCTGATGATGGCGGCCTTGTCGATGGCCATGGACAGGGCCTGGCGGACCTCCTTCTTGTCGAAGGGCGGCTTTTGCGTGTTGAAGGCCCAGTAGGCGATGTTGAGGCCGGGCTGGTTGATGACCTTGAGGGCGGCGTCCTTCTGCATCTCGGCCAGGTCGGCCGGGCGCGGGGCGATCATGAAGTGGCATTCGCCGGCCTTGAGCTTGCTGTAGCGCGCCGTCGGGTCGGGCGTGATGGCGAACACCAGGTCGTCGACCAGGGCCTTCTCGCCCCAGTACTCCTTGTTGGCCTTGTAGCGGATGACCGCGTCCTTCTGGTAGGTGACGAAGCTGAAGGGGCCGGTGCCAACCGGGATCTGGTCGAACTGCTCCTTCTTGTTGGCCTTGGCCAGCATGTCGGCGTATTCGGCCGAGTGGATGGCCGCGAAGTCCATCGCCAGGTTGGCCAGCATGGTGACGTTGGGCGCCTTGAGCGTCATCTTCACCGTGCTGGCGTCGACCTTCTCCAGAGCCGCGATGTCGGTGTTCAGGCCCATGTCGGCGAAGTAGTCGTACTTGCCGCCCGAGACCTTGGCGTAGGGGTGGTCGGCCTTGCCCTGGCGCTCGAAGCTCCAGATCACGTCGTCGGCATTCAGGTCGCGCGTGGGCCTGAAGCCGTTCACGCCGCTGTGGAACTTCACGCCCTTGCGCAGCTTGAAGGTGAAGACCTTGCTGTCGGGCGAGACCGTCCAGCTCTCGGCCAGGCCGGGCTCGATCTCGGTGGAGCCGCGTTTGAAGTGCACCAGCTTGTCGTAGACCGGCCGGGCGGCGTCGAAGCTGGTACCGGTGATGTTCAGCGCCGGGGTGAAGTTCTCGGGTGACCCCTCACTGCAATAGACCAGGGTCTTGGCGCCGGCCAGCAGCGGCAGCAGCGCGGCGGCCGCACAGATCCAGGACGCCAGCAGGCGCGGGCGTGGCGTGGTGTGGTGAAAGGCGGGCACGCGCAAGGTGCTGTGGAGGCCGGGTCGGAACGGACGGGTCGCTTGCATGGGGGAACCTCCTGTGAAGAGTGCGCCACATGCTAGTGGCGTGCCAGGGCCCTGGCACGGTGCCGCTGCCTAGGGCTATCCCTGGGCGCTGCATCAGCGCGTCAGCGCCGGCTGGCCGACGCCGCACCGGTGTTGGCCATGGCGGCCGGCCGTCGCCCGGTGGCCGCTGCCCGCTGCGCCCCTGCACCCGCTGCTGCCGGCGCCGTGCCTGGATCGGCCACGCCGGCCGCGGCGCCGGACGCCGGCAGGGCCTCGGGCAAGGCCGCGCGCAGCTCGGCCAGGTGCTGCTTGCGCTTGAGGTTGAAGTCGTAGGTGCAGGACAGACGGGTCTCGCGCTGTACCGCCTGGCCGGTCACCAGGCTGACCGCGTACTCACATTGGTAATGGCGGTAACGCGCGTAGGACTTGCTGGCCGCCTCGTAGTTGGCTGCCGTGCGCTTGAACGCCGGCTGCACGGCGGCGCGTTCGCTGAGCAGGTCGCGCAGCGCGGCTTCGGCCTCGTCCACCTCCTGGGTGCTTGCGCGGGAGCGCTCGACCATGCAGTTGCGCACTTCCACATGCCGGCGGCCGACGTTGCACTCGCGGCGCAGCGGGCTCAGATCCTCGTCGCCGGCGGCTGGATGGGCGGTGGCCGCTGTGCCGGCGACGCTGCCTTGAGTGGCGGGCGGCGCGGCCGCAGCCGCGACGGCCACCATTGCGGCGCCCGCCAGCATCAGCGCGCCCGGCGACAGCAGCGCGCGGCGGCGCGGGGTGGAGACGGGCGGCAGGTCAGGCGTCATGTCGAATCGAGCGTGTTCGTGGGGGAGAAGACTGGACGTAACCTATCGTGACATGGCGCGCCCGTCCATCCGGCGCGCCCCACCCCGCCCTTGCTCGACACCCAACACACACGGTCACCACCATGACGACGTTCCGGACCCTGTGGGACATCTCGCCGCCGGTGAGCGCCGGCAGTCCGGTGTTCCCCGGCGATACGCCCTATGCCCGGCGCTGGGTCGCGACCCTGGACGCCGCCTGCCCGGTCAACGTCAGTGCGGTGACGCTCAGTCCGCACGTGGGCGCCCACGCCGATGCCCCCTTGCATTACGACCCCAACGGCGCGGCCGTGGGCGAGCTTGCCCTCGCACCGTTCATCGGGCGCTGCCGCGTTATCCATGCCATCGGCGTGGCGCCCCTGGTGGGCTGGCGTCATCTGGCGCACGCCCTGCCGCCGCATCCGCGTGATGGTGGCGTTGGTCCAGGGGAAGTTGTCGCCGGCACCTCGTCGCTTGACTCGGGGCCGGTCGTCGACCTGCCGCGGCGTGTGCTGGTGCGTTGTTATGCACAGGCGCCGAGCCAAGCGTTCGACGCTGCGCTGCCGGCCTTCGAACCGGCGCTGGTCGAAGCCCTGGCCGACCTGGGCGTGCTGCTGCTGGGCTGCGACAGCGCCAGCGTCGACCCGGCCGACAGCAAGGCCTTGCCCAGCCACCAGGTGCTGCGCCGGCGTGGCCTGCGGGTGCTGGAAAACCTCTGCCTCGATGACGTGCCCGAGGGCGACTACGAGCTCATCGCCCTGCCGCTGCGCTGGATGGATGCCGACGCCTCGCCAGTGCGCGCGGTGCTGCGGCCCTGGCCGCCGGACGCGACGCGCTGAACAACCGGGCTCGTCGCCCGCTCAGCGTTGTGCCGGGCCGCGATGCATCAATTGCCGCAGGTCGACCGCACCGTCGTCAGGGATGAAAGCGCTGTCAGGCTCGATGTCGGGCACCTGGTACTTGGACTGGTACATGGCGGCATCGGCGCGATGGATCATTTCCTCGGCGCCCAGGTAGCTCTGCGGCCCGGTGCTGCAGATGCCCACCGTCAGGCTGATCGAGGGCATCAGCCCGGCCAGATGGCCCTGCACACGCTTGCAGTACAGGTTGAGCGCGTCGTCCTCGCCGCAATCGGGCAGGATGATGCAGAACTCGTCGCCGCCATAGCGGAAGCAGCTGTCGGCGCTGCGCGAGACGTCGCACAAGGCTGACGCCACACCGCGCAGGATGGCGTCGCCCTGTTCGTGGCCGAGCAGGTCGTTGACCTGCTTGAAATGGTCGATGTCGAAGACGGCCAGGCTGATCGGCTCCAGCCGACGCTGGGCGGCGCTCAGGGCCTGGCTCAACGCATCACTCAAGTGGCGGCGGTTGATCAGCCCCGTGAGTGCGTCGACGCGGGCCAGATCGGCGACCTGGCGCTCGCGCTCGTGCAGTGCCTGCTCCAGTTCGTGGGCATAGGCCTCGCCGCGTCGCAGCGCCACGCCGAACTCGTTGCCCAGACTGCGCACATAACTCTCGAAGAACAAGGTGGCATCCAGCACCTGCAGCCGGCCCAGCGCCAGCAGCACCGCCTGCAGCCGCGTCGGCTCCAGTGGGGCCGCGGACAGGGCGCTGCGCAACAGGGACATGAGCTTGTGCTCGCCCGCCAGGTAGTGGCGCGGTTCCAGGCCGACGCGCCGGTGGATGCCGCCCAGGCGCAGGCGCTGCTTGACATAGTCCAGGTCGACCCTCCCGCTGAACAGCTCCAGCAGATGGCGCTGCAGGGCCGTGTGCAGCCGTTGCAGCGTGTCCGCGTCGCCGATCAACATGGCCTGGTCCGGCATCTGGGTCAGCCACTCGTAGAACTCGGCCACCAGCGCGGGCAGCAAGGCCTCAACGATGGGTTGACAGGCCGCCAGTTCGGCCTCGTCGGCCGACGTCAGGCCCAGCAGGGCCTTGCGTTGAGCCAGATCGGCCTCGGTGATGCGGACCTGTTCGAGCAGAGTCAGTTCGGTGATGCGCATGACGTTGAGCCTGGAGGGGCTGGTGGCAGGCGATGACGGCCCGCCAGCCGTCTGGCCGGGCGGCAGGACGTTTATTGCGGCTTGAATCCGCTGGCCGCGATGATGCGCGTCCACACCTGGGCGTAGGCCTGCTCGCGCGCGCCGAGCTGGGCGCTCGTCATCAGGCCAACCGTGAGACCCATGGCGGTGAGGCGCTCGTGCACGTCCTTGTGGGCGATGACCTTGGCCAGCGCGGCGCTGAAGGCGTCGATGCTGGCCTTGCTGGTGCCGGCCGGCGCGAACACGCCGTAGTAGGGCAGGTCCTCGAAGCCGGCCAGGCCCAGTTCGGCGAAGGTCGGCACGTCCGGCAGCGCGGCCTGGCGGGCGCCGCCCAGCACCGCCACGACGCGGATGCGGCCGGCCTTGTGGTTGTCGATGAAGTCGGGGATGGAGCCCACGCCGGCACTGATCTGGTTGCCCAGCATGTCCTGCATCATGGGCGCGCTGCCGCGGTAGGGCGCCGAGATGAGGTCCAGGCCGTATTTCTGGCCGATCACCTTGACCAGGAACTCGGGCACCGAGGCGGGCGCCGGCACACCCACGGCGCTCTTGCCACCGCCGGCCGTCTTGACCCAGCCGACGTAGTCGCTGACCGACTTCGCCGGCGTGCCGCCCGACACCGCCAGGGCGTTGACGAAGGTGGCGAAGCCGGCCACGGGCACGAAGTCCCTGGCCGGCTCGTAGCCCGGGTTCTTCACCACCAGGGGCAGGATGGTGATGGTGTGGTCGTGCGACAGGAAGAAGGTCGAGCCGTCGGCCGGTGCGGCCTTGAGCGCCTGGGCGGCGAGCTGGCCGCCGGCGCCGGGCTTGTTCTCCACCAGCACCTGGGTGCCGAGTTCGTCCTTGAGCTTGTCGGCCAGCAGGCGGGCGATGGCGTCGGTGCCGCCGCCGGGCGGGAAGCCCACCAGCAGGCGGATGGGCTTGTTGTCGGCGGCCGCGACGAGGCCGGGTGCGGCCAGCGTGGCCAGGGCGACGGCCAGGCCCAGGGCGAGGCGGCGGGTGAAGTGGAGCGTCATGAGGCAGGCTACTTTCAGTGTGAGGTCGAAGGCGCGGCTCAGCCCAGCTCAACCCTCGCGGCGCAGCGCCGGGAAGAGCACCACGTCGCGGATGCTGGGGCTGTCGGTGATGAGCATCATGAGGCGGTCGATGCCGATGCCGCAGCCGCCCGTGGGGGGCATGCCGTATTCGAGCGCGCGGATGAAGTCGGCGTCGTAGTACATCGCCTCCTCGTCGCCGGCGTCCTTGTTGGCGACCTGGCTCTGGAAGCGCGCGGCCTGGTCCTCGGCGTCGTTCAACTCGCTGAAGCCGTTGCCGAACTCGCGTCCGGTGATGAAGAGCTCGAAGCGTTCGGTGATGGCCGAGTTCTTGTCGCTTGCGCGGGCCAGCGGGCTCACCTCGACCGGGTAGTCGATGATGAAGGTGGGCTGCCAGAGCTTTTCCTCCACCACGGCCTCGAACAGGCCGAATTGCAGCTGGGCCAGGCCCCAGTGGGCCGGCGGCTCTTCGCCGTGGGCCTTCAGCTTCGCATGGATGACGGCGGCATCGTCGGCCTCGGCTTCGCTCAAGCCAGCGTGCACCACCAGCGAGTCGCGCACCGAAAGCCGCGCGAAGGGTTCATCCAGATGCACCGGCTTGCCGGCGTAGCTCACGCGGGCCGAGCCGGTGGCGTGGCGGGCGGCGTGGCGCAAGAGCTGCTCGGTGAAGTCCATCAGGTCGTGATGGTTCCAGTAGGCCGCATAGAACTCCATCATCGTGAATTCGGGGTTGTGCCGAACCGAGATGCCTTCGTTGCGGAAGTTGCGGTTGATCTCGAACACGCGCTCGAAGCCGCCCACCACCAGGCGCTTGAGGTACAGCTCGGGCGCGATGCGCAGGAACATCTCCTGGTCCAGCGCGTTGTGGTGGGTCACGAAGGGCTTGGCGTTGGCACCGCCGGGGATGGGGTGCAGCATGGGCGTCTCCACCTCCAGGAAGTGGTGCTCCAGCATGAACTGGCGGATGCTGGCCACGGCCTTGGAGCGGGCGCGGAAACGATCCCGCGCGGCGTCGTCGGTGATCAGGTCGACATAACGCTGGCGGTACTTCTGCTCCTGGTCGCTCATGCCGTGGAACTTGTCCGGCAGCGGACGCAGGCTCTTGGTGAGCAGGCGCAGATTCGTCACCTTGATCGACAGCTCGCCGCTCTTGGTGCGGAACAAGGTGCCCTCGGCGCCCAGGATGTCGCCCAGGTCCCAGCGCTTGAAGGCGGCGAGCTTGTCGGCGCCGACGTTGTCCTGGGTGATGTAGAGCTGGATGCGCGGGTTGCCCTCGCGCGAGCCGTCCTGCAGCGTGGCGAAGCAGGCCTTGCCCATCACGCGCTTCAACATCATGCGGCCGGCCACGCTGGCCGGGATGGCGGCGGCGTCCAGCGCCTCGGCGTCCTTGCCCTCGTGCACGCGGTGCAGTTCGCCGGCGTGGTCCCTGGGCTTGTAGTCGTTGGGGAAGACGGCGGCGCCGGCTTCCTTCGCTTCAGCGCGCAGGGCGGCGAGCTTTTCGCGTCGTTCGGCGATGAGCTGGTTGTCGTCGGCGGTCGTGGCAGGGGTGGCGGCGGTGGTGGTGGGCAGGTTCTTGTCGGCGGTGGTCATGGGCGGCAGCTCGTGTTTCTTCTTGTGGAATTTTAGGCGGCAGGGGCGGTCGCTTCGGTAGGCCCGGTGTCAGGCAGGCCGGCCATAAAATCCGCCGCCCCAAAAGCCGCCCGGTGTGAAGTCCGCGGCGCCTTGCCCGTCCCCTCTTGCGCCTGTGCTCGTGCACTGCCCGTCGGCACCTCGCGCCCATCGACCTAGTTTGTTCGCCTGCCTGCCAGGCCCGCCGCCATGTACAACCGCCTGCCCATCGTCGACCGCAAGATCCGCTTCGCCCTGGTCGGCTGCGGTCGCATCGCAAAAAACCATTTCGCCTCGCTGGCGCGCCACGCCGACCGCGCCGAGCTGGTGGCCGTGTGCGACAAGGTGCCCGAGCGCGCCCAGGCAGCGGCGCAGGAACATGGCGCCACCCCCTACACCGACATCGACACCCTGCTGGCCCAGGCGCGGCCGGACATCGTGGTGCTCACCACCCCCAGCGGCCTGCACCCGCAGCAGGCCATCATCGCGGCCAGGGCCGGCGTACACGTGCTGAGCGAAAAACCCATGGCCACCAAGTGGGACGAGGGCATGGCCATGGTGCGCGCCTGCCGCGACGCTGGCGTCAAGCTCTTCGTCGTCAAGCAGAACCGCCTGAACGCCACCATGCAGCTGCTCAAGAAGGCGATCGACCAGAAGCGCTTCGGCCGCATTCACATGGTCACGGTCAACGTCTTCTGGACCCGCCCGCAGAGCTATTACGACGAAGCCCCCTGGCGCGGCCGCTGGGATCTGGACGGCGGTGCCTTCATGAACCAGGCCAGCCACTACGTCGACATGGTCGACTGGCTGGTCGGCCCGGTCGACAACGTGCACGCCTACACCGCCACCCAGGCGCGCGACATCGAGGCCGAGGACAGCGGCGTGATGAGCCTGCGCCTGCGCGCCGGGGGGCTCGCCAGCATCAACGTGACGATGCTGACCTACCCGAAGAACCTGGAAGGCTCGATCTGGGTGCTGGGCGAGAAGGGCTCGGTGCGGGTGGGCGGCGTGGCGGTCAACGAGATCCAGCACTGGGAATTCGACGAACCGCGCCCCGAGGACGAGCAGATCAAGGGCGCCAGCTACGCCACCACCTCGGTCTACGGCTTCGGCCACCCGCTGTACTACGACAACGTCATCGCCACCCTGCAGGGCAAGGCCCACGCCGAGGTGGACGGCTACAGCGGCCTGCGTTCTCTGGAAGTCATCATCGCCGCCTACCGCAGCGCCCGCGACGGCACGCGCGTGGGGCTGCCGCTGGTGTTCTGAGCCTGAGGTCCGCCCGCCTGTCCTCGCCTGTCCTTGAGATCGACTGCCACCTGCTGCCCTCGCCGCCCATGACCGACACGACCTCAGCCGCCCCCGCCTGGTCCCACCCCAGCGCCATCGTCGACGCGGGCGCCCAGCTCGGCGCCGGCACCAAGGTCTGGCACTTCGCCCATGTGTGCGGCGGCGCGCGCATCGGCGCCGGCTGCTCGCTGGGGCAGAACGTCTTCGTCGGCAACGACGTGGTCATCGGCAACGGCGTGAAGATCCAAAACAACGTGTCGGTGTTCGACGCCGTGACGCTGGAGGACGAGGTCTTCTGCGGCCCGAGCATGGTCTTCACCAATGTCTACAACCCGCGTGCGGCCGTGGTGCGCAAGGCCGAGTACCGGCCCACGCGCGTCAAGCGCGGCGCCACGCTGGGGGCGAACTGCACCATCGTGTGCGGCGTGACGGTGGGCGCCTATGCCTTCATCGGCGCCGGCACGGTGGTCAAGCACGACGTGCCGGACCACGCCCTGATGGTGGGCGTGCCGGCGCGCCAGATCGGCTGGATGAGCCGCCACGGCGAGCGCCTGGCCCTGCCGCTGAGCAGCGAACCCGGCGAGCCGCAGACGGCCGCCTGCCCGGCCACCGGCGAGGTCTATGTGCTGCAGGGCCACGTGCTGCTGCCCGAGGACGACGGCGCGGCCTGAGCGGCTTTCCCTGCCGCATGAGGGCTGCCTCGGCGCGGCCGATGCGGCAGGCGCCGCACCGCCCGCAGTGGCCTGCCTTTGCAGTCAGCCGCCGCCGGCAGCGCTGCGGTCGAACATCACATCCACCGGCACCTGCAGTCCGGTGGCCAGGTGATTGGTCTTCGCCGCCAGGGCCACGATGGCCAGCAGCTCGGCGTGCTGGGCGTCGCTCATGCCCTTGGCGCGCGCCGCCGCGGTGTGTGAGTGCACGCAGTAGCTGCAGGCGTTGGCGATCGAGACGGCGATGTAGACCATCTCCTTGGTGAGCGGATCGATCGTCGTCGGCGTGGCCATGAGGGCCTTGACCTCGGCCCAGGTGTGTTCCAGCAGGCCGGGGTCGAAGGCCAGGGCGCGCCACATGTTGTTGATGAAATCGGTCTTGCGCGTGGCGCGGATGTCGTCGAAGACGGCTTGCACGCGCGGGTCGGCTTCGGCGTCGTGGCCGTGGGCGATGGCGACGGTGGACATGGGGCGGATCTCCTGGACAGGATGGGGTCGGGGCGTGCTGATGCTTGGGTGCGCCAGCCTGGGTGCACCGGCCTGGGTGCACCGGCCTGGGTGCACCGGCCTTGGAGGGTAGGCGGCAGGGTGGCTGCGTGGGCGTGTCAACCCGCACCGGCGGCGACAACCGACGCGGCCGCGGCCCGCTCCGGCCAGGCGCGCGCCAGCAGGCGGGCGTGGTAGGCCGGCAGCGTCGCCTCGGCCAGCATCCAGCGCCGGGCGGGTGTGTCGAAAGGCGAACTCAGCTGGGCGTGCACGAAGGCGAACAGCGTGGCGTCGCAGGAGCAGGGCTCATCCCCTGCGACGTAGGGCGACTCGCCCAGCAGCTGCGCCACCGCCTGCCAGGCCGACAGGGCGATGGCGTCGATCTCGGCCTCGCTGTGCCGGCCCATGCCCTGGGCGCGCAGCTGGGCGATGACCTGGGCGCGCACCCGTCCGGCCACGAAACCCGCCACGAAGCCCGGGATGCCGGCCTGTAGCAGGTAGCGCTCGATCTCGGGCTTGAGCAGCACCCAGCCCGACTCGGGCACCCAGCGGCGCCACAGCGAGGCGAAATACAGCTCGCTTTCCAGCAGCGCCTGCAGGGCGCGCTGGCTGGCGCGCTCGACCGGCGTGAGGCGAGCGTCGCCCAGCGGGTCGCCATGCTGGCGGGTGAGCCGCTCGATGATGACGGCCGAGTCCGCCAGCACCTGGCCGTCGGCCAGGGTGACGGCCGGCAGTTTCTGGTTGGGCGTTCGGCGCACGTCGCTCACGCGTGCCTCGAAGGGCAGGCCGGCCAGGCGCAACCAGGTGCACAGCTTGACGACATAGGGGCTGATGTCGATCGAATCCCAGGCGGGGCCGAAGGTGTGGACGATCAGGGGCATGGCGGGCGGGCTCGCTGTGGCGGGGGTGGGGCGTATGTCAGCCGATGGTCGGGCGACGGCGGCGACAATCCGCCCCCATGCAATTCATCGACCTCAAATCCCAGTATGCCGCCCTGAAGCCGCAGATCGACGCCGGCATCCAGGCCGTGCTCGACCACGGCCAGTACATCATGGGCCCCGAAGTCAAGGCTCTCGAAACGAAGCTGGCTGCCCGCACGGGTGTGAAGCACTGCGTCACCGTGTCGAGTGGCACCGAGGCCCTGCTCATCGCCCTCATGGCGCTGGGCGTGAAGGCGGGCGACGAGGTCATCACCAGCCCCTTCACCTTCGCCGCCACGGGCGAGATGATTGCCCTGCTCGGCGCCGTGCCGGTGTTCGTCGACATCCAGGCCGATACCTGCAACATCGACCCCGCGCTGATCGAGGCGGCCATCACGCCGCGTACCAGGGCCATCATGCCGGTGAGCCTGTACGGCCAGGTGGCGGATCTGGCCGAGATCAACGCCATTGCGGCCCGGCACGGCCTGGCAGTGATCGAGGACGCGGCGCAGAGCTACGGCGCGACATACCAGGGCCGCCAGAGCTGCGGCGCCTCGACCATCGGTTGCACCAGCTTCTTTCCGAGCAAGCCGCTGGGCTGCTACGGCGACGGCGGCGCGCTGTTCACCAACGACGACGCCCTGGCCCAGGCGGCGCGCGAGATCCGTGTGCACGGCCAGAGCGCGCGCTACACCCACACCCGCATCGGCGTGGGCGGGCGCATGGACACGCTGCAGTGCGCCGTGGTGCTGGCCAAGCTGGAGCGCTTCGACTGGGAACTGCAGCGCCGCCGCGAGATCGGCGCGCGTTACCACGCGCTGCTGGCGCCGCTGCAGGCACTCGGCCTGGGCCTGCTGACGGTGCGGCCGGAACGCGACTGCGTGTGGGGCCAGTACACCGTCTTCGTGCCGCAGCGTGACCGGGTGCAGGCCGCGCTGCAGGCCGCCGGCATCCCGACCGCGGTGCATTACCCCAAACCGCTGCATCACCAGGCCGCCTACGCCCGCTATGCCAGCGCCGACGCCTGCCCGCTCAGCGTCAAGGCCGGCCAGACGGTGATGAGCCTGCCCATGAGCGCCGACCTCAGCGAGGCCGACCAGGACCGCGTGGTGGCCGCGCTGGCCGCCGCGCTGCAGGGGCTGGTGGCTGCATGACGGGCCGGTCGCCGCGGTGGCGCGACTGCAATGCCTGCGGCGCACCTGCGCCGCGCGGGCTGTACGAGCGCGACGGCTTCCACATCGTCGCCTGCCGCGACTGCGGCCTGGTCTATGTCGGCGAAGACCCGGCGGCGATCGACTTCAACGCCCTGTACGACGAGAGCTACTACACCGGCGGCCAGGACGGCGTGTTCGCCGACTACGTCGGCCAGGCCGCGGCACGGCGCGCCTCGGCGCGCCGGCGCCTGTCGCCCCTCTGGGGCCTGGGCCGGCTCAAGCGCAGCGGCCGGCTGCTCGACGTGGGCTGCGCGGCCGGCTTCTTTCTCGTCGAGGCGCAGGCGCGTTACGGCGAGGTGTGCGGCGTCGAACTGAGCGAGTTCTCCTCGCGCTTCGCCCGTGAACGCTTCGGCCTGCAGGTGCACACCGGCACACTGCAGGACGCCGCCTACCCTGGCGGCCACTTCGACCTCGTCACCCTGTGGGACGTGATCGAGCATGTGGCCGACCCGGCCGCCGTGCTGGCCGAGGTGGCGCGTGTGCTCGCCCCAGGCGGCAAGGTGGTGCTCACCACCGGCGACATCGGCAGCGCCTACGCCCAGGCGCGCGGCGCGGCCTGGCATCTCATGACGCCGCCCTGGCACCTCTACTACTTCTCGCGCGCCACCCTGGCGCGGGTGGCGGCACGCGCCGGCCTCAGGGTGGACGCCATCGGCGCACGCGGCGTGGCCGGCGACAGCCGCTGGTCGCGCAGCAAGCCCGGCCTGTTGCTGGACCGCCTGCGCGGCCAGGGCGACATCATGCAGGTCACCCTGTCGCATGCCGGCGAGGCCTGAGGGTGGCGGCGACGACGGCGGCGGCACGGCCGACGACCGTGGTCCGGCGCATGACCCCGGCCGGGCGAATGCACCGCGCGCCGCGGGCGGCGGAATCGCCCGCGGCAGCCTGATCAACCTCGTCACGCGGGTGGCGGCGGTGGGCCTGGGCCTGGCCATCACGCTCTATGTGGCGCGGCTCGGGCCGGCCCTGCAGGGTGCGTTTGCGCTCTTCACCGCGGTGGAGTCGGTGCTGATGGCGCTCACCTCGGGTTTTGGCGTGGCCATCGCGCGGCGCATCTCGCACCACGGCGAACGCCCGGCCGGACTGGTGGCGGCCAGCCTGCTGGCCTGCGTGCTGCTGGGCGTGGTCGCGGCCGGCGCGCTGCTGCTGGTGTCGCGGCCCGGCCTGCTGGCCGGGCTGGCGCAGGTGCACCTGCCGGGCGCAGGCGTGGCGGTGGCCGGCACCGCGCCGCAGGGCGGCAGCTACGAGTCGCTCTGGCTGCTGGCGCTGGCGGCACCGCTGCTCTTCATCACACCCAACCTCGGCGGCCTGTGGCTGGGCAGCGGGCGCATGGGCGGGCTGGCCGGGCTCACGCTGGCGGCGCCGTCCATCACCCTGCTCATCATCGGCGCGGCGGCGCTGGCCGGCCGGCCGGCCGCCCTGGCCACGGCCCTGGGCGGCTGGGTGGCGGCGCGCATCGTGGTGGCGCTGGGCGCGCTGGCAGCGGCCGGGCGCGGCGGCTGGCTGGGCCGGCCGGATGGCCGCGCCCTGGCGGGCGAGGCGCGTTTCGTGCTGCTCATCGGTGCCACCAACCTGGTGGCGCTGCTCAACTACAAGGTCGACATCTTTCTCGTCGAGCGCTTTCTGGGTCTGGGGCCGACGGGGGTGTATTCCATCGCCGTGATGGCGGCCGAGCTGCTGTGGCTGGTGTCCTCGTCGGTCACCACCGCGGCCTATGCGCGCATCGGCGCGCCGGACGCCGCCGCCGCCACCCGCCTCACCCTGCGCGCCATGCACGCTAGCGTGCTGCTGCTGCTGGGGCTGTGCCCGCTGGTGTGGGCGGCGGCAGCGTTGCTGGTGCCGGTGCTGCTCGGCCCGGCCTATGCCGAGGTGCTGCCCGCCCTGGCCCTGCTGCTGCCGGGCGTGGCGCTGTACGGCGCGGCCTCGGCCCTGTCGGCCTGGTTCACCAACCACGCCGGGCGGCCGCTGGTGCCGGCGCTGCTGGCGTTGAGTTCGCTGGTTTTCACCGTGCTGGTGTCGCTGCTGTCCATCCCGACCCTGGGCATGCTGGGCGGTGCGCTGGCTACCAGCCTGTCCTATGTGGGCACCATGGCACTGGGTGGCTGGCTCTTTGTGCGCGCGTCGGGCTGCCGGGCCGCCGACTTGCTGCAGCCCGACCGGCAGGCCATGGCCGGCGACCTGGCACGCGTCGGCGCCTGGCTGCGTGCGCGGTGGCGTGGCCAGCGCCGCTGACGCCTTCCCTGACAATCCCGTGATGCGTGCATGGATCAACCGCTGGCGCCGGCGCGTGGCGCGTCTGCTGATGTTTCGCATCGTTTTCGGCGAGCGCTCGCAGGGGCGCTGGCTGGCGCACACCCGCATCTCGCCATCGACCCTGATCGAGCACGAGGAGCGTCTGAGCCTGGCCGACCACATCTACATCGGCCCCTTCAACGTCATCGAGGCCAGCGGCGGCATCGTCATCGAGGAAGGTGTGCAGATCACCAACCACGTCAGCATCACCACGCACAGCTCGCACCGCGCCCAGCGCCTGCTGGGCAGCGAATACGCCACCTGGACCGGCGGCAACGGCCGCACCGCCGACCGCCCGGGCTGGATCAGCGGTGCGGTGCACATCGGCGCCTACAGCTTCATCGGCCCGCACACGCTGATCGAGGCCGGCACACACATCGGGCGCGGCTGCATCGTCTGCGCCGGGGCGCAGCTGCGCGGCGAATACACCGACTTCGCCATCCTCGAAGGCCGGCCGGCCCGCGTGGTGGGCGACAGCCGCAGCGGCGACGCCAAGCTGCTCGAGGTCTACCCCGAGCTGCGGCCTTTCCACGAAGCCTGGGCCGGCCCGCTGCCGCCCGATTCGTCCATGGCCGGCAGCCGCAGGCCGCGCGGCGCTTGATGATGAAGAGCAAGGTGCGCGCCCCCGAGGCCCCGACCGCCGGGCCGGCCGAGGCTATCCGGCGCCCGGCGATGCAGCCGCGCGGCAGCACGGCCGGCGCACACAGGCCGGGCGCGCGTCTGCGCATCGCCCTGGTGGGCGACGCCGAAAGTCCACACCTGCTCAAGTGGGCGCGGGCGCTGGCGCCGCAGGTGGAGCTGTGGGTGGCGTCCAGCCGCGGCTTCGCGCCTGCCTTCGAGCCCCTGGTGCCGAGCTGGCGCCGGCTGGCGCTGGGCGGCCAGTCCGACCACGCGGGCGGCAACATCGGCCTGCTCAAGACCCTGCCGCGCCTGGCGCGCTGGCTGCAGCAGGTGGACGCCGACTGGATCAACGCCCACTACCTCACCTCGCACGGCACCCTGGCCTGGGCCGCAAAACGCGGCTGGCGGCTGCGCGGGCGGCTGCTGGGTTCGGCCTGGGGCAGCGACATCCTGGTCACGCCGCAGCGCCATGCCGCCTACCGCTGGGTGACGCAGCGGGTGCTGCGCGCCTGCGCCCTGTCCACCAGCGATTCGGAACACATGGCCCGGGCCATGCGTGATCTGGGCGCGGGCGAGGTGCGCGTGCTGCCCTTCGGCCTGGAGCGCATGCCGCCGCCGCCGCCGGGCAAGCAGCCCTGGCTGTTCTTCGCCAACCGCGGGCTGGAGCCCATCTACCGGCCGCAGGCGGTGATCGAGCTGTTCGCCGCCCTCGCCGCGCGCCGGCCCGAGGCCCGCCTGGTGGTGGCCAACGACGGCTCGCTGCGCCCGGCGCTGGAAGCGCGCGTGGCCAGCCTGGGCCTGGGTGAGCGCGTGCGCTTCACCGGCCGGGTGCAGGCCGCCGAGCAGGACCGCCTGTATGCCCGTGCGCCCTGGTACCTGAGCCTGCCCGAGAGTGACTCGGTGGCGGTGTCGGTGCTGGAGGCGCTGGCGCACGGCTGTGTGCCGCTGCTGAGCGACCTGCCGGCCAACCACGAGCTGGTGCACAGCGGCGACAACGGCCTCGTCCTGGACGCTGCCCTGGTGGCGCGCCTGGCCGCTGCGGCGCCGACCCACACCGCGTCCGCGCCCATGTCCGCGGGCACTGCCGCAGCCGGCTGCGTCGATCCCCGGGACCCCGCCATCACCCGCCTGGATGCCGAGCTGCAGACCCTGGCCGGGCGCAGCCCCGACATCGCCCGCACCAACCGCGCCTGGGTGCAGGAACACGCCATGTTCGCCCCGGGCGTCACCGCGCTGCTGGCGCGGCTGCGCGAGCTGTCCTGAGCCGGGCTGAACCGCGCGCCCCGACCCACCGCATGAACATCCTCTACCTGAACCATTACGCCGGCTCGCCGCGCCACGGCATGGAGTACCGGCCCTACTACCTGTCGCGAGAATGGGTGCGGGCCGGCCACGCGGTCACGATGCTGGCCGCCGCGTATTCACACGTGCGTGCCACCCAGCCGCAAGGGGCGGACGGCAGCGCGCTCACATCGCCGATGACCGAGGCCATCGAAGGCATCCGCTACCGCTGGTTCCCGGCGCCGGCCTACCAGGGCAACGGCCTGGGGCGGGTGAAGAACATCTGGGCCTTTCTGCGCCAGGTGTGGGCGGCCGCGCCGGCCCTGGTGGCCGAGATCAGGCCCGACGTGGTGATCGCCTCCAGCACCTACCCCATGGACATCTGGGTGGCACGCCGCCTGGCCCGGCTGGCGCGGGCCAAGCTGGTGTTCGAGGTGCACGACCTGTGGCCGCTCTCGCCCATCGAGCTGTCGGGCATGTCGCCGCGCCATCCCTTCATCATGCTGTGCCAGGCGGCCGAGGACGCCGCGTACAGCGACGCCGACCTGGTCGTGTCCATGCTGCCCAAGGTGGCCGGGCACATGAGCGGGCGCGGTCTGGACCTGCAGCGTCTGGTCATCGTGCCCAACGGCATCTCGCCGGACGACTGGGCGCCGCCGCCGGTGGCGGACGGCGAGCGCAGTGCCGCCGCGCCGCTGCGCGCCGACATCAACGAACTCATCACGGCCGCGCGCACCGCCGGCCGCACCGTGGTGGGCTACGCCGGCTCCATGGGCCTGCCCAATGCACTCGATGACCTGCTCGACGCCCTGAAGCACCTCGCCGCCACCCAGCCCGAAGCCGCTGCGCGCCTGCAGGTCATCCTGGTGGGCGACGGCCACGAGCGCGAGCGGCTGCAGCAGCGCATCGCCGCCGAGGGCCTGGGCGGCTGGGTGAGCTGGCTGGCGCCCATCCCCAAGGCGCAGATACCTGCCCTGCTGGCGGCCATCGACATCGCCTACATCGGCTGGCAGAAGGTGCCCATCTATCGCTTCGGCATCGCGCCCAACAAGCTGATGGACTACATGATGGCCGGCTGCTGCGTGCTGCACGCGGTCGAGGCCGGCAACGACCCGGTGGCCGAGGCCGGCTGCGGCATCACGGTGGCGCCGCAGGACCCGGCCACCATCGCCGCCGGCCTGCTGCGCCTGGCCGCCCTGCCGGCGGGTGAACGCCGCGCCATGGGTGAACGCGGCCGCGCCTTCGTGCTGGCTGAACACACCTACCCGGTGCTGGCGCGGCGTTTCGTCGATGCGGTGCAGGCCGCGCCGGCGCGGCATCGCTGAGCCGGGCGGGCGTCCGTCATCGCGCCGTGCCGCTGTCCAGCCGCTCCGACCCGGCCATGCCGATCCGCCCGACTGCGCGTGGTGTGCCTGATGCCGCCCCGGCCCCGGAAACCCTGGCCGTGGCGCAACGCTACGCGCGCCGCCACGATGCACCCGAGCGCTACAGCCTGCTGGCGCCCGACGTCTGGCAGACCGTGCAGGAGCGCCAGCGCGAAACGCTCAAGCTGTTCGTCCGCCAGGGCTGGCACGAGCTGGCCAGCCGCCGCGTCGTCGACGTGGGCTGCGGCGCGGGCGGCAACCTGCTGGAGTTCCTGCGCCTGGGTTTTGCGCCCGCCCACCTGAGCGGCATCGAGCTGCTGCCCGAACGCCACGCCCAGGCGCGCGCCGTGCTGCCCGATGCCGTCGCGCTGCACCTGGGCGACGCGGTGCAGGCGCCGGTCGCGCCGGCCAGCGTCGATCTGGTGGTACAGGCCACGGTGTTTTCGTCGCTGCTGGACGACGCCTTCCAGCAGCAGCTGGCCGACGCCATGTGGCGCTGGCTGCGCCCCGGCGGCGCGGTGCTGTGGTACGACTTCGTGGTCGACAACCCGCGCAACCCCGATGTGCGCGGTGTGCCGCTGGCGCGTGTGCGGGCCCTGTTTCCGCAGGCCGAAGTGGTGCTGGTACGTCGTGTCACCCTGGCCCCACCCATCGCCCGGCGCGTGTGCCGGCTGCACCCTGCCCTGTACGGCGTGTTCAACGCCTTGCCCTTGCTGCGCACCCACCGGTTGGTGTGGCTGGGCAAGGCGGGGTGAGACACCGGGCCGATGGCGGATCCGGCCCGGGCTGGCACGAAGTCCCGTGACGCTGGGTGGCCCAGCCTCGCGTCAGCCCCGGCCTTCTAAAATCCCGCGATGACCGTCGCCCAGAACCCGCCTGCCGCCTTGCCCTTCCTGCCCTTCGCCCTGCCCGAGATCGGCGAGGAGGAGATCGCCGAAGTCGTCGACACGCTGAAATCCGGCTGGGTCACCACCGGCCCCAAGGCGCGGCGTTTCGAGACTGACTTCGCCGCCTTCCTGGGTGACGACAAGCTGCACTGCATCGCCGTCAACTCGGCCACCGCCGGCCTGCACCTGGCGCTGGAGGCCATTGGCATCGGCCCGGGCGACGAGGTCATCACCACCACCCACACCTTCACCGCCACCGCCGAGGTGGTGCGTTATCTGGGCGCGGACGTGAAGCTGGTCGACATCGACCCCGCCACGCTCAACATCGACATCGCCGCCATCGAGGCCGCCATCACGCCGCGCACGAAGTGCCTGATCCCGGTGCACTACGCCGGCCTGGCGGTCGACATGCCGGCGCTGCTGGCGTTGGCCAAGAAGTATGGCCTGAAGGTGGTGGAAGACGCCGCCCACGCCCTGCCGACCACGGTGGGTGGCGGCCGGCTGGTCGGCACGCTGGCCAGCGACGTGACGGTGTTCAGCTTCTACGCCAACAAGACCATCACCACCGGCGAGGGCGGGATGCTGGTGACGCGCGACGAAGCCGTCGCCGCACGCGCCAAGGTGATGCGCCTGCACGGCATCAACCGCGACGCCTTTGACCGCTTCACCGCCAAGGTGCCGAGCTGGTACTACGAGATCGTCGCGCCCGGCTTCAAGTACAACCTGACCGACATCGCCGCCGCGCTGGGCCTGCACCAGTTGAAGCGCGCCCATGCGTTTCAGCAAAAGCGCGCCGAGCTGGCGGCGCATTACAACGCCGAGCTGGCCGGCCTGCCGCTCATCCTGCCGCCCATGCCAGCGCCGGGCGAGCTGCACTCCTGGCACCTCTACGTGCTGCGCCTGAAGCCCGAAGCCGGCGTGAGCCGCGACGCGGTGATCGAGTCGCTCTACGCCGCCGGCATAGGCTGCAGCGTGCACTACATCCCGCTGCACCTGCACCCCTACTGGCGCGAGACCTATGGCCTGAAGACCGAGGACTTCCCGCACAGCCAGGCCGCGTACGAGGCCATGCTGAGCGTGCCGCTCTACACACGCATGAACGCGGCCGACGTGACGCGGGTGGTGACGGCGCTGCGCCGCGTGCTGGGTGCCTGAGGCGCTGCAGCCTCTGCGCGCCGCACGCACTTTCGCGCCTGCCGTTCCGAGCACACTGGTCAACCGACGCATCGCCGTGGCCAAACGTCTGCTGGACCTGGCCGGCTCGGGCATCGGCCTGCTGCTGCTGGCCCCGCTGCTGCTGCTCATCGCCCTGGCCATCAAGCTCGACAGCCCCGGCCCGGTGTTCTACCGCCAGGTGCGGGTGGGTCGGCATGGGCGCGAGTTCCGCATCCATAAATTCCGCACCATGCGGCATCAGCCGCAGGGCGCCGGCCCGCAGATCACCGTGGGTGCCGACGCACGCATCACCCGCACGGGACAGTGGCTGCGCCACAGCAAGCTCGACGAACTGGCCCAGCTCATCGACGTCTTCCTGGGCGACATGAGCCTGGTCGGCCCGCGCCCCGAGGTGCCAAAGTACGTCGCGCTCTACCCGGCGGCTCTGCGCGAGCAGGTGCTGTCGGTGCGCCCGGGCATCACCGACCTGGCCTCGATCGAATACCGCCACGAGAGCCGATTGCTGGCCGAGAGCGCCGACCCCGAGCACACCTATGTGCATGTGGTGCTGCCGGCCAAGTTGGCGCTGCAGGCGCGTTATGTCGATCAGGCCGGCGTCTGGACCGATCTGCTGCTGATCGCCCGCACGCTGCGCGCCCTGTTCTGATCCTCTGTCCATCTCCCTCCCGAACCGAAGTCGTCCACCATGGTCTGGTCCCGTCTCGACGCCCTGCTCAATCGCGCCCGCCCGCACCGCGAGGCCCTGGCCCTGGGCATCGACGCCCTGGTCGTGGCGGCGTGCTGGAACATCACCTACCTCTTCCGCCTGGGCTTCGAGCGCTGGATCGAGGCCCGCCCGGGCTACGACTTCTGGGTCATGGTGGCGCTGGTGGCGCTCTACCTGGGCGTGTTCCGCGCCCTGCAGGTGCCCAAGGGCATGTGGCGCTTCTCGGGCTTCGGCGAGATCCAGCGCCTCACCGTGGCCTGCGGCATTGCCGGCCTGGTGGGTGCGGTGGCCGTGCTCATGGCCCAGCTCGCCCAGGTGCCGCGCGCCGTGCTGGCGCTGCACCCGGTCGTCAGCCTGATGGGCCTGACCCTGGTGCGCATCGGCTACCGCATGCTCTACGAGCACATGCGCGCGCGCACCAGCGGCAATGCGCACGAGACCCGCCGCGCCCTGGTGCTGGGCGCCGGCCATGCGGCGCGGTTGCTCATCGCCGGCATCCAGCACCAGGGCTGGGTGGTGGTGGGCCTGCTGGACGACGACCCGGCCAAGCTCGGCGTGCGCGTGGGCAATGTGGCGGTGCTGGGCCAGCTCGACAGCGCAGCGCACTGGGCCGCGCTGCACGGCATCACCCACATCGTGGTGGCGATACCCTCGGCCACCGGCGCGGCGCGTCGGCGCATCCTCGACCTGGCGGCCTCCACCGGCCTGCCGGTGGTGACCGTGCCCAGCGCCGACGAACTGCTGGAAGGCCGCCACCTCAGCCAGGTGCGCGACATCGAGCCCGAGGACCTGCTCGGCCGCGAGCCGGTCAAGCTCGACGAAGGTGGCATCAGCGAATCGCTCAGCGGCAAGGTGGTGCTCATCACCGGCGCGGGCGGCTCCATCGGCTCGGAGCTGTGCCGCCAGGTGGCGCGCTACGGCCCGCGCCGCCTGGTGCTCTACGAGCTGAGCGAGTTCGCCCTCTACGCCATCGAGCAGGAGCTGAGCCTGAGCCACCCCCACCTGCCCCTGGTGCGCCTGGTGGGCGATGTGCGCGACGCCTCGCACCTGCGCGCCACCTTCGAGCGCTGGGCGCCCCAGGTGGTCTTCCACGCCGCTGCCTACAAGCATGTGCCGCTGATGGAGGAGGACAACGCCTGCGCCGCCCTGCGCAACAACCTGCTCGGCACCTGGCGCGCCGCCCAGGCCGCGGCCGCGGCCGGGGCCGAACGCTTCGTGCTCATCAGCACCGACAAGGCCGTCAACCCGACCAACGTGATGGGCGCGACCAAGCGCGCCGCCGAGATGGTGGTGGCGCGCCAGGCCGCGCTCAACGACGAGGCCCAGCGCGAGGCCGCTGCCGCCGCCACACAGGCAAGCAGCGGCACGATCACGGGCGCCAGCGTCGGCACCAGCGGCACCCGCTTCATGGCCGTGCGCTTCGGCAACGTGCTGGGCAGTTCGGGCAGCGTGATCCCCAAGTTCAAGGAGCAGATCGCCCGCGGCGGCCCGGTGACGGTGACACATCCGGAGATCACGCGCTTCTTCATGACCATCCCCGAAGCCGCGCGTCTGGTGGTGCAGGCCGCGGCCATCGGCGAAGGCGGCCAGGTCTTCGTGCTCGACATGGGCGAGCCGGTGAAGATCGTCGACCTGGCGCGCGACCTCATCCGCATGAGCGGCCACAGCCTGGACGACATCGCCATCACCTTCAGCGGCCTGCGCCCGGGCGAGAAGCTCTACGAAGAGCTGCTGGCCGACGCCGATTCCACCCTGCCCACCCGCTTCGCCCGCCTGCGCATCGCCCGCCTGGACGACCGCAGCAAGGACGTCGGCCAGCTCATCGACTGGGCCGTCGCGCACCCGGTGGCCAGCGACGCCGATGTGCGCACCGAGCTGGCGCGGCTGGTGACGGAGTACCGACCCGGCGGTAAGGGCTGAGGCTCCCAGTCGGGGACGCCCGACCGCTCGGGCCAGTTCAGGCAGGCTGGAAATCCGCCAGCCAGGCGATCTGGCCCAGCGTGCGCGCCTTGTCGTAGAAGCGCCGGTCGGCCGTGACCATCACCGCACCCGGCACGCTGAGTGCCAGGGCGTGGTACAGGGTGTCGAAGAGGTGGTGGTTGAGCGCGATGCCCAGTTCCACAGCTTTCAGGTGTGCCGCAGTCGGGCCGGCCCAGGTGATCTCGAGTGCCATCAGGCGCTCAAGCTGCCGCGCAGCCGTGGCCGGTGTCAGCCGTGCGAGAACGGCCCCGACTTCGGCCAGGAAGTGCGGGGGTTGCAACAGCTCCACACGCTCATCGGCGCACGCATGGAGGAGGTCCAGGGCCTTTTCCACATCGTCTTCCTGGGTGGCCGCAGACGTTTCTTCGCCGATGAACCACTTGACGGCCACGCTGGCGTCCACCACGCAGATCACGGCCGGCCTTCTTCGCGTGCGGCCTGGATCTCTGCGGCGGTGAAACGCGGTGCCGTCGGGTGGTCGGCCAGGATGCGTTCGATCGCACTCACATGCGCTTGGCGGCGCTGCGCCCGCGCCACCGCCTCGCGCATCAGCCCGGCCACGATGGCGCTCTTGTTCTGCCCCGCGAAGGTGGCGTTGAAGGCGTCCTTCACCTCATCGGGCACGCTGAAGTTCATGGTGGCCATGGGCAACTTTCCGATTGTTGAAGATTTCAACAACTGGATTGTTCTCGGCAGGTGTTGCAGCGTCAAGCCGACGGCGTGTGACAGATCCGCTCAGACCCTCGCCCTGAGCGTCAGCACCGACGCCCCCGCCGCCACAAACGTCAGCCCCGCCCCCACGTTCAGCCCCGTGCCTACGCGCGGGTGACGCGACAGCCAGCTCGACAGCCGCGCCGCCGAACTGCCCAGCAACGCGAAGATGACGGTGGTGAGCACGGCGAACAGGGCGCCGTAGACCAGCATCTGGGTGGCGACGTCGCCGCGGCTAGCGCTCACGAACTGGGGCAGGAAGGCCAGCACGAACAGCCCCGGCTTGGGGTTGAGCACGTTTGACAGCCAGCCGGTGAGCAGGACCTGGCGCAGCGGCATCGGCTGGCTGCGCCGGGGGGAGCCGCCGCTCGCGCCCTGGCGGTTCTCGTCAGCATCATCGAAGCGGATCAGGTCGCGCGAGCGCAGCGCCTTCACGCCCAGCCAGACGAGGTAGACCGCGCCGACGATCTTCACCGCCCAGAAGGCCAGGGGCGAGGTCTGGATGACCAGCGACAGGCCCAGCGTCGCGGCCAGGGTGTGGACCATGATGCCCAGGCCGGCGCCGAGCGAGGACAGGCAGGCGGCGGTGCGGCCCTGGCTCAGGCCGCGGCTGATGGCCAGGATGTTGTCCGGCCCCGGCGAGATGACCACCACCAGGGCGGCGACGAGGTAGGTGAGCAGGGTGTCGAGCGGGAACATGGCGGCAGGTTGGCTGACGGTGAGGCAGGATGAGGGCTGCCGGGATTGTGTGGCCGCCGCCGGCCTGCCCGTTTTTCTCGTGTCCCTGGAGTCCTTCACCGCCATGACGAGCCTTGCCCACCCCGCGACTTCCGCCGCCGCCACCCGCACGCGCCAGGTCGGCATCCTGCTGTTCGACGACATCGAGGTGCTGGATTTCGCCGGCCCGTTTGAAGTCTTCACCACCGCCGGCCGGGTGCACGGCAAGCTGCGTCGGGCGGCCGGTGCGGACTCGTTGGCGAACGGCGAGGCCGCACCTTTTGCCGTCACCACCATCGCCGCCAGGCCCGGCCTGGTGCGGGCGCGCGCCGGCCTGGCGGTGCTGCCGGACCGGTCGATCGACGACGATGCCGGAGCGTCGCCGCCCGCCATCGACCTGCTCATCGTGCCCGGCGGCGTGGTGGATGCGGCGATGCAGGACGCCGCGCTCGTCGCCTGGATCGCCCGCGCTGCTGCCGGCGCCGAGCTGGTGGCCTCGGTCTGCACCGGCGCCTTCCTGCTCGCCCAGGCCGGGGTGCTGCACGGCGGTAGCGGCAGTGCGGGGTCGGGCTATGTTGCGCCGCACCAGGCCACCACACATTGGGAGGACCTGGACGACCTGCGCGCGCGTTTCCCCGCCCTGCAGGTGCGCAGCGACCGGCGCTGGGTGGACGCGGCGGCGGGCGGGCGCATCGTCAGCTCGGCCGGCATCTCGGCCGGGCTGGACATGAGCCTGCACCTGGTCGCCCGCCTGGCCGGCCTGGACCTGGCGCGTGCCACCGCGCGGCAGATGGACTACCACTGGCGCGAGGATGCGGCGGCCACCGACCTGTCGGCCACCGCCGTGCTGCCGCCTCACCTGTCGCCCACGTGACGCAGGCAGCCGCTGGTGCGGCCCGATGGACGCCGACGAAGGCGTCGGCCTGACTAGACTTGCTCGTTCACGGCAGGCTTGCCCGCAAGCGCGCCAACTTGTGTGATCACCTGACGGATGGATCGCTCCATCCCGGAGAACTTGCCCCATGACCTCGACCGCCACCAGCACCGCACCCCAACGCCCCGTCGCCATCGTCACCGGCGGCGCGCGCGGCATCGGCCTGGCCATTGCGCACTGGTTTCTGGCGCGCGAGCACCAGGTGGCGCTGTGGGATGTCGACGCAGCCACGCTGGATGCCACCGCCACCGCGCTGGCCGCCAGCCACCCCGGGCGGGTGCTGGCCATTCACTGCGACGTGTCGCAGCCCGACCAGGTCGACATGGCCACGGCGCGCACCCTGGCTAGCTTCGGCCGTGTCGACGCCCTGGTCAACAACGCCGGCGTGGCGGTGTTCAAGCCGGTGCTGGAGACCTCGTTTGCCGAGTGGCGCACCGTCATGGCGACCAATCTGGACGGCGCCTTCCTGTGCACCCAGGCGGTGGCGCCGCACATGCTGAAGAACGACGCCGGCACGGCCAGCGGCCACCGCGGCGCCATCGTCAACATCGCCTCCATCTCTGGCCTGCGCGCCTCGACCCTGCGCGTGGCGTATGGCAGCAGCAAGGCCGCGCTCATCCACCTCACCAAGCAGCACGCCGCCGAGCTGGGCTGCCAGGGCCTCCGTGTGAACGCCATCGCCCCTGGCCCGGTCGAGACCGAGATGGCCAAACTGGTGCACGACAGCGCCATCCGGCGCGACTACTTCGCCACCATCCCGCTGGAGCGCTACGGCTCGACCGAGGAAATCGCCAACGCCGTCGGCTTCCTGTGCAGCCGAGAGGCCGGCTACGTCAACGGCCAGGTGCTGGCGGTGGACGGCGGCTTCGACGCCAGCGGCGTGGGCCTGCCCACCCTGCGTGAGCGCCAGCGCAGCGCCGGCTGATGGACGGCCGCCGCCGCAGCAGCAGCGCCGCCGGCAGCGACGCAGCGGCAACCCCGCCGGCGCTGGATGCGGCTCAGGCCGTGGTGCCGCCCGAGGCGGTGCTCTACCCCGCAGCATCGGCGCTGGACGGCGCGCCCCAGCGCCACATCCGCCACCCCGGCCGGCCGGACACGACGCCAGACGTCCTGCCCTGCCGGCTGCGCCGCGTGCTGCTGGCCGGCGGCGAGCTGCCCACCGGCCTGCCGCTCATCGAGGCGCTGGACCAGGCTCTGACGGCCCGCGGCGTGACCAGCGCCGTGCTGCGCCTGCCTGAGGAGCCGACGGGCAGCGCCTTCCTGCGGCTCGACCCCTACCCCTATGTGCTGCCGGCCCTCTCGCGCGACCCGGCGCACGCGGTGTATTTCAGCGAACGCCACCAGGCGCCGGGCGCGGTGCAGGTGCAGGCCGGCGCCATCACCTTCGGCCGGCGCGGCGACCAGCCCTGGCTGCACGGCCATCTGGACTGGATGGACCTCGACGCCGCGGGCCGGCCCCTGCCCGACCAGCGCGGCTGCGGCCATGTGCTGCCCAACGAGGCCGTGGTCGTGCACGCCGCTGGCTGCCAGCCCATCGAGGTCTGGGCGCTCGAAGGCGCGGCCTTCGAGGTAGTGCCCGACGAGTTCACGCGCTTCTCGCTCTTCAAGCCGCAGGCGGTGGACGCACCGAGCGCTGCGTCGGCCCATGACGAGGACTCGCGCCCGGCCCTGGCCATGCGCGTGCCGCCCAACGTCGACCTGTGCCTGACACTGGAGGCGGTGTGCCGCGAGCGCGGCATCCGCTCGGCCACGCTGCGCGGCGGCGTGGGCAGCACGGTGGGCGTGGTGTTCGACGACGGCCCGGCTGGCCTCAGGACCGTCGAGCCCTTTGTCACCGAGACCCTGGTTAACCAGGGCCGCGTGGTGAGTGATGCCGCCACGGGTGAGCTGCGCGCCGAGATCGACGTCACCCTGATCGACTACCTCGGCGGCCGCCACCAGGGCCACCTGGCCCGCGGCCGCAACCCGGTGCTGGTGACTTTCGAGCTGGTGCTGGAGATCACAGCGGCCGCGGGGGCTGGCTGAGCGATGAAGGGCCGAGGCGCTCTGTGACGCCCCGCGTGGCCGGACCCGTCCGCACAGGGGCTACAGCACTGCCGTCGAGATCTGCGGCACCGCGGCGATGACGACCATGCCCACGATGAGCGCCGCGATGTAGGGCCAGATCGCCCCCATGGCTTCGTCGGGCGACACGTTGCCGATGCGGCAGGCGATGTAGAAGCCCACGCCGATGGGCGGCATCATGAGGCCGATGTTCATGGCTACCACCACCACCATGGCGTAGTGCACGTCGTTCACGCCCAGGGCGCGGGCGATGGGGAACATGAGCGGCGCCATCAGCAGCAGGGCCGGCAGGCCTTCGAGCACGCAGCCCAGGATGAGGAAGATCACCATGGTTACGGCCATGAAGCCGACCACGCCACCGGGCAGGCCCTTCATGAACACGGCGATCTGCTGCGCCACGCCCGACTGGGTGATGACCCAGGCCATGGCCAGGGCCGTGCCCAGGATCATCAGCACCGCGCCGCTGAGCGCCGCGGTCTCGACCAGCATGGCGTAGATCTTCTTCACGCCGATGCCGCCGTACATCAGCATGCCGACCACCATGGCGTAGACCACCGCCAGGGTGGACACCTCGGTGGCCGTGGCCACGCCGCCGCCTACTGCGCCGCGGATGAGAAAGGGCAGCAGCAGGGCCGGGCCGGCCACCAGCACGGTGCGGCCCACGGTGGCGAGGCTGGCGCGTTTGACCTGCAGCATCACCTCGCTGCGTGCCTTCCAGCGCGCCAGCGCGGCCAGGGCGACCAGCAGCACCATGGCCACGGTCACGCCGGCCTGGAAGAGGCCGGCGATGGACACCCCCGCCACCGCGCCCAGCACGATGAGCACGATGCTGGGCGGCACGGTGTCGGCCATGGCCGCGCCGGTGCTGAGCAGGGCGATCATCTCCTTGGGCTTCTGGCCGCGGCGCTTCATCTCGGGAAAGAGGGCCGGGGCGACGGTCGCCATGTCCGACACCTTGGAGCCCGAGATGCCCGAGACGATGAAGAGCGAGCCCAGCAGCACATAGCTCATGCCGCCCTTCACATGGCCGATGAGCGAGGCGAGGAAATCGATGATGGCCTTGCCCATGCCGGTGGCATCGAGCACGCAGCCCAGCAGCACGAACACCGGCACCGAGACCAGCACCAGGCTGGACATGCCCTCGTCCATGCGGCCGATCATCACCCCCAGCGGCGTGGTGGTGGTGAAGGCGATGTAGGCCAGCGAGCCGATGCCGAAGCAGAAGGTGATGGGCACACCCGCCGCCAGCGCGACGACGACAAAGCCGATCAGGAAGATGGCGATGTTGAGATGGCCCAGGGTCTTGAGCGCCGGCATGCCCAGGAAGCAGGCCAGGCCCACGCCACCCACCAGCGCCGCGCCGGTGAGCAGTTCGCCCAGGCGGCTGCTGCGCCAGGCGTGCACCAGCACCACCACCAGCATGGCGACGAAGCCGAAGGCGATGGACGCCACGCGCCAGCTGTTGGGCAGTTCCAGCGCCGGGGTGGTGACGAAGGCTTCCGATTCGACATAGTCGAAGGCCGGCTTGAGCAGCGTGGCCAGGAAGGCCACCACCACCATGTGGCCGAAGGCGTTGACATAACCCTGGGCGCGTTCGGGCAGGGCGTTCACCACCACGGTGAGGCGCAGGTGCTCGCCGCGGTGGATGGCGATGGCCGAGCCCAGCATGGCCAGCCAGACGAAGGCGATCGACACCGCTTCGTCCACCCACACCAGCGGCGCGCCGAACAGATAGCGCGAGGCCACGCCCGCCAGCAGCATGAGCATGATGGCGGCCATGAAGGCGGCCGACACCACCTCGATGGGCCACATCAGGCGCGAGCGCTCGATCGTGGCCTCCACATCGGGCGGCAGGCTGAATTCGGGCGTCGGGGCGGTGGCGGCGGCTGCAGCGGCGCTGGCGGCGGATGAGGTCATGGTGATGCAGGCAGGGAAATCAGGGGCGCGGCACACCTGCCGGCGGACCGGCCCGGTGTGCCCGCCAGGGGCAGGCCGAGAAAGGTCAGACCAGCTTGCCGGTGTACTTCTCGAGCACCGCCCAGGCCTCGTCGCCGAACTTCTTGTGCCATTCGGCGTAGAAACCGGCGGCGCGCAGCTTGGCGCGGAAGAGTTCGGCATCGGTGGCGTTGAAGGCCATGCCCTTGGCCTTGAGGTCGCCCATCAGGCCGTCGTTGAGCTTCTTGACGTCGTCGCGCTCCAGCTGGGCGGCCTTGTTGACGTTGCGGGTCACGATTTCCTGCAGGTCGGCCGGCAGGCGGGCGAAGCTCTGCTTGTTGGCCAGGAACCAGAAGCCGTCCCACATGTGGTTGGTGATGGAGCAGAACTGCTGCACCTCGTTGAGCTTGGCGGTGGCGATGATGGCCAGCGGGTTCTCCTGGCCGTCGACCACCTTGGTCTGCAGGGCGGTGTAGACCTCGGCGAAGTTGATGGTGGCCGGGCTGGCCTCGAAGGCCTTGAACATCGAGACCCAGAAGGGGCTGGGCGGCACGCGCATCTTCATGCCCTTGAGGTCTTCGGGCTTGGTGATGGCGCGGGCGCTGCTGGTCATCTGGCGGTAGCCGTTGTCCCAGATCTTGTCGAAGGCGAACAGGCTGGACTTGGCGGCGATCTCCTTGCGCACATGGGCGCCCAGGTCGCCGTCCATGGCGGCCCAGACCTGGTCGTAGTTCTTGAACGCGAAGCCCACGCCGCTGATCTGGGCCGAGGGCACGAGGTTGCCCAGGATGAGGGGCGAGAGGGTGAAGAAGTCCACCGCGCCCTGGCGCACCTGGCTGAGCGTGTCGGTGTCATTGCCCAGCTGGCTGCTGGGGAAGACCTTGATCTCCAGCCGGCCCTTGCTCTCGGCCAGGATGGCGGCGGCCATCTCGTTGGCGCGCACGTTCATCGGGTGGGTGACCGGCAGGTTGTTGGCGTACTTCAGGCTGAACTCGGGCGGCTTGCCCTGGGCAAAGACACGGCCGGCGGCCAGGCTGGTGGCGGCCAGGGCGCCGGTGCTGGCGATGATCTTGCGGCGGGTGATGCTCGTCATGATGGGGATGTCTCCAGGGGTGAAAAAGCGGTGGGTCACCGCCGGGGTCAACAAGGGCATGGTCGCCGCCCGCAGGGGGGCGGCGCCATCGGGGGATACGGCACGGTGGCCTGAGGCAGGGTCTCGCGTGCTGCAGGTGTCAGCCGGCCTCGACCGGCGCGATCTCGCCGCGCTCCAGCAGCAGCGCGCGCACGTCCTTCTTGGTGATCTTGCCGTAGCCCGATTTGGGCAAGGCGTCCCAGAAGAAGAACTGGCGCGGCCAGCGGTAGCGGGCCAGCTTGCCGGCTATGTAGGCCAGCAGTTCGTCGGCGCTGACCTCGGGCACATGGCTGGCGCGGCGCACGACCACGGCCACGCCCACCTCGCCCCAGTGCCGATCCGGCACGCCCAGCACCGCCACCTCGGCCACGCCGGGGTGGGTTAGCAGCAGTTCCTCACATTCGCGCGGATAGACGTTGCTGCCGCCCGAGATGTACATGTCCGATTCGCGCCCGGTGATGTAGAGCAGGCCGCGCGCATCGAGCCGCCCCAGGTCGCCGGTGTGGAACCAGCCGCCGCGCAGCGCCTTGGCCGTGGCCTCGGCATTGCCGTGATAACCGGCGAAGACGGCCGGGCCGCGCACGCAGATCTCGCCGATCTCGCCGGTGGGCAGAGGCTGCAGGTCGGCGCCGAGGATGGCCACCTCCATGCCGGTGCGCGGCCGCCCGCAACTGCCGATGTAGGCGTTGGGGTCGGCGTCGTCGGCCGAATGCATGTGGGCGGGCAGCACGGTGATGTTGCCGGTCACCTCGCCCAGGCCGAAGTACTGCACCAGCACGGGCCCGAGCTTTTGCAGCGCCAGGCGCTGGTCGGCGCGGTACATGGGTGCGCCGGCGTAGATCACGTAGCGCAGGCTGCTGTGGTCGTAGTGGTCCACCGCCGGGTGCTCGACCAGCAGCTTGACGATGGTCGGCACGGTGAAGAGGTTGCTCACGCGGTGGCGCTCGACCAGCTGCCACACGACCTCGGGCTCCATCTTCTCGCTCGGCAGCAGCACGGTGGCCGCGCCGCGCGCCACGTTCATGAGCGCATGGACACCCGCGCCGTGCGAGAGCGGCGCCACGGCGATGGACACATCCGTCTCCCGCGTGCCGGGGATGAGGTCGGCCAGGTGGTTCGTCACCACAAAGCCCATCTGCCCGTGCGTCAGGATGCCGGCCTTGGGCTTGCCGGTGGTGCCCGAGGTGTAGAAGAACCACAGCGGGTCGTCCCAGCCGACGGTGGCCTCGAAAGGACTGGCGCCACGGTGCTGCTCGATCAGGCTTTCGTAGGCGAGGGATCCGGCCGGTGCATCGGGGCCGATCCATACCGTGTGCGCCAGCGTGGTCGACGCGGCCCGCACCGCCTCGGCATGGCCGGCGAACACGGTCTCGACCAGCATGAGCTTCGCGCCGCTGGATTCACCCAGGTAGGCTACCTCGGCCGCCGTGAGCCTGAAGTTCGTCGGCACCCAGACGCAGCCCATGCGCCACGCCGCCCAGGCGGCCTCGAACATGGCCAGGTTGTTGCGGCTTTGCTGCAGGATGCGGTCGCCGTGCTGCAGGCCGAGCGAACGGAAGGCGGCGACGAGTGCGTCGACGCGGCCGTCGATCTCGGCCCAGGTCCATCGCTGATCCCCCTGGATCAGGCCGACACGATCCGGAAACTGCCGCGCTGTCTGCCTCAGCAGCTGCGCCAGGTTGCAGACCTGGGCCGCATTCATGCGCCGGCTCCCGAACGGGCACCGACACCGGCATCGACGCTTTCCAGGATGCTGAGGTAGTTCGCCACCGCCGCGCCGCCCATGTTAAACACCGCGCCGCGCGTGGCCCGGCCGATCTGCATCTCGCCCGCCGTGCCGCTGAGCTGCATGGCCGCCATCACGTGCTGCGACACGCCGGTGGCGCCGATGGGGTGGCCGCGCGACTTCAGGCCGCCCGAGGGGTTGACCGGCAGCCTGCCGTCCTTGGTCGACACGCCGTCCAGGATGACGCGTGCGCCCTGGCCGTGTGATGCCAAGCCCATGGCCTCGTACTCCAGCAGCTCGGCCACCGTGAAGCAGTCATGCGTCTCGACGAAGTGCAGCTCGTCCAGGCTCATGCCTGCATCCGCCAGGCCGCGCTGCCAGGCGATGGCCGCGCCGACGAACTGCGTCGGGTCGCGCCGGCCCAGCGGCAGGTAGTCGTTGACCTGGGCGCGCGAGCGCCAGCGCACCGCCGGATTCGCCGCACCGGCGATGGGCTCGTTGCTGATGACCAGCGCCGCGGCGCCGTCGGACACCAGCGAACAATCCGAGCGCTTGAGCGGCCCGGCCACGAAGGGGTTTTTCTCCGAGGGCGTGCGGCAGAAATCAAAGCCCAGGTCGCGCCGCATGTGGGCCAGCGGGTTGGCCACGCCATTGGCGTGGTTCTTGGCCGAGATGGCGGCCAGCGCGTCGCTCTGGTCGCCGAAGCGCTCGAAGTAGCCCGCGGCGATACGACCGAACACGCCGGCGAAGCCGCCGGGCGTGTCGCCCTCTTCCTTCACGTAGGAGGCTTTCAGCAGGATCTCGCCGATCTGCTGATTCGGCAGGGTGTTCATCTTCTCCAGCCCCACCACCAGCACCCGCTTCATGCGCCCGGCGGCCAGGGCGTCGAGCGCGCCCCAGATCGCGGCCGAGCCGGTGGCGCAGGCGTTTTCCAGCCGCACGGCCGGCACGTGGCGCAGCTCGGGCACGGCCAGCGCGGCCAGGGCGCCGGAGAAATCCTGGGGCACGAAGCCACCGTTGAAATGGCCGACGAAGACGCCGTCGATGTCCTCGGGCGCGAGCCCGGCGCTCTCGATGGCCGGGCGTGCCACCTCGCGGAAGAGCGCCTCGGTGTCCAGCGCATCGAGCTTGCCGAAGGGCGTGTGGGCCCAGCCGACGATGTAGGGGGTGGCGGCGGTCATGGCGGGATCTCCAGCGGCTGGCCGCCCTCTCCCACGGGCGCAGGGGATGAGCGGTCTACTATGTGAACCTGTATGTGAACCTGATAGCGCGGGGGCTGAGGCGGCGCGATTGCTGCTCAGGCCGGTGCGCAGCGTCATCGCAGGCCGGAGATGCTAGGGCGACGAAGCGGGTCAGGCAGGGTGCCGGTGGATCAAGACGACAGAATTCGGTTCAACATGTGAACCGTCTGCCTAGGGTTTGTGCGGGGAGACCATGGGTGATCAGCAGACAGACGTCGGAGTGGGCACAGCCGCCGGCGCGACGGCGGCGGCGGTCGACGGCCTGGCCAGCACGCGCCAGGACACGGCCGGCGCGCAGACGCTCAGGCGCGGCCTGGCGGTGCTGCGCCTGCTCACCCGGGTAGGGCCGGGCGGTCTGCGCATGAGCGAGATCGGCCGGCGCCTGGGCCTGAACAAGGCCACCGCCATCCGCCTCACCCGCACCCTGGTGGACGAAGGCTTCGTGCTGCACGACCAGGTCTCGGGCGCCTACAGGCTGGGCCCGGAGGCCTTTGCCGTGGGTCTGGCGGCCGAGCCGAGCTACGCGCTGCAGCGCCTGGCCGCGCCGCTCATGCGTGCGCTGGCGCTGGAGTCGGGCGACACGGTGTTCTTCACCGTGCTGCACGGCATCGAGAGCATCTGTCTGTCGCGCACCGAGGGCGACTTCCCCATCCGCAACCAGTTGGTGAAGGCGGGCGACCGCTGGCCGCTGGGTGTGGGTGCGGGCAGTTGCGCCATGCTGGCCGCGCTGTCCGACGCCGCCATCGACGACATCCTGGCCCGCAATGCGGCCCAGCGCCTGGCTGCCTACCCGCGCTGCAGCGACGCGGCCATCCGCGGCCTGATCCAGCAGACGCGGCTGCAGGGCTATTGCCTCAACCCCGGCCTGGTGCTGGAAACCAGCTGGGCCATCGGTGTGCCGGTGTTCGATGCGGACGAACGCCCGGTCGCGTCCATCAGCCTGGCCGCGCTGGAAGCCCGCCTGGGCCCGGCGCGCCGCGCCGCGCTGGCGAACCGGCTCATGAGCGCGAGCCAGGAACTGGGGCGATTGCAGCGCCAGCCCGACCCTGAGGCGACGGCTGGTGGTGTGGCCTAGATCGGGTGCCGACGCCTGGCGCTGCGGCCAGCGCTGTGCTTCGGCCTGCGGCGCCGATTCAGCGTGTTGCTGCGCCAGCCTGGCCCTGCGCAGGCGCGGAGGTGGGTGCGGACGGCGTTGCGGACGTCGGCGAGGGTGAGGTTGCGCTGCTGACCGGCGCCTCGACCGTCGCGTCGCCCGACTCATCGCGGTAACGCGCCGCGATGGCCTGGATATGGTCCTCGATGCGGAAGAAGGCGTCGAGCACGGCCGGGTCGAAGCTGCTGCCGCGCCAGTCGCGCAGGGTCTGGGTAGCGACCTCGTGCGAGAACGGCTCCTTGTAGCAGCGCCGGCTGATGAGGGCGTCGTAGACGTCGGCCACCGCCATGATGCGTCCGCTCAGCGGGATGGCCTCGCCGGCCAGGCCGAGTGGGTAGCCGCTGCCGTCCCATTTCTCGTGGTGGGTGCCGGCGATCTCGGCAGCGATGGTGAGGAAGTTGTCGCCGCCGGCCAGCCGGCGCGCGCTGCCGGCCACGATGTGTCGGCCGTATTCGGCGTGTTTTTTCATCTCGACCATCTCGTCGGTGTCGAGCCGGCCGGGCTTGAGCAGGATGCGGTCGGGCACGCCGACCTTGCCGATGTCGTGCAGCGGCGCGGACAGGAACAGCAGGTCGATGTAGTCGGGCGTCAAGGTGGCCAGGTGCAGGCCGCTGCGGCGCAATTCCTCGGCGATGGCGCGCACATAGTGCTGGGTGCGCTTGATGTGGGCGCCGGTCTCGGGGTCACGTGTTTCGGCCACGGCGGCCATCGACTCGATGGTGATTTCGCGCGCCATGGCCAGTTCCTGCTGGTAGCGCGCAGCGCGCCGCTGCTCGGTCACGCCGCGCTGCACCAGCAGGCCGACGAAAAGCAGCAGCACTGTCAGCAGCGGCGCACCCACCGGCTGTACCCAGCCGGCCAGGCTGTACATGGCCGCGCTGGCGGCCAGCAGACCGGCGACCAGCAGGCCGCTGCCGGCGACCAGCCCGCCGACGCCGACACCGGCCGCCGCAGTCAGCCAGGTGGCGGCCAGCAGGCAGGCCAGGGCGGCGGCGGCGGGCGCCCAGTCTGGTTGGCGCAGATGGCGGCCGTCCAGGATGGACTCGGCCAGGGTGGCGTGCACCAGGGTGCCGGGCAGGGCGGTGTCGAGCGCGCTGCGTTGATGGTCGTGCAGGCCGCTGGCGGACACGCCGATGAAGACCACCTTGCCGGTGAAGTGCCCAGGAGCCAGCGAGCGGTTCAGCAGCGCCAGCGCAGGCACCCGTGCGTAGCTTGCGGCATCGCCCTGCCAGCGCAGGCGCAACTGGCCGGCGTTGTCGAGCGGGATGTCGGGCACCAGTTCGGCGTGAGCGGGCGGGGCGGGCACCTGTCCCGCCTCGGCTGCCGTGGCGCCAGTCAGACGCAGCACCGGGCCGTCGCGGCTGGACACGACCTCGGCGCGCCTGGCGTGCAGCGCTTGCAGGGCGGCGGCCAGGCCCAGGCCGGGTTGCAACTCCCCTTGATGGCGGATGAGTAGTGGCAGGTGGCGCAACACGCCGTCGGCGTCGGCGCGGCTGTTCAGGAACCCTGTGCGCGGCGTGTGGGTGGCGATGCTGGCGACGCTGTCCAGCACGCCCTGGGCGACGTCGACCCGGCGCAGCAGGCCGGCCCGGTCGAGCAGCCGCGGCGCGTCGGTGTTGGCGTTGGTGCTCGATGTGGGAAGGGTGGGGGTGCTGGGCGCAGCGGCTGGGTCGGTGGCGGCCGGGCCGGTGGGCGTGAAATAGAAGTAGCGCGCACCGATCACACCGGCCTCGTCGAGGGTGTGGGCCAGATAGGCGTCGTTGTCGCCCAGGGCAGCGGGCACACCGCTGAAATTGAGGTCCAGGCCGAAGTCTTGCTGGTAGGTCGACTTCAGCGTGGCGAGCGACACCCGGTCGGCCTCGGGGAACACGATGTCGAGCGCGATGGCCGCCGGGCCGTCGGCGGCGATGTGCTGGATCAGGCTGGCGATGCGGTAGCGCGGCCACGGCCACTGGCCCACCGCCGCCAGGCTCAGGTCGTCGATGTCGACGAACACGGTGTGGCCGGCCGCGCCGGCACCATGCGCCGGCAGGCTGCGCACGCTCGCGACCATCAGCAGGTCCTGCAGTGCGTCATCAATTCGGCTGACCGGCGGCGCCTGCAGCCAGGCCAGCGCGGCCAGCGGCAGGGCCACGCTGGCCGCCAGGAACAGACGCCAGCTCAGCGCGGCGTGGTGTGCTGGCCGGGCGAGCCGCTGCAGCACGCGGGCGGGCAGGGCCGGGGTGGGCAGATTCAAGGCACGCTCGACGGGGATGCGGGGGGCTGGGGCGGCGGTCCGGCGCGCGCGACCTCAGAGGATCTGGATCTCGGCGCGCCGGTAACGCGCCGGGTCGGTGCTGGCGTCGGCGTCGCTGGGCGGCTGGCGATCGCCGAAGAACTGCACGTGAATGGTGCCCAGCGTCGGGTCGGCGGCGCGCAGCCAGTCGGCCACGGCCTGGGCACGTTCGGCCGACAGGCGCAGGTTGCGCTCGCGCGAGCCCGACGGGTCGGCGTGGCCGTAGACGGTGATCTCGGTCGGCTTGCGCTGCTGCACCGCTGCCAGCACGCTGGCCAGGGAGGCCTTGGACGCTTCGGTGAGCTGGGCCTTGTCGAGCAGGAAATAGACAATGTGGCGCACCGGCGGCAGTGGCTGGGCCTGCAGCAGCCGGCCGTAACGCGTTTGCACCGCAGCGCTGTCGAGCGCGCGCGGTGGGTCGGCCTGGGCGAGCTGGCCGCTGGCTACGCTGGTGCTGTTGTAGGCCTGGTTGACGACCAGGGGCACACCCGCCCCACCTTCCACCGTGAGCGAGCCGACCCGGCCGTCGTCATCGGGCAGCAGCACGACATGGGTGCGTGGCGGCGGCGCGGCCGGCTTGGGCGGCGGCGGGCTGGCGCAGCCATGCAGCAAGGCGAACAGAAGGATGCACAGGGCGGTGTCGGCGACCCTGCGATGGGCGATAGGGGCGTGCGCAGCAAGGCGGCGCGAGGTGATCGGGGCCATCGTGCGCCTCACTCTGCTTCGACGATGAAGCGGGTGCCGCGCACACCAATCATGGCCGAGGGTGTGGAGATCTTCACCGCCGCGGGGGCCACCTTGGCCAGCGTGCCCGAGGTGTACAGCGCCGAGCCATGCGCTAGATGCACGTCGAACAGATAGGTCGCCTCCTTGGGCTTGAAGACAAAGTCGCGCACCAGCAGCTCGCTGGACGGGCCCAGGGCGATGCGCGTGCCGTCGCGAAAGGTGATGCCGGCCGAGGCGCCGGCCTGCGACAGCAGTCGATCGGCGGCCTGCAGGCCCATGCCGGCGCTGGCCGGCAATGTGGTGCTGCCGCGCAGCACCTGCACCTGGCCGGTGACGTTCTTCAGCAGGGCGACGGCCTCGTCGGCGCTGGCCAGCGCAGGCAGGGCGGCACAGGCCAGCACGGCGATGCCGGCCGAAAGCGTTTTCAGGCGATTCATGAGCTGCGTCGGATGGAGTTGCGCGCCGTGGCGAGGTAGGGCGTTGTAATGCCCTGGCCCGCCCGAGTCTGCCCTCGGTCGGCGCAAGCAAAGCCCGCACGTGAGCCGTTTCACGGTGGGTTTTCTCGCTACTCGTGCTTGTCTGGCCCTGCTCGCGGCGGGGCCGCTGCAGGACGGCGACGCAATCGCCCGCGGGCAGGCGGTCTGGCCCCGCCTGATCAGCCCGGATCAAACCGGGTGCTGGCGTCTCACTGCGGCGGCAGCGGCGTGTCGTCGACCAGGTCGGGGTCGTTCAGGGCGCGGATGCGTTCGTCCTGGTAGTAGCCACCGTATTCGGTGTAGCGCAGGAAGACACGCGGGCAGCCGCAGCACTGCCAGACGGTGCAACGGTTGTAGGGAAACCAGGCCGGCGCGACCGGCGCGTCGGCCGACCAGCCATGGCTGCCACGTGGATGGTGTTCGCGCACGCTGGCTTCCTGGCCGTACTCGGCCTCGACCTGCAGCGTGCCCAGCTGCACCAGCTGGCCGCGGTCATAGGCGCCCGGCAGGGTCTCCCAGCCGGGACAGACCAGCTCGGCGCAGGCGTTGCAGCCGCTGGCCGTCGCTGCCTGGCGGGCCAGCCGGCGCAGTGCCTCGGCGTCGAGGTGGGGCGGCGGCGGCTTGCGGGGGGCGGGCATGCGCGGATTCACAGCCGGCCGAGCAGTTCGGCCTTCTTGGCGCCGAACTCGGCCGGGCTCAGGATGCCTTTGGCGTGCAGGTCGGCCAGGCGTTCGATGGTGGCCAGGATGTCCGCGCTGTTGCTGGTGATGTCGCTGCTGGTGCTCGTGCTGCTGCCCGCGCCGCCCTGGGCGTTGCTGAAGCTGCCGTTGTCGGCCGGCGCCACCAGCGGCGCCGGAATCGGCAGTGGCACCGGGTCGACCACATAGGCCGGTGCCTGGCCGGCGGTCGGCCAGGCGGGTGCGGCGGCGGGCTGAAATGGTGCGGGCGCCGGGTCGGCTGGCTGGCTGGTCGCCTGGGCCGGAAAGGGTGTGGCGGCAAGGCGGGTGGCTGCCGGCGGCACACCGTTGGACGAGATGACCGGCAAGCTGGTCACGTCGATCAGGCCGTACTGGCTCGAAAAACCCAGCGTGCCGCCGCCCCCTTGCTGTTGCGAGAAGCCGCCGATCTGGTGGTCCAGCGTGTCGTACACCGTCACCGTGCCGGCCACATCGATGACCAGCCGACGCGCCTGGGCGAAGTAGGCGTAACGCACGTTGTTCTGCGCGCCGGTGCTGTTGGGCCACTGCAGGTCGGCCGGCCACCAGTTGGCCGAACTGACGGGCGCAGGGTCGACGAACAGGCTGGCCTGTGCGTCGCCCTGGCTCTGCGACTGGAAGCTGCCGCCGCGCACCAGGTCGGGCTGGTTGGCGACGATGGCGGACAACTCGCTGCACAGGCCGTCCACCCGGCCCTTGAGGTAGTTGTTGAACATGTCGGACAGCATGGTCATGCCGCCGCTCATCCACTGGCCCGAGCCGGAGAACTCGGGGTGGTTGAATTGGGCCATGCTGCCGTTGCCGGCGATTACCGCGTCGAGCATGGACAGCGTCGCGTCGACGCTGAAACCGTGCCGCTGGGCCACGCCGGCGATGAGGTCCTGGCCGGCGGGGGAAAGTTGTCGCATGGGCACGTCCTGACTGAGGTGTGTCTGAAAAAGGGGCGGTGATTGTGCGCCTTGGTGCGTGACGCGGCCATCCGGGCCATCCCGCCGGCCCATGCAGAAGACGTGCCCGGACCTTGCCCGCCCGTCCCGTTGCGCTTGGCCTGGGCCGTGGTCAGAACTCGAAGCCGCCCTGCAGGCGCAGCGCGCGCGAGTCCTCGCCCGCCAGCATGGCGATGAAGCGGGCGGACAGCTCGGGCTGAGCCGAGCCGGCGCCCACGGCCGCGGTGTAGACCGTGGCCAGCTCGAACTCGCTGGGCAGGGCGCCGACCAGGGTGATGCCGGCGCTGTAGTTGATCTCGGTGATCTGGGTGCAGCCGATCAGGCCGGGCTGGTCGCAGGCCGCCATCTCGCGCATGGCGGTGGCGCCGTTGGGGTAGGTGCGAAAACGCGGCGCCAGTGCGTCGTGGATGCCCAGTTCGCGCAGCACGTTGGCGAAATGGATGCCGGCGGTGGCGCGCACCGGGTCGGGAAAGTAGATGGCCGAGGCGGCCAGCAGCGCTGCCTTCAGCCCGGCCGGCGTGGTGACCTCGGGTGCGGCGGTGCCGGTCTTGACCGCCACGCCGGTGCGCACCCGGCCGAGCGGCGCCTGGCTGCCGGCGCGCAGGGCACCGGCGGCGACCAGCTCGTTGATCATCCGGTCGGTCAGGATCATGAGGTCGCAGGGCTCGCCGGCCTGCAGGGCCTCCTTCATGGCGCCCACGGCGCCGAAGCGGCCCTGCAGCTGCGCGCCGGTGGCGGCGAGCAAGGGCTCGCGCAAGGCCTCGACCAGGCCCTTGGTGGCACCGGCGCAGAGGAAGTGGAGGACGAGGGGAGGTGCGACTGTGGTCATGGGCGCAGTGGTGGAGCGGTCGTGGTCGTGAACGTGTTGCGGCTGCGTGATGCGCCGGCTTGGGGCGGCGTGGTGCGGCGGCTAAGTGCTGCGGCGTGGGGCGGGTCGCCGCGCGGCTCACTCGGCCTTGGCGCCCGAGACCTTGACGATCTCGGCCCACTTGGTGATGTCGCCGCTCATGTAGCGGCTGAACTCGTCCACGCCCATGGTCATGGCGGTCGTGCCCTGGGCGCCCCAGGCGCGCCGCACCTCGGGGTTGCCGGTGATCTTGGCCACCTCGGCGTTGAGCTTGCCGATGATGGCCGCGGGTGTGCCCCTGGGCGCCATCAGGCCCAGCCAGAGGGTGGCCTCGTAGCCCGGCACGCCCGCCTCGCTGGCGGTGGGCACGTCGGGCAGGGTGGTGGAGCGCTGTTTGCCGGTGGTGGCCAGGGCGCGCACCTTGCCCGCGCGGATGTGCTCGCTCATGGTCGGGATGGCGTCGAACATCATGTCGACCTGGCCGCCCAGCACGTCGGTGCGCGCACCGGCGCTGCCCTTGTAGGGCACGTGCAGGATGTCCACCCCGGCCATGAACTTCAGCAGTTCGCCGGCCATGTGGTAGGGCGTGCCGGGGCCGGACGAGGCATAGCTCAGCCCGCCCGGCCTGGCCTTGGCGGCCTTGAGCAGATCGGCCAGGGTCTGCTGCGGCAGGCCGGCCTTGGTGACCAGCACCAGGTCGGAGTAGTTGAGCGGCGCGATGGGCGCGAAGTCCCGCATCAGCTGGAAGGGCTTGTTCGGGATGAGCGACTCGTTCACCGTGTGCGTGTTGGACATCAGCAGCAGGGTGTAGCCGTCGGGCGCGCTCTTGGCCACCGCGTCGGTGCCGATCACCGAGCCGGCGCCGGGACGGTTGTCGATGACGAAGTTCTGGCCCAATGCCTCCTGCAGGCGCTGGGCGACGAAGCGGCCGAACACGTCGGCCGAGCCGCCGGGGGCGAAGGGCACGATGATGCGCACGGGCTTGCTCGGGTAGTCAGCCGCAGCGGCTTGGGCCCGGGCCGGCGTCGGCAGGGTCAGGCCTGCCCCTACACCTACCACAGCGACCACAGCGACCACAGCGACCATACCGGCCAGACTGCCCATGCAGCCCAGCAGCATGCGCTTGAGCAGGGGCCGGCGCCGGGCCGCTGCGACGGGCGTCGGTGCGTGCGACGAGGCGGCGGGCGTCGACGGGGTGCTCATGGGCAGGTCTCCTGATCGATGGTGGGCTGTGTCCGACCCAATCTAGCCGCCGCCCCAGGGGTGGTCAATCGGGACTCGGCGCGGCCCGGGCTTTGGGTCTACCCGGCTGCAGGCCGGGCGGCTTGCGGCGATAGTGGACGGCGCGTGGGGCGCGCTCACTGCGAGCAGCGCAATCAAGCGGATCACCGCGCCCGCCCCGTCAGACATCAAGCAACGCAGGAGACCCGCCCCATCATGCGCATCGCCACCTACACCCATGCCGGCCGGCGCCAGGTCGGCCTGGTGTCATCCGACGGCCAGTCCGTCACGCCGCTGGCACTGGACGCCGCCGCCGCCGCACGCGGCGCCCTGCCGCTCATCGAGGCTGCCGCCGCCGGCCAGCCCCTGCCGGGCGCTGCCGGTGCGGCCGTGGCCCTGGCCGATGTGAGGCTGGACGCACCTATCCCAGTGCCGCGCCGCAACGTGTTCTGCGTCGGGCGCAACTACCACGCCCACGCCAAGGAGCTGCGCGATACGGTGTTCAAGGACAACGCCAAGGCGGTCGACGCCTGGCCCATCGTCTTCACCAAGGTGCCGGAATGTGTGGTCGGCCCGGCCGACGTGGTGCGCCTGCCCGGCGCGGCCATCTCGGAACAGATCGACTACGAGGCCGAGCTGGCGGTGGTGATCGGCAGGGGCGGGCGCAACATCGCCCGCGCCGACGCCATGACCCATGTGTGGGGCTACACCATCGTCAACGATGTGACGGCGCGCGACGTGCAGATGCGCCATTCGCAGTGGGACCTGGGCAAGAGCTTCGATACCTTCTGCCCCATGGGCCCCTGGCTGGTGAGCGCCGACGAGCTGGACGGCCAGGACACGCGGGTGCGCTGCTGGGTCAACGACGAGCCGCGCCAGGATGCGCGCACGACCGACCTCATCTTCGACATCCCCACCCTCATCGAGACCTGCTCGCGCGGCATCACCCTGCACCCGGGCGATGTCATCGCCACCGGCACCCCGGCGGGTGTCGGCATGGGCCTGACGCCGCCGCGCTGGCTGCGCCCGGGCGACGTGGTGCGCATCGAGATCGACGGCATCGGCGTGCTGGTGAACCGTTTTGTCGGAGCCGAGGCATGAGGCGCCGCCAGCTGAGTGCGGCCGCGCTGGCCGCTGGTGTGATGGTCGTCGGCCTGTCCGGCCTGGGTCTGACGAGCAGCCCGGCTCACGCCCAGTCCGCCTGGCCGGAGAAACCCATCACCATGATCGTGCCCTTCCCGCCCGGCGGCGTGGCCGACACGGTGGCGCGCCCGGTGGCCGAGGCGCTGGCGCGTGAACTCGGCAAGCCGGTGGTGGTGGAAAACAAGGTGGGCGCGGGCGGCGCGGTCGGCATCGGCCTGGCGGCGCGGGCGCCGGCCGACGGTTACACGGTGCTGCTGAGCCTGTCGTCCATCTCCATGCTGCCTGAGGCGGACGCGGTGCTGCAGCGCAAGCCTTCCTATGCCTTGAACCAGTTCCAGCCCATCGCCCGCTTCACCGCCGATCCCACGGTGCTGGTGGTGCGCGCCGATGCGCCGTGGAAGACCCTGGTCGACTTCATCGCCGACGCGAAGAAGCGCCCCGGCGCCATCAACTACGGCAGCTCGGGCAACTACGGCACCATGCATGTGCCGATGGAAATGCTCAGGCACCGCGCTGGCCTGCAGCTCACCCACATCCCCTACACCGGCGCGGGGCCGGCGGTGCTCGCCCTCATCGGCGGCCAGGTGGACGCGGTGGCGAGCGGCCCCGCCACCGTGGTGCAGCACATCAAGGCCGGCAAGCTGCGCGCCCTGGCGCACTGGGGCGACAACAAGCCGCTCACATCGCTGCCCGAGGTGCCCAGCCTGAAGCAGTCCGGCGTGGCGACCCAGTTCGCCCAGTGGTCGGCGCTGTTCGTGCCCGCCGGCACGCCCGAGGCCATCGTGCAGAAACTGCGCGCGGCGGCGAACAAGGCCGCGGTCGACCCCCAGGTGGTGGCCACCATCAGCAAGGCCGGCAGCCCGATCGACTACCTGGACGCCCCCGAGTTCCAGGCCTATTGGGACGCCGATGCGAAGCTCATGACCGAGGCGGTGCGCCAGATCGGCAAGCTGGAGTAGGCGCAGCGCCTGCACGTTTGCGGCTGCACCTGCGCCAGGCTACATCGCTCAGCGCAGCAGCAGCTCGGGCACGGCGCGGCGCAGGGCCCGCAGCACGGCCTCGTCCGGCCAGCGCCAGCAGGCTGCCAGTGGGCTGGACGAGCATGAGTTGGGCGCGTTGCTGCTGCTCCTTCGGTGGCCGCCGTTGTCATCCGCCTGTCGCTCATGCTCGCGCCACTGCTGCAGCACCCAGCGGCGGGCGCCCATCGTGCGCAGTTCCTGCGCCAGGGCGAGCAGGCTGGCGTCGTCCTGCAGGGCTGGGTGGTAGGTGGTGCGCAGCTCGTGCGCCATGCCGCTGTCCAGCAGCAGCTCCAGGCAGCGGCGCGGCGCGCGGCCGCTGCGCGGCACGCCGGTCACGCCGGCGTAGTCGGCAAAGTGGGTCTTGACGTCCAGCCTCACCCAGTCGACCAACGGCAGCAGGGCGGCAAAGTGCTCCGCCGCAATGCCGGCGCTGTGCAGTCCCACGCCGTAGCCCAGCGCGCGCACCTGGGTGATGGCCGCCGGCAAGCCGGGGTCCAGCGTCGGTTCGCCGCCGCTGAACACCACGCCGTCCAGCAGGCCGACGCGGCGCTCCAGCATCTGCAGCACTGCCTGCCAGGCCAGCTGATGCGCCACATCGTCGCGGCCGGCGCGGCCTGGCGCATTCGAGTCGACGTGATCGCCCCGCCTGGCCTGCAGCTCGGGGTTGTAGCAATAGCTGCAGCGCCAGGGGCAGCCCTGCACGAAGACGACAGCCACCAGCCGGCCCGGCCAGTCGCTGCTGCTGAAGGGCACGACGCCGCTCACGTGCAGCACCGGCGGCGTCTCGACGGCTGCAGCAGGCGCAGGTGCGGTGGCGGTGGCGGCGACCGGGTGCGCCGGTCGGCGTGCGGCGGTGTTGCTGCCACCGGGCCAGCTCAAGCCCATCAAGGTTCGACCGCCGCGTCGGCGTCGTCCGCGAAAGCCAGCTCGGCCTGTGCGGCGTCCGGCTTGGCAGGCCGTTGGCCCTTAACCTCGAAATAACGCCGCTCCTTGAACTCGCCCTGCTTGCCGATGTTGAACGAGGCCATGGGGCGGTGGTAACCCATGACGCGGGTCCAGACCTCGCAGCGCTGGCGTTCGTGTTCCTCCAGCTCGGGGTGGACGAGGGGGGTGAGGCTGTGGCTCATGGGGGGGCGGTCCTGGATCCGGTTCAATAGGCGACCGTCTGGCCGGCGTCCTGCTCGTGTCGACGCTGGCGCGCGTGCTTGCGCGCCAGCGCCTCCTCGTCGCACCTGGGGCAGTAGGCGTGTTCGCCGGCCAGGTAGCCGTGCGTAGGGCAGATGGAAAAAGTCGGCGTGACGGTGAGGTAGGGCAGGCGGAAACGCGTCAGCGCGCGCTTCACCAGCTCGCGGCAGGCCGCGGCCGAGGTCATGCGTTCCCCCAGGTAGAGGTGCAGCACCGTGCCGCCGGTGTACTTGCGCTGCAGGCCTTCCTGGCGCTCCAGCGCCTCGAAGGGGTCGGCGGTGTAGCCGACCGGCAGCTGCGAGCTGTTGGTGTAGTAGGGCTGATCCGGCGTGCCGGCCTGCAGGATGGCGGCAAAGCGCTTCCTGTCCTCCTTGGCAAAACGGTAGGTCGTGCCTTCGGCCGGCGTGGCCTCCAGGTTGTAGAGGTGGCCAGTCTCTTCCTGCAAGGCGACGATGCGCGCGCGGATGTGATCCAGGTAACGCAGCGCCAGCGCCTCGCCGGCCGGGGTGGTGATGTCGTCCACGTCGGCCGTGAAGTTGCGGATCATCTCGTGGATGCCGTTCACGCCGATCGTCGAGAAATGGTTGCGCAACGTACCGAGATATCGCTTGGTGTACGGGAACAGGCCGTTGTCGATGTGGCCCTGGATGGTCTTGCGCTTGATCTCCAGGCTCGCCTTGGCCAGCTCGATCAGGCGGTCGGTGTGCGCCAGCAGCGCGGCCTCGTCACCCGCGTGCAGATAACCCAGGCGGGCGCAGTTGAGCGTCACCACACCCACCGAGCCGGTCTGCTCGGCCGAGCCGAACAGGCCGTTGCCGCGCTTCAAGAGCTCGCGCAGGTCCAGCTGCAGGCGGCAGCACATGGAGCGCACCATCTGAGGCTCGAGGTCGCTGTTGAGGAAGTTCTGGAAGTAGGGCAGGCCGTACTTGGCCGTCATCTCGAACAGGCGCTCGGTGTTGGGGTGGGCCCAGTCGAAGTCCTTGGTGATGTTGTAGGTGGGGATGGGGAAGGTGAAGACCCGGCCCTTGGCGTCGCCCTCCATCATCACGTCGATGTAGGCGCGGTTGATCAGGTCCATCTCGGCCTGCAGATCGCCATACGTGAACGCGCATGCCACGCCGGCGATCACCGGCACCTGCTCGCGCAGGTCGGGCGGGCAGGTCCAGTCGAAAGTGAGGTTGGTGAAGGGTGTTTGTGTGCCCCAGCGCGAGGGCACGTTGAGGTTGTAGATCAGCTCCTGCAGGCATTGCCGCACCTGCGTGTACGTCAGCGCGTCGGCGCGCACGTACGGCGCTAGGTAGGTGTCGAAGGACGAGAAGGCCTGCGCGCCGGCCCATTCGTTCTGAAGCGTGCCTAAAAAATTGACGATCTGGCCCACCGCCGCCGACAGGTGCCTGGGCGGCCTGGCCTCCACCTTGCCCGGCACGCCATTGAGCCCCTCGTGCAGCAGCGTGCGCAGCGACCAGCCGGCGCAGTAGCCCGAAAGCATGTCCAGGTCATGGATGTGCAGCTCGGCTTCGCGGTGCGCCCGCCCCACCTCGGGCGGGTAGACGTGTTCGAGCCAGTAGTTGGCGATCACCTTGCCCGACACGTTGAGGATGAGCCCGCCCAGCGAATAGCCCTGGTTGGCGTTGGCATTGACGCGCCAGTCCTGCCGCGCCAGGTATTCGTTCACCGAGCGGCCCACGTCCACCGCCACGCCGCGATCGGCCCGCAGCCGGCGGTGCTGCTCGCGGTAGACGATGTAGGCACGTGCGGTGGCGAAGTAGCCGGCCTCGTTGAGCACCCGCTCTACCTCGTCCTGGATCTGCTCCACGCTGGTGACGCGCCAGCTCAGCCGGGCGCTCACCGCCTCGGCCAGCGCGGCGGCGCGTGCGGCGTCGAACTCACCCGTCGCCGCGCCGGCCCGGGCTAGGGCCGAGGCGATCTTGCTCACGTCGAAGCCCACCGTGCCGCCCTCGCGCTTGATGACGGCCACCGGGGTGGCGAGGGTGGCCAGCACGGGCGAGGCAGGGTCGGGTCGTGTCATGGGACGGCGTTCCGGTCGAGTGCCTTCGGGGTGGGGCACTAGATATAGCGTGCCGCAGACTCTAGGCACACCATGGCTAGGTGGCAAGCACCGCGGGCCGGCTCATTGATGCAGGCCAAATGCTGCTGCACGGTTGCCGCAGTGGCCTGTATGACCTAGGCCTGTCACCCGGTCCGCCCCGCAGGATTCAGCGCCCCGCGCCCAGGCGTGCTTCCAATCCGAACTGCGCCCGTTCAGCATCGGTCAGTTCGCGGCCGACGCGCCGGGCAACTGCGAGAGCGATCTCCTCGATTGGACGGCATTCGGGGCACTCCCACAGCCGCGAGGTGCTGTCGTCGCTAGCGGTCAGCACCGTCTTTCCGTCGGGGGAAAACTCCGCGCTGGTGACGCGGCCCGAATGTCCTCGCAGGACGCGCAACTCTTTGCCACTGACCGCGTCCCACAGGCGCACGGTGTCGTCCCAGCTTGCGGTCACTACCGTCTTTCCGTCGGGGGAAAACTGCGCGCTCAAGACGCTGTCCTCATGCCCGTGCAGTGCGCGCAACTCCTTGCCGCTGGCCACGTCCCACAGGCGCGCGGTCTTGTCGTCGCTTGCGGTCAGCACAGTCATTCCGTCGGGGGAAAAATGCGAGCTGTTAACGCTGCCCTCATGCCCGCGCAGGGCACCCAACTCCGTGCCGCTGGTCACGTCCAACAGGCGCACGACGTTGTCGTCGTTTGCGATCAGCACCGACTTTCCGCCGGGGGAAAACTGCGCATTTACTACGCTGAACCCACGCCCTCTCAGGACGAGCTGTTCTTTGCCGCTTGCCACGACCCACAGGCGTGCGGTGCCGTCGAAACTTGAGGTCAGCACCGTTTTTCCGTCGAGCGAAAACTGCGCGCTCCAGACGGGGCCCTCATGCCCGCGCAGGGCGCGCAACTCCTTGCCGCTGGCCACGTCCCACAGGCGCGCGGTGTTGTCGTCGCTTGCGGTCAGTACTGACTTGCCGTCGGGGGAAAACTGCGCGCTCCGGACGCTGCCCTCATGCCCGCGCAGGGCGCGCAACTCCTTGCCGCTGGCCACGTCCCACAGGCGCGCGGTCTTGTCGACGCTTGCGGTGAGCACCGTCTTGCCGTCGGGGGAAAATTGCGTGCTTCGGACCGTGTCCTTATGCCCGCGCAGGGCGCGCAACTCCTTGCCGCTGGCCACGTCCCACAAACGCGCGGAGGTGTCCTCGCTTGAGGTCAGCACCGACTTACCGTCAGGAGAAAATCGAGCGCTCGTGACTCGGTCCGTATGTCCGCGTAGGGCGCGCAACTCCTTGCCGCTGGGCATGTCCCACAGGCGCGCGGTGTTGTCCAGGCTTGCGGTCAGCACCGACTTGCCGTCGGGTGAAAACTGCGCGCTAGAAACGCTGTTCTCATGCCCGCGCAGTGCGGGCAACTCCCTGCCGCTGGCCACGTCCCACAGGTGCACGCTCGTGTAATTCATAAAGAGGTTGTCGCTCGCGGCGGTGAGTACCGAATTGCCATCAGGGGAAAACTGCGCGCCCGAGACGCTGCCCTCCTGACCGCGCAGGACTTGCAACATTTTGCCGCTTGCTAGGTTCCACAGGCGAGCGGTCTTGTCGAAACTTGCGGTAAGTGCCATCTTGCCGTCGGGGGAAAACTGCGCACTTCTGACTGAGCCATCATGCCCCCTCAGGACACGCAACTCCTTGCCGCTGGCCACGTCCCACAGGCGCGCGGTCTTGTCGAAGCTTGCGGTCAGCACCAGCTTTCCGTCGTAGGAAAACCGCGCACTCCAGACACGGTCCGTATGCCCTCGAAGGGCACGCAACTCCTTGCCGCTTGCTATGTCCCAAAGTCGTGCGGTCTTGTCGTCGCTTGCGGTCAGCACCAACTTGCCGTCGGGAGAAAATTGAGAGCTTCTAATGCTGCTGCCATGCCCGCGCAGTGCGCGCAACTCTTTCCCGCTGACTACGTCCCACAGGCGCGCGGTCTTGTCTTTCCCAAGGATGTCCTCGTTTGCAGTCAATACCGTCTTTCCGTCGGGGGAAAACTGAGCTCTGCCTACACGGAACTCATGCCCGCGCAGGGCGCGCAACTCTTTGCCACTGGCTATGTTCCACAGGCGGACGGTGTTGTCATCGCTTGCGGTCAGTACCGTCGCGCCGTCGGGGGAGAACTGCGCGCTTCTGACGGGCGCCTCATGCCCGCGCAAGACGCGCAACTCCTTGCCGCTGGCCACCTCCCACAGACGCGCGGTGTTGTCCAGGCTTGCGGTCAATACCAAGTTGCCGTCGGGGGAAAACTTCGCGCTCATGACGGCGCGCTCATGTCCTCGAAACACCAATCTGTAGGGATAACTTGCGTCGGCGGCGCGTAAAAGCCCGTTAGCCCGAGCCGACGCCGGATCGATCTTCCGGGCTTCCATGGCCAACAGCAGGCTCTGGTCGGGCTTGTCCTTTGCAAGCAGTTCGGCGGTGCTTGCCAGCTCGCCTGCCTGGGCTATGCGGGTCAGGGTCTGGGCCTGGTTCAGCGCACGGCTGGCCTGTTGCCAACTCCACAAGGCAGCCAGGCCAAAAAGCACGGCCACAGTGGCAGCCAGCAGGGCAATTCGGCTGCGCTTGCGATTGATGGCTGCGGAGTGTTCGGCCTGCCGCTTTTCTCTTTCAGCCTGTGCTTGGGCCGCCTGCGCGGATTCCGCCGCCACACGCTGGAGGTCGGCCTGGGCCTGTGCCTCGCGCAACCGGGCTTCGTCGGCGGCACGTGCCAGGGCCTCGCGCTCGGACTTTTCACGCGCGTGGCGCTGGCCGCTGAAGCTCACGAAGGCATCGATGGCGGCGAAATCACCGTCGGCGCAGTAGCGCTGCGACCAGCGGGTGACATCCGGGTGGCGTGCCAGGCGCAGGCGCCATTGCTGTGCGCGCTGGTGGTCCCGCTCGTCCAGCAGGCCGCCGCCGCTGCGCTGCTGGCGCTGGGCGCGGCGCAGCCAGTCCTGCAGTTCGCTGGCGTCCAGTTCCTCGTCGGCCAGCCAACGCTGAAGGGGTTGCCAGCGGCGGATCAGGCTTTCGTGGCTGATGTCGACGAGGCTGCCGTCCTCCAGCGCTGTCTTTTCCGCCGGCAGCACAAAGCCCACGCCGGTGCGGCGGTAGGCGTCGACGACGGCTAGCACCTCATTGCGACGCGCCACGCCGACCAGTTCGACCAGTTGCCGCAAGGTCTGCGGGCGCCGCACGTCGCGCCCGTCGCGGCGCTCGACCAGGGCAACGAATAGCTCGCGCGCCACGGCCTGCTGCGCGGCGGACAAGGCGTCGAAGATCTCGTTGGCGTGGTTGTCGATTGCGTAGCTGAGGCTGATGGCGACGAGCACGGGCGTTGCTGCGTGTGCCGCCGCAGGTGGCTCCGTCGAGCTTGTGAGCGCCTCATCGGGCGCGATGGTCGCCGCTGGGTCGACGTTCGCCTCTGTTGGCTCGACTGGGGCGTCGGCCATTCGATGCTCGATGCGATCGCGCCGGGTGCAGATGGCTGCGTAATCGTCGTCCGTGACCCGGCTGCGGCCCTCGGCGCGTGCGCGGTCCCACATCCGCAGCAGCGCGTGTTCGAGCACCGGCAGTTCGTCTTCGCCGCCCAGGGTGTTGACCAGGCGGTTGGCGAGCACGGGGTCGATCTCGCCGCCGACCAGCTTGAGTGGCGCGGTGATGACCGAGCGGATCTGCTCGGCGGCCAGGCGCGGCGTGAGGTAGATGCCGGTGTTGATGGCCTCGGGCAGACCGTGGAAGGTGACGGCGTTGCCAAGGAAATCGGAACGCATGGTGAGCACCACGTGCAGCGGCACGCCGGGCTCGTTGGCGCAGCGCAGCAGCAGGCGCACAAAGGCTTCCGCCTCGTTGGGGTCGCGTTGGCGGTAGCGAAAGATCTCCTCGAACTGGTCGACCACCAGCAACACGGCATCGCCACTGAATTGTTCGGCGCGGGCCTGCATCAGCTCGGCCAGGGCCAGCGGACTGGTTGCCAGCCGGGTCGCCAGTGCCGAGGTGGAAGCAGGTACCTGCTGCGGGTCGTCCAGCCAGCGCGGGTCGCTCGCCAGCGTCTCGCTCAACCGGGCCAAGGGCGCTTCGCCGGGGGTGAAGGTGTGCACCGACCAGCGCAGCAGGCCGGTTTGGCCTGTGTCTGCGTCCGGCGCCGTCGTGGTGTGCAAGGCGCCTCGATGCAGGGCCGGGATGAGGCCGGCGCGCACCAGCGACGACTTGCCGGTGCCTGACGCACCCAGCACGGCGACAAACCGCTGTTGCCGCTCCAGCCGCGCGAGCAGTTCGCGCACATGGGCGTCGCGGCCGAAGAAGAGCAGGGCTTCCTGTTCGCTGAACGGCCGCAGGCCGACGTAGGGCGAGGCGAGCGTGAGGGTGATGCGTTTCATCATCGCGCGGCGGTCCGTCTGCCGGTTCACAGCCCGGCGAGGAACTGGGCCAGGCCCTGTTCCGTGACGGCGACGACGTCTTCGGACTCGATGCCGAACTCGCTCTCCACCGTGCCCTGCTCCAGCACGATGCCCCAGCGCGCCAGCGGCAGCGCGCCGTCCGCCACCTGGTTGAGGAAGAAGACCAGGCGGTTGTAGGCGGTGGTGAACTTGTTGCGGTCGGTGTGGATGGTCAGACCGGCGCGGCAGGGCCGCAGCAGGCCCTGCACGTCCACGCCGTTGTTGCCCAGCGGCGCGCCGGGCGGCAGGCGGCGCACGTCGTAGCGCTGGTCGCGGATGAGGGCACGCAGGCGCTCGCTGAGTTGCGCGTCGCCGGTGGCGTCGTCGATGAAGACGATGGGTCTGGCCGTGCGCAGCACCGCCGCGGCCGGCGCCACCAGATGGCGTTGTGCGGCCAGCCGTTCGGCCTCCTGTCTGTCGCGCTCGGCCTGGGCAGCGAGTTCGCGTTCCAGGGTGATGGCGCTCAGCCGCTCCAGCACCATGGCGCCGAATTCCGTGAGGTGGGTGGCGCGCAGGTCGGGCGTCTGGAAGAGTAGTGCGTGTGCGGCATCGACGATCTTGCCCGGGCCTGGCAGGGTCTCGCACCACTGCATGCAGGGCAGCCCACTGGCACTGGCGCGCTGCGCCTGCAACTGGGCCATCGGCGCCGCCATGCCGCGCGGCTTGCGACCCACCGTGGTCGACAGCAGCTGGACGTAGAGGGCCGACTGCCTGAGGTCGTCCTGGATGGCGGCATCAAACTCGTCGGCGCTGAGTTCGACGTAGTCGCCGGCCGGCAGCACACGTACACCTTCGGCTTCGAGCGACTGGCGCAGGGTCAGGCGCTTGCTTTCCAGATCCTCGGTGCAATCGGCCAGCAACACGGTGTGCTGGGGCTTCGAGGCGGCCAGGTCGGGACTGGTGCACGCCGATGGCGCGGTGGTATCTGCGTCGGCACGTGGTGCAGGCGGCGCCGCCTCGGCAACCGTCGCAGCCGGCACCGGCGCGGGCGAAGTACCACTCGCCGGCAACGCCGCTCGCAATGCGCGCAGCCGCTTGTCCAGGCCTGTGCGCAACTCCATCAGCGCGCGCCAGTAATGCTGTTCGCCTTCCTTGTGGTTGGCGGAAGGCGAGGGGTAGCCGGCCAGCTCGGTGGTGGAGCCGTCTACCGGTCGATACCAGAAGCCGGCGTGCAGCAGGTGCTTGCGCAGCTGCGACACCGCGACGGGCACCCGCTGCAGGTCCTCGAAGGGGCAGAGGTCGACGACGAAGACATCTTGCGGCACACCACCCGCGCCGCCATAACGCTCGGCGAAGGTGGCGATCTCGCGCCCGCACCAATACGAATCGATGTAGTTCTGCGACAGCAACAGCACCAGTGTGCGGCTGCCGCGCACGCGTTCCTCGAGATCGTGGCTGAAGCTGTCGCCTGGCGAAAGCCGGTGGTCGATGAAGACGTCCTTGCGCAGGACGTTGGGGCCGATGTTGATGTTGGCGGCCAGCGAGGTGACCCAGCCCACGTCGGTGGCGGCGCCCAGCGGCACGCCGTCGTCAGCACGGGCGTAGCTGACAAAGACATCGTGCTGGAACGCTGCGCTCAAAACCGTTTCCCTCGACCTGTGTTTGTGTGGGCCTGGGAATCAGTCTAGCGAGTCGCTGCCTGATGGCAACCGGGTGCGCTCCGGTGTGCAGGTCGCCCCGTCACCCCGCCTGCCTGAACGCCATCACCGCCTGGTTGCGTAGGGTGCGCAGCAGGCCGAGTTCGCGTTCGTCGAGCTGGATGGCGCCGGGGCGGGACTGGTCGGCGTAGATGAGGCCGACGGCCGCGCCCTTGAGCATGATGGGCAGCAGAAGAAAGGTGGGGGCGCGCACGCGGGCGCGATACCAGAGCGGCAGGCGTTCGGCCAGCTTGGGGTCGGTGGCGTCGGCGATGAGGGTGTCGACGCCGCGCTGGCAGACGGCCGAGAACAGGTCGACGTCGTCGCCGCGGGCGGTGACGAGCGGGATGCGGAATGCGGCGACCAGGCCGCCCTCGGGTTCGACACCGGCGCCCAGGCCGAAGCAGCCGACCAGGCGGTTGTGGCGGGCGTCGCGCAGGCATAACACCACCCGGCGCAGGCCCAGGCCGCGGTGGATGGTGGTGAGGATGAGTTGCAGCACGGGCTGGAGCTGGAAGTCCTCGACCATGCGGTTGGTGATGTCCTGCACCCCGGCGGCCAGGGCGGCAGCGACCTGCAGGCGCCGGGCGGGGCTGATGTCGGGCGGGGCGTCCGAAGCGGGCGTGCCAGAGGTCGTGGGCGCGGGCGATGGCGGCGGCGTCAGCGGGATGTCGAGGTCGACGCCCGGCTCGGCCGGCGCCGGGCGCTGGCTGGGGTCGAGCACTTCGGTGCGTTCTCCCATGGCCTCGCTGCGGTCGAGCGTCAGGGTGGCGGCGTAGGCGTCGTTCTCCCGGGTCAGTACCCGGGGCAGCACCTGGGTCGGCTCGGCGGCGTTGCCGGCGTGACCGGCCGAAGCGGCCGAAGCGGGTGGAGCGGCGGCGGGCGCCGGGGTCTCGTCGAACAGCGGCAGCGGCAGGGTGGCCTGCAGCTGGTGCGGGGTGAGCGAGTCGTCCTCGTCGAGCGACGGCGCCGGTTCGACCAGGGGCTGCAGCAGGCGGTGGGCGGGCGAGTCCGCCGGCAGCCGGATCTGCATCTGCGCCACCAGATGCACCACCTGGTTGCGCGCGCGGTCGACCGCGGTCTGCAGGCTGTCGGGCGTGAGGCTGAGGGCGCGGGCATAGCTCAGGCCGATGGCACGCACCTGCGCCCAGGCGTCGTCGGGCTCGCTGTGCAGCAAGGTGTCGGTGATGCTGCTGGCGGCGTGGGCCAGCCAGCGCCGGCGTTCGATGCCGGGGTCGAGCGCATAGGTCGGCGGGTGGCCGATGGGGTGGTGCATGCTCTGCTGCAGCGCCTTGGGCAGGCCCCACTGGCGCGCCACACCCACGCCGAGTTGCTCGAAGCTCAGGCCCAGCACCTGCGCGGCGGCGTGCTGCTCGATGAGCGCCGGCTCCAGGGCGGTCGCGCCACCGCCGCCCGCGCCGGGGCGGCGGCTGTGGCTGATGCGGCGGATCTGTTCGGCTTCTTCGGGAAAGTAGTACTCGGTGAGGCTGCGCCCGAGGTGGTGGAACAGGGCGCAGACATACGCCTCCTCGTCGTCGAGCGGGCTGCGGCACAACTCGCGCGCCAGGTGCGCGGCCATCATCGAGCGCAGGTAGTCGACGTGCAGCAGGTGCACATGGTCCTGGTTGCGCATGTGGTCGAGCTGCACCAGCCCGGTGGCCATGTTGCGCACCGCCGTGAAGCCCAGCAGCGAGGTGGCGCGCGACACGGTGGTGATGCTGCCGCCGCCGGCGTGCCGGTAGCCGGCGGTGTTGACCAGGCGCAGCAGCTTGTGGGTGAGGGCGACGTCGTTGAGCACCTCGCTGGCCAAGCCGGCCAGGCTGGCCTGATCGGACAGGCTCAGGCGCTGGATGCGCTGGGCCGAGGCCGCCAGGGCCGGAAAGTCGCCGCGCCCGCGCATGCGGCGCAGCAGGAAGTCCAGCGTCGCGCCGCCGCCCGAGGCTGGCGCGGCCGCCGCCGTCACCGGCGTGTGCACCGGCGCCAGCCAGTGCTGCAGCGCGGCGTGCAGGGCCTGGGCGCTCGGCCAGCGCTGGCCGGCGTCGCGCGCCAGGCCGCGCTGCACGATGGCGCGCAGGCTGTCGTCCACGTCGGCCGGCAGCCGCTGCGGCAGCACGAAGTCGGTCTCGATGACGCGCCGCACCGCCTGCCAGGGGTCGCTGCTGGCGTTCATGCGGGTGCCGCTGATCATCTCGGCCAGCATGACGGCGCAGGCGAACACGTCCATCAGCGCACTGGGCGGGTCGCCGCGGGCGGCCTCGGGCGAGATGTAGCCCGGCGTACCGACGATTTCGCCGGCCTGCCAGGCCGAGGCGTCGTCATCGTTGTCATCGCGGCCCCCGCCGGCTTCGAGTGCGGCGGCGTCGGCCAGCCGTGCGGCGATGCCGAAGTCCATCACGCGGGCGCGCCCGGCGGCGTCGATGAGAATGTTGCTCGGCTTGAGGTCGCGGTGCACGACGCCGGCGGCGTGGGCGGCCTGCAGGGCGTCGAGCACGCCCAGCATGAGTTCCACCGCCTTGCGGGCAGCCAGTGGCTTGCCGGGGGTGAGGCGTTCGGCCAGCGTCATGCCGGGCACGAACTCGAACACCATGTAGCACTCGTCGGACTGGCCGACGTCGGCCTCGAACACCGGCACGATGTTGGGGTGGGTCAGGCGGCTGACGGCGCGTGCCTCGTGCAGCCATTCGTCGACGTTGACGCCGTCGTTGCCCGGGCGCAGCACCTTGAGCGCGACCTCGCGGTCCAGGCGTGGGTCGTGCGCCAGCCACACCGTGGCCTGCGCGCCTTCGCCCAGGCTCTTGATGAGGCGGAAACGCCCCATCATCGACGCAGGGTCGGCCGCTGCCATTCTTTGGGCGGCTGTCGGGGCCAGGCTGCTGGGTGTCGCCACGGCTGGGCTTCCTCGCTTGTTTGCTGCTGTTGTCGATGCCTGCGCGCAGGCCTGGCGGGTCATCCACCCACCAGGCGGAACAGTAGCGCCGTGTGGGCGCCGGGAAGGCAGGAAAAGAGGGGCGGCCCCGGTGGTACAGAACGGCTGGCTGCCGGTGCGTCGGTCGCCTGCTCGACCTCAGCCGCTGCCCAGCCTGGCCGCCACGGCGTGTGTCAGGCCCGCGAAGATGTGGGCCACGCAGTCGTCCAGCAGCGGCAGCAGGGCATGCGGGTCACTGCGCCGATGCAGCAGGGCGAGGGTGTCGTTGCCGGGCGTGCCGGCCAGGCGGTGCAGGCGCACGCCGGGCTTGTCCAGCAAGGTGGTGGAGGCCGGCACCAGGGCCACGCCCAGGCCGGCGCCCACCAGATCGAGCACGCCGTGCACGGTGCTGGCCTCATAACGAATGACCGGGCTGAAGCCGCACTGGCGGCACAGCTGGATGGACTGGTCGAAATAGGCCGGGCCGCGGTGCCGGGTGAAGCTCACGAAATGCCGCTGGGCATAGTCTTCCAGGGACAGCACCCCCGGTGGTGCGGATGTTTCAGCCTGCGCTGCAGATGCGTCGGACGGAGCGTGCAGCTCGGTGCTGTGCAGGGCCAGGCAGAAGGGGTCCGGTATCTGCTGCGCCACGATCAGGCGCGGGTGGCGGGACGGCGACCGGGCGATGCCGGCGTCGATGCGCCCGGCCAGCAGGGCCTCGGCCTGTTCGCTGCTGATCATCTCGCGCAGTTCCAGCGTCAGGCCAGCATGGCGTGCGCGCAATTCCCGCACCAGCTCGGGCAGCACCGTGCTGCTGGTCGAGGGCACGAAGCCCAGCGTGAGGGTGGTGCCGACCGCGCCTTCGCGTACCAGCTCGCCCAGGCGCGCTGCCTGGTCCAGAAGCTGGCGCGCCTGGGGCAGCAGGGCCAGGCCGGCCGGCGTGAGTCGCACGCCCTTGGGATGACGCACGAACAAGGCGCTGCCCAGCTCGTGCTCCAGTTGGCGCATCTGCAGCGACAGCGGCGGCTGAGCTACAAAGAGCTTCTCTGCCGCCCGGCTCAGGCTGCCAGTCTCGGCCACGGCGACGAAGTAGCGCAGGTGTCGGAGTTCCATGCGGGGCGATGTCCCAACTTTTCAGGTATGGATCGCATACCCAAGCAATTGTTGAAGTATCGCGGGGCCTTGCCAAGAATGCTGGCCTGTCGCCCCCCCCACACCCTTGATCCGGAGACCCTCCCATGCCCTTGCTCACCCTGCCCGCACTGCGGCGCGTCTGCGCTTTCTTGTCCCTGGCTCTGGCGGCTGGGGCGAGCAGCGCACAGTCCTGGCCTGACAAGCCCGTGCGGGTGCTGGTGCCGGCGCCTGCCGGCAGCTCCCTCGACATCATCGTGCGCACCCTGGGCGACAAGCTCAAGGACCGCTGGAAGCAGCCAGTGGTGGTGGACAACAAGCCAGGCGCCGGCGGCATGCTGGGCATGGACGTGGTGGCCAAGGCTGCGCCAGACGGGCTCACCCTGGGCATAGGCTTTAACGGCCCGATTGCCTTCGGCCCGCACATGTACCGCAAGATGCCCTATGCGCCAGGCAAGGATCTGCTGCCCGTGGTGCTGACCACCTCGCAGCCCAATGTGCTGGCGGTGCAGGCCAGCCATCCGGCGCACACGGTGCAGGAATTCGTCGCCTGGGCGAAGAAGCAGGACGGCAAGCTCAGCTATGCCTCGGTTGGCAACGGCAGCTCCTCGCACCTGAGCATGGAGCTGTTCAAGGCCACGGCGGGCTTCGACGCCGTGCACGTGCCCTACGGCGGATCGCCGCCGGCCGGTACCTCGCTGGCCGCGGGCGAGACCCAGGCCCTGCTGACCGTGGCGCCGGCCTTGCTGCCGCTCATCCAGGGTGGGCGCATCCGGCTGCTGGCGGTGACCAGCGCGCAGCGCCTGGAGTCGATGAAGCAGCTGCCCACCCTGGCCGAATCGGGCTACCCCGGCTTCGAGGCACTGGCCTGGAACGGCCTGTTCGCGCCCGCCGGCACGCCGCCGGAGGTGCTCAACCGCATCAATGCCGACGTCAACGCCGTGCTCAGGGAGCCGGCCGTGCGCGAGGCTTTCATCAAGCAGGGCCTGGTCATCGGTGGCGGCAGCGCGGCCGAGTTCAAGGCCTTCATCGAAGCCGAGGGCGCCAAGTGGGGCGCCATCATCCGCAAGAACGCCATCTCGCTTGACTGAGGCCCGCCGCCATGCTCACCCTGCGCAAGACCACGGCCGCCGCCGGCCTGCAGCTGCTCGACCTGCCGGCGCCGACCGCCGCCGACCTGGCGCCCGGTGAGGTGCTGGTGCGTGTGCGCGCCGCCGGCATCTGCGGCAGCGACCTGCATGTGGACGACTGGACGCCCAGCTACGCCTTCATCACCCGCGCCCTGCCGGTCACGCTGGGGCACGAGTTCGTCGGTGTGGCCGAGACTGGGCCGCTGGCCGGGCGGCGCGTCGTCGTGCGGCCTTCGGTCACCTGCGGCGTGTGCCCGGCCTGCACGGCCGGCCGGCCGGACGACTGTGAGACCCGCACCGGCCTGGGCATGACGCGCGACGGCGCCTTCGCGCCCTGGGTGCGGGTGCCACAGCGCAACTGCGTGCCCGTGCCCGAGGGCATGGGCGACGGGTTGGCCGCGCTGACCGAGCCGATCACCATCGCGCTGCAGGCGTTGCGCATCGGCTGCGGCGAGCCCGTCGGCGAGCCGGATCTGCGTGGCCGGCGTGTGCTCGTCATGGGCCCGGGCACTATCGGCCAGGGCATTGCCGTGCTGGCACGCCGGGCCGGCGCGGCCCAGGTGGTGGTGAGCGGCTTCGATGACGCGGCGCGGCTCGATGTGCTGCGCCGCATGGGCTTCGAGGCGTGCGTGGACGTGGCCAGTCACTCGCTGGCCGAGGCGACTCGCCCGCACACCGGTGGTGCGCATTTCGACCTGGTGTTCGAAGCCACCGGCGTGCCGCACACCATCGCCGAGGCGCTGCCGCTGCTGCGCCGCAACGGCGTGCTGGTGGTCGCCGGCATCCACGCCCGACCGCTGCAGCTCGACCTTGCGCCCTTCGTGCGGCGCCAGCAGCAGCTGCGCGCCTCTTTCCGGCCACCCGAGTCGGACTGGCCGCGTGCCCTGGCCTTGATGGCCGAACTGGGCGAGCAGATGGCACCCATGGTCAGCCACGTGTTGCCGCTGAGCCGGGCGCTGCAAGGCTTCACCCTGGCGCGTGGCAAGCAGGCCAGCAAGGTGCTGCTGTGCCCGGAACCGGGCCCGCCGGCGCAACCTTGGCAGCCCGTGGCGGCGCAATGACAGTGCGGACGCCCGCCCCCGCCCCCGCCCCCACCTCCACCCCCGCCTCAGCCACCGCCCTGCTGGCGCTGTGGAACGACCTCGACCCGGCGGTGGACGAGGCGGACTACGACGACTGGCATGCCTGCGAGCATGTGCCCGAACGCTGCACCGTGCCTGGCATCCTGTGGGGGCTGCGCTACCGCCACACCGGTGGCCTGGCCATGCCGCGCTACCTCACGCTCTACGGCCTGGCCGACGCGACCGTGCTGGATAGTGCGCCCTACCAGCGACTGTTGCGCGAGCCCACGCCTGCCAGCCGCGCCATGCGCCCGGCGTTGCGCAACCTCTCGCGGTGGGTCTGCACCCTGCAGGTCGCTACGGCGGACATTCACGCCTGGGCGCCGCTGGTCGTGCTGGCGCTGGACCGGCAGGCCGACGCCGACCGGCCCGACGTGGCCTGCGGCCTGCCGCTGTGGCTGGCCGATCGCCTGCACGACGCCACCCCGCTGCCCTGGCTTGCGGCCGGCCAGGCCCGCGCCAGCGTGGTCGGTGACCGCCTGCTGTGCGTGCAGCTGCCCGATGGCAGCGCGGCCTTGCCGGCCTGGCGCAGCGATCCACGCGCCGCCCGCTACGACCGCATCGGAGGCCCGGCGCCGCAGCGCAGAATGCCTTGATGAATGCTTCACCACGCCCGCAGGCGCTACTGTCCGAAGGCCTGATCGACGACGTGGTGTGCCGGCACACGGGCGGGAAGAAGGCCCAGGTCTTCGTCGTGCGCTGCGGCGACGAGTCGTGCTGTGCAGAGGTCTGCGCGGAAGCGACGTACCGCTGCTTGCGTCAGGCGGGGGATGCGGCCGGCACCAAGCACACGGCACGCATGCTGCTTCGTGACGTGGCCAGCGACGACCGCCGCCAGGGCGAGGTCGAACTGGCCGGCGTGATGCGCGAGAACGAGGACGCACGCCTGGGGGAGCAGGTGTGCCTACTGCGCCTGGCCACGCCCGGCTGAGCTTGCTCCGCACCGCACCGCACCGCCAACGTCAGGAGCTGCCCCATGATCGAACCCCTGCTGCTCACCACCACCCGCATCGCCACCTACGACAACGAACGGGCCCTGAGCGCCGCGAGCGGCTTCTTCTTCGAGCGCGACGGTCAGCTCTATCTGGTGACGAGCCGGCATGTCTTCATCGACCTGCCGAGCGTGCACCAGCCCAACCGCATCGAGATCGACCTGCACATCGACCCGGTCAACCTGACGCTGGCACACCGGCTGTCGATCTTCCTTTACAGCAACGGCGAAAGCCTGTGGCGCCAGGGCAGCGACGCTGGCGGCGAGATCGACGTGGCGGTGCTGCCGATCGACCGCGCCGTGTTGCCTCCAACGGTGCTGCTGCGCTGCTTCACGCCGGCGCATCTGCAGGCCGCGCTGGACGAGGTCGAGGTGGGCAGCGCGCTGCTGGTGGTGGGTTATCCGCTGGGCTTTCAGGACACGGTGCATTACCTGCCGGTGGTGCGTCAGGCGGTGATCGCCTCGTCCTTCGGTCTGCGATTCCAGGGCCAGGGCTATTTCCTCACCGATGCGCGCACTCACCGCGGCACCAGCGGCGCGCCGGTGGTGATGCGCGTGCCCGCAGTGGTGCCAGGCGCGGGCGCCGGCCAGGGCCTGCCGTGGAAGCTGCTGGGCGTGCATTCGGCCAGCCTGGACATGGGCACGCGCGACTTGAGCCTGGACCAGACCCTGGGCCTGAATTGCGCCTGGTACGCCGACATCTTGCTCACCCTGACGTTACCGCCAGTGCCGTCAGCGCCCGCTGCCTAAGATGGCGGCCCGTTGTCCTGGCCCCGGAGTCGTTGCCCATGCCTGCTGCCGCCCTTGAATTCATCACGCCGCGCGCTCACGACCTGGGCGGCGGTTTCACCGTCAAGCGCCTGCTGCCGACGGCGCGGCGCCAGGCGGTCGGGCCCTTCGTCTTCTTCGACCACTTCGGCCCGGTCACGGCGCGCCCGGGCGACAACCACGATGTGCGGCCCCATCCGCACATCGGCCTGGCCACACTGACCTGGCTGTTCGAGGGCGCGATGATGCATCGCGACTCGACCGGCGCGGTGCAGCGCATCGAACCGGGTGCCGTGAACTGGATGACGGCCGGGCGCGGCATCGTGCACTCCGAGCGCACGCCAGACGACCTGCGCGACCAGGTGCGCAGCAGTCACGGCCTGCAGTTGTGGATCGCCCTGCCCGAGGCGCATGAGGAGGCCGCGCCGGCCTTCCAGCACCTGCCTGCGGCGGACGTGCCGGCGCTGCAGCTGGCGGCGGACGGTGTTGGTCCGGCAATCGGCCTGCGGGTGCTGGTCGGCCAGGCGCTGGGCCGGCGCTCGCCGGTGCGCACCTGTTCACCGACGCTGTACCTCGAACTGGACCTGCCGGCAGGTGCACGCCTGCGGCTGCCCGACTTCGCCGCCGACTACGGCGGCCCCGCCGAACGCTTCGAGGCGGCGCTGTATGGCGTCGACGCGGGTTTTGAACTGGACGGTCAGGCCGTGCCCGCCCACCAGCTGGCGCTGCTGCCCGGCGCGGCCGGCGGGCTGGCCCTGCACACAGCACAGGCCACCCGCGTGATGCTGGTGGGCGGCGAGCCACTGGGCCCGCGCCACATCGTTTGGAACTTCGTCGCCAGCCGCCGGGAGCGCATCGAGCAGGCGCGGGCGGACTGGGCCGCCGGGCGTTTCGACGCGGTGCCGGGCGAGACCGAGTTCATCCCGCTGCCGCCCGGCCTGTGATCGTGTCTCTTGAATCGCTTCAGTTGAGCAGGTTGTCGAACTCGCTCGGTGTGGCGGTGACGCAGGCCAGCAGGTCGGCCGGGTTGACCGGGCGGCAGTACAGATAACCCTGGAATTGGCTGCAGCCGAGCTCGTCGAGCAGGCGCTGCTGGGCCTGGGTCTCGACGCCTTCGGCCGCCACCGGCACACCCAGCTCATGGGCCCGCTCGACAATGGCGCGCACCTGGCCCAGGGCCTGCGGCGAGTGGGGCAGGGCGCGCACCAGCTGGATGTCGATCTTGATCTGCGCCGGCGCCAGGGCCTGCAGCTGCGTCAGCGGCCGATGGGCAGCGTCGCCGTGGTCATCGAGGCCGATCGCCACACCGAGCGCGGCCAGGCGGCGATTGACCGCCGAGACCCGTGCCGGGTCGTGCGCCAGCACATCGTTGCCCAGTTCGATCAGCAGGCGGCCGGGTCGCACGCCATGGCTTTGCATCGCCGCCTGCAACTGCTCGACGAAACCGTCGGCCAGGTATTGGGCGGCGTTCATGTTGAGCGCCAGCCGCAGGCCGGCCAGGCCGGGCTGGCCGGCCCAGCGGGCCAGTTCGAGACAGGCGTGGTCGAGCACCCAGTCGCCGATGCGCGCCATGGCGTCGCACTGCTCGGCCAGGGGCAGGAAGATGGCCGGCGGCACCTGGCCGCGGCCGGGGCAGTCCCAGCGCAACAGCGCCTCGGCGCCCACCATGCGTGCCAGGGCGTCGAACTGGGGCTGGAACTTCAGGCTCAGCTGACCGCGCTCGGCAGCGTGGCGCAGTTGCTGGCCGAGGTAGTCGGCCTCGTGCGAGGCGATCTGCCAGCCCGGGTCGAAGAAGGCGTGACTGTTCTTGCCAGCGCTCTTGGCCTGGTACATGGCGACGTCGGCGTGGCGCAGCAGTTCGTCGGCGGTGCTGGGCGCCACCCCGAACAGGGTGATGCCGACGCTGGCCGTGATGCCTCGGCCGCTCATGCCGGGCGGGTCGACCACCAGCGCCTGGGTGATCTTGACGGCGATGCGCTGCGCGTGGCGTGCCGCCACGTCGGCGTCCAGGCCCAGGTTCTTGAGCAGCACGACGAACTCGTCGCCGCCCAGCCGGGCCACGGTGTCCTCCTCGCGCACGCAGTGGCTCAGGCGCTGTGCGACCTCGACCAGCAGCTGGTCGCCGCCTTCGTGGCCGAGCTGGTCGTTGACTTCCTTGAAGTTGTCCAGGTCGATGAACAGCAGGCCGCAATGCGTGGGCTTGCGCGCGCAGGCGGCGATCTGCTGCTGCAGCCGGTCGACCAGCAGCCGCCGGTTGGGCAGGGCGGTGAGTGCGTCGTAGTAGGCCAGGTGCTCGATGCGCGCCTGGGTGGCCTTTTGCGACGAGATGTCGCGCATCGCCGCCACCAGATGCATGCTGCGGCCACCTTCACCGATGACCGGCACGACGTCGACGTCCAGCCACATGGCCTCCTGGGCCGCGGTGTAGAGCAGCAACTCCGAGCGGATGGCCAGGCCCGCGCGCGAGGTGCTGACCACGTGCTGCACCTCCTGCAGGTCGGTCAGCGGGCCGCACAACATGCGCGCCGAGCCGCCCAGCGCCTGCTCGCGGCTGTAGCCGGTGCGGCGCAGAAAGGCCTCGTTGACATAGACCGTGCGCGGCGAGCGCGCCGGGTCGCTGGCATCGACGATCAGCACCAGGTCGTTGATGCGCGCCATGCTGGCTTCGAGCAGGCGCTGCTGCTCCTGCGCGGCGTACAGCGGGGTGACGTCCTGCATGCTGCCGTTCAGGCGCAGCGGCTGGCCGTCGGCATCGCTTTCCCAGTGACCGCGCGCGACCAGCCAGCGTCGGGTGCCGTCGTCGCCGCGGTGGATGCCGCAGAACTGTTCGAAGCTGCCGCCCTGAAGGCGGGCAAGTTCCATCACGTCTTGCAGCGTGCGGCTGTCGGCCGCGTCGATGCAGCTCAACCAGCGCTCCGGGCTGCCCTGGGCGGCGACGCCGAACAGGTCGTCGATCAGCGGCGCGTGGCTCCATTCGCCGCGTCGGGCGTGCCAGGTGTAGTGGCCGATGCGCGCAACGTGCTGCGCTTCGGCCAGGCGGCGTTCGCGCTCGGCCAGGGCGAGCTCGGTGAGATGGCGCTCGGTCAGTGCGGCGGCGAGCTGCTGCACCTCGATGTTGTCGAAGGGCTTCTTGAGGATGAGAAAGCGATCGCTGCGCGGCAGCTCGGCGCGGATCTCGTCCCACGAGAAATCCGAGAACGCGGTGCACAGCACCACCTGCAGGTCGGGGTCGAGCGCCCACAGCGCCTTGGTGGTCTGCAGGCCGTTCCAGCCATTGGGCATGCGCATGTCGACGAAGGCCAGGGCGTAGGGCCGATGTTCGGCCAGCGCGCGTTCGAGCAGGGCGGCGCCGTCCTGGCCGCGACCGGCGGCGTCGACCTCGTAGACCGCCGTGGGTGCGGCGGCGGCCGGCGCGCCGAACAGGGCGGCCGAGGCGTCCAGCAAGGCCTGCGTGGTCGCGCTGGCCGGGCACAGGACCTTGCGAAAGTCGTCGTGGATGGCCGGGTTGTCGTCCACGACGAGGACGCGACGGGGGGCGGAAGCTGCTGGGGACGTCATGCCGAAAGGGGCGCCGGATCAGGCGCAGGGCTGGAGTCGTCGACGTTGGCGCTGCGACCGGTCGCCGGCTCAGGCGCGGGGTCAGGCGCGGGGGTGGGCGTTGAAGGTGCGTTGGGCGCTGCGGAGGCTGAGGATGCCGACAGGTCGGCCGACCTGGCGTCGCCTGACGCGGCTGGCACGGCCTGCGCCGCGGCCGGCAGGTCGAGCACGAAGCGGGCGCCCAGGCCTGCGCCCTCGCTGTGCGCCACCAGGCTGCCGCCCATCTCCTGCGCCGCCAGCGCGCTGGCGTGCAGGCCGAAGCCGTGACCGTTGTCCTTGGTGGTGTAGCCGTAGGTGAACAGGCGCGCGAGCACCTCGGGCGGCATGCCCGGCCCGTTGTCCTGCACGCCGATCAACAGGCTGCCGTCGGCGCGCACGGCACTGGACAGCGTGAGGCGGCGCGGCTCGGGGCCGGGCGGCTGGGTGGCGAGCGCCTGCTCGGCGTTGACCAGCAGGTTGAGCAGGATCTGGGTGAGCTTGGCGCGGTCGCCGTGCCACAACACCGAGCCGACGTGGTCGTTGACGACCTGCACGCAGCTTGCATCCAGGCTGCGCCGGTGGATGGCGATCACCTCGTCTACCACCGCACTCACGTCGACCTGCGACACCACGCCGGACTGGCCGCTGAGCGACTGCTGGCGGGCCACGATGTCCTTGATGTGCTGCAGGTTGCGGGCGACCTGCTCGACCTCGCCGTGCAGCCTGGCCTGTTCTTCCTGCCAATGCTGGCCGAGCAGGGTGAAATAGCCGGGCAGCAGCCGGCCCTGGGCGTCCCGGGTCAGGAACTGCGCCAGGCGCTCGCCTTCGTGCTGCTGCAGCAGGGCGGCGGCGCGCGGCAGGTCGCGCAAGGGTGAGCCGCGCAACTGTTCGCCCAGCAGCGAGACGGAAACATTGATGCTGTTGAGCACGTTGCCGACGTTGTGCAGCACGCTGTTGGCCACCTCGGCCATGCCGGCGCGGCGCGAGGTCTCGGCCATGCGCTGCTGGGCCTGGGCAAGCTCGCGCTGCGCCACCTCGCGTTCGGCGATCTCGCGGCGCAGGTCGGCGGTGCGTTCGGCCACCCGCTGCTCCAGTTCCTCGTGGGCGCGATGCAGGTTGGCCTGGGCCTGGCGGCGTTCCTGCAGTTCGTCCTGGCGCCGTTGGTCGGAATGCAGCAGGGCGCGCACGCCTGTCGCCAGTACCAGCAGGCTCAGGCCGGTGGTGAGCACGATCCAGCGCAGCGTCTCGCGCCAGTTGCGCAGGAACGTGCCCTCGGTGACGCTGGCCGTGACGATGAAGGGGTAGCCCTTGACCCGGCGCGGCGCGTTCATGCGGTCGACCCCGGCCACATCGTTGAGTCCGGCCACCGCGGGGCGTGTCTGCACCGCATGATCGAGCTGCTGGCGCCCGATCAGGTCATAGGTGGCGGTGTTGCGGTTGACCTTGCCGATCTGGTCGGGTGTGAACGGCCAGCGTGTGAGCAGCATGAAATCGTCGCGCCACAGGCTGATCGAGGCGCCCTCGCCGAGCTGGCTCACCATGCGGCGGTAGAAGTCGCTGAACCACTCGACCGACACACCCACCAGCAGCAGGCCGACGTTGTGGCCCTGACCGTCGTGCACCGGCTGGCTGAGGTAGAACACCCACTTGCCGTTGCCCTTGTTGCGCACCGGTGCGCTGATGAAGTGGCTCAGCCCGGGGTTGGCCTGGTGCGCAGCAACATAGTCGCGGTCGGCCAGATTGATCGCCGGAGCGGGGTAGCTGCGGGTGAAGTTGAGCAGCCGGCCGTCGGGGGACACCACCGAGGCGACGTCGATGATGGGGTTGCCGGCGATGCGGTCGACCATGCGCGCCTGCAGCTCGCGCGTGCCGGCGAAGCGCTCGAATTTCTCGGCGCTGCTGAAGTCCTGGCCGCGGAACTCGCCGGCGATGCTGTCCATCACCGTGTGGGCCGAGAACAGGGTCTGGCCGGCGTGTTCGGCCAGCACGGTGGACAGGTTGTCGAGCTGGCCGTGCCACTCGCTGCGGGTCGCCGAGCGCAGGGTGTTGGCGGCGAAGACGCTGATCAGCACCAGCACGACGCCGAGCAGCCAGCCCACCAGCAGGATGATGCGGCGACTGTCGCGCAGGAAATTGGGGATGGACATGGTGGGCGGTCTGGTCAGGGGCGGCCTGGCCGCCCATCATGCCAGCAGACCCGCCCGGGTCAGCCCACGCGAATGCGGCCGGCCGGGCGTCTGCACGCCGGCCGGCACCCTTCAGACGACGGTGCGGCGGGCGTCGTGGCGTTCCAGCACATTGCCGACGGCGCGGGCCAGCTTGCCGACGGCGCCGTGCAGGGCCTGGTGGGCAGTGGCGGCGTGTTCCTTGACGACCACCGGTTCGAGGCCGACGACGCGCGCCTCGAGCGTGCAGTGGATCTCGTCGGGCAGCGCCTTGGCGTGGCTGCCGGCGTCGGACAGATGGGCTTCGACGCGGGTGACCTGACCGCCAAAGCGCGCCAGTGCGTCCTGCACCAGGGTGTCGAGATGGTCGGCCATGCCTTGACGGCCGGCGGTCTGGGTGTCGGTGTGCAAAAGTACTTGCATGATGAGGTGCTTCCTGTAGTGCTCGCGTCGCGGCGGAGGAACGTGCCGGAGTGCAGCGGCAGCCAGGATGCTGGTGCAGTGGGCCCCAACCTGTCGGCGCTGGTGGCGCCGTCGCGGCTGCGGGCCGGTGCTGCGGGCGGCTGTTTCGTTCGCCCGACGACTGCAATTTAGGCCCACCCGCACCGTGCTCCGGCCGCCGACGTGCACACGGCTTGAGCCGGGTCAATGTCCGGACGTGCCTCTGGCAGGGCAGCCGGAAATTCCAAAGTCGCGCGCCGCCGTGCCCTTGCGCAAGCCTGTCGCCTGGGGGACGCGTCTGCCAGCGGGGCGCGACCATGATGCCCGGTCGATCAGTTCATGTATGCCTGTCCGACCCCTTGCTGACTTGCTCGCCCGCCGCACGGCGCACTGGAGCCCGACCCACCGCGGCCTGGCCTGGGCGATGGCGTCCGGCCTCACCTTCTCGGCGCTCAATGCCCTGATGCGCCAGCTCACGCTGCACATCGATCCCTTCCAGTCGCAGTTCCTGCGCTATTTCTTCGGCCTCGTGGTGCTGCTGCCGCTGGTGTGCTGGCGCGGGCCGCGCCACTACATGGCCAAGGACGTGCGCGGCCAGTTCACCCGCGGCGTGGTCCACACCCTGGGCCTGTGCCTGTGGTTCATCGCTCTGCCCAGGATTCCCCTGGCCGACATGACGGCGATCGGCTTCACCACGCCCATCTTCATCATGCTGGGCGCCTGGCTGGTGTTCAGGGAGCCCATGCGCTGGGAGCGCTGGGTGGCGGTGCTGGCCGGTTTTGCCGGCGTGCTGGTGGTGCTGGGGCCACGCCTGTCGGGCAGCGGCGGGGTGTACCACCTGGTGATGCTGGCCTCGGCTCCGGTGTTCTCGGCGTCGTTTCTCATCACCAAGGCGCTCACGCGCAGCGAGACGGCCGGCGTGATCCTGGTCTGGCAGTCGATCAGCATCAGTCTGCTCAGCCTGCCCATGGCGCTGTGGGCCTGGCAGGCGCCCAGCGCCGCGCAGTGGCTGGGTTTTGCCCTGTGCGGGCTGCTGGGCAGCGTGGGCCACTACTGCCTCACGCGCGCCTTCCAGGCGGCCGACATCTCGGCCACGCAGTCGGCCAAGTTCCTTGACCTGTTGTGGTCGGCGCTGGCCGGCTGGTTGGTGTTCGGCGACCTGCCCACACGCGAGACCCTCATCGGCGGCGCTGTCATCAGCGGCGCCACCGTCTGGCTGGCGCGACGCGAGCGCCACCACGCGCGCCATGCGGTGCATGAGGCCCAGCCGCTGGATGCCGCCGACGTGACCGACGGCGAGGGGGCGCCGGCGCCACCGTTGGCCGGTGCCGTGACTCGTGCCAGCGCGCCGACCGCCTGAACCCCGCGCGCCGGCGTGCGGGTCGGCGCCTCAGCCCGCTGGTGCGATCGCCGCGCCGCGCTCGGCCAGCAATTGCCGCAGGATGCTGCGGTGGCAATGCGCCTCGGCGTCGCAGTAGCAGCCGACCGAGAAATGGCTGTGGTGGGACATGGCGGCCAGCAGGTCCAGCGTGCGGCTGTTGTCGGGCATCGCCATCTCGGCCTTGTAGCTGCGCGTGAAGTGGGCCCAGTCGGCTGGCGTCTCGGCGCCCTGGCCCAACTTCATGGTCTCGACGCTGGGGGCGAGGTTGGGGTACCAGACGTCGTACCAGTCCTGGCGCGCGAACTCGGTCTTGGGCACGCCGCGCGGCGGGCGCCGCACGGTGCCGATGCGCAGACCTTCGTCCGGCGCACGTGGGCTGCCCAGTCTGACGATGTGTACGGCCATGGAAGCTCAGTGATGGTGTGGGTGAACCGAAGGGCGGAGCAAAGGTCGGGGGCGGGGCTGGCGCGAGGGCATCATGCGCCTGCTGTGCAGGCGGCTGGCCGATCACCGGGGTGACGCGGCCAGAATGGGCGCTTTGTCGATCGATCGATATTGTCTGGAGTTGTCCCTATGTCCGCTGCCGTGGCCGTTCCCTCCGCCGTTCCGGCGTCCACCGCGCCGCTGCGCGATTTCGTCGTCGCCATGACCCGCCTGGTGGGCCAGGGGCTGGAAGAAGCCGCCACCCTGTCCCAGGCCCGCCCGCTGCTCGCCGCGCTGGTGGCGCGCGACGACTGGCTGGCACCCGAGCTGGCCGAGCCGCATCCGCAGTTCTACCGCCAGTACCTGCTGCATGCCGACGCGCTGGAGCGCTTCAGCGTCGTGAGCTTCGTCTGGGGCCCCGGCCAGGCCACGCCGGTGCACGACCACACGGTGTGGGGCCTGATCGGCATGCTGCGCGGCGAGGAGATCGCCCAGCCCTACACCCTGGGCGCTGACGGCATCGCCCGCCCCGACGGTGAGGCCACCCGGCTGCTGCCCGGCCAGGTCGAGGCGGTGTCGCCCACCCTGGGTGACGTGCACAAGGTGAGCAACGCCTTTGCCGACCGCACCTCGATCAGCATCCATGTCTACGGCGCCAACATCGGCGCGGTGCGGCGCTCGGTCTATCCGCCCGAGGGTGGCAGCAAGCTGTTCATCTCGGGCTACACCAATGCCTGGGTGCCCAATCTGTGGGACCGCTCGAAGGATGGGGTCGCCGCATGAGCCGGAACCTGATTCAGGCCTTGCCCTTGCCCGTCATCACGAGCGAGGCCGTGCGCGCGGCGCTGCGGGCGCAGCAGGAGATCGCCCTCGTCGACGTGCGCGAGGAAGACCCCTTCGCCCAGGAGCACCCGCTCTTTGCCGCCCAGCTGGCGCTCTCGCGCCTGGAGCTGGACGCGCCCTGGCGCCTGCCGAGGAAGGACGTGGCCATCGTCGTGATGGACGACGCCGCGCGCGACGGCCAGCACCTGGCCGAAACCGCAGCGCGCCGCCTCGTCGCCCTGGGCTACAGCAATGTCAGCCTGCTGGCCGGCGGCCTGGACGGCTGGAAGGCCAGCGGCGGCGAGGTCTTCCGCGACGTCAACGTGCCGAGCAAGTCCTTCGGCGAGCTGGTGGAGGAGGAGCGCCACACGCCATCCCTTTCGGCCGACGAGGTCAAGTCCCTCATCGAGGCCGGCACCGACATGGTGGTGCTGGATGCGCGCCGCTACGACGAATACCGCACCATGAGCATCCCCACCGGCATGAGCGTGCCGGGTGCCGAGCTGGCGCTCAGGGTACGCGCGCTGGCGCCCGATCCGGCCACGCGTGTCATCGTCAACTGCGCCGGGCGCACACGCTCCATCATCGGCACGCAGTCGCTGGTGAACTTCGGCATTCCCAACCCCGTGGCCGCGCTGCGCAACGGCACCATCGGCTGGACGCTGGCCGGTCATGCGCTCGACAAGGGCAAGCTCAAGCACTTCAGCGACGTGGCGAGCGCTGCGCAGCCCTCGCCCTCCACCCTGGCCGAGGCACGCGCCAAGGCGCAGCGCCTGGCCGAACGTGCCGGTGCCGAGCGCCTGCCGGCCAGCGCCTGGCACCAGCTCGACCTGCCCGGCCGCACCGTCTACCGCTGGGACGTGCGCACGCCCGAGGAATACGCCGCCGGTCACCTGCCCGGCTTCGGCAGCGCCCAGGGCGGCCAGCTGGTGCAGGAGACCGACGTCAATGCGGCGGTGCGCGGCGCGCGCATCGTGCTGGTCGACGGCCCGAGCCGCAGCGGCGAGCCGAGCGACGGCGTGCGTGCGCCCATGACCGCCCACTGGCTGGCTCAGATGGGCTGGGACGTGGCCTGGATCGCCGACGTGCCGGCCGAGCTCTATACCGATACCTCGCCCTGGCCGCCGCGCCCGGCCACGCCGGCGGTGGATGCCATCAGCACCACCGAACTGGCCGCTGCGCTGGGCAATGGCGACACCTTGCTGCTCGACCTGGGCACCAGCGCCCAGCATGTGGCGCGCCACATCCCCGGTGCCTGGTGGCTGCTGCGCTCGCAGCTCGCCGCAGCGCTGGCCACGCTGCAGCCGCAACTCGCCACGGCGCGGACCGTCGTGCTGAGCTGCGGCGACGGCACGGCCTCGCGTCAGGCCCTGCCCGAACTGGCCGCCGCGTTGCCGGGGCACACGCTGCGCTGGCTGGATGGTGGCACCAACGCCTGGGCCGCGGCCGGCGGGGCGGTCGAGGCCGGCGAGCAGCGCCTGGCCAGCCCGCGCATCGACCGCTACCGCCGGCCATACGAAGGCACGGACGCGCCGCGCTCGGCCATGCAGGCCTATCTCGACTGGGAATTCGGCCTTGTGGCCCAGCTCGGACGCGACGCCACCCACGGCTTCAAGGTGCTGGCGGCTGGGTGAGCTGATCTGGCGGCGAGGGCATGCCTGTGATGGTGGATGGGGTGCCGCTGGGCATCGACCTGGCGGCGGTGCGGCGCTGCCTGCAGCCCATGCCCGGTGGATGCCGGGTGCGAGGAACAAACCATCATCTTCAGTCGCTACCATGCAGCGACATGACGTGTGTTGCCGTCGACCTTTCCTTGTTGTGCATCCGCCCCCGATGCCCGGCCACGCTGAACCGGCCATGAATCAGCAAGCATCGCCGCGTGTCTTCGAGCGCCACATCAGGTCGGCGTTTGCGCTGGCGGTGGTGATCGTGCTGCTGCTGTCGGCGCTGATCTGGGACGTGTCGCGGCGCTCCGACGAGCTGTCCGAGCAGCTCACTCAGTCTCACGCGCTGATGGACGGGCTGCTGCGGGTGCGTGCCCATACGCTGGACATCGAGCTGAGCACGCAGGCCTATCGCCTCAGCGGCGATGTCGTTCATCTGGCCGACCGCGACATCGCGATGCAGCGCCGCGAGGACGTGCTCGCCCTGGTGCGGCAGCTCGGTGTTGGCCGCGCCGGCCAGGCCGACCTGTGGACGGCGCTGCGTCAGGTGATCGACGAGCGCATTGCCATCTCGCGCCGGATCGAAACGCTGCGCCGCAGCCAGGGCCAGGCCGCGGCGGACGCCTTTGTGACCAGTGCGCCGCTGGTGCAGACGCGCCGGCGCGTTGACGCGCTGCTGGGGCAGATGGAGGCGCTTGAGGCCCGCCGCATGGCCACGCTGGACGCCGAACAGGCCCAGGCACGCACGCGAGCGGTGGCCAGCGGCGTGGTGGTTTCGATCGTCATGCTGGTGCTGCTGGGCGCCACCTGGGCACTGGTGTACCGCCGGGTGCACAGCAGCCAGAGCCATCTGCTGAGCGTGATCGACAACGTGCCGGCCATGATTGCCTTCGTCGACGCGCAGCAGCGTTACGTGTACGTCAACGCACGCTACCGCCAGCGTTTCGCGCCTGACCTGGTTGACCTGGCCGGCCGCACCGTGCGCGAGGTGCTGGGCGAGGATCGTTATGCCGTGGCCGGGCCGCTGATCGCCAAGGCGCTGCGCGGCGAACCCCTGAGTTACGACTGGCAACCCTTTGACAGCGTATGGCAGACCATCAGCTATGTGCCCGAGCGCGACGAACACGGGCAGGTGAGCGGCTACTTCGTGCTGGGCACCGACATCACCGAGCGCCGGCGTGCCGAACAGGCCCTGCGCGAGGGTGAGGAGCGTCTGGCGCGGGTGCTGGACGGTGCTGACCAGGGCTATTGGGAATGGGATCTGGCGACCCAACACTTCAGCGTCAGCGCCCGCTGGGAGACCATGCTGGGTTATGCGCCGGGTGAACTTCGCGTCCAGCCCGAGCACTGGCCTGACCTGGTCCATCCCGAGGACTTGCCGGTTGCCCAAGCGTCGATCGAGCGCCATCTCGCCGGCCTGTCGCCGTCGCACGAGGCCGAGATTCGCTGCCGCACCAAGGCCGGCGAATGGATCTGGATCCTCACGCGCGGTCGCATCGTGCGTCGCGCCGGCGACGGTACGCCGCTGCTCATGTCCGGCACCCACACCGACATCACCCCGCTCAAGCAGCACCAGGCCGAGCTTGACCGTGTGGCGCACTTTGACGCGCTCACCGGTCTGCCCAATCGTCGCCTGATGACCGACCGACTGGAGCAGGCGTTGTTGCGCGCACGGCGCAACGGGCTGCGCTGCGCTGTGTGCCTGCTCGACCTGGATGGCTTCAAGGCCATCAACGACCAGCATGGGCACGCGGTGGGCGACCAGGTGCTGGTGGGCATCTCCGGCCATTTGAAGGCCATCCTGCGCGCCGAGGACACCCTGGCGCGTCTGGGCGGTGACGAATTTGTGTTGCTGCTGTCCGACCTGGCGTCGGCCGACGACTGCACCCAGATCCTGGAGCGGGTGCTGCAGGCCCTGGTGCAGCCAGTGGCCGCGGAAGGCCTGCTGCTGCACACCTCGGCCAGCATCGGTGCCAGCCTGTACCCCGACGACGACGTCGACGCCGACACCCTGCTGCGCCACGCCGACCAGGCCATGTACCTGGCCAAGCAGGCCGGCAAGAACCGCTACCAGCTGTTCGACCTGGAGATCGACCGCCGCACCCATGCCCGGCGTGATCTGCTGGCCGAGGTCGCGCTGGGCTTGGAGCGCGACGAGTTCGTGCTGCATTACCAGCCCAAGGTGGACCTGCACAGCGGGCGGGTGATCGGCGCGGAAGGCCTGATCCGCTGGCAGCACCCGCAGCGCGGCCTGCTGCAGCCGGACGCCTTCCTGCCCGAGTTGGTCGGCAGCGACCTCGAACAACCGCTGGGTGACTGGGTGCAGGACGCCGCGCTGCGGCAGATCCAGGCCTGGGCCGACGCCGGCCTGACACTGGGCGTGAGCATCAACGTGAGCGCCAATCACCTGCTCAAGGCCGATTTCTGCGCTCGCCTGGCCGACGCCCTGGCACGCCACCCCGCGGTGCGGCCGTCCGACCTGGTGCTGGAGGTGCTGGAGACCGCTGCCATCCAGGACATGGAGCAGGCGGTGCAGATCCTGCATGACTGCACCGCACTGGGCGTGACCTTTGCGCTGGACGACTTCGGCACCGGGTATTCCTCGCTCAGCTACCTGCGCCGCCTGCCGGTGCACCGGCTCAAGATCGACCAGAGCTTCGTGCGCACCATGCTGAGTGATGCCGAGGACCTGGCCATCGTGCGCAGCGTGATCGAGCTGGCCAGCGTCTTCAGGCGCGACGCGATTGCCGAAGGCATCGAGACACCCGAACACATGGCAGCCCTGCGCGCGCTGGGTTGTCGTTATGGCCAGGGCTATGGCATCGCCCGCCCGATGCCGGCCGAGGCCATGCCGGACTGGTGCCGCGAGTGGGAGCAGTCACAGGCCGGTGCGATCTCCTGAGCCGGGCCAAGTGACCATGGTCAGGCGTTGGTCGGCAAGGCCGCTGGCAGCATGTCACCCAGCTGCCGGGCCGAATATCTGTCCCTGCCTGCGCGTGTTTCTGCCATGATGTTCCGCAAGCCTTGAATGATCGCGCTGATACTGCTGAAGCAATACCAGGAGATTGCATGTCGTATTCCCTTCCATCGAATCCACTGCGTCCCCGGGCCCTGACCGGTCTGGCTTTGCTCGGCGCTCTGCTGGCATTGGCGGGCTGCAGCCAGACCGCCAATCCCTGCCTGACCGCTGATGGCATGAAGGACGAGGCCATGTGTGTCGGGCGAGACGCAAAAAGCCTGGCGGGCGCCGAGGAGGACTATTTCGCCGACATGGACTACGGCGCCAGCAAGAATCCCGACGCTGTCGCTGCCAGCCTGCAGGCCTATGTGCCGGGCATCAAGCCCGCCGACGCGGTGAAAGCCGTGGTGATGGGGCGCAATAACTGGAATGTCTGGACCGCCGGCAACGACCGGCTGTGGGACCAGCTCGCGAGTGAAAGCCGCGGCAGTCTGGATTTCCTCAAGGTGCTGTCCAATCATCCGTCGCTCAAAGCGTCGCGGGACAACCGCTGGAATTACCTCGGAGTGGTCAACGAGCCTTGTTTCAACAAGTCGGCCGGGCCTCGCGAGGATAGGTTCGGACTCTGGCTCGACCTGCGCGATGCGGCCTGTCCGGCCGATCCGTTCGAGAACGAGCAGAAATATCCTGGCGTGAAGATCGGCTCTCGCGGCGATGCGGTGCCGGTCGGCTCCTATTACGGCTACGCCACCGGCGTGGTGGGGCTGCGGCTGTTTCCCAACCCGGCCTTTGATGCCGCCGCAAAGAAGAAATGGGACCCGGTGCGTTATTACACCGATCCGTCGTATTACAACGACAAGGACCTGGTGCGGCCTTACCGCGTCGGCATGTCGTGCGGCTTTTGCCATGTCGGACCCAATCCGTCGCGCCCGCCGGCCGACCCGGAACACCCGAAGTGGGAGAACCTGAACTCCAACCCCGGTGCCCAGTATTTCTGGGTCGATCGCATCTTCTCGGCCGGGGCTGACCCGTCAAACTTCGCCTTCCAGCTCTTCCACACCTCGCGCCCCGGCGCCCTGGATACCTCCTTCATCTCCAGCGACTACATCAACAACCCGCGCACCATGAACGCGGTCTACAACGTCGGCGCACGGCTGGCGCTGGCCGAAAAATTCGGCCTGGAGAAACTTGCCGGCGGCAGTGCCGACAACGTGCAGTTTCCGGACGTGCTGCCCCCCGACAGTCCGCTCGCCAAGCTGGCGCAAAAGCCTGACAAGACCTGGTCGCCGCGGGTGTTGAAGGATGGTTCCGACTCGGTCGGTGCCCTCGGGGCGCTCAACCGCGTCTATATCAACATCGGCATGTACAGCGAGGAATGGACGCGCCATTTCAGGCCGCTGGTGGGGGGCAAGAAGATTTCTCCCATCGAGATCAAGAGTGCGCGCGCCAATTCCTCGTACTGGCGTGCCAACGAAGCCCAGACACCCAATCTGGCGTTGTTTTTCCTGGCCACCGCCAAGCCCGACAAACTCGCCGACGCACCCGGCGGCACCGAGTTTCTGAGCAAGGACGACAAACAGCTCGAACTGGGCAAGCAGGTGTTTGCGGAAAACTGCGCCGGCTGTCATTCGAGCAAGTTGCCGGACAAGGCCTACACCTTCCTGGGCGAGTCCTGCGTTGGTGCCAACTACCTGAAGTGCTGGGACGACTACTGGAAATACGTGCGCAGCGACGAGTTCAAGCAGCCCATGAAGGTGCTTGTCTCCAAGCCCGATTTCCTCGACAACAATTTCCTGTCGATCGACCAACGGGTGCCGGTGACCCTGCTGCAGACCAATATCTGCAGCCCGATCGCGACCAATGCATTGGCCGGCAATATCTGGGACAACTTCAGTTCGCAGAGCTACAAGGAATTGCCGGCGGTGGGCAGCGTGAAACTGCAGCATCCCATGACGGGCGAGGTCTACGACTACGAGTTGCCGGGCGGCGGGCGTGGTTTCACGCGCCCGGCATCGCTGGTCAGCGTCTGGTCGACCGCACCTTTCCTGCTCAACAACACGGTGGGCCCCTTCCTGCCGTCGGGTTCGGTGGCCGATCGCATGAAGTCCTTCGACGCCTCGATCGAGCAGATGCTCTGGCCTGAAAAACGCGAGGGCAATGTCGATGTCGTCACCGGGTCAGGCAAGAAGATCCGTGGCCGCATCGACGTGACCAGCCAGACCAGTTATCTCTCCGTGCCCGGTGGTTATCTGCCCGACATCGAGCGCCCGCTGCAGGGGGTGCTGGAACGCTGGCTGCCGGCCTTCTTCGGCGATGGTGGTGTGAAGGTCGGCCCGATTCCCAAGGGCACGCCGATCAACCTGATCTCGAACGTCAATCTCGACAAGCCGCTGGACGCGATCGGGCCACTGCTCAAGGTGAAAGCGGCGCTCAAGGACATCCCTCAAGGCGCGAGCGACGAGGACGCCATTCGCATCTTCCGCGAGCACAAGGCGGCCGACGAACTGCTCAAGGTGAGCAAGTGCCCGGATTTCGTGGTCAACCGCGGCCACTATTTCGGTACCTCCTATCTGTCGCCGGACTCGCAAGGCCTGAGCGACGACGAGAAGAAGGCGCTGATCGCCTTCATCAAGACCTTCTGAGGCGGGCCGGCCATGGCAGAACAGGCTGAGGTCGGCAGCTACGACTACGTGGTGGTGGGTTCCGGGGCGGGCGGCGGCACGGTGGCCGCACGACTGGCCGAGGCGGGCTACACCGTGCTGGTGCTGGAAGCCGGCGGAGATCCCATGACGATGAAGGGCGGCAATGCGGTCTACCCGGACCAGGACCGCAGTGCCATCGATTACCAGGTGCCGGCCTTCCACGCCATCTCGACCGAGAACCAGGCCATGCGCTGGGACTTTTTCGTGCGGCACTACGCCGACGAAACCCGGCAGCGCAGCGACAGCAAGTATGTCGAGACCTATGAGGGCAAGCCGGTGGGCGGCATCCTCTACCCGCGCGCCGGCTGTCTGGGGGGCTGTACGGCGCACAACGCGCAAATCCTTGTCTACCCGCACAACGACGACTGGAACCAGTTGGCCACGCTGACCGGAGACAGCAGCTGGAACGCCGAATCCATGCGCCGCGTCTTCGAACGCATGGAGAACTGCCACCACCGCTTCCCCTTCTATCGCTGGCTGGCCAAGATCGGCATCAACCCCACGCGGCACGGCTGGGGCGGCTGGCTGCGCACTGAAACCGAGATCCCCAAGACCCTGGTGGAGGACGAGGATCTGGTGCGCACGCTGCTGAAATCGGTGCGCGCCGAGTTCAAGCTGCTGGGCGAGACCGAACGCCAGACGCGCTGGTTGTGGCAGGGTCAGGCCGACCCCAACGACTGGCGCCTGGTGAAGCAGGACGCCTACGGCATCCGCTACACGCCGCTCACCCATCACAACCATGTGCGGCTGGGTACACGCGAGCGTTTGCTCGACACGCGCCAGCGCCACCCGGACAAGCTCGTCATCGAGCTCGACGCGCTGGCCACACGGGTGCTGTTCGACGACCAGCGCCGTGCAGTGGGCGTGGAATTCCTCAAGGGCGAACGCCAGTACCACGCCCACGCCGAGCCGGCGCCGCGCAGCCGCGATCTGCGCCAGGTGCGGGCGCGCCGCGAGGTCATCCTCGCTGGAGGCGCCTTCAACACGCCGCAGCTGCTCATGCTGTCGGGCGTGGGGCCGCGGGCTGAACTCGACAAGCACCAGATCGCCGTGGTTGCGGACCGTCCTGGGGTGGGCAGCAATCTGCAGGACCGTTACGAGGTCGGTGTCGTCAACCGTACCCGCGAGGCCGAGTGGGAGGTGCTGCAAGGCGCGCGCTACGCACCGGGCGACCCGCAGTACACCGAATGGCAGCAGACCCATGCGGGGGTGTACGCCACCAACGGTGCGGTGCTGGCAGTCATCAAGCGATCAGTGCCGCAGCGGCCGTTGCCCGATCTGTTCTGCTTTGCGCTGCTGGCGCCGTTCAAAGGCTACTTCCCCGGCTACTCGGTCGATCTGGCGACCAAACGCAACTACCTGACCTGGGCCGTGCTCAAGGCGCACACGGTGAACCGTGCCGGCACCGTGCGCTTGGCGTCGACCGACCCGACCGAGCGGCCGCTCATCAACTTCAGCTATTTCGACGAAGGCAGCGATGCGGCCGGCGAGGATCTGGCCTCGGTGGTCGAAGGTGTCAAGTTCGTGCGCCGGCTCACCGAGCCGCTGCGCGCCAGCGGTTTCATCGAGGCCGAGGAGGTGCCCGGCCCGGCGGTGCAGACCGACGCGCAGATCGCCGACTTCATCCGCAACGAAGCCTGGGGTCATCACGCCTCATGCACCTGCCCGATCGGCCGTGACGACGACCCGATGGCCGTGCTGGACGGCGACTTCAGGGTGCGCGGCGTGTCGGCGCTGCGGGTGGTCGACGCGTCGGTGTTCCCGCGCATCCCTGGCTTCTTCATCGTGTCGGCGGTCTACATGATTGCCGAGAAGGCTGCCCACGTGATCCTCGCGCAGGCGCGCGGCCAAACCCATGGGCATACGCACCGGCATGCGCACCGGCAGTCGGCCTGACCTCGACCTTCGCCGCTGACCCGGGCATCGATCACGTCCGGGCCGGACCGCCTACCGGAGATAGACATGTCCACGCCGAACCCGCAGTCCGAACTGCCTCGTTTTGATCTCGCCTTCACCATGGCCGGCGCCATTTCGGCCGGTGCGTATACCGCCGGGGTCTTCGACTTCCTCATCGAGGCACTTGACGCCTGGACCGACGCGCGCGGGCAGGGTGATCCGCTGGCGCCGCAGCACGACGTGCAGATCCGCGCCGTGACGGGCGCGTCGGCGGGCGCCATCGTCGGCGCCATCCTGGGCGCCTGCCTGGGCCATCAGTTCAAGCCGCGCCGCCTGGGCGACAGCGGCGACGGGTCCGACAACCCGCTGTTCGACGCCTGGGTCAACCGCGTGCACGCCCATGGGCTGCTGCAGACCCGCGACCTGGCCGACGGTCAGCCGGTGCGCTCGCTGCTCGATTCGACCTCGCTGCTCGAGGTGGCGCAGCGCGCCATCGATTCGGGACAGGGCCGTCCGGCACGCGCGCGCAGCTATCTGGCCAACCCGCTGCGGTTTGTCTTCACCCTGACCAATCTGCGCGGCGTACCCTACCCCTGGCGCATGGCTGGCTCGAACTATACCCAGACCATGGTGCGGCACGCTGACCAGATCAGGTTCTGCCTGGGGGGCACGGGCGGGGTCACCGTGCCCGTGCCGCGCGGCGGTGGGTACGCACTGAACTATCCGGCGGGCTGGTCGACGGGCCACTGGGCCCGCTTTGCACAGTCGGCATTGGCCTCCGGAGCCTACCCGCTGGGTCTGGCCCCGCGTGAACTGGAGCGTGACGCCAGCGACTACGACTGCCTGCCGGTGGCCGTGCCAGGCGGCCCGGGTCAGTCCGACCGCGTGTGTGATCTGCGTCCGGACAGCGCCGGCCTGTGCCGGCCTGGCAGCAACTCGTACAACTTCGTCAGCGTCGACGGCGGAACGACCAACAACGAGCCGGTCGCACTGGCTCGCCTCGAACTGGCCGACGGCGACGTGCTCGCGCGGCACGAGACCGCCGGCGTGCGCGTACACGAGGCGGTGGTGATGGTCGACCCTTTCGTGGGTCCGCAGGAACCCGGACCGGCCAGCCTGCAGGGCACCAGCCTGATCAGCAATGCCTTGTCCACCTTCGCGGCGCTGAAGGACCAGTCGCGCTTCTGTCCCGAGGACATCGTGCGTGCCGACGACTCGGGCGACTACGGCAGCTTCCTCATTGCGCCGGTGCGGCAGGACCATCTGTCCAAGGACACCGCCACCTCGCTGGCCAGCGGAGCACTGGGCGGGTTCAGCGGTTTTCTGGATCGCAGCTTCCGCGAGCACGATTTCCAGCTCGGCCGACGCAATGCGCAGATGTTCCTGATGACGGCGCTGACCCTGCCGGAGAACAACCCGCTGTTTGCCCGCTGGACCGACGAGCAGCGCAAGCGCCTGGGCCGCTCGGTCACGCGCGCCGACGGCAGCACGGCGATCGAACTGCCCATCATTCCGCTCATGCCGTCGCTGCATTCGATCAACAACGCGGCCGCCATCGAACCGCAGCCCGAGTGGCCGCTGAACCGCTTCGATCCCGCCAGCCTCGACGGGCCGATCCGCAGCCGCCTGGACGGTGTGGTGAAGAGTTCGCTGGCAGCGTCGGAGCTGAACTGGTTCGTGCGCCTGGGCGCCAGGCTGGGCTGGTTCTTTGCCCGTGGACGGGTCTCGGCGGCCGCCGTGCGCACCATGCGCAGGCTGCTTACCGGGCACGGCCTGTTGAGCTAAGGCTCAGCACGTTGCGGGTACCTCGGCTCGGGCACCGCCGCCCGTGCTCGACAAAGACCGCGCGGTCGATGCCGCGGAGCGCCGCTCAGACCTTCTTTTCTTCCAGCAGGTGAGTCGCGCCCTCGTGCTGCTTCATGCTGTTGACCAGCCAGGGCAAGGCTTCGCGCAGTGCCGGCGCCAGGGTGTAGGGCGGGTTGATGATGAAGCAGCCGCTGCCGACCAGGCCGAAGCCCTGGGCGTCGGGCTGCTGCACACTCAGGCGCACGTGCAGCCAGCCCTTGGGTGCCAGGGCCTTGAGGCGGCGCGGCAGCTCGGCCGCCTCGCGCCGGCTGACCTGCGGGTACCAGACCACGAACACGGTCGTGGCCATGCGTTCCAGCCCTTCGCGCAACGCGCCGACCACCTTGGCGTAGTCGCTCACGATCTCGTACGAGGGGTCCATCAGCACCAGGGCGCGCCGGCTGGGCGAGGGTAGCTGCGAGCGCAGGCTGTCGAAGCCGTCGGCCTTGTACAGCGTGACCTGGGGGTTGCCCTCCACCGTCTGCGCCAGCAGGCGGTGGTCGGTGGGGTGCAGCTCGTAGAGGCGCAGCTCGTCGTCCGGGCGCAGCAGGCGCTGGGCGATCTGCGGCGAGCCGGGGTAGTGGTGCAGCTGGCTGATGGGGTCGGCCGCACCGGGCACCGGCGGGTTGGTGGCGCGCACCTGCTTGAGATAGTTGATGACCGCCGGCGGCATCTTGGCGCCGGGCGCGTCCCAGACCTTCTTCACACCGTTGAGGTATTCACCTTTTTTCGTCGCCTCGGGCGAGGCGAGCAGATAGCCGCCAGCACCGGCATGGGTGTCGATGACGCGCAACGGCTTGTCCTTGCCCGTCATGTACTTGAGCACATGGATGAGCACCAGGTGCTTGAGCACGTCGGCATGGTTGCCGGCGTGGAAGGCGTGACGGTAGGCGAGCATGGCTGAGGGGCAATCGGTCGGTCTTGTGCGTGGGCGCGCCAAGTGACGCGGCGCGGCGTCGGACTGTAGCGCCTGCACCTGCCTAGTCCTGTCAACTAACCCCGCCGCACGCCCCGGTGCGGCGCTGCTGGGACAATGTGTGCCCTGCGCCGCGCTGCGTGTCACCCGCGCCGGCCGCCTGCCTGTCTTTTCCGACTTGCTGTCCGTCCGCCTGCGCCGCAGTGTCACCCGCTGCCGGCGCTTTGCCATTTCCGTCTTCAGCCGCTGTCGAGCGACCCATCCGATGTCTTCCACCGCCGTGATCGCCCCGCCTCGCCCCGTCAAGGCGCTGACCGCTTACCGGCCCTTCTGGGCCAAGCGTTTCGGGCCGGCGCCCTTTTTGCCCATGAGCCGGGCCGAGATGGACCAGCTCGGCTGGGACAGCTGCGACATCATCGTGGTGACCGGCGACGCCTATGTCGACCACCCCAGCTTCGGCATGGCGGTGATCGGGCGCACGCTGGAGGCCCAGGGTTTCCGCGTCGGCATCATTGCCCAGCCCGACTGGCAGAGCGCCGAGCCCTTCATGGCGCTGGGCAAGCCCAACCTGTTCTACGGCGTGACGGCGGGCAACATGGATTCCATGATCAACCGCTACACGGCTGATCGCAAGATCCGCAGCGACGACGCCTACACGCCCGGCAACCTGGGCGGCAAGCGGCCGGACCGCGCCTCGCTGGTCTATGCCCAGCGCTGCAAGGAGGCCTATCCCGAGGTGCCCATCATCATGGGCGGCATCGAGGCCAGCCTGCGCCGCATCGCCCACTACGACTACTGGCAGGACAAGGTGCGCCGATCCATGGTGGTGGACGCCAAGTGCGACCTGCTGCTGTACGGCAACGCCGAGCGCGCCATCATCGAGATCGCGCATCGCCTGGCCGCCGGCGAGCCGGTGCGGCGCATCACCGATGTGCGCGGCACGGCCTTCGTGCGCCGCTCGGATGACCCGGACGCGCAGGGCTGGTTCGAGATCGATTCGTCCGAGGTCGACCTGCCCGGGCGCATCGACGAGCACATCAACCCCTATCTGACGACCGCCGAGGTCGCGGCGTCGCAGGGCGCGAGCTGCTCCAAGGACGAGGCTGCGGCAGGTGATGCCGGCACAGGCTCGGCCGCCGAGCCTGGCGTCGAGGTGAAACCCATCACCTTCGTGCCCACGGCCCGCGCCACCGGACGCGTGAAGATGCCGCCGCGCGAGCGCTCGGTCATCCGCCTGCCGAGCTACGAGCAGGTCAAGTCGGATCAGGTGCTGTACGCCCACGCCAACCGCGTGCTGCACCTGGAGACCAACCCCGGCAACGCGCGCGCCCTGGTGCAGCGCCACGGCGAGGGCACGACGGCGCGCGACGTCTGGATCAACCCGCCGCCCATCCCGCTCGCCACGGCCGAGATGGACCATGTGTTCGACCTGCCCTATGCGCGCAGCCCGCACCCGAGCTACGCCGACGCCAGCGGCAGCCATGACGGCGAGACCAAGATCCCGGCCTGGGAGATGATCCGCTTCAGCGTGAACATCATGCGCGGCTGTTTCGGCGGCTGCACCTTCTGCTCCATCACCGAGCACGAGGGCCGCATCATCCAGAGCCGCTCGGAAGACTCGGTGATCCAGGAGATCGAGGCCATCCGCGACAAGGTGAAGGGCTTCACCGGCGTCATCAGCGACCTGGGCGGCCCGACGGCCAACATGTACCGCATCGGCTGCAAGAGCCGCGAGATCGAGGCCGCCTGCCGCAAGCCCAGCTGCGTCTACCCCGGCATCTGCCCCAACCTCAACACCGACCACGGGCCGCTGATCAAGATGTACCGGCGCGCGCGGCTGCTGCCCGGGGTCAAGAAGATCCTCATCGGCTCGGGGCTGCGTTATGACCTGGCGGTGCAGTCGCCCGAGTACATCAAGGAGCTGGTGACCCACCATGTGGGCGGCTACCTCAAGATCGCGCCCGAGCACACCGAGGGCGGGCCGCTGTCGAAGATGATGAAACCCGGCATGGGTACCTACGACCGCTTCAAGCAGCTGTTCGACAAGTTCAGCGCCGAGGCAGGCAAGAAGCAGTTCCTCATCCCCTACTTCATTGCCGCCCATCCTGGCACCAGCGACGAGGACATGATGAACCTGGCACTGTGGCTCAAGGCCAATGGCTTTCGCGCCGACCAGGTGCAGACCTTCTACCCTAGCCCCATGGCCACCGCCACGGCCATGTACCACTCGGGCTTGAACCCCCTGAAGGGCATCAGCCGCAACGAGAGCCGGGCCGAGAAGGTCGACATCGTGCGCGGCGAGAAGCGCCGCCGCCTGCACAAGGCCTTCCTGCGCTATCACGACGCCAACAACTGGCCGCTGCTGCGCGAGGCCCTGAAGGCCATGGGCCGCGCTGACCTCATCGGCAACGGCAAGCACCACCTCATCCCGACCTGGCAGCCGCTGACGGACGGTGGCTACCAGAGCGCGCGGCGCTCCAACTCGACGCCGCCCGGCAGCAGGGCCGGCGCATCGACGGGCGCGCCCAAGACAACGGCGCCAGCGCCGCGGCGCGGCACGTTATTGACGCAGCACACCGGTCTGCCGCCCCGCGAGACCGGCGCCGGACGCGCTGCTGCGCCGGCAGAGCGTCAGGCCGGTCGCGTGGCGGGCAAGCCCGGCGGTTCCGGCAATTCTGCGCGGCCCGGTCCAGGCAAGCCGCGGTCGCGCGGCTGATCGAGCGGGATGACGGCGCAGGCCGGCGCCGGGACCATCCCGGCCACCGGTGGCGCTAACGCCCGCCGGCCGCTGCCGTCGGTCGAGCGTGCGGCCCGGGCAGGATGCCGTTCTGACGCACGCCGAGCAGGCGTTGGTTGGCGATGGCGGCGATGTCGAAACTCTTGTCGCTGACCGACGCCACGATCTGTTCGATGACCGCCTTCACCAGCAGGCCCGCCAGACCATTCTGGTTGTTGCCCTGCTGCTCGGCCGACGACGCCGTGGCGGCGCCGAACCAGAGCTGGGCGCCGTTGCGCAGGTCGACGATGCGCGCCGTCACTGTCACCCGTGTCTCGGCCGACACCACCTTGTAGCTCGAACCGTACTGGCTGATCTTGATGTAGACCGCCGCGTCGGCGCCGAAGATCTCGCGCAGCTTGGGCAGCGGAATCTCGGCGATCTCGTTGGGCGTCGTCAGACCGTTCTGCCTGAAGGTTTCGTCCACCACGGCCACCGGTAGCACGTAGTAGCCGGCTTCGGCCAGCGGCAGGGTGACCGTGGCATACACGCCTGGCGTGGCCTTGATGTCGGGCGTGTCATTGATGGGCGGCAGCACCAGCAGGCTGGCCGGCTTGCTGGCGTGAAAGGCCGAGTAGTCGTAGGGCTTGGGCGGCGCGGCGCAGCCGGTGAGCAGCGCCAGCAGCACGGCTGTGGCGGCCAGGGTCCAGGTGGTGGGCATCACGGGATTCATCATGGCCGACTGCCTCCGGGTGGCTGGGCTGCGGCCGCGGGGCTTGCATCGGCGGGTCGCGGCGGCGCGGTGCCGCTCTTGCCGTCCATGCGGCCGATGAGGAAATCCATGTAGGCACTCGACTCGGGAAAGCTCAGCTTTTCGGCCACGAAGGCGGCGCGCGCCTCGTCGGGCCGCCCGGTCTGCAATTGCAGCAGGCCGAGGTGGGCCCGAAATCCCGGCGGCAGCGCCAGGCCACCAGCGCGCGCCTTCTCGGCCTGGGCCTGCAACGCGCCGAGCTGGGCGTCGGGTGAGCTCACGCCACCTTGCAGGAAGTCGTAGACCTGGCGCTGGTAGCCTTCCCAGTGGTAGAGCGGCTGGATCTTGTTGGCGCAGCCGCTGGCAAGCAAGGTCAGACCGAGCAGAAGCGCAACGGCCGGCGCGCGCGGCATGACGGGGCGATGGCGCATGGCCGCACTCGTCAGGGCTTGGTCGCCCGGCTGCCGGACTGGGCCCACTGCCCGCCGTCGAGCCCGCTCACCAGGTTGTTCACCGCTTCGCGCATGGCCAGATCGAGCACCTTGCCGTTGAGCGTGGCGTCATAGCCGGCGGTGCCGCCAAAGCCGATCACCTCGCGGTTGGACAGCTCGTATTCCCCCGCGCCGCGGGCCGAGAACACCACCTCGCTGGTCGAGGTGTCGACCACGTTGAGCGTCACCTTGGCGTAGGCGATCTGGCTCTTGCCGCGGCCCAGGATGCCGAAGAACTGCTGGTCACCGACCTCCTTGCGGCCGAACTCGGAGATGTCGCCGGTGATGACGAAATCGGCGCCCTTGAGGGTCTGCTTGCGCGCCTGCAGGGCCGCCTCCTGCTGGGTCTCGCTCATGTTGTCGCGGTCCAGCACCGAGAAGCGCTGCGACTGCTGCAGGTGGGCGATCAGCGTGGTCTTGGCCTGCGAGCCCAGGCGGTCGACGCCGTCGCCGAAGATGCCGCGGCCGAAGCTGGAGCGGTTGTCGAACTTGCCCACCGAGACCAGCTGGCGTTGGCCCTTGAAGGGCTGGGCGGCGGACTCGACCTTGGCCACCGTGAGGCTGCGCGACGACTCGGTGGCGCAGCCGCCCACCAGCAGCAGGCCGGCGGCGACGCCCAGCAGCAGGCCGGCGCGGCGGACGGGGGCGGGGGTGACAGAACGCAGGGGATGGAACTCGGGCATGGCGGGACTCCTGGACGGCAGAGGGTCGCTCGGGCGACCGTCACGCACTCTACCCAGAATTTGTCCGCCGACCTTGTGGTGGCGCAGGGGCCGCGCCTGGGCTCGCGGCACGCCCGCCCGTCGGCGCAGCTGGCGGTGGCCCTATCCAGGGCTGGCATAGGATGCCGCCCGGCGCCGAGCGCTGTGCCCGGTGCCGCCCCAACCGACCAGGAGATCGTCCCATGGCCCGCGTCAGCACCTATCTCAACTTCAAGCGCGAGACTGAAGCCGCCTTCGAGTTCTACCGCAGCGTCTTCGGCGGCGAATTCATCGGACCGGTGCATCGCATGGGCGACGCCCCGCAGATGCCCGGCCAGCCGCCGCTGGCCGAGGCCGACCGCCGCCTGGTCATGCACGTCGAACTGGCCATCCTGGGCGGCCACGTGCTCATGGGCACCGATTCGCCAGACTCGATGTGCCGCCCGCTCCACTTCGGCGACAACGTGCACATCAACCTGGAGCCCGATACCCGTGCCGAGACCGACCGGCTGTTTGCCGCCCTGTCCGAAGGCGCACAGGTGCACATGCCGCTGCAGCCCATGTTCTGGGGCGGTTACTTCGGCAGCCTGACCGACCGCTGGGGCGTGTGCTGGATGTTCAATTGCGCCGCTGCCGCCTGAGCGGCGCCGTCCGGCCTGTCGCAAACCCTGTAGCACCCGTAGCAATTCCACCTGTGCGCCGCAGGGTCTTTGGGTGACACTGGTCGGCGCGGTCCGCACAACACAACGGGCCGCCTTCGTGCCCCATCGCCCATCCCAGCCGGACCCTCTGCCATGGCCCCTCCCGATCCGTCGCGCCGTCTTGTCCTCATCACCGGTGCGAGCCGCGGCATCGGTGCGGCCTGCGCCCTGGTGTGCGCGCGGCAGGGCTGGGACGTGGCGGTGAACTTCACACGCGACGCCGCCGCCGCCCGTCAGGTGGTTGAACAGGTGCAGGCCCTGGGCCGCCAGGCTGTGGCACTGCAGGCCGACGTGGCCGACGAGGCGGCGGTCATCGACCTGTTCGAGCAACTCGACGCCGGCCTGGGCCGTGTCAGCCGGCTGGCCGGGCTGGTCAACAACGCCGGCGTGGTCGACCGTGCCAGCCGGGTGGACGAGATGAGCGCCGCGCGGCTGCAGCGCATGTTCGCCATCAACGTCTTCGGCACGTTCTACGCCAGCCGCCAGGCGGTGCTGCGCATGAGCACGCGCTACGCCGCGCCCGGCAGCACGCGCGGGCAGGGCGGCGCCATCGTCAACCTGTCGTCCGCCGCGGCGCGGGTGGGCGGGGCCGGCCAGTACGTCGACTACGCGGCAGCCAAGGGTGCCATCGATACCTACACCTATGGCCTGGCGCGCGAACTGGCGACCGAAGGCGTGCGCGTCAACGGTGTGCGTCCCGGCATCATCGACACCGACATCCACGCCAGCGGCGGCCAGCCCGACCGCGTTGCCCGCCTGGCGCCGAGCGTGCCGGTGCAACGCGCCGGCACCGCCGAAGAGGTCGCCCACGCGGTGGCCTATCTGCTGTCCGACGCCGCCAGTTATTCCACCGGTGCCATGCTCGACGTGAGCGGTGGCCGCAGCTGCGGTTGAGCGCCATGGCCTGGGGAGGAAACACCGCGGCCAGCGTGCCGCAAGCGCTGCGCGGCGTACGCGTGCTGAGCCTGGCGCCCAATCTGCCCGGACCGGCGGCACTCATGCGCCTGGCTGCCATGGGCGCTGCCTGCACCAAGGTCGAACCACCCAGCGGCGACCCCATGGCGCTGTACGCGCCGGCCTTCTACGCCCATCTGCACCGCGGCATGACAGTGCACGCCATGGACCTGAAGCGCGAGAGCGGTCGCAACGACTTGACGCGCGAACTTGGCCGTGCCGACCTGCTGCTCACCTCCTCGCGCCCCTCGGCGCTGGCGCGCCTGGGCCTGGACCCCGAACGGGTGGCGCGGGACTGGCCGCGCCTGGTCTGGGTGGCGGTGGTGGGCGACTTCGCGCCGCTGGATGAAGTGCCCGGCCACGACCTGACCTACCTGGCCGAAGCCGGCCTAATCGACACCACCTTGCCGCCCACCCTCTGGGCCGACATGGCCGGTTCGCTGCTGGCGGTGGAAGCCGCGCTGCAAGGCCTGCTCATGCGCGCGGCCGGCCAGCTTGGCACCGCGCTGCACTTCAATGTGGCACTGGCCGAGGCGGCGCGTTACGCCGCGCTGCCGCGCCGCTTCGGCCTCACCGCGCCCGGCGCCCTGCTCGGCGGCGCCCACCCGGGTTACCAGGTACTGCCCTGCGCCGACGGCGTGGTGACGGTGGCGGCGCTGGAGCCACATTTCCTCGATCGCTGGCAGCAGGTCATCGGCATGCGCCCCGAACTGGACGCTGCCGGCCAGATCAGCCAGGCACGCACCTGGTGCGCCGCGCGCCGTGCCGACGAACTCAACGCCCTGGCCCAGCAGCATGACCTGCCGCTCCACGCCTGGGCGCGGACCGCCTGAGTGATGCCCCTGCTGATGCTCACGCTGAAGCCTGTACGCATGTCTGCACAGCTGCCCGCGCCGGTGGCCTGCTCACCCGTCCGGCCGGCCGGTCACACAAGCGCACACGGACGGCGGCGGTGACCAGCGCTGGCGCCGCGCCGTCCATCCTGCTGCGCGAGTTCACCGCCGCCGACATCCCGGCCGCGCTGGCGCTGTGGCGCGCCACGCCCGGTGTGGGCCTGAGCCGGGCCGACGAACCGGCGGCACTCGAACGCTTCCTGCGTCGCAACCCCGGCCTGAGCCTGGCCGCCGAACAGCACGCGGGCCAAGGCGGCCTCGCCGTCCTGGTCGGCACCCTGCTGTGCGGCCATGACGGCCGCCGCGGCCTCATCCACCACCTGGTGACCGCCCCCGCCGCACGGCGCCAGGGCGTGGCGCGCCGCATGCTAAACGCCGCCCTGGCCGGCCTGGCCGCCGAAGGCATAGACCGCGCCCACCTGCTGGTCTACCGCAGCAATGCCGACGGCCTGGCCTTCTGGCGCTCGGTGCAGGCCATCGAACGGGTCGAACTGGCGCTGTGGTCGGTCAACGTAGCGGCAACGCACGCAGGTTGATCTCGGGGGAGGGATCGCCCGGCGGCGACAGCCTTCGAGCGCTCAGGCCGCCTCGATGGCGCCGCGCACGGGTGACACCGGCAGATGTTCTTGGCGAGCCAGAAAGTCCTGCAGCACAGCACCCGCCCGCACCCGCGCCAGCCAGTCTTCCGGATTGAACTCGACGCCGATCGGGTTCATGGCGAACTCAGGGCCGGCCATGAAGGCATTGGCCTCGTCATTGCTCGCAAAACAGTCGATCTGGAATTCCATCTGATTGCCATCCGGGTCACCGTAATACATCGAGATCGTGATGCCGTGGTGAATGCACCAATAGGGCCGAATACCCTCGGCCTTGAGCGCTTCGTAGTGGCTGAACAGATCCTCCAGCGACGCATAGGTGTAGGCGACATGATCCACCCCGATCGCGCCCTTCACCCCATTCGGCGCACCAGGCGCCAGCACATCCAGATTGGCAAACGCGAAACGATGATGCTCGTCGTCATAAGTCAGAAAAGCCAGCGCCGGGTTCTGGTGCTGCACCCGCGCGTCAAACACGCGGCGATACCAGTCAACCATGGCGTCGAACCGACGCGTGCGATAGACGATGTGCACAAATTTCTGTGGGCGGACGCGGGCCATGACGTGCTCTCTGGTGTGGTCAATCGACCCAGTGTGGCAGCGCTTTGAAGGGGAAATTGAAGATCGATCCCTCATTTGAACGATGCCACGCAGCCGTGGCTCTGACGAAGATATGTTCTTGTCGAGGCCGCCCGCACCGGCACGTGACGTTCTCCAGTTCGAATGGCACCTTGGCAACAACGCCGGAACCTTACAGAATGAGTCCGCCACGCTGATTTTCAGGGCACTTGCAGTGCTGCGGGAATGCACGGCCAACACCAGGTAAATGAACGATGCGACAAGCATTTGGCGTCAAGACACCCGGCCCGATTGGGACATCAGTTGCCGCATTGGGCGGCGTAAGCTTGTCGTCCATAATGTAAGGTGCAGTCATGTACGACGAAGACAAGCATAAGCTTAAGGTTAAGGCGGAACTTACTAAGCGAAAACTCGGCTCGCTTATGAACGACACGAAATGGCGAGAACTTCTTGTCGCGATCAATCAATTGCCGTTCCCTCCGCCTTACCAACGCAAGGATATATTGCACCCCGAAGCAGAGCCAAGCACGTTTAATGAAGATGTTTCCTATCTTGGAGATTGGTAGGAAGGAATTCATCCTTTATTTCCTATTGAGTGGATTCGAATCCGACCGAGGTACCTTAAGCACGTGGCTCAGTTGCTGCCGAAAACTATTGTTGATTGCGAAGCCAAGCTTGAAGAAGTATTGCAGTCACTCGGGCAGCCCTACGAGAAATCCGAAGGGTCAATTTGGATTTATGGCTACCGATAAAATGACCGGACATGGATGGCCCAACCATTCGGTCAAGCGGGGCCGTCTTCCGGCGTGCCGCCTCCAGACGGCCGCTTACCTCCAACATAAGGGGACGAAATGGCTAAGCCAAATCGGAATTCACACTACAAGGTCAGAAATATTCAAGACACGTCGGGGAGGGAGTGCAAGAAGTGCGACTCGTGGCTCGCTCACTGGTACAACTATTCGGAGTCGAGACGTGGCACTTGCGCAATAGTGCCATGTGGCAACGAGGCGCAGGTAGGGGCGCACGTACAGATAGATGACCGGCGCTCAGGTTTCGAGTGGTACATAGTGCCCATCTGCAAGGCACACAACAATGACCGGAAAAACAAGCGGGACATGTATGTCGACTCCCGGTCCTATTTGGTTCCAGTTGGCCTGCAGAGTTCGTGCGCCCGCGGGGAACCGCGGTGGTACTACGAGAAAGACTGATTTGAAACCGAATTGTTGTCTGGTTGTCATTTGAACCGCAGCGCCAGCGGTGCGCCACTCTGGCAGGGCGAGCGGATTGGTCCTTCGTTGGCGACAAGTCGCCGTTGCTGTAATCTCGTCAGCTGATTAACCCTGGGTTTGCCTTCATGATTCCAGATCCCGTACGCGAAGAAATCAAGCTGCGTTTGCGCCGTGCTGAGTCCGATCACGGCGTGAAGGTCTTGTACGCAGTGGAATCCGGCAGTCGCGCGTGGGGATTCGCGTCTCCTAATAGTGACTATGACGCGCGATTTATCTACGTGCACCCGCCCCAGTGGTATCTGTCGGTCGATCTGGAAGAGAAACGTGATGTGATTGAATATCCGATCGTCGACGATTTTGATGTCAATGGCTGGGACCTGCGAAAGGCGTTGCGGCTGTTTTGGAGGTCGAATCCTGGATTCGTCGAGTGGATACAGTCGCCGATCGTGTACGAGAAATTCGGTACGTTTCACCAGCGCGTGTCCAGGTTGCTGCCATTGGTCTACTCCACCGACGCGGGCGTCTATCACTACCGAAGCATGGCGAAGACTAACTACCGGGGCTATTTGCAGCAGGATCTGGTGCCCCTGAAGAAATATTTCTATGTGCTTCGCCCGCTGCTGTCCGTGCGTTGGCTGGAGCGGTTCGCTTCACCTGCTCCGATTGGATTTCATCGGCTGCTGGAAGTGGCCGACAGGGACAACGGTTTTCTCGATGCGGTGCATGAGTTGCTCGAACTAAAGCGCCGCTCGCCGGAACTGGGCCTGTCTGCGCGCGTTCCCGCGATTCAAGAATTTATCGAAGCTGAACTTGATCGGCTGGAGGGGACTATGCCTGCCAAGCTTGAGCGTACGGGAGACGTCTCGGTGTTGTCGGATGTATTCCGCGCCGTGCTGCAGGAGACTTGGGGAAATCTCGGGTCTGCTTAAGAGGGCTGGATGTCCAGTCAGTCCGCAAATGGCTGTGAATGGATGTAATTGGCTGTGAATGGCTGTGAATGGTTGCGAGTGGCCGCACTGCAGAGTGGTGCCACGCCCGGTATTACAGTTGGCGCTCTTCTTTATTTGGGGGTTGACGATGTTCGGTCTTACGACACTGGGGCTCATCCATACCGCCATCAGCCTGGTGGCGGTTGTGTGCGGATTCTGGGCGTTGGCGCGCTACAAGGAAATCACGTCACAGCAGGCTTTGGGGCGTGTTTACATCGGCGCGACCTTGCTGACGGCGCTCACCGCCTTGGGCATTTTCCAGCATGGTGGTTTCGGGCCTGCCCATGGCCTGGCGGTGCTCACTCTGGGTGCACTCGTGCTGGGTTTTGCAACCGTGATGACGGGTTTATTCGGGCGCTGGTCGCGGCAGCTGCGTGCGGTGTGTTTTTCGGCGACGATGTTGTTTCACCTGATTCCTGCCTTCACCGAAACCCTGACGCGTTTGCCGGCCACCCAGGCTTCATTTCCCGACGCTGAGGCGCCCGGGCTGCGCCCGATTTTTGGTGTGCTGGTGCTGTTGTTTGTGGCCGGACTGATGGCGCAATTACGCTGGTTGCGGCGGCAGGCGGGCTAGCAGTTTGTGCCTGTAGTGACCAGCGACCAGTGGCTGCGGGTTGATTGATACCGCCAGGGCACGGTGGGCCGGCCCGCGCTTTTTTTGCAGGGCCTTTATGTCGCTGACGTATAGATGGGGACATCGCCGATCTCTGGCAATTCGAACGGCAGGCGGAAGAAATAACTGCCGACGGCGCTGTCGAGGTGGTTCTTGAGGTCGATCGCGGCGTCGTCGTCGAGATTGCTCACCCAGCAGCCGTCGTTCGGATTCAGGTGGCACAGCAACTTGACGGCGAGCAGACGCGAGATGGCGTAGATATATCGGTCGGTGTCGGCGGCCAGCGCCGGGTGATCCACCAGCACCCGCAGCGCGGCGACAAAGGCGTCGCAGGTCGAGGCGTCGAACACGGCGTCTTCGAACAGCCGGTCCATGAACGACGCTTCGGCGTACAGCTCGCTGTCGCGCGCGTTGTGCAGCACGAGCAGGCGGGCAGCCTCGGGCGACGGCAGCGGGTTCATGGTCGCAACGCCCAAGGCTGGTGACGGGCAAGCACCCCTGCGCCGCCGCCTCGCCTGCGCCTTACACGGCCAGCAGTTCGACCTCGAACACCAAGGTGGCGTTGGGCGGGATGACGCCGCCGGCGCCGCGCGCGCCGTAACCGAGTTCGGCCGGGATGGTGAGGATGCGGGTGCCGCCCACCTTCATGCCCTGCACACCCTTGTCCCAACCCTTGATGACCTGGCCGGCGCCGAGGGCGAACTTGAAGGGGTCGCGGCGATCCTTGCTGGAGTCGAACTTGCGGCCGCGCTGGTCGGGCGCGCCGGCGTCGTACAGCCAGCCGGTGTAGTGCACGGTGACACGCTGGCCGGCCTGGGCTTCGGCGCCGCTGCCGACCACCACGTCGACCATGTCCAGCGTGGGTGCGGCGGCCACGCCGAGCAGTTCGACCTCGAACACCAGGGTGGCGTTGGGCGGGATGACGCCGCCAGCGCCACGCGCGCCATAGCCGAGTTCGGGCGGGATGGTCAGCACACGGGTGCCGCCGACCTTCATGCCCTGCACACCTTCATCCCAGCCGCGGATGACCTGGCCGCCGTCGAGTTCGAACTCGAAGGGCTCGTTGCGGTCCTTGCTTGAATCGAACTTGCGGCCGCGCTGCTGCGGCGCGCCGGCATCGTGCAGCCAGCCGGTGTAGTGCACCGAGACATTGGCGCCGGACTGGGCCAGGGCGCCGCTGCCGGTCACGCTGTCGTCGTACTGCAGGCCCGAGGGGGTGGAGGTCATGGCTGGAGTTTCCTGTTGTGAGAGTGAATGCTGGCTCTGGGCCTGGGCTGGATATTGTCCGGGCAGTTGTGACGAGGCAGTTGCCGCGGGGCGGTTCAGGCGGCGGCGAGGCCGAGCTTGGCCAGCCAGGCGTCGACCGTGTCGCCGCTGCTCATGTCGGCGTTGACGACGCCGTCGACCATGAAGGTAGGCGTGGCGTGGATGCCGTTCTGGCGCGCGTGGCGGGCCTGCCATTTCAGCTCGGCGGTGAGCGCCGGGTCCTCGTACGCGGCGCGCAGTGGTTGGCCGGTGAGGGCTTCGAGCCGGGCCAGCAGTTGCGTCGGCGAGGCGTCGAGCAGCACACCTTGGCAATGTTGCTCGGGCTCGAACTCGTCGCGATGGGCCTGGATCGCCGCCAGTACCACACGCGCGGCGTCCTTGCCGCCGGGCAGGGTCGACGCCGCCAGCACGGCACGCGTCAGCACTGGCGAAAAGGTGTGCCAGGGCTGCGAGTTCAGCCGCAGCCTGAGGGTGAGGCGATCCGCGCCGGCACGGGTCAGCAACTCGTCGAACTTGCCCAGCGCGCGGCCGGAAAACGGGCAGGTGGGTTCGACAAACACGTCGAGCACGCGAGGGCCCCGGCCCCAGACGAGCGGATCAAGAAAGGTGCGGGCGGGTTGGGGGATGTTCATGCCAGGTGGATCAGGGGGATGTCATGCCGTTTTGAACAGCTGGGCCAGAAAACCCAGGCTGCGCCCCAAGGCCAGGGCGGCGCTGGCCGGGTGGTAGGCGGCGCGCGCCCAGCAGTTGAAGCCGTGCTGGGCTTGCGGGTAGTCGTGGAACTCGGCCAGCCCGGCGGCGGGCGATGCCGCCATGGCGGCCTTGACGACGGCCACCGCCTCGGGCGGGATGGCGTGGTCCTGGCCGGCGTGATGGAACTGCACCGGGCAACTGATCTGTGCCGCGAGATCGAGCTGGCCGGCGATGCCGCCGCCGTAATAGGCCACCGCCGCGTCCACGCCGCACAGCGCCGCGGCGGTGAACGCCAGCCGGCCGCCCATGCAGTAGCCCACGGCGCCAATGCGGGCGCCGTTCGAAGCTGACTCGCCAATGCGGGCGCCGTTCGCTGCTGACTCGCCAATGCCGGCACTGCTCGGGTCGCCCAGCTCGGGCAGCGTGCGCAGCAGTGCCAGGCTGGCCTGCATATCGGCCACCACCTGCTCACGCTGCACGCTGCGCATGAGGGCCATGGCCTGTTCACGTTCCTCGCCCACATACCCCAGCTCGACTCGGCGCGTCTGACGCCAGAACAGGTCGGGTGCGAGCACGGTGAAGCCGGCCAGCGCGTACTGCTCAGCCACGCCACGGATGTGTTCGTTCACGCCGAAGATTTCCTGCAGCAGCAGCAGGCCCGGGCCGCGCCCAGCCGGCGGCGTGCACAGGTAGGCGTCGAAGCTGGACGGCGGATCGCCGCTGGTGGACGTGGCGGGCACGCTGATCCAGCGCGTGGTGATGGGGCTTGAGTTCATGCGGCGGTCGGGCGAAGGAAGGCGGGGTGAGTGCAGCGGCGTCGGACTATGCCAAAGCCGGCGGGCCGATGCCGATCGCTCGTCCGCCCGCGGCGTGTTGCGCGGCCCACTGGCGCGTCCAGACCGCCAGGGCGTCAGGCACCGCCGTGTGCGGCGCCGGGTCGAGCGTCAGCCCGAGCTGGCGCGCGGCGGCCTGCAGCGCCAGCAGGGGATCGGCCAGGTCCAGCGGCGTGGCACCGTTCTGTTTGCTGAGCTTGTGGCCGTCCGGCGCCAGCACCAGGGGCAGGTGCAGATAAGCCGGCGTGTCCAGGCCCAGCAGGCGCTGCAGCAGGATCTGGCGCGGTGTGTTGTCCGCCAGGTCGGTGCCGCGCACGACGTGGCTCACGCCCTGGGCGGCGTCATCCACCACTACCGCGAGCTGGTAGGCCCACAGGCCGTCAGCGCGTTTCAGCACGAAATCGCCCACCTCGGCGGCGACGTCCTGGGCTTGGGCGCCCAGGCGGCGGTCATGCCAATGGATGTGGCGGGCGAGGAGGCGGGACGGTGCGGTGGCGGCCGGCTCGTCGACACGCAGACGCAGGGCGTGGCGCTGGGTCGGCAGGTCGGTGACGGGCAGGGCCTGCACCGGCCGGCAGGTGCCGGGGTAGACCCGCTCGGCGTGGGCAAGGTGGGGCTGGCCGCGGGCGTCCAGCGCGGCGTTGATCTGGCTGCGGGTGCAGGTGCAGGCATAGGCCAGGCCGCGCCCGAGCAGGGTGTCGAGTGCGGCCGCGTAGGCGGCGCCGCGGCGGGACTGCCACAGCGGCGGCTCGTCCGGCCACAGCTGGCAACGCGCCAGTTGGGCCAGGATGGCGTCACCGGTGCCGGGCGGGCAGCGCGGCGTGTCGACGTCCTCGATGCGCACCAGCCAGCGCCCGCCGTGGGCGCGGGCGTCCAGCCACGAGCCCAGCGCGGCGACCAGCGAGCCGGCGTGCAGCAGTCCGGTGGGGGAGGGGGCGAAGCGGCCGACATAGGCGGCCGCGCTGGCCGTGCTGCCAGCACCGGTGACGGACTCGGGGCGGGCCACGGCCGGCGTCAGAAGATCAGGCCGGCGTGTTGCTCCAGCAGGGCGCGGCGAGTGGTCGGGCTGGCGAGCTGCTCCAGCCACCAGCTCAGCGCCTTGCCGTGGGCCGCGGCACGCCGCCAGGCGTAGTGCAAGGTGATGTGGCTGCTGGCTTCCTCGGTGCGCTTGACGACCAGGCGGCCGGCCTCGACATGGCGGCGCAGCAGCGGCTCGGGCAGGCGGCCCAGGCCCAGGCCGCGGATCTGCGCCTCCAGCTTGGCCACCAGCGAGGGCACGGTGAGCACGTCCTGCCCGGCCAGCACGCCCACGGTGCGGGTCTCGATGCGCTGGGCGGTGTCGGCGATGGCCACCACGCGGTGGCGCGCCAGCACGGCGGGCGACAGCGGCTCGGGCGCGCCGGCCAGTGGGTGATGCGGCGCCACGGCCAGCAGCATCTCCATCTCGCCCAGCGGGGCGCAGACGATGTCGTCGATGGGGTTGGCCGGTGCCAGCACGCCGATGGCCAGGTCGACCTGGCCGGTGATGAGGGCCTCCCAGGTGCCGGCCAGCACCTCGCTGCGCAGGCTCAGGCGGGTCGGCGGGGCGCTGTCCTCGTCGGTGGTCGTGCTGAGGATGAGCGGGCCGCTGCCGCCACCACCAGCGCCACCGGCCGTGCCCTTGCCGCTGCCACCGCCACCGCCCGGCGCGCGGTGCGCGACCTCGACGCGCAGGGCGTAGAAGGCGGCGATGAGGTCGAGGATGGCGGCCGGGGCAATGATGTTGTCGACCGCCACGCCGAGCTGGGTCTCCCAGCCGGTGGCGACCCGCTGCACGCGGTTGGCCACGGCGTCGAGCTGCTGCAGCAGGCGCCGGCCCTCGCGCAGCAGCTCGTCGCCGGCGGCGGTGAGCTGGGCCTGGCGCGAGCTGCGGTCGAACAGCAGGGCGTCGAGCGCCTCCTCGAGCTGGCGCACGTTGTAGGTCAGCGCCGAGGGCACCTTGCCGAGTTCGCGCGCCGCGGCGGCAAAGCTGCCGGTGCGGGCGATGGTGTCCATCATCTGCAGGGCCTCGGGGGTGAGGGCGAGGCGGCGGTCGGCGATGCGGTCGGTCATGCGGCGGTCGGTCGGACGGATGGGCGGTGGTCTTCAGCCCGCTTGAATGATGCCATCAAGCCCGGCCAGCGCCCGGCGCCGACCCCAGCCCTACAGTGGCCACACCACGGATGGAGACGCCCCAATGATCGACCTGCGCAAGTCCTGCCAGCGCGGCCTGGCCAATCACGGCTGGCTGCACAGCCAGCACAGCTTCTCGTTTGCCGATTTCTACGACCCGTCGCGCATGGGCTGGGGCAATCTGCGCGTCATCAACGAGGACAAGGTGGCGCCGGGCAAGGGTTTTGGCACTCATGGCCACCGCGACATGGAAATCGTCAGCGTGGTGCTCGACGGTGAACTGGCGCACCGCGACAACATGGGCAACGGCCAGGCCATCCGCCCGGGCGAGGTGCAGCGCATGAGTGCCGGGCGCGGCGTGATGCACAGCGAGTACAACCACGCCGCCGCGCAGACCACGCATTTCCTGCAGATCTGGCTGCTGCCGGCCCGGCTGGGCATCGAGCCTGGCTACGCGCAGCAGGCCTTCGACCCGGCCGAGCAGCGCGGCCGCTTGCGCCTGGTCTGTGCCCCGGCCGAGGAGGCTGCCGGTGCGGGTGCCATCAGCTTCAACGCCGATGCGCGGCTCTACCTGGGACGTTTCGACGGCGCGACCGAAAGTGCCGAACTGAGCATCGCGCCCGGCCGCAAGGCCTATGTGCACCTGGCGCGCGGCAGCCTGACGGTGAACGGCCAGGCGCTGCAGGCCGGCGACGCCCTGGCGATGGACGGTGAGCCGCGGGTGACTCTCGGTGCCGGCCAGGGCGCCGAGGTGCTGGTGTTCGATCTGGCGCCCTGACGCGGCGTCGTGCGCCCCGGGCGGGCCGGGTGGTCGTCGCCCGGCCGCAACGTTCGACGAGAGAAACTTGCCGGGGATAAGTCGAAGTGGCTGAAACCGGCAATATCCGCGAGCATCTGCGCCATCCAAACAACGTGCAGGATGACTCACATGGACATGTCGGCTTTCCAGACCTTTCTGAGCACCACGGTCACCGAGCTGCTGATCAAGATTCTTGCGGCCATCGTCTTCTGGGTGGTGGGCCGCTGGCTGATCGCCCGCGTGGTCGGGCTGATGCAGGCGGCCATGAACCGCAACGCGGTCGACCCGACGCTGACCAAATATCTCGGCTCCATCGTCGCCATCGCGCTGAACATCACCCTGGTGCTGGGCATCCTGGGCTACTTCGGCATCCAGACCACCAGCTTCGCCGCCATGCTGGCCGGCGCGGGCGTTGCCATCGGCGCGGCCTGGAGCGGCATGCTGGGCAACTTCGCCGCCGGCGCCTTCATGCTGGTGCTGCGGCCGTTCAAGGTCGGCGATTTCGTCACCATCGGCGGCATCACCGGCACCGTGCACGAACTGGGCCTGTTCGGCACCGCCATCATCACGCCCGACAACGTGCTGACCATGGTCGGCAACGGCAAGGTGTTCGGCGACGTGGTCTACAACTACAGCGCACTGCCGGCGCGCCGGGTCGAACGTACGGCGCAGATCGCCGGCTCGGTCGATCCGCTGGACGCCATCGCGCGCTACAAGGCCGCGCTGGCGCAGATTCCCAATGTCGCGGCCAGCCCTGCGCCCGAGGTCAGCCTGCTGGAAACCAACCTGCTCGGCCATGTCATCGCAGTGCGGCCCTACACCCACACCAGCAACTACTGGCAGGTGTATTTCGCCACCAACGAAATGATGGTGCGGGTGGCGCAGGAGGCCGGCTGGCCCGCGCCCACACCCATGACGGTGCAGCGCAACATCTGAGGTCGGGGGTGGGGGCAGCGCGGACGTGTCGGCGCTGCCGTCCTGACGGGCAACGCGGGCGCGGCGCTACAGTGGCTGCATGGACTTCCTGCTGCGCGCCCTGAGTGTTCTGCCGCTGGCCGACTGGCTGGCGCTGGCCCTGTTCTTTGCCGGCTGGGCCGGATATGTGCATTTCGCGCGTGTGGGCGCGGCCGGGCGGGTGTCGGTGCTGGGCACGACCAACCGCATCCGCCACGACTGGATGCTGCAGGCCGCCGTGCGCGAGGTGCGCGTGGTCGACGGCGTGGTGCTGCAAAACCTCAGCAGCAGCCCGAGCTTCTTCGCCTCGACCACCATCTTCATCATCGGCGGCCTGGTGGCGGCGCTGGGCGCGAGCGAAAAGACCGCCGACCTGGTGCACGAGATCCCCTTCGCCGCGCGCACCTCGGCGCTGGTGTTCGACCTCAAGCTGCTGGTGCTGGCGGGCATCTTCGTGCACGCCTTCTTCCGCTTCACCTGGGCCATGCGGCAGTACACCTTTGGTGCCCTGCTCATCGGTGCGGCGCCGCCGCCCGAGCGCTTTGAAGCGGACGAGGCGGCGCGCCAGCGTTTTGCCGACCGCGCCGGGCGCGTCATGGGCCTGGCTGCCGAAACCTTCAACGACGGCCTGCGCGCGGTCTACATGAGTTTTGCCGCCGTGTTGTGGTTCGTCTCGCCGCTGGCCCTGGTGCTGGGCACGGCCGGAGTGGTCTGGGTGCTGTACCGGCGCGAATTCCATTCCGAACTGCTGGCGGTGCTCAACGAATCGCCCGGCTCGCCGGCCTGACCTGACCAAGGCCCCACTCACGCCGTCACCCCCATGTGCCGCAACATCCGCACCCTGTTCAACTTCGAGCCGCCGGCCACCGAATTGGAGATCCGCGATGCCTCGCTGCAGTTCGTGCGCAAGTTGAGCGGTTTCGCCGTGCCGTCCAAGGCCAACGAAGCCGCTTTCGAGCAGGCAGTGGCCGAGGTGGCCGCCTCGGCGCGCCGCCTCATCGACGGCCTGGTGACGAGCGCCGAGCCGAAGAACCGCGAGGTCGAGGCGGCGCGGGCGCGTGAACGTTCGGCCCAGCGTTTCGGCCGCTGAACCCGCAGGCCCGCGCAACACCGTGGTGAGTGGCGGCTCCAGCCCCGAGCACGACGCTGCGCCGGCGCCCGCGCCACTCGGCCTGGGGCCACGGTCGACCGACATGCTTGCCGGTGCAGGCATCACCACGCTCGATGCCTTGCGTGCGCTCGGGTCAGTCGAAGCCTACCGGCGGGTGAAGGCGGTCGATCGGCGCGCCAGCCTGAACCTGCTCTGGGCGCTCGAGGCGGCGCTCACCGGTCTGACCTGGCAGACGGTGGCGCGCGACCACCGCTCGAGCCTGCTGCTGGCGCTGGACGAGGCGCAGCGGCGCGCCGCTTGAGCCATCGGTGACGTGATCGAGCAGCGCAGCACGTTGGCCAGGCACGATGGCGTGATGACCTCGCGACCCACGGCGCCCGCGCCCAGCGGGACCGCTGGGCCTCGTGTCGGCTACCGCAGCGGCCTTTGCGGCAGGTGAACCTGCGGGTCGGCCGGCCCCGTGGTCGACCCGAGGCGGACGGCGGGTGACGGGCCGATGATGGCCCCATGAAGCCGCTGTCCATCACGCCCGGCATCGCCGCGGCCACCGACCTCGCCCCTGTGCAAGACCTCAGCCCGCTGCAGGTCCTGCGCCTCTACCCGCCGCATGACCAGAGCCTGGCCACGCTGCTGGCAAGCCGCGCCGCCACCGCGCCGCAGCGCGAAGCGCTGGCGTTTGGCGACCAATCCATCACCTACGCCGACCTGCACGGCCAGGTGCTGCGCGCCGCGGCGATGTACGCCGCGCGCGGTATCCGCGTCGGCGACCGCCTGGGCGTGATGGCGCACAACCACCCCAGCACGGTGGTCACCCTGCTGGCACTGGCCCGCCTGGGCGCGGTGATGGTGCCGGTCAACCCCGACTACAAACCCACCGAGGCCGGCTATGTGCTGGGCCACGCCCAAGTCAGCGGCGTGTTGTGCGAGCCCGCCTGCCTACCGGTGGTGGTGGCCGGCATCGCCGACATGACCCCGCCGCCCTGGCTGATGCTCAACACCGCGCCGGCCGCAGGCGGCACCCCCCCGGCCGGCCCGGCACAGGCCGGCGAGGCCATGGCGGATGGCGAAGCCGCCGCCCTGGCCGCCACCCTGCCGACCTTCGACCTGGCCCTGGCCGGCTTCACTGCCGCCGCCGTCGCCGCCGCAGCGCCGGCCGCCACCGGCCAGGCCGCCGATACCTGCGTCTTCATCTACACCTCGGGCACCACCGGCTTCCCGAAAGGTGTGATGCACAGCCAGCGCAACCTGGTGCTGGCCGGCGAGGGCTTCGTGCAGCGCATGCACCTGCAGCCGCACGACCGGGTGATGACCATCCTGCCGATGTTCCACATCAACGCCATCTTCTACTCGCTGGCCGGCACGCTGGCGGCCGGCGCCACGCTCATCCTCATGCCGCGCTTCTCGGCCTCCACCTTCTGGGCCGACGCCGCGCGCCACCGCGCCACCGAGGCCAACACCATTGCGGCGGTCACCACCATCCTGATGCGCCGCCCGCGCGGCGAGTTCGTGCCTGGCCACAGCCTGCGCAAGCTCTACGGCGCCCCCTTCAGCGCCGAGACCTACGAGGTCTTCGCGCGCGACTTCGGCGTGCCCACCCTCATCGAGGGCTACGGCATGAGCGAGATCCCCGGCGCCCTCAACAACCCCTACGCCGGCCCGCACAAGGTGGGCAGCATGGGCCAGCCCAGCACCCACCCCGACCCGGCGATCCCCCTGGCCGAACTCGCCATCGTCGACGACGACGGCCACCCCATGCCCGACGGCGAGACCGGCGAACTCGTCGTGCGCACCCCCATGGTCATGCAGGGCTACTACCGCGACGCGGCGCAGACCCAAGCCGCCTTCCACGACGGCTGGTTCCTCACCGGTGACCTGGCCTGGCGCGACGCCGACGGCTACTTCTGGTTCGTCGCCCGCAAGAAGGACATCATCAGGAAGCGCGGCGAAAACATCTCCGGCGCCGAACTCGACCGCGTCGTCGAAAGCCACCCCGATGTGCAGCAGGCCGCCGCCATCCCCGTGCCCAGCCCCCTGGGCGAAGACGACATCCTCATCGCCGTCGTCCCCCGCCCCGGCGCCACCCCCGACGCCCAGACCATCGCCGCCTGGTGCACAAAACACCTGGCCCCCATCAAACGCCCCCGCTACATCGTCTTCGTCGACGCCCTGCCGCAGACGCCCACCCACCGGGTGGCGAAGTTCAAGATGCGCGGGGACAGGACACTGGTGGAGAGGGCGGTGGAGGTGGGGGGAGGCGCTGGCTGAGGCATCCCCCAAAAGGCTGATTGGCGGTCTCCTGTCAAACTTACAGAATGGCCGTCAGCGAGTCGGCTTTTGTCGGCAATTTAGTGAATGGTGAATGTGGTCATCAGGAGCAGAAAATCGTGACGTGACAACGACTTGGGCTTCGAATCAGCCAACCGATTAGTACGACAGTTGCCGCATTAGGCAGCGTAATGCTTGTCGTCCATAACGCGTTAGGCGCCAAATAACCAGGCGCTTTATCAGTCGCACATGAGGAGAATGTAGTGACAGTCTTCAGTTCCCTACCACCTGCGGAGCAGGCCCGCCAGCTAGCGAATCCTGACGGTCAGATCGGCATTGACGTTGCCGAGTGGATGAACGAGAACAACCGAGTGATTAATGGGCAAATCCTTACCCTTCTCCGCGTGCAGCCGGGCAATTACGTCTTGGAGATCGGATTCGGAAACGGTCGTGCTGCCTCAGCAATTTTCGGGCAAGCCGAGGATGTTCAATACATGGGTATTGACATATCTCCGACAATGATTGAGGAAGCCTGTCGGTTCAATAGTCAATTTATCGCCTCTGGGCATGCCGAGTTTCGTTTCGCTTCTGCTGAGCAGATGCCATTCGCGAATGAGACCTTTGACCGGGTCCTATCTGTGGCAGTCATGCACTTTTGGCAAGATCCGCTCCCTTCGTTGCGTGAAATCTACCGGGTAATGCGCTCCGGAGCCATCGGTGTCATGAGCGCTGTTGACCCAGAGACGCGACCAGGCTTCGCTCAACCTGAATTCGGCTTCTTTCTTCGCAGCGCGAGCGAATGGTCCAGTTTAGCCCGAGAGTGCGGCTTTCAAACCGTTGACACTCAAAGTATTGAGACAGAACAACGTACGCCAGACGGAAAAATCACAAAACGCAAATCCCTTCGCCTTATAGTGCAGCGCTAAAAGCCTCGTCTGCAAAGTTTTATCGCACAAATCCAACGCGTTGACGCCTAACTCGCTATTCAACGGCGGACTCTAAACTGAAGTGCAACGAACCAATGCAATCAACAGTTTGAGCCGATGGGACAGCAGTATTCAAGCCTGAGTATCGAGGAGCGCACGCAGCTCGGATTGTTG
>JBEEJN010000003.1:0-143775 GCA_041169165.1 Pseudomonadota bacterium
CGATAAGGCGCGACGAACTTGGGCGCCATGAGTTTGACCACGTGACCGAACTTGGCGAACTCGCGCGCCCAGTAATGCGCACCCGAACATGCTTCCATCCCAACAGTGCACGGCGGCAGCTTGGCGCTTGCTTCCAGCAACTGGTCGCGCCGAACGGCAGGCCGTACCAGCGCCGGCTTCCCCGACTCGTTCACGCCATGCAACGCAAACACGTTCTTGGCGAGATCGATCCCAACGTACAGAATGGCCATGGACATCTCCTATCGAAAGGTGACCCGATGAGTAATCGCAACCCCATCGTCTCACTTCGGGACGGGGATGTCCCTTTCATTCGTTAGGCTTCATGTACCTCCACCTCGCACTCACGCTTCCTCGCACGTCGTTTGCGACATGCGATGAAGTCCTTCAACGGATTCACATCTTTGACGCGAGCATTCAGTACGACGAGCTTCGCGTGCAGCGCCACAAAAAATCGGAGTACATCGACAAGGCGCTTGTCCGATTCATCGAGAGCCCGGGTTCAAATGGTGAGGGGACCATCGCTTACCTGCCATCGTGGACAGACGAAAGCGACGGCACTTCCTATCCGGGCTACTGCGAATTGCAATTTGGTATAGGTGCGGCGCTGAGCAGCTTCCTCAATGAACAGGTCTCCCATGGTGCAAGGATCTTTCTTGGGGTGCAAGTGGACGTACCTGATGAAGCCATCCGCTACCTCGGTCCCGATACTCAGGGCGAGTATCAATGGAATTGCGATCTTGCGCCCAGTCCAAAGACTCGGATCGATCGTGTAGATCCCGTACACGAGTCCGAGTCCAGCTCCGAGCGTCCGCCAGTAGAAGAGCGACCAAGGTCAAACATTGACGATCAGGTAGCCCAACTACAGACTCTCAATGGCACTGCGATGAATCTGCTCATAGAAGCGAGAAGCATTGGGAAAAGTTTGCTCTACATTGTTGTTGCGCTTGGCGCTATTTCAGTTGCACTGCTGTTTCACTGGTGGCGCGGTGAAGCCTCTTAAGAAAGTCACACTAAGTGATTGATTCCAAAGAGAAAAAGTTTTCGGCCTGCGACTTTCTTCGGCGCGATTTGCGGGCCTCGGGCCGATTACTTCGCTAACCCCTCTACAAGGACTTCCCCACAAACCGCTATAACGCCGGCAGTAATTTGACCTCCTCCTCAAGCCATCTTCTTCCAACGGTGCGCAGTAAATCAGGATCGCGATCGGGAGTGGATTTCCCATATACAAACGGCCTCGTGCTCTTTGGTGTTGCGCTGGCCCAGATACGAACCACTCAGCAGGGCTCCATTCGTTCGCCGTCGAACCCGCATCGGGGTTCCACTCAGGGTTAGTCGAGTTCACCTGCTGCTGATCTGACCCGTGTGACGCATCTTCGAACGCACGTCTGGGGAAGGAGCGTGAAGGAGGTTCTCAGGTGGGGTTTTGCGTCGCTGCACAAATCACCGCCGCATCGGCCGCATCGTTTTTGGCATATTTGCCGCACTTGTGAAATGGCGCGACGAAGTGCAGCGCCATCAACTTGACGGTATGGCCGAACTTGGCGAATTCACGCGCCCAGTGATGTGCACCCGAACAGGCCTCCACCGCGACCGTGCACGGCAGCTATGTGGCCACGGTCTCCATCAATTTCGCGCGTGGCACGCTTGGCCGCTTCCTCTCAACCCGACCCGGCTCGTTGACGCCGCGCAGGGCAAACACGTTCTTGGCGAGATCGATCCCCAGCATCACAATGGCCATGGACTTCTTCTTCCGGGATACCCGATGAGATTGCACAAAACCCCATCGTGGCACTCAGTTGCCGGTCGCCGCAGTTCAACACTGCGACGAGCCTGGGATGGGGAAGTCCCTTTCATTCGTTAGGCCCCGAAGCCAACCACCCCGCTACCATCAGCCATGGCGAAACGAAAAAACGACGAAGGCGCGCTCTTTGTCCGCTACTTTGGCCCGGTCCTCGATGCGCTGAGGAAGCTCGGCGGCTCGGGAAAGCCCGATGAAGTGACGGAACAGATCGCAGCGGACCTCGCGCTTTCAGACGAAGTCCAGAACGACCTGCTTCCCTCTGGTGAATCAAGATTCAGAAACCAGGTCGCTTGGGCTCGCTTCTATCTTGTCCGCGAAGGACTTCTAGACTCATCAAAACGAGGTGTCTGGAGCCTCACAGAGCGAGGCAGAGCAACAAAACTCTCTCACGCTCAGGCCCGGGAAATCTTTCTGCGATGGGTCAAGATATTTCAGGAGCAGCGCAAGGCTAAAGAGGCAGAAGACGAACCAATTGCAGAAGCAGTGGCGGAAGCAACTGGTGCGCCCTCTTCCGATTACAGAGCTGAGACCATCAAACTTCTCCTCGGGCTCCCGCCCGCCGGTTTTGAGCGCCTCTCCCAGCGCCTGCTTCGCGAAGCTGGATTTACTCAAGTCACCGTCACCGGCCAGAGCGGTGACGAAGGTATTGACGGCTACGGCACGCTTCAGATCAATCCGCTCGTCTCCTTCAAAGTCTTGTTCCAATGCAAGCGGTACTCCAAGTCGGTTTCACCGTCGCATGTACGTGACTTCCGCGGCGCCATGGCGGGTCGCGCCGACAAGGGAATCATCATTACTACTGGCTCATTTACTGCTGAAGCGAAGCGCGAGGCATCCAGGGACGGTGTGCCGCCAATCGAACTCATCGACGGAGAGAAACTGATTGACATGCTTGAAAGCCTTGAACTCGGTTTAAAGGCTGTCACAACATATGAAATCAATCATTCGTTCTTCAGCGAGTTCGGGGCCTAACTCTCTACAAGGACTTCCCCTCGAACCGCAATAACGGCGGCAGTAATTTGACCTCCTCCTCAAGATCTCTTCTTGCAACGGTGCGCAGTAAATCAGGATCACGATCAGGAACAGACTGCCCATCTACAAAACGGCCTTGTGCGCCTTGGTGTTGCGCTGGCCTAGATACGAACCGCTCAGCAGAAGGCCAACAACCATGATCACGCGATTTGCACTCTTCGAAGGCGAAGTTCAGCAAGGGGACACCGAGAAGTTCCGCGCTGCGGTTCTTGAGGAAGTGCTGCCACACTGGAAAGCTATGCCCGGAGTTCTCGGCGTACGAGTTTGCTTCTCGAACGAGCGCGATGAAGGCGCACCGGAACTGCCGCTGGTTTTAGCCATCAGTTACCCGAACAGGGCGGCAGTTGATGTAGCACTCGCGAGCCCCGAACGCGCTTTGGCGAAGGCAGCCACCGAGTCGGTTCTGGCTCGTTACTTCAGTGGCAGGGTCCACCACCACATCACGGAAGCGCACGACCACGCCATCGTGAGCTAAATCCCAGGCATTCGTCTCCGCAAAACCCGAAGTGATGCCTGGCCAGTGGCCCAAGCCTACCCGCGCGGGCCTGTTCTCGTGGTTGCTGGTGCGGCGCATTGGCACCTGGCTGATCCGCCTGGGGCATGGCACCCATGTCGCGGCGGGCTGAAGCGGTGATGCTTGGAGGGAGCCGGGCATGACCGTGCTGCGCATGGACAACGTCGGCATCGTGGTGGCAGACCTCGATGGCGCGATCGCCTTCTTCACCACGCTGGGCCTGGCGCTGGAAGGCCGCATGCCCATCGTCGATGAATGGGCCGGGCGTGTCACCGGTGTGCGCGGCCAGCGGGTGGAGATCGCCATGTTGCGCACGCTCGATGGCCACGGCCGCATCGAGCTTTCGCGCTTCGATGCGCCTGCCATCGCGTCCGACCACCGCACGGCGCCGGTGAACTCGCTGGGCTACCTGCGCGCCATGTTCGCGGTCGATGACCTCGACGCCACGCTGGCCCGCCTGCGCCTGCTGGGCGCCACGGTGGTGGACGAGGTGGTCAACTACCAGAACGTCTACCGCCTGTGCTACCTCCGCGGGCCCGAGGGCATCCTCATCGGCCTGGCCGAACCCTTGCAGACATCACGGGCCGCGGCGGGCTGACACGCATGCGCCTGCGTTCGGATGCGCCGCGGTGATTCGACGATGCGAATCTTCGACGCGAATCTTTGAGGCAGTTGAACCGGCCGCCCAGGTGCCGGGTTCAGGACACGATGGAGATTGCATGGACATGAACGACATCCAGCAGCTGCTGGCCCCGCTGTTCCCGGGCCTCATGGGCATCCGCCTGGTCGAGGCCACGCCTGACCGCGTCGTCGCCGAGATGGATGTGCGGCAGGACCTGTGCACCACCGGCGGCACGCTGCACGGCGGCGCCTTCATGGCCTTTGCCGACACGCTGGGGGGTGTTGGGGCCTTCATGAACCTGCAGCCCGGGCAGGGGACGACCACGACCGATTCGAGCACCAAGTTCATGGCCGGCGCCAAGCTCGGCAGCACCGTGCGTGCCGTGAGCCTGGCCCTGCACCGCGGCCGGACCACGATGGTGTGGGAGACCCGCATCAGCAATGCCGAAGGCAAGCTGTGCGCCCAGATCACGCAGACGCAGCTGGTGCTCGCGCCGCGCGCGGCATCATGACGGTGTCCCCACTTCCCCAGCCCGACGCAGCCATGACCTTTCAAGACGCCATTCGCATCTGTTTCAGCAAATACGCCGAGTTCGGCGGGCGGGCCAGCCGGTCTGAATATTGGTGGTTTGTGCTTTTTGTCTTGCTGGCAGGAACGGCCTTGTCCGTGATCAGCCCGAAGCTGGCGATGGTGTTCTACCTGGCGACGCTGCTGCCCTCGCTGGCGGTGGCCACGCGGCGGCTGCACGACACGCGCCGCAGCGGCTGGTGGCAGCTGGTCGCGCTGGTGCCGATCGTCGGGGTGTTCGTGCTGCTCTACTTTCTCGCGCAGGACAGTTCGGCAGATTGAGCCCGCCAGCGCGTGAGGGGGCTGACGCACCACCGTCGTGTCCCACCGCAAGCCGCAGGTCTGCGTGCTCGGCAGTGCCGAGCCTGGCTCGGCCGCGTACGAACTCGCCGCACAGGCGGGCGACGCCTGCATCGTCATCGGCGGGCGGGCCGGCACCAAGTCCGAGATGTATCTGGCCTGGCTGCACCGGCGCCCGCTGCTGCCACTGCCACGTGAGAGCGATCAGCGCTGCGGCATGTCCTTCGCCCCGTAGCCCAGGCTGATGGTGGCGTCGGGCGGAATGGGTGGCATGGTCTCGTTCCAGGCTTCCCAGGCGGCGCGCAGGGCGGCCAGGCGTTCGGGTTGACGCGGCCCGAGGTTGGCGCGCTCGCGTTCGTCGGCACTGAGGTCGAACAGGTAGTCGTGGCCATCCACGCGCAGGTATTTCCACACCCCGTCGCGGTGGGCGCGCTGGCCGCGGTGGTTCATGCGCCAGTGCAGCGGGCGCGGGAAACGATGAGCCGCATCGCGCAGCACCGGCAACAGCGAGACGCCGTCGAGCGGATAGTCCGGATGTCCCGCGACGCCTGCCGCATCAAGCATCGTGGCGCTCCAGTCCATCGTCAGGCAGGGCTGTTCACTCACGCCACCGGGCGCGATCACCGCCGGCCAGTGCGCCACCCAGGGCACGCGGATGCCACCTTCGGTGAGGTCCATCTTGCCGCCCACCAGCGGCCAGTTGTCGCTGAAACGTTCGCCGCCGTTGTCGCTGGTGAAGACCAGCAGGGTGTTGTCGATCTGCCCCGTCTCGGCCAGGGCCTGCATCAGCCAGCCTATGCCCTCGTCCATGTGGTGGATCATCCGGCGGTACTGGTGGATGTTGCCGCCATGCAGGTGGAAGAGGTTGTCCTTGACCTCGGCCGCCAGGGCCGCGTCGTCGCGTGTCTCCCAGGGCCAGTGCGGCGCGGTGTAGTGCAGGCTGAGCAGGAAAGGTTGCTTCGCAGGGGCGGCGGCGCGTTCGCGCACATAGGCTGCGGCGCGGCGCGAGATCAGGTCGGTGAGGTAGCCCTCCTCGGCCTTCTCTTCCTCGCCGAAGTAGAGGTCGTGTGCGCCGTTGGTGCCGCAGTGGCTGAAGTAGTCCACGCCGCCGGACATGGGGCCGAAGAACTCGTCGTAGCCCGACTTGAGCGGGCCGAAGGCCGGCGGGTAGCCCAGGTGCCACTTGCCGATCAGGGCGGTGTGGTAGCCCGCGGCCTTGAGCAGCGAGGGTAGTGTGGGCACCTCGGGCGGCAGGCCCAGGGTGGTGCTGCCGCGGCTGCGGCTGTTGATGGGTTCCTCGGCCGCGCCGCGCAGGCGGTATTGCCAGCGCCCGGTGATCATGGCGAAGCGCGTGGGTGAACACACCGGCGAGTTCGAGTAGCCCTGGGTGAACTTCAGGCCCTTGGCGGCCAAACCGTCAATGACCGGCGAGACCGGGCCGAAGGCGGCCTCGCGGCCGCCGTAGCAGCCCAGGTCGGCATAACCCAGGTCGTCGGCGACGATGAAGATGAGGTTGGGTCGGCTCATGCGGTGGGCTCTTCGCTCAATCCAGGCCGAGCTTGATGCGCCGCGCCACCTCGCCCCACTTCTTCGAATCCTCGGCCAGCGAACGGGCCGTCTCGGCCGGCGTGGCGGCCACCACCTGCTGGTCGCTGGCCTTGAGCTTCTCGACCACGTCGGGCTGCTTGAGCGCATCGACGAAGGCGGCGCGGAAGCGCGTCACGATGGCCTCGGGCGTGCCCTTGGGCGCGAACAGCACCAGGCCGAAATCGGCGCGGTAGCCCTTGACGCCGGCCTCGTCGATGGTCGGCACCTCGGGCAGCATGGCCGAACGCTGGAGACCCGACACGCCCAGAGCCGTGAGCCGCCCGCTGCGCACATGGGGCAGCACGGTCGGCCCGGCCAGCAGGCCGCAGTCGACCTGGCCGCCCAGCACGTCCTGCATCGCGGGTGCCGGGCCCTTGTAGGGCACATGGGTCATGTCGAAGCCGGCCATGGACTTCATCAGCTCCATCGAGAGGTGGCCGGGCACGCCGGCGCCGCCCGAGGCGTAGGTCATGGATGTGGACTTGGCGCGGGCGATGAACTCGGCGACGCTCTTCAGGCCCAGCTTGGGGTTGCACACCAGGGTGGAGCTGAACTGGGTGGCCAGGCTCACCGGCACCAGGTCGTCGACCTTGAAGCCGAGCTGCTTGTAGACATGCGGGTTGACGGTGATGACCGAGTCCGGCACCCACAGCCAGGTGTGGCCATCGGGCGTGGCGCGCGCCACCTCGGCCACGCCCAGGTTGCCGCCCGCGCCGGCGCGGTTCTCCACCACGATGGGCTGCTTGAGCGACGTCTGCAGCTTCTCGCTCACGATGCGGATGACGATGTCGCTGGGCCCGCCGGGCGGGAAGGGCAGGATGACGCGGATGGGCTTGTCCGGCCAGGCCGATTGGGCCTGAACGGTGCCGCCGGCGAGCAGGGCCAGGGCGCAAGCCCCGAGCGCACGGCGGGTGAAGGTGAGGGCGGTGGACAGGTGCATGGCGGTGGACATCTTGGTCAGGTCAGGAAGCGGGGGCAATAAGAAGGGGCGACGGTGCATCAGTCCAGCGCGATGCCGGTGCTCTGGATGGGCTTTTTCCAGCTCGCCAGGTCGGCTTTCTGCGCAGCAGCCAGGGCGGCGCCACTGGAGCCCACCGGCACGTAGCCGAGCTTGTGCAACCTGTCATTCAGCGCCGGCTGCTGGATGGCGCTGGCCGCGGCCTTTTCCAGTCGCGCGGCCACTTCGGGGGGCAGGCCGGCCGGCGCGTACAGTCCGAACCAGGCCGAGATCACCATGTCCACGCCCTGCTCCTTGAGGGTGGGCACCTCGGGTACCTGGGGGTCACGCTCGGCGCCGGTGACCGCGATGATGCGCACCTTGCCGTTGCGGTGCAGTTCAGCGGTTTCGGAGACGACGTCGATCTTGTAGCCCACATGCCCGCCCACCAGCGCGGTGTTGGCCGGCGCCCCGCCCTGGAAGGGCACGTGCAGCAGCGGCACGCCGGTGCTCTGCTCCAGCATCACGCCCAGGAAGTGCGGCGCCGTGCCCTGGCCGGCGGTGCCGTAGCTGGCGCTGTCGGGCTTGGCCTTGGCCAGGGCGATCATCTCGGCCATGGTCTTCGCGCCAGTCGCCGGCCCCGAGGCAATGCCGAACTGGAAACGCGCCAGCAGCGACACCGGCGTGAAATCTCTCGCCGGGTCGAACTCCAGTTTCTTGTACACGTGCGGGAACATCACCATCGGCCCGCTGGGCACCAGCAGTAGGGTCAGCCCGTCGGGCTTGGCGGCCTTGACCGCGGCGATGGCCAGGCGACCGGCCGCGCCGGGCTTGTTCTCGACCATCACTGTGCCCAGGCTGTCCTTCATGGCGTCGGCGAGCAGGCGGGCCAGCACGTCGGCCGAGCCGCCGGGCGGGAAGCCGACGACGATCCGGGTCGGCGCGCCGGCTGCCTGGGCGCCGGCCGGCAGCGGCAGCAGCCCGGCCCCCAGCAAGGCGGCCAGTGCCAGCAGTCCGGTGCCCAGCCTGCGGCCGAATCGCCGCGTGGCGCAGCGGGCCTGGGCGGTGGCCAGACCGGTGTCGGCTGCGTCGTCGGCCCGCGTGTTGACTGTCGTGTCCACGCTGGCGGGTGCCCGTGGGCAGGCTGGGGGACGGATCTCGGCGGGCATGGCGGGCGGCTCTCCTGGGGGAAACTGGGCAGCGGTCAGGCTGCACTGTAGAGAGCTCGGCATCAATTCACCAAGGCAGGCGTGCTGCGTGAATACCCGCAGGTCCCACCCCGAACCGGTCCGCCGTTGCGCTGCCTCGCCGATCCGGGCGCTGGACGAGGCCGCGCGGCGTGCCGCATGATCGCGGCGAGTCGCTGGGCTCCGCAGGCCTGACCCCCTGGCACTGCCGGCGGCGACAAGCCATGACACAAGCCCGAGGCGACGAGCTGTAGACCGCATCAGCCACAGCCCGGTCAATCCAGTCCAGCAGGAGCGCTCACGCCATGCAAACCACCACGCCCCGCATCGTTCTCGGTTTTTCGCCCGAAGACCAGTCCTGGCTGCGCCGCTCGTCCATCGACGTGCCGCGCTTCTGGGCGCCTGGCGCCACGGTGGCGCCCATGGTGGGCGACGTGCTGCGCATCGGCGGGCGCCAGTTCCTCATCAAGGGCCGACTGTGGGAACAGGACGCCGAAGGCGTCGTGCTGCGCCTGATGCTCAGCAGTGCGCACGCGCAGAGCGACACGGTGTTCGGCGAGAGCCTGGGTTGAGCGCCGCTCACGCGTGACATGGCGAGCGCTGTCAGCCAGCGTCGCCAAATGTCAGCGTGCGCCGGATCGTGGTCAGCCCGTGTCGGCCATGGCGCCCTGGCCGAACGGGTTCCGGCTCAGGGCCGGGCCGGCGTCAGCTGCGCGCCCAGCACTTCGCGCTCATCGAACACGAAGCAGCCACCGCGCCAGTGCGGTGCGCCGTCGGTCTGCTCGAAGTACTTGAGGATGCCGCCTTCGAGCTGGTAGACCGAATCGAGGCCGGCGTCCTGCAGATAGATCGCGGCCTTCTCGCAGCGGATGCCGCCGGTGCAAAAGCTGACCACGGTCTTGCCTTGCAGGTCGGCCAGGTGGGCGTCGACCGCGGCGGGGAAGTCGCTGAACTTGCGGATGCGCCAGTCGATCGCGCCGTCGAAGCTGCCCGCGTCGACCTCGAAGTCGTTGCGCGTGTCCAGCGTGACGACCGGGCGGCCGGTGTCGTCATGGCCTTGCGCCAGCCAGGCGGCGAGGCGCTCGGGCGTGACGCTGGGGGCGCGTTCGGCGCCCGGCCGGATGGCCGGGTGGTTCATGCGGATGATCTCGCGCTTGATCTTCACCTTCAGCCGCTTGAAGGGCGGCGCGGTGCTCCAGCTTTCCTTGATCGGCAGGCCGGCGAAGCGCGGGTCGGCACGCAGCCAGTCCATGAACTGGGCGACGCCGTCGGCCGGCCCGGCCATGAACAGGTTGATGCCCTCCTCGGCCAGCAGCAGCGTGCCCTTGAGTCGGCAGGCCGCCGCCTGGCCCTGCACCTGGTCGCGCAGGGCGGCCAGGTGGTGCAGGTCGACGAAACGGTAGCTGCTGATGTTGAGGATGGGCGTGTGGTTCATGGCGGGCAACATTGTCGCGGGGCTGCGGGGCGTGGCCTCGGCCGCGCCCTCAGCCCGTATTGCGCAGGCCGGCCGCCACGCCGTTGATGCTGATGTGGATGCCGCGCTGCAGGCGCTCGGCGGCCGCGTCGACCGGCGCGCCCGGGGTGCGGTTGCGATAACGGCGCATCAGCTCGACCTGCAGGTGGTTGAGCGGGTCGATATAGGGCAGGCGGTGGCCGATGCTGCGCGACAGGCTGGGGTTGGCCGACAGCCGGCTGGGCTCTTCGGTGATGAGTTCCAGCGCGTTGCGGGTGGCGGTCCACTCGGCCTCGATGGCAGCGAAGATGCGCTTGCCGAGCTTGGCATCTTCCACCAGCTCCACATAACGCGCGGCGATGCCCAGGTCGGTCTTGGCCAGCACCATGTCCAGGTTGGACAGCAGGGTGCGGAAGAAGGGCCACTGCCGGTACATGCTGCGCAGCAGTTCCAGGCGCTGCTCATAACCCTCTTCCGTGGCCTTGACGCTGGCCTTGGCCGTGCCCGCCTGCTTGGTGGCAGATTTGGCGGCAGATTTGGCGGCGGCCTTGGGTGATGCGGCGGCCTTGCCCTTGCGTGCCGGGGCCTGGGTGTTGCTGGTACTTGGGTCTTCCGGCTCTGCCGGCGCGGGCAACGCCGAGCCGTCGAGGAAGGCGGCGATGGCCGAACCGAAGCCGGCCCAGCCCGGCAGTGCCATGCGGCATTGGCCCCAGCTGAAGGACCAGGGGATGGCGCGCAAGTCCTCGATCGCCCGGGTGGCCTTGCGGCTGGCCGGGCGCGAACCGATGTTGAGTTCGGCGATCTCGCGGATGGGCGTTGCAGCGAAGAAGTAGTCGGTGAACCCTTCGGTCTCGTAGACCAGCTTGCGGTAGGCGCCAAAGCTGGCCTGCGAGATGGCGGCGGCGGCCTGCAGAAAGGCCGGCGGGGCGCTCTGCGTCGGGTGCAGCAGGGTCGATTCGAGGGTGGCGGCGACCAGGGTCTCGAGGTTGCGCAGGCCGATCTCGGGGTGGGCATATTTGGACGAGATCACCTCGCCCTGCTCGGTCAGGCGGATCTGGCCTTGCACCGTGCCGGGCGGCTGGGCCAGGATGGCCTGATAGCTCGGGCCGCCGCCGCGGCCCACCGTGCCGCCGCGGCCATGGAACAGGCGCAGGCGGATGCCGTCGCCGGCACCGAGCTTGCTGAACAGCTCGACCAGGGCCAGCTCGGCGGCGTACAGCTCCCAGTTGCTGGTGAAGGTGCCGCCGTCCTTGTTGCTGTCCGAGTAGCCCAGCATCACGTCCTGTTCGCCGCCCGAGCGCTGCACCATGGCCTTGATGCCGGGCAGCTCGTAGTAGGCCTGCATGATGGGCGCGGCGTTGCGCAGGTCGGCAATGGTCTCGAACAGCGGCGAGACGATGAGGTCGGCCACCGCCGCGCCGCTGGCCAGCGAGCCGCCTTGCGGGCCGCGCAGCAGGCCGGTCTCCTTTTGCAGCAGCAGCACTTCGAGCAGGTCGCTCACGTCCTCGGTGTGCGAAATGATGTAGTGGCGGATGGCTTCGGCACCGTACAGGGCGCGCATCTCGCGCGCCGTCTCGAAGATGGCGATCTCGCTCCTGGCCAGCTCGCTGTAGCTGGCGCCCATGACGCGCAGCGGGCGCGCCTGGTCGAGCTGCTCCATCAGCAGCGTGCGCTTGGCGGCCTCGCCCAGGGCGCTGTAGTCGGCGCACACGCCGGCGTTGGCCAGCAGCTCGGCGACCACCGCCTCGTGCTTGTCCGAGCTCTGGCGCAGGTCGACCGTGGCGAGGTGGAAGCCGAATACCCGCACCGCGCGCATCAGCGGCGCCAGGCGTGGCGCGATCAGCGCCTGGGCGTGGTGGTGCTTGAGCGAATCGGCAATGGTCTGCAGATCAGCCAGGAAGGCGGCGGCGTCCGCGTAGGGGTTCTGCGGCGGCACCGCGTGGCGCAGCGCCTCGGTGCCGGTCATCTCGTGCAGATTGGCGGCCAGGCGGGCGTATACGCCGATGAGGGCGCGCCGATAGGGCTCGTCGTCGCGGTGGGCGTTGTGGTCAGGTGAGTGGTCGGCCATGGCCAGCATGGCGGGGGTGACCGGGGCCAGCAGCTGCGACATCGACAACTCGCCGCCCAGCGCGTGGACCTCGCGCAGGTAGAAGCGCAGCACCGTTTCGGCCTGGCGTGCCAGGGCCTGGCGCAGCGTGGGTGCGGTGACGTTGGGGTTGCCGTCGCGGTCGCCGCCGATCCAGTTGCCCATGCGGAAGAAGCTGGCGATGTCGTGGCCAGGAAGTGCTTTTTCCACCGCCCGGTACAGGCGCGGGATCTGGTGCAGAAAGGTTGTTTCGTAATAGCTCAGCGCGTTCTCGATCTCGTCGGCCACGGTGAGCTTGGTGTAACGCAACATGCGCGTCTGCCACAGCTGGGTGACCCGGGCGCGCAGCAGGGCCTCGTTGTCGTCGCGCTGGGCTTGCGTGTGCAGGCTGTCGCGGGCACCGATGAGCACCGCGATGGCGCGCTCGGCATCGAGGATGCTCTTGCGCTGCACCTCGGTCGGGTGGGCGGTGAGCACCGGCGAGATGTAGGCGCGCTCCAGTGCCGCGGCGATGTCGGCGGCGCGGATATCGGCGTCGGCCAGGCGCTCGAAGCACAGCGCCAGCGAGCCTTCCTGCAGATGGCCCTGCTGCTCGTGCACTTCGCGGCGGCGCACGTGGTGGCGGTCCTCGGCGATGTTGGCCAGATGGCTGAAGTAGCTGAAGGCGCGGATCACGCTCACGGTCTGATCGACCGAGAGGTTCTTGAGCAGGCGGTCCAGCGCCTTGCCGGCCGAGGCATCCTGCTTCAGTCGGTAGGCGACCGAGAGCTGGCGCACGCGCTCGACCAGTTCGTAGGCCTCCTTGCCCTCCTGCTCGCGGATGGTCTCGCCCAGGATCCGGCCGAGCAGACGGATGTCGTCCTGCAACGGGCGGTCCTTGGCGGCCACCTCATCGGCCAGTTTCCTGGCGGCTTCCGCGGCCTTGTCGACCGCCGTGTCGGGGGTCTGTCCCGCAGCCGGATTGCGGGTCGGCGCAGCGGCGGTGGAACGGGAGGGCCGGGTGGCCGGGGTGGATCGCGCCATTGAAACCTCTGGTCCGGAAAGTTGGTAACTTGATTACATGCAAATGGTAGCAGCGCCCCGTAACAGGGCAGGTCCAAGTGAAGCGCAGCAAGTTCGGGGCCACCGACGGACACCTCCGCGTGCTCCAGTCTGGCGCGTGGGGTGAGCAATGTGGCGGTGGTGCACGGTTCCGGAGCGTTTTGGCGCCCGGCAGGCCGAGACGGACCATCAACGAGAATGCACGCATGAGCTCCACGCCCTCGTCCTCCTCGTCCGCCGCCGGCCCCAGTGCCGTGCGTTACATCATCGCGACACGCGAAAGCCGCCTGGCCTTGTGGCAGGCCGAACATGTGCGCGACCTGCTTGGCGCCCGACTGGGCTGGCAGGTCGATCTGCTGGGCATGACGACGCGTGGCGACCAGATCCTCGACCGGGCGCTGTCCAAGGTTGGCGGCAAGGGCCTGTTCGTCAAGGAGCTGGAAACGGCGCTGGAGGACGGTCGGGCCCAGATCGCCGTGCATTCGCTGAAAGACGTGCCCATGGAGCTGCCCGAGGGCTTCTCGCTGGCCTGTGTGCTGGAGCGGGAAGACCCGCGCGACGCCTGGGTGAGCCCGCGGCATGCCCACTTCAGCGAGCTGCCGCATGGTGCCCGGGTCGGCACCTCCAGCTTGCGCCGGGTGGTGCAGTTGCGCGCACTGCGGCCAGATCTGCAGATCGAGCCGTTGCGTGGCAACCTCGACACCCGGCTGCGCAAGCTCGACGAAGGTCAGTACGACGGCATCGTGCTGGCGGCCGCGGGCCTCAAACGACTGGGCCTGGCGGGACGGATCCGGGCGGTGATCGACAGCGCCGAGATGCTGCCGGCGGCCGGTCAAGGTGCCCTGGGCATCGAGGTGCGCAGCGACCAGTCCGACTTGCTGGCCGCCTTCGCCACCCTCACCGACCGAGCCACCTGGCTGGCTGTGCATGCCGAACGCGCCGTCTCGCGCGCCCTGGGCGGCAGTTGCAGCATGCCGCTGGCGGCGTTTGCGCAATGGCAGGGCGACAGCCTGCACCTGCGCGCCCTGCTCGGTCATCCTCAGGACGCGACTCAGCCACTGCTGCACGCCAGCCTGAGCGGCCGTCCGGCCGACGCCGCGGCCGCCGAGGCCATGGGCCGAGCGGCTGCGCAGGCCTTGCGTGATCAGGGCGGCACGGCCTTGCTCGCGGCGCTGGAACCGGCGGCCTGAGCCGCGTCGACAGCCACGCGCCGCTTGTTGATTCGCCGGACCGCCGGGCCGTGTTGATCCGGGCTGCCGTGCTGCCTGTCATTGAACAGACCTGGCCCCAGGCAACACCCGCCTGCCGGTGCGACCTGCTGCCATGAGCGCCGATCCCTGGCTGCCTGTCGTCGTTGTCACCCGCCCAGAGCCGCAGGCAGGCGATTGGGTGGCGCGGCTGCAGGCACTGGGTGCACCAGCGCTGGCCCTGCCGCTGCTGCGCATCGTCCCGGCCAGTACGTCGGCCGGCGCGCTGGCGCAGGCCTGGCGGCAACTGGCCGGCCCTGCGCCCGTTTACCGGTTGCTGATGTTCGTCAGCCCGAACGCAGTGGCGCAGTTCTTTGCCCCGCGTCCGCTCGGGCTGGTGTGGCCGGCCGGCGTGATCGCGGCGGCGACCGGGCCGGGCACGCAGGCGGCGCTGATGGGGGTCGGCGTGCCGCCGGACCAGATCGCGGCGCCGCGCGCGGATGCACCGAGCTTTGATGCCGAGGCGCTGTGGCGTGACGCCCTCGCGGCCCTGCCATGGGTCGGCCAGCGGGTGCTGGTGGTGCGCGGTGATGGCGGTCGCGACTGGCTGGCCGAGACGCTCACGGCAGCCGGTGCCGAGGTCTCGATGCTGTGCGCCTACCACCAGCTCGGCCCGGCCTGGGAGGCCGCCGAGCTGGCCCGGCTGGCCGAGGTGCTCGCTGCGCCCGTCGACCATGTCTGGCTGTTCAGCAGCTCGCAGGCAGTGCGTCACCTGGTCGACCGCTTGGATCAGGCCGGTCAAGGTGCCGCCCGGGCCGCGATGCGTCGCATGGTGGCGATCACTTCGCACGAACGCATCGCCACCACCGCGATGACCCTGGGCCTGGCCGAGGTCCACACCTGTGCGCCGCGGCCGGTCGAGGTGGTGGCGACGCTGCGCCAGATCATGGCGGCTGTCACGAAGATGCGTCGATAGAATGACTTGCAGCGATAGCCTGCGCCCAGGCCTGCACACGTGAACGAACCCACCTCGAACTCCACCTCCTCGGCGACCCCCCGCACGGATGCCGCCGCTGAATCGGCCGCGATCTCGACGGCGGCGTCGGCATCACCGGCGGCACAGGCATCGAGTGCCTCGACGGCGGCAGCCGCCGCGCCGAGCCGGCCAGCGGCTCACGGGCATGCGCCCGCATCGATTGCGACGGGCGGCCCGACGGTTGCCCCATCGGTCGGCGCCTGGCAGGCCAGCGCGGCGACAGCGCCCCCTCATGCAACTGGCACCCTCGCGGTGCTGCAGGCCGCCTGGTTCCTGCCCGCTCTGCTCCTGCTGGCCTTGTTGAGCGTGGCGGGCGTCTGGCTGGGCTGGGGCAACCGCGAGCAGGCGCGTGGGCTGGAGCGTGAGATCGTGCGGCGTGTGCAGTCGAGCACGGAACACGCGGACGAGGCGCGTCTGCTGGCCAAGCAAGCAGCCGACGGTGCGCGCGATACCGCCGCCAAGCTCGCGCTGCTCGACGCCAGATTGGCCGAAGTGGCGCTGCAGCGCAGTCAGCTCGAGGACCTGATCCAGTCGCTGTCACGCTCGCGCGATGAAAACGCCGTGGCTGACATCGACGCATCGATTCGCGTGGCGGTACAGCAAAGCAGTATCACCGGCAGCGCCGAACCGTTGGTCGCAGCGCTGCGCACCGCCGACGAACGTCTCGGACGCATCAACCAGCCGCGCTTGCAGGGTGTGCGGCGTGCGCTGGCACGTGACATCGACCGGGTGCGTGCCGTCAGCGCGCCCGAGCTGGGTGCGTTGATGATCAAGTTCGACGAGGCAGTGCGTCTGCTCGATGAGTTGCCGCTGCAGAACAATGCCCAGGCCGTGGCGCGTGCGGTTGCGCCCACACGGGCGGCGCCTGCCGCCGGCGCGGGCCAAGCGGCCGGCGCCGGTGCATCGGCGGCGGCCTCGGCAGGCGCCAACGCGGCCGCGTGGCAACACTGGCTGAGCCAGGCCAGCGTGCCTTTGGCCCATGTCTGGCAGGCGGTGAGTGAACTGGTGCGGGTGCGACGCATCGATCAGCCCGAGGCCATGCTGCTGGCGCCCGAACAAGCCTATTTCCTGCGCGAGAACGCCAAGCTGCGCCTGCTCAACGCTCGCCTGGCGTTGCTGTCTCGCCAGCCGGAGGCGGCCCACGGCGACCTGCAGGCCGTGCAAGGTGCATTGCAGTCGTATTTCGACAGCTCGGCGCGGCGTACCCAGGTGGCGGTCGAACTGCTCACCCAGATCCAGGCGCAGACGCGTCAGGCCAGCCTGCCGCGGCCGGACGAGACGCTGGCCGCGATCGCAGCCGCACTGGCCGGTCGCTGAGGGTCGGCTTCATGCGTGGTGTTGTCTGGCTGCTGCTGATCTTCGTGCTCGCCGTGCTCGGGGCCTCGACCCTGGGTGCCAACGATGCACTGGTGTCGATCTTCCTGCCGCCTTGGCGGGTCGATCTGTCGCTCAACCTGTTCGTGCTCATCGTCGTCGTGCTTGCGCTGGCGCTGCAGTTTGTGGCGCGCGCCGTGGCGAGTCTGCTGGGTATGCCCGAGCGCGCGCGCCAGTGGCGTGAACGTCGACGTGAGCAGGCCGCGCAACAGGCGATGCGCGATTGCCTGATCTTCTTCTTTGCCGGCCGTTACAGCCGCGCGCAGAAGGCGGCTCAGCGCGCCTTGGACGTGATGGCGCGCAGCCAGACTCTGGGCGGCGATGCCCAGCTCGCGGCACTGTTGCATCTGCTGGCTGCAGCCAGCCTGCATCGTCTGCGCGACAAGTCGCGTCGTAATGCGCAGATGGATGAAGTGCAGACCTGGCTGGCCGGCCAGGCCAGTGGCGGTGCACTGGCCGAAGGCGCCGCCCTGTTGGCGGCCGAATGGGCCATCGATGACCGCGAAGGGGAGCGCGCCCTCGAGCAGTTGCTCAGCCTGGCGCCCGGTGTCGCGCGCCGTACCCTCGCCTTGAGGCTGCGGCTGCAGGCCGCCCGGCTCGCTCGCCAGCCACTGGAGGCGCTGCGCTCTGCGCGCTTGCTGGCCAATCACGGCGGCATTCCTGCGATTGCGGCCGACGGACTGATGCGTTCACTGGCTACCGAAGCGCTGTCTGGCGCTCGCGACGCCGACCAGCTGCGCCGGATCTGGCAGCAACTCGACGCCGGCGAACGGCGCAACCCATTTGTCTGCTCGCACGCGGCGGCCTGCGCCGCGCGTCTGGGCGCCGTGGTGGATGCACGCCTGTGGCTGCGTCCGCACTGGGAGGCATTGGCTCGCTTGGGCGAGCGCGAACGCGAAGCTGTTGCCCAGGCCCTGGTGCTGGCGCTGGATGGCTTGCCGGCCGACTGGTTGCCGCTGCTTGAAGCCGCCCTGACCAGTCTGCCCCAGGACGCCGCAGTGGCGCACACCGTCGGACGTGCCCTGGCTCAGCGCCAGCTCTGGGGCCGTGCGCGTCGCTTGCTGGAGGGCGTCACACGCATGGGCGAGGCCACTGCATCGCTGCGTCGCGACTCCTGGATCGCCCTGGCGGCCATCGCCGAGGAAGAGGGCGACCAGGCGCGTGCGGCCGAGTGTTATCGCGCCGCCACGCGGTCAAGTTGAACGCTGCTTGATCGCTGCTTGATCGCTGCGGGCACGCCGACCGAACATGCCGCTATACGGGCGTTTTCAGTCCACGTTGACGCCTGTTGTATCTGTGCCCGACTGAGCAACGCTGCCCAGCGCTGCCTGCCAGGTGCGCTGCGGAATATGGCTGGTCAAGCGGTGCAGGGCGCAGTCGAGCAGCGCGGGGTGCAGTTCATGGCCGACCCCTTCGGCAATATCAAGGGTCGCGTCGCCGTCCAGTTGTCCCAGATGATCCAGCGCCGCGCGTGCCAGACTCACCGGCATGACTGAGTCTGCGCTGCCGTGCAGCAGATGCAGGGTCGTCAAGGCTGGTGCGACCGCGGGTAGCAGGGCGTAGCGGCCCGAGAAAGCCAGCACCCGTCCCACCAGGCCGTCTTCGGCGGCCACGGCTTCCAGCGCCATGATGCTGCCCTGTGAGAAGCCGATCAGCGCAGTGGCTTGCTGGCCGACGCCGATGTGCTGTTGTGCTGACTTGATCCAGGTCAGCAGGCGAGGCATGGCTGCGGCAACGCGGGCTGGGCGGTTGTCCTCAGTGACACCGCGGACCGAAAACCATTGGCGCCCGGCCGGCGCCATGTCGAAGGCGTCGAAGCCCGCGGGCGCCAGCACGGCGGCTTGCGCGAAACGCGACCGCAGCACTTGCGCCAGCGGCGCAAATCCGTCAGGGGTGGCCCCCACGCCGTGCAACAGGATGAACAATTGCTCGGCTTGGCCCGAGGACGGCAGCCATTCAAGATCGGAACTCATGGTGTGATGGGGCAAAGCGTTCGGGTAGCAGGGGGCACGATGGTAGTGCTCGCCCCTGCGCCGACTGCGCTGCACCTCTGAACGTGCCATTCACGGCAACTGCACCCCGGGCGCCGCGCACTACAATGCGTGCTGTTGCGTCTGTAGCTCAATGGATAGAGTACTGCCCTCCGAAGGCAGGGGTTGCTGGTTCGATCCCAGCCAGACGCGCCAGATCAGCCTTGTCATGGGCTCGCCACGAAGGCGAGCCTTTCGTTTTTGGCTTCGACGTCCCCGTCGGCGGACCCACTCGGTGACGCGCACGAACGGCGGCGGACGTCCATCCTCAATATTGGTTAATAACGCACAAAGTGCGGTGCCATTAGTGCACTGCCTGTGGGTGGTCGTCGCCGGGACACTGGCGCTGCCGGTTGCAGACCTCTACTTGTTTTGTCCTGTCAGTCGGCCTGTCAGCGTCATCACAACGACTTGCGAGGACTCACCATGATCAGCTTCCCCGACAGCACTGGACTTTCTAACGCCAGCTTGGTTCACCGACTTGTCAATCCGGGGCAGGTCGGCGCCACCGCTCAGCGGCACTTGGCGTGGCCGAACTCGGATTCGATGATCGTGGGCCTGATGCGTCGCGTGTTGGACGAGCTTGACTACGGTGTCGTCATGGTCGACGCTCAAGGCGATGTGAGTTTCTTCAACCGCACCGCACGTGGTGATCACGCAAGTGCCGGGCTGCAGAACCTGGCCGTGGGCGATCGCCTGACGGCGGCCACGCTGGTCGAGACCCAGGAGTTGCAGCGCGCCATCCGCGACGCCGCTTTGCTGGCCCGCCGCAGCCTCGTGCGCCTGGGTACTGGCATGCGCCATTGCATCGCTGTCGTGCCACTCAGCAGCGAGGTGAGTGTTGACGGTAACGGTCAGGCGCTGCTGCTGTTCGGTCGCCGCCAAGTGTGCGCGCCCATCAGCATCGCTTTTTTTGCCCGCACCTTTGGTCTGACGCCGACTGAAGGCCAGGTGCTGGAAGCCTTGTGTCAGGGCGAACCACCGGCGCGTATTGCTGCGCGCAATGGCGTCGCCGTATCGACCATCCGCACACAGCTCACCGCCATTCGCCAGAAGACGCAGACCGGTAGCTTGCGCGAATTGGTGCGTCAGGTGTCGACCCTGCCGCCCATCGTGTGCCTGTCGTTCGGCGACGCGACCCACTGACGAGACGCGGCGCATCACTTACATCGAAACAAATCGCAGGGAGGACCGGCCGGGGCGCAGCAGTGTCCCGGCCGCCTGCGTCTCGTTGCATGGGCGCACAACTTTGCGGCTGGAATTCGGCGCCTGCGCACAATCCGGCGCGCGGCAGCGGATCAGTCCATCGGCATGCGTTGCAGATGGCCTGAGCATGGCCTAAGCTGCGCCGCATGGCCGAACCCCGAACGCCGCGCAAATCCCAAATACCCGAGGTGAATCTCGACGCTTTGCAGTTGTCGCCGGCCCTGCGTGCCCTGGTGGAGCAGGTCGAGCCGCGTCACTATCGCAAGAACACGTTGCTGATTCAGGAAGGCGACTTCGGCGACACCATATTCGTGGTGCTGGCCGGCCGGGTGAAGGCCTTTTCGATGGGCAGCAACGATCGCGAGGTCACCTACGGTGACTACGGCCCGGGCGACTACGTGGGCGAAATGAGCCTGGACGGTGGCCCGCGTTCGGCCAGTGTGGAAACGATGGAACCCACCATATGCGCGGTGGTGACGCGGCAGACTTTGCTCGCCCACGTGGCGCGGTACCCCGAATTCGCGATCGAGTTGCTGGCACGCGTGATCCGGCGGGTGCGCATGTCGACGCTGGCGGTGCGACAGATGGCACTCAATGATGTCTATGGTCGACTGAAGTCTCTCATCGACGGCATGGTGCGCCCGGCCGAGGACGGCGCGCTGGCCACACCCGGCCGCCTCACCCACGAGGATCTGAGTCGGCGCCTGGGCTGTTCGCGCGGCATGGTGACACGCTTGCTCAAGGACCTGGAAGTCGGCGGCTACATTGCGCAGCAGCCCACCCGGCTGGTGCAACTCAAACCGTTGCCGCCGAAGTGGTGAACCCAGGGCGGGGCGCGCGCATCACGCTTCGATGATCCCGTAGACCCGTTCGGGCAGGATGCGCGTGTAGTTGGATCGATCCTGGGGCAGGCCGTCGATGGCGAATTCGGCCACGCTCGTGTCGCGCATCTCGGTGGCAACGCTCGGTTTACCGTGGCGGGTGCTGAGCGTTGCCACCTGAGGCGTGGCGCCGGTCGCGCCGTGGCGCACCACCACTGCGATCTCGCCGCTGCGCAGCCTGACCAGATCGCCCGGGGGATAGATGCCCAGCGGCTTGATGAGGGCGGCTGCGATCGGACCGCCCCCTTCGTCCTCGTAGAGTTGCCGGGCGGCCTGCTTGGGCAGCATGGCAGGGCGCTGGGCACGCGGGCTGACCTTGGCCATGTAGACGTCGGCGGCACGTAGTACTGCGGCGAGGTCTGAAATTTCCTGCGTGCCGCGCGGGTATCCCTTGCCGTTGCGGCGCTCGTGGTGGTCCTGCACCGTGGTCAGCCAGTTGGAATCACGTACACCGGCGGCACGCAACAGGTCGGCCGATCGTTGTGGATGGCTGCGCAACTGCTCCATCTGCTTGGGGGTGGGCGGTGTCTTCTGTTCAGCCTGGACGGACTGCAGTTCGCCAATCGACAGGTTCATGGTCAATGCCGAGCAGGTGATGCAGCGCAATTGCTCGCCCGTCCAGCCCAATTGCCGGCCGGCGAGCAGCGCCACGGTCGCGGTATACAAGCCGTGGGTGAGCGCGTAAAGCGCGAAACGATGGTCGTCCTGTCGGATGGCCATGAAAAGTGCGACATCGGTGTCGCGATCCACCAGGCGGATCTGATCGACGGCGAACTGCTCAAGTTCGGCGCTGACCTGCTCGTGACGCATCACCTTGCGCAGCAGCGTGTCGAGTTGCCAGACGCGCTGCTCCCAATGGTCGAACAAGGTGGGGCGGTGGTAGGCCGACGGCACACGCGCCACCGAGACCTGGCTGAGCTGGCGTCGCACCTGCTGCACCTGCGGGCGTTCCACCCAGGCGCCGCGGGCCACCAACGCGGCAAGTTGCATCTCATCTATCACAACCTGGCCGTAGCCGAGCAGCATTCGACCGTGTTCGTCGAGCACGCGAAACGGCAAGGGCACGCCCACACGCACCAGGTCAATGACCTGCGAAAGAGGCACGCGTTCGTTGTTCGTCAACATGGGCGGCGGAGGATGTTTCGCGGTCCGATGGTGCCTGCTTCGAGCGGAAACTCAATCGCGGAGGGGCGACTCGCAGGGTGATTATGGGCAGGATGCCAAGTGCGCGAGGCGGTGGCGAGCTAGCCATCAACGGCTGTTGTGCAGATCACCGTCGACGTAGTACCAGCGCCCGCCCTCGAGCACGAAGCGACTCGTTTCGTGTAGTCGGTGGGCGCGCCCGCCGACCTTGGACCGCGCCACGAACTCGACCTGTGCCTCGCGGTCGCCCACGCTTGCAGCACGGCGCACCTCCAGTCCCAGCCAGCGCAATCCCGCCTCGGGTAGGTCGAGCGCTGCGGGCCGCGTGCTGGCGTGCCAGGTGGCGAGCAGATAGTCATGCAGGCCCAGCACGTAGGCGCTGTAGCGCGACCGCATCAGGCATTCGGCATCCGGCGCGGGCGGTGCACCAGTGGCATGCCAGCGGCCGCAACAGGCCTCATAGGCCGAAAGGCGGCCACAGTGGCAGGGGGGTGAACGACGGGTGATCGCGTCGGCGGACATGCACCGCATGATGCCAGCAGTGCGCAGCGCCCGGCGCGCTGATTGGCCGGGACTCACGTTGCAACTTGACCCACATCGTGGATGTGCTGTTCCACGGCGGGACAGTTGCCGGTGGCGTGCGCTCGGCGCATGACTGCGAGCTGTCGTCAATGTCCAGGAGAACCGCCAGATGTCCCGCGCACACATCGGCAGACCTGGTGCCGGCGCCCACATCCCTTGCCGTCGACCCCGAATGCGGTCCGGGGTGGAGGCTGCGACACCTCGTTTCCGCACCCTCGCGTGTGCGCTCACCTGTGCGCTGGCCGGTGCGGGCCAGATCACACTCGCTCAGGCCGCCTCGGTCGGCGCCGGCAACGCGGCGCTGGAGCGGCTGGAGATCGTCGGCACAACTCCGTCAGGTGTCGGAGGGCTGCGCAAGCAGCAGATCGCCGCGCTCCTGCTGGGCACGCCGCAGGGCCTGTCGTGTATCTGGTCGGCGTACGTCTGAACCAGCCCTTCGGCGACGTGGTGAGCTGGGATTTCATCCCCTGCACCGCCATCACCAAATGGCGCTCATGCCCGGCTCCAACCCGATGTTCGGCCTCAACACCCTGGGCGGTGCCTGGTCGGTGCAGACCAAGGACGGCCACACCGCACCCGACGGCAACATCGCGCTGACGCTGGGCAGCCGCGGGCGCCGCCAGCTCACCCTGGAAGGCGCCGGCAGCAAAGAGCAGGGCCTGGACTGGTACGGCGCGGCCAACCTGTTCAAGGAACGTGGCTGGCGCAACGGCTCGCCCTCGGACACGCGCCAGCTCTTCGACAAGCTGGGCTGACAGGACGGTGGCACCCGGGTCACGCTCACCCTGGCACATGCCCAGTCCGAGCTGTCGGGCAACAGCCGGCAGGCGCAGCGCCTGCTGGAGCACGACTACGCCAGCATCTACACCCGGCCGTACGAGACGCGCAACCGCAGCCATCTGCTCAACATGGCGTTCAAGCGCGACCTGGGCGCGGGCTGGGACGCCAACCGCACCCGCTACAGCCAGAGCACCCAGCTGGGCTATCTGGCGCCCGACCGCAGCGCGGTGCTGGTGGACGCATTTGCCGATGGCCTCACCGGCGGCACCGTCGACGGGGCGCAGTTCGACAACCGCGTCGACCTCAGCACGCGCGACCACACGGCGAGCCTGTATGTGTCCGACACCCTGTGCTTCGGCAGCGAACTGCAGCTCACTGCCTCGGGCCGCTACAACCGTACCCGGGTCGTAATCGTGACCAGATCGACCCCGGTGGCAGCGCCGATTCGCTCGAAGGCGATCACGGCTTCTAGCGTTTCAACCCGGTGCAGGGCCTGAGCTGGAACGTCAGCCGCAGCCTCAACCTGTACGGCGGATAGAGCGAAAGCAGCCGTGTGCCCACCGCCATCGAGCTGGGCTGTGCCAATCTAGTCAACGCGTGCAAGCTGCCGAACGCCACGGCCTGGGATCCGCCGCTCACGCAGGGTGTGACACGCACGATCGAGGTCGGTCTGTGCGCACAGCCCAGCAGCGACACGCAGTGGCGGCTCGGCGTGTTCCGCGCTGACAACCGTGATGACCTCCTGTTCGTGGCCGACAACCAGGCTGGCTTCGGCTACTTCAAGTACTTCGGCAATACACGCCGTCAGGGCATCGAAGCGGGTTCTACCACGCGAGTGGACATCTTCAGCCTGGGCGCCAACCTCACCTTGCTGGACGCGACCTACCAGAGCAACGAGACGGTCAACGGCGCCGCCAACAGCACGAACGACAGCGGGGGAGGCCTGGAGGGCAATATTCAGATCACGAGCGGCAACAAGATCCCGCTCGTTCCCCGCCAACTGCTCAAGCTCAACGCCGGCGTTGCCCTGACGCCGTACCTGGACCTGAACATGATCGGCGCGAGTGGCAGCTTCGCGCGCGGCAACGAGAACAACGCACACCAACCTGACGGCAATCTGTACCTCGGACCGGGTCGCAGCGCCGGATATGCGTGCTCAATCTGGGCGCCGAGTACCTGGTGAACTCTGACATCACCTTGAGCCTGCAGATCAACAACCTGCAGGACCGGCGCTACAGCACGGCGGCCCAGCTCGGCGCGGCAGGCTTCGACGCCAACGGAAATTTCCAGGCGCGTGCGTTCGGCGGGTCGGCAGTGGCTGGATTTCCGGTGCAGCAGTCGACCTTTTTTGCCCCGGGCGCGCCGCGCAGCCTCAGTCTGACCTTCAAGTTCAAGTTCAAGTTCACGTTCACGTTCGACGGCGACTAAGCCACGTGGGGCGGCCTGGTGTGGCTGGCAGGCGCCACATCGCTCGATCGGGTAAGGTGCGCGCTGCGTTTCAAGTCACCAACCATGCGCGACGACATTCCCACCCTGCGCCGCATCCTGCGCGAATTCCGCACCGTCGCCGTGGTCGGCCTGTCGGCTGAATGGCACCGGCCGAGTTATTTCGCGGCCAAGTACATGCAGCAGCACGGCTACCGCGTGGTGCCGGTCAACCCGCGCTACGCCGGCGGCCAGGTGCTGGGCGAACCCTGCTATGCCAGCCTGACGGACATCCCCTTCGCGGTCGACATGGTCGACGTGTTCCGCAAGGCCGAGGACGTGGGTCCCATCGCCGAGCAGGCCATCACCATCGGTGCCAGATGCCTGTGGCAGCAGCTCGGCGTGATGAACCAGGCGGCGGCCGAACGCGCCGAGGCCGCCGGCCTCGATGTGGTGATGGACCGCTGCGTGAAGATCGAGCATGCCCGCCTGTTCGGCGGCCTGCACTGGGCTGGGGTGAACACCCGCGTGATCTCGGCGCGCCGGCCGGTGTGAGGCCGGCCGGCGGCGTCATGTGCGCCGTCAGGGGATCAGGCGTTCCAGCGCGTACAGGTCGGTGGCGGCCTCGCGGCTGCGGATCAGGTGCACCTGGTCGCCGTCCACCATCACCTCTGCGGCGCGGCCGCGGCTGTTGTAGTTGCTCGCCATGGTGAAGCCGTAGGCGCCGGCCGAGAGCATGGCCAGCAGGTCACCGGCCTGCACCGCCAGCGCGCGTTCGCGGCCCAGCCAGTCGCCCGATTCACACACCGGGCCGACGATGTCCCAGGTCGTGGCGGGGACTTCGCGCTGTACGCAGGGCACGATGTTCATCCAGGCCTCGTACATGGCCGGGCGCACCATGTCGTTCATGGCGGCGTCGACGATGCAGAAGTTCTTCTGCTCGCCGGGCTTGAGGTAGAGCACCTCGGTGAGCAGCACGCCAGCGTTGCCCACCAGCGAGCGGCCGGGCTCCAGCAGGATCTCGCGCTGACCGTGGCCGCGCGCATCCAGCCGCGCCAGCACTGCGCCGAGCAGTTGTTCGGGGCTGGGCGGCTGCTCGTCGGTGTAGGTGATGCCCAGGCCGCCACCCAGGTCGATGTGGTGCAGGGGGATGCCGGCGCCCTCGACCGCCTCGACCAGATCGAGGATGCGGTCAAGTGCGTCCAGATAGGGGTCGATCTCGGTGATCTGCGAGCCGATGTGGCAATCGATGCCGGCTACCTGGATGCCCGCCAGGTCGGCCGCGTGGCGATACACGTCCAGCGCGCGCTGGTGCGCCACGCCGAACTTGTTGCCCTTCAAGCCGGTGGAGATGTAGGGATGGGTGCGGGCGTCGACGTCCGGGTTGACGCGCAGGCTGATGCGCGCAGTCACGCCATGTGCACGGGCAACTTCGGACAACAGGGCCAGCTCAGGCTCGCTCTCGACGTTGAAGCACAGCACGCCGGCCTCCAGCGCGCGCGCCATGTCGCGGCGCGTTTTGCCGACGCCGGAGAAGACGACGCGATCGGCGTGGCCTCCCGCGGCAAGCACGCGTTCCAGTTCGCCGGCCGAAACGATGTCGAAGCCGCACCCGGCCTGGGCGAAAGTCTGCAGCACGGCGAGGTTGGAATTCGCCTTCATCGCGTAGCAGACCAGATGGCGTCTGCCTGACAGGGCGCGCTGGTAGCCAGCAACCGCACTGCGCATGGCATTGCGCGAATACACATACAGCGGCGTGCCGTGACGGTGCGCCAGTTCGGCAAGTTCGACCTGCTCGAGCATGAGATTGGCGCCGTGACGGACGAGGAACGGTGAGCCGGGCAGGATCATGGCGCAGGGACGGAGGCTGAAGGTGAGGCCGCAGGGGCGGAAGGCGTGCCGTTGGTACGCGTCGGGAAGGGGGCGGTGGCGTTGCCGGTGGCTGCGGGCGGCAGATAGAGCGGTCCGCGCTGGCCGCAACCGGCCAATGTTGTCGCTCCAAGTACAAGCATCGGCACCACCGTCAGGGCCAACATCGACCCATGAGCCAGCGTCGGTTTTCCCTGGCGTGCGTCATGGGGGAGCGTGCGGGGGCCGCTGGTGCGCCGACCCGCAGCGTCAAAGGGCGTCGCAGGGACGCATAAACTGCCGGCGAGCGGCCTGTGGTGGGATGTAGTCGACATGCTCGAGGCGCCGCTGATACAAGGATTTTATCGACCATGACCACGCCTCCTGTTCCGCTCGCGGACGCCGAGTACCAGCGTCTCGCTCATGCCACCCTGGCCAGGGTAGAGGCTACGGTCGATCGCTGGTTACAGGACGATGTGATCGACATCGACACGCACCGCACGGGCGGATTGCTCGAACTGAGTTTCCCGGGAGGCAGCAAATTGATCCTCAACACCCAGCCGCCGCTGCAGGAAGTGTGGCTGGCCGCCCGCGGGGGCGGTTTTCATTACCGCTGGGTGAATGGTGGCTGGCGCGACACGCGCGACGGCAGCGAACTGTTTGCTGCCCTGTCTCGGCACGCCAGCCTGCAGGCAGGACGTGAACTGGTTTTTGAGCCGCCCATGCTGGGCTGAGGACGAACGGGCTGCCCTGGCCGCCGGCCAGTGACTGAACAAGGGCGGCAGGTTCAAACAACGCCGATCGAATGGACGCTGCGTCGTCAGCGCTTGAAGAGATCGAGGATGCTCTTCTTTTCTTCTTCGTTGGGCGGTTCGGCCGGCTTGTCGTCCAGACCCAAGCTCTGGATGCCGCCACCGCGGGTGGTCTCCTCGAAGAACCATTCGCCGTTTTGGTGCACCAGACCATCGGGCGGTTCGGGTTCGCTCACCGGCACGCCCTTGAGCGCCACGCTCATGTAGTCAATCCAGACCGGCAGTGACAAGCCGCCGCCGGTCTCGCGGTCACCGAGCTTGCGCGGCTGGTCGTAGCCTATCCACACCACAGCCGTGACGCCGGGCGCGTAGCCGGCGAACCAGGCATCCATCGAGTCATTCGTGGTGCCGGTCTTGCCATACAGGTCAGAGCGCTTGAGCGTGGCCTGCGCCTTTGCGGCCGTGCCCGACCGCGTCACCTCCTGCAGCAGGCTGGTCATGAGGTAGGCATTGCGCGCATCGATAGCGCGGTTGTCCTCGTCTGGCAACTTGATCTGCGGTTGCACCACCGGACGGTCACGCACCCCTGTGATGCGCGTGATCAGCACCGGGTTGACGCGGTAGCCGCCGTTGGCAAATACCGAATATGCGCTCGCCATCTGCAGAGGGGTGACGGTGCCCGCGCCGAGCGCCATGGTGAGGTAGGCCGGATGCCGCTCTGCCTCGAAGCCGAAACGGGTGATCCAGTCCTGGGCGAACTTGGGCCCGGTAGCCTGCAGTACCCGGATGGACACCATGTTCTTCGATTTCGCCAGGGCCTTGCGAAGTGGCATCGGGCCGTCGAAGGTGCCATCGTAATTCTTGGGTTCCCATGGCTGTGAGCCCGTAGCACCGGCGTCAAAGAACAGCGGCGCGTCGTTCACCACCGTGGCCGGGGTGACGCCGCGCTCCAGTGCCGCTGAATAGATGAAGGGCTTGAAGCTCGACCCGGGCTGACGCCAGGCCTGCGTGACATGGTTGAACTTGTTCTTGGCGTAGTCGAAGCCACCCACGAGCGAGCGGATTTCGCCGGTACTCGGGTCGAGCGACACGAAGGCACCTTCCACCTCGGGAACCTGGGTGAGCGACCACTCGCTCTTGGTCGCGCCGCTGCCCACGGTGCCCTTGATGACGCGCACGACCGATCCGCGACGTACCTGTACCTTGGGTGCAGCGTTGCTGCGCAAGCCAGAGGTTACCGGCATGAGGCCTTCACCAGTGATGGAAATCAGGTCGCCGTTCTGGATCGCCACCACCACCTTGCGCGGGCTGGCCTCGAGGACCACGGCAGCGAGCAGTTCGCCGTTGTCCGGATGCTCGTCGAGCGCCTCGGCGACACGGGCATCCAGCCCTTTGGCGTCAGCCGGCAGATCGACATAGTCCTCTGGGCCGCGATAGACCTGCCGCCGCTCGAAGTCCATCAGGCCCTTGCGCAGGGCCTTGTACGCTGCCGCCTGGTCCGCCGCGCGGATGGAGGTATACACATTCAGGCCGCGGGTGTAGGCGGCGTCACCGTACTGGGCGAAGATGAGCTGCCGGGCCGTCTCGGCGACGTATTCGGCGTGCACCGGCACGTCCACAGGGGGGTGGTAACGCAGTGTTGTGTTCAGCGCCTGATCGCGCTGGGCGGGGCTGATGTAGCCGGTCTCAAGCATGCGCTCGATGATGTAGCGCTGGCGGATCAGGGCGCGACGCGGGTTGGCGATTGGGTTGTATGACGATGGCGCCTTGGGCAACCCTGCCAGCATGGCGGCCTCGGCGATGTTGACGTCCTTGAGCGGCTTGCCGAAATAGACCTCGCTCGCGGCCGCAAAGCCGTAAGCCCGCTGACCGAGGTAGATCTGGTTCATGTAAAGCTCGAGGATCTGATCCTTGCTCAGCAGGCTCTCGATCTTGAGCGACAGCAGGATCTCGTAGATCTTGCGCGTAAAGGTCTTTTCGGTCGACAGGTAGAAATTGCGCGCCACCTGCATGGTGATGGTGGAGGCCCCCTGACTGCGGGCTTCTCGCAGATTCTCCAGCCCGGCACGCAGCACCCCCCGATAGTCGACGCCCTGATGCTGGTAAAAACGCGCATCCTCGATTGCCAGCACAGCGTCCTGCATGACCTTGGGGATGTCCTTGATCGACAGGTAGTTGCGCCTTTCCTCGCCGAATTCGCCGAGCAGCACACCTTCAGCCGAAAACACGCGCATCGGCAGTTTGGGCTGGTAGTCGAGGATGCTGCGCAGGTCGGGCAGCCGAGGGTAGGCCGCGGCCAGTGCCATACCGACGACCAAGGCTATGGCCAAGACCAACGCTGCCAGCAGACCGAAGCTGTAGAGCACGGCTCGCAACATGGATCTGGCCCAGGGCCCGCGGGTCGAAGAGGGTGCGGGCGTGCTCTTGCTGGGGTCGTCGCTCATCAGTGAAGGGTCAGAATGTGAAATTGATTATAGGAAGGGGCCTCTGGCGCTCCCTGATGCCGGCCAGAAGGGTCGGCGCGCGGTGAATGAAGGGCAAATGACGAGGGAGAAAATGGGTGATGTCAGTGCTTGCTGACTTGTGCGGTTTGCAACGTCGAAACAAGTTGAAAAGGCAAAAAATCTTTGTCCGTCAATGGGTTTGTTGCTAGCATTGAAGTAACTTCTTAACTGTGGGGGCGGCATTCCGCGTCCACGGTGGGCATGCAGTCTGGGGACAGGCGTGAGTTTTCTTGATTTTCTGCCGGGGCGCAGGGCCTCATCCCTGATCGGGTTGGATGTCAGTTCTTCCGGCGTCAAGCTGGTCGAGCTCGGACGCCAAGCGTCGGGCGAATATGTTGTGGAACGGATCGGCAGCGAGTCCTTCGAGAAGGGCTGGATCGTCGACGGCCAGATTGAAAAATTTGACGAAGTCGCTGACGCGGTCAAGCGCGTGTTGCTCAAGAGCGGCACCAAGACACGCAATGTCGCAATGGCCATGCCACAGTCTTCGGTGATCACCAAGAAGATCAACCTGCCGGGTGGGCTTCGAGACGAGGAACTGGAGTTGCAGGTCGAGGCCGAGGCGAATCAGTACATTCCGTTCTCGCTTGACGAGGTGAGTCTGGATTTCTGCGTCATCGGTCCGAGCGCGGACGCGGTTGGCGATGTCGAAGTCCTGATTGCCGCGTCGCGCAAGGATCGAGTGCAGGACCGGCAAGGTCTGGCAGAGGCGGCCGGGCTCAAGCCGGTGGTGCTGGACATTGAGTCGCACGCGTCGCGGCTGGCTATTGGTCGCATCATTTCCAGTTTGCCTAACGAAGGGCGTGATGCGCTCGTGGCGTTGTTCGAGATCGGCGCGGATACAACCAGCTTAAAGGTGCTGCGCGACGATGAACTGCTCTACGACCGTGATCAGGCGTTCGGAGGCGCGCAACTCACTCAATTGATTTCTCGCCAGTACGGTTTGTCCTTCGAGGAGGCTGAGTCCAAGAAGCTTGCCGCAGATCTGCCCGAGGATTACGAGTCACAGCTGCTGACGCCGTTCGTTGAAAGTCTGGCGCAGGAGGTTGGACGCGCCCTGCAGTACTTCTTCACCAGCACTCCACATCACAAGGTGCACTACGTGCTGCTGTCCGGAGGCACTGCCAGCCTGCCCGGGCTTCCCGAACGAGTCACGCAGCTCACTGGGTTTGCTGCGCGCATCGTCAATCCCTTTGACGGTATGCAACTCGGCCCGGGTGTGCGCGAGGGGCGGCTGCGGCGTGACGCGCCGTCGTATCTCACGGCTTGCGGTCTGGCGATGAGGAGGTTTCTGCAATGATCCTCATCAACCTACTGCCGCATCGCGAGGAAAAGCGGCGGCGCCGAAAGCAGGCCTTTTTCATCGGTATCGGGTTGGCCGTCGCCGTGGGTTGCGGCATCGCCATACTGTGGTACTTGGTGTTGCTCGAATTGAGTGCAACACAGAAGTCGCGCAACGAGTTTCTGGAGACCGAAATCCGCAAACTCGACAACCAGATCAAGGACATCGCGTCACTGCGAGGTGAGATTGAGGGGTTGAAGGCGCGTCAGAAGGTGGTCGAGGATTTTCAGATCGATCGCAACATGCCGGTGCATCTGCTGAATGAACTGGTCGCCCAGACACCCGAAGGGGTGTACCTGACGGCCATCCGTCAGGACGGTCAGGGGATTTCTGTCACCGGATTGGCGCAGACTAACGAGCGCGTGTCCGAATTCCTGCGCAACAGTGCTTATCGATCGCCTTGGCTGGAGCGCCCGGAACTGATCGTGATTCGTGCGGCCAACTTACAAGTGCAGGGAAGTCGCGATCAGCGGCGTTTGTTCGAATTCACAATGAAGCTCACGCTCAAGCGTCCGCAGGACAGCGTCGCCAAGGGGGCTGATGGTGCTGCTTCCGCGCCAGCACCGGCCGCTTCGGTGGCTCCTGCAAAGACGTCGGCACTAGCGCGTCCAGCGCATCTTTCGTGAGCGGGTGGACGACGATGAGCATCGATCTCGATACCCTGTTTGCCCAGGCGGCAGCTCAGTTCCGCGGCTTGAATCCCAACGAGCCGGGGCAATGGCCCTTGTTGCCCAAGGTGGCGGTTTGGCTGGCTGCCGCCGTCATGGTGGTGATGATGGCGTGGTTCCTTCTGCTGTCCGACACGGTCGGTCAGCTTGAGGCTGAAGGGCAACGTGAACTAACGCTCAAGGAGAGCTATCGCGGGCGCCTTGCCCAGGCCATCAATCTGGACGAATTGCGCAAACAAAAGCTCCAGGTGCAGGAATACGTGACCCAGCTGGAGCGCCAATTGCCGGCCATGGCCGAAATGGACGCCCTGCTGTCTGACATCAATCAGGCCGGACTCGGTCGCGGCTTGCAGTGGGAATTGTTCCAGCCGGGGGCGTCAGTTGCGCGTGACTACTACGCCGAACTGCCGATCGCGCTCAAGCTCAGTGGCCGCTATCACGACATCGGGTCCTTCACAGCCGACATCGCCAATCTGTCTCGCATTGTCACCTTGCACAACTTGGTGATCACCGGCCAGTCGCTGACGGCGCAGGCCAAGGATGGCGTCACCGGCATGTTGACCATGGAAGCAACAGCCCGCACCTACCGCTACCTCGACCGCAGCGAAATCGACGCAGGTAAGGCTGCCAAGGCCAAGGACGCCAAGCCTGGAGCCAAGCCATGACGTGCCCGCCCAAAAGGACGAGTGAGCTAGGCGCCCTGCCAGCGCGGCGTTTCGCGACCTGGCCTGTTCTGCTGTGTTGTGCAGGCCTCATCAGCGCCTGCACCGATCGTCACGACGAGTTGCAGCAGTGGACCGAGCAGCAACGCCGTGAGGTCAAACCGCGTGTGCTGCCCTTGGTTCCGCCGCGCAAGTTCGATCCGCAGCCTTATGTGTCGGCGCAATCCGTCGACCCGTTCAGCAGTCAGAAGTTGGCGGTTGCCGTCAAGCGTGAACAGCGCGCCGCCAACTCGTTGCTGGCGCCTGAACTCAATCGGCGCAAAGAGCCGCTGGAAAGTTATCCGATCGATGCGCTCACGGTGGTGGGCAGCCTGTTTCAGGCCGGCCAGCGCGTCGCGTTGGTTAGTGTGGCTGGACAGATCTATCAGGTGCGCGTGGGTGACTATGTCGGGCTGAACTACGGCAAGGTCACTCGTATTACGGAAACCGAAATCGCATTGCGCGAGATCGTCCAGGACGCCGTAGGCGAATGGGTCGAGCGCACGAGCAACCTCCAACTCTTGGAGCGCTCGCAGGAGAAGGGTCGATGAACTACAGCAAGCACATGGCCACCACAGGCAGCGAGACTGCGATCGCCGCCCCCAGTTGGCTCGCGCGGGCAACCGCGCTGGCCCTGCTCACGGTCGCGCCACTCGCGGCACTTGCCGAGGCCACGATCCAGTCCATCAGCGCGGCGCCGCAAGGCAGCGCGGACGTGATTCGTATCGAACTCAGCGAGCCTCTTGCGGCTGCTCCGACCGGCTTTTCGGTTCAGACGCCACCGCGCATTGCCCTGGATCTACCCGGCGTGACAAACGCCACCGGGCGAGGATTGCAGGAAATCAACAGCGGGAACGTCCGCTCGGTTGCCGTGGCCCAGGCTGGCGAACGCAGCCGCATCGTGGTTAACCTGAAGCAGAACAGCCGTTATCGCACCGAACTGCAGGGCAAGCTGCTGCTCGTTGTGATCGATGCGCCCACTTCGTCCGAACCCACGCCGGGTGCCACTGAGACTGGTACAGCCGGCGTGGCGCAAGCGACGTCGACAGTCGGGTCGGCGCCAGCCTCGCAGCCCGCTGCACAGGTGAGTTCGGCGCCTGCAACGACTGCCGCGGCCCCAACTGCGCCGGCAGTGGCACCCGCTCGCGCCACGGCGCAACCCGTGCACTTTGCCGACAGCCAGAATGCCAGCCCACAGGCGCTTAGGGACATCGACTTCCGCCGCGGTCGTGACGGCGCTGGCCGCGTCGTGGTCGAATTGCCCAGCACCCAGGTGGGCGTCGACATCCGCCAGGTCGGCCAGACCTTGGTGGTCGAATTCCTTCGCACCAGTGCGCCGGAGACTCTGCGCCGCAAGCTTGATGTCACCGACTTCGGCACGCCGGTACAGAGCATCAGCACCAGCCAAGCCATCGATCGTGTGCGCATGGTGGTGGACGCGCGAGGCAATTGGGAACACAGCGCCTACCAGACTGACAACCAGTTTGTCCTGGAAATCAAACCGCAGAAGGTCGATCCGAACAAGCTCAGCTCTGGGCCGGGATACAGCGGTGAGAAGCTGTCGCTCAATTTCCAGAACATCGAAGTCCGTGCCTTGCTGCAAGTGGTGGCCGACTTCACCAACTTCAACATCGTCACCAGTGACACGGTCAGTGGATCGGTCACGCTGCGCCTCAAGGACGTGCCATGGGATCAAGCCCTGGACATCATCCTGCAGGCCAAAGGCCTGGGTGTACGCAAGTCGGGCAACGTGTTGTGGATAGCACCCAAGGACGAATTGGCGGCCAAGGAAAAGCAGGAACTCGAGGCTCGCAAGCAGGTGACTGACCTCGAGCCGCTGCGCACCCAGGGCTTCCAACTCAACTACACCAAGGCCGATGACGTTGCCACTCGACTTGTCGGGCAGCAGGCGGCTGGAGGAACCTCGGGCGGCGGCGGCGGTGCCGGCAATGCCACGCGCATGTTGTCGCAGCGCGGCAGCGTCATTCCTGAACCGCGCACCAACCAACTGTTCGTCACCGACATCCCGAGCAAGCTCGAGGAAATTTCGCAGCTGATCACAAAGATCGACGTCGCGGTCCGCCAAGTCATGATCGAGGCGCGCATCGTCGAGGCTGACGAAAGTTTTGGCCGTAGCCTGGGTGTCAAGCTGGGTGCCAATGACACCCGGGCGCCCAGCCAGGCGCCTGGCATTGGTGTCAGCGGCAGCCAGCGCGTCGTGGTCGGCGGTAGCTATGCGTCCATAGGCGACGTGACGCTCCAGACCACCGGCGGCTCGACATTTGTCGACACGCAATTCGTCAACCTGCCGTCCAATGTCAGCAGCGGCAACTTTGCCGGTGCCAGTGCGGCCAGCTTCGCGCTATCGCTTTTTGGTGCCACGTCCAACCGCTTTCTCAACCTTGAACTGTCGGCGCTGGAGGCTGAAGGCAAGGGCAAGCTGGTGTCGAGTCCACGTGTCATCACCGCCGACCAGATCAAGGCACTGATCGAGCAGGGCACCGAACTGCCGTATCAGACCGCGACCTCCAGCGGTGCGACGGCCATCGCATTTCGCAAGGCCAATCTCAAGCTCGAAGTCACCCCGCAGATCACGCCCGAAGGCAACATCATTCTTGACGTCGACGTGAACAAAGACAGCGTTGGTCAGCCGACTGCCGCTGGATTCGCGATCAACACCAAACACGTCAAGACACAGGTGTTGGTGGAGAACGGCGGCACCGTCGTGATCGGCGGCATCTTCGAAACCAGTGAAAGTGAACAGGTCAACAAGGTTCCGGTGCTCGGCGATATTCCTTATCTCGGCGCCTTGTTCCGCAACAAGACTCGCACCGCCAGCAAGACCGAACTGCTCGTCTTCCTCACGCCCAAGGTCATCACTGACCGCAATGCTGCTGCCAAGTAAATGAAACACATGACTGCAGATCGACTTAACCGCCTCGCTTCGAGTGCCGGCACAGTGCGCCGGCTTGTAGGTATTGCCGCAACTGTATCGGTAATGGTTTTGACTGGTTGTGGTGGAGGAAGCGGGACGACGTTTGGTAATGGCGGCAGCGCGGCAACCGACGGAACGTCGGTGGGAACGTCCGCGACTGCCACAGCACTTCAAGTCAAGCTCAGCAGTACGAGCATGACTAACTCGGGCTCGGATTCAGTCAAGGTTACGGTTGTCGCCACAAATAAATCCGTCACGCAGAAAAATGTTCCCGTGACTATCACGGCAAATAACAATGCGGTAGTTGCTGCTGATGGAACGATTACCGACGCGAACGGTGCTCTTACGGCGACTGTGAGTCTAGGATCTGATCGGTCGAATGGATTGATCACTGTGACGGCGACAAGTGGCACGTTGACTCAAACAGCGACTTTCAGCGTGACTGGCGCCAAATTGGTGGCGAGTGTTCAGCAAGCGGTCGTCGCGCCAGGTGCAACTGGGCAGATTCAATATCGATTGACTGATGTCAGCGGAAGTTCTATGGCCTTTGCGGCCATCGCGGTGTCGGGGCCTGGAATCAGCCCTGCAAGTGCTTTGACAGATAGCAATGGTGCATATACATATTCGTATACCGCGCCTGCTTCAAGTGGTTCGTTGGATATTACCGCTGTCGCCGGCGGGGTAACCTCTGTGCAAACGGTCATCGTTCAGGCCAATGGTACAAGTGTTGTGCCTGCAATTAATGTTGGCAGTATTACATCGGCATCGGTGTCGGCCAATCCGAGCGTGGTGTCAGTCAATACGGCGATATCTAATAATCGGACTGAAATCCGGGCGTTGTTCCTCGGTACGAACAATGCTCCTATCCAGAATGTGCGCGTGAAGTTTGATCTGGACGGTGATTTGAATTCGGTGCAGGGCGTATTGTCGTCGGGTTCCAATATAGTTCTGTCAGATGGGAATGGGGTGGCTACCACGGCATATATTCCGGGTACACGAAGCAGTCCAACAAATGGTGTAACGGTCCGTGCGTGTTATTACGGTGATGACGCAACTGCCACGGCGGGTGCATGCGGAAATTCAGCGGTTGTGCTTTTGACGGTGGCGTCGGAGCCATTGGCGGTCTCAATCGGCACAGATAACACTATTTCTGATGGGCCGAGTGGACTAACCTTTGTCAAGAAATTTGCGGTTCTTGTTGTGGACTCGTCTGGGCAAGCCAAGTCAGGCGTGCAGATAACGCCGTCAATTGATCTGGTTGGTTATTACAAGGGTTTTTACGTTGGCCCCGCAAATTGGCATCGTACAGTGTCGCCAGATCCGCTCTCGATTTCTTCTCTCGGCTATTACATGGGCATGTGTGCCAATGAGGATGCAAATCGGAATGGTGTGTTGGAAGGAAGCGGTGTAGGTGGGGAGGATATCAACAGCAATAATCAATTGGATCCCCGTAAGTCGGATGTCGCCATACGCGGCAGTGGTGTCACGGATGCTAATGGCGTTGCGACATTGCAGATTGAGTATCCCAAGAATGTCGCAACCTGGATTTCGTACAAGATTTTGGTGTCGGCCTCAGGCATCTCAGGGACCGAAGGTCGAGCTACCTGGTCTGGCATCTTGCCCGCACCCGCGGGTGATTTCACCGCACTTGCGTCGCCGGCATTCATGGAAAGCCCATATGGTCGGGGTGATCCGGGCCTTGCTCATATTGATACGTCTGCGACTCCTGCGGTAACGGTTGTCGACAGGCAACCTCGAACACTTGATCAGGAGTGCCGAGCCGCTGACTGATCCTTTGACCGCAGTGACCGGCAAAGTCATCTCCCTCATCGCCATGCCCGGCGCCGGCAAGTCCACCGCCGGCCGTCACTTGGCGAATGCGCTGCACCTGTCCTTCGTCGATGCCGATCATGAACTTGAGCGGCGCATCGGCATGTCGATCCGCAGCTTCTTTGAGCTCGAGGGCGAAGCTGCCTTTCGTGACTTGGAAGAGCAGGTTATTGCCGACTTGGCGGGCGGGGAGCCCAAGGTGCTCGCCACTGGCGGTGGCGCGGTGCTGCGTCCGGCCAATCGCAAGGTGCTGCACGAGCACACCACAGTCATCTATCTTCGTGCGACGCCGGATGAATTGTTCCGGCGCTTGCGCCACGACACCCAGCGCCCTCTGCTGCAGGTGGCTGACCCGCTGAAGAAACTGCGTGACCTGTTCGCCGATCGTGATCCGCTCTACCGTGAAACCGCGCATTTCGCGATCGATACCGGGCGGCCGTCGGTGGCCACCATGGTCAACATGATCCTGATGCAACTGGAACTTGCGGGTGTCGTGCCCGCAGTGCCGGCGCGCGTCCAACGGTGACGTCGCAGGCAGGGGCTTTGGTCCCGGAGTGGCTTGCGCGGCCAAGACGTCTGGCCGGTGCGTGTGCTCTGGGCGGCATCGGGTCGGCCGGTAAACTGATGTGATGAATTCGGTTTCGTCACTCAACGACATCCATCTGGCCAACATGGCGGCTGTAACGGTAGGCGATCAGGACTGTCCTGACATCACCAGCGTCCGAGTCTCCTTGGCGGACCGCAGCTACGACATCCTCATCGGCTCCGGCTTGTTTGCGGCAAAGGCAATCTGGGCAGGACTGCCCAAGGCGACGACGGCGCTGGTGGTGAGCAACGAAACCGTCGCGCCGCTTTATGCCGAACGTCTGCAGGCTGCACTTGAGCCGCATTACGCGCGCATCCTGACGGTCGTACTGCCCGACGGCGAGGAGCACAAGACCGCCGAGGTGCTGGCCCGCATCTATGACGAACTGCTCGGCCAAACTTGTGACCGCAAGACCGTGCTTTTTGCGCTTGGCGGCGGCGTAGTGGGCGACATGACCGGATTTGCTGCCGCCTGCTATATGCGCGGTGTGCCTTTCGTACAGGTCCCGACGACGCTGTTGGCGCAGGTTGATTCTTCGGTGGGCGGCAAGACGGCCATCAATCACCCGCTGGGCAAGAACATGATCGGCGCGTTCTACCAGCCAGCGCGGGTGATCTGCGATGTCGACACCTTGGCGACGCTGCCAGCCCGGGAGTTTTCAGCCGGGCTGGCCGAGGTGATCAAGTACGGACCAATCGCCGACGCGGCCTTTCTTGACTGGATCGACGCCAATCTGGCCGCCCTGATGGTGCGCGATCGCACCGCGCTGATGTACGCCATCCGCCGGTCATGTGAGATCAAGGCTGAGGTGGTCGGTGAGGACGAACGCGAAGGCGGGCGGCGCGCCATCCTCAATTTCGGTCATACCTTTGGCCACGCCATCGAGGCTGGCATGGGCTACGGCGCGTGGCTGCACGGCGAGGCGGTCGGCTGCGGCATGGTGATGGCGGCTGCGCTGTCACATCGCCTGGGGCTGATCGACCAGAGCGTCGTCACGCGCATCGAGCGTCTGTGTGCGCGTGCCGAGTTGCCGGTGCGAGCGCCGGATCTGGGCGCAGAGCGCTGGATGCAACTCATGCGTGTGGACAAGAAGGCCGAGGCCGGCGAAATCCGCTTCGTGCTCATCGACGCGCTGGGCGGCAACGGCCTGGGTCAGGCCCACATGGGGCCGGCGCCGGATCGCCTGGTGCGCGATGTGATCGACGCCTATGTCGACCCAACCGTGCGTCCGCCGGCCGCTGCCCAGGCGTGACCAGCCACGCACCCTACGCCTGCAAGGCCGCACTCAGCCGAGGCCGGCGCGTACAGGAGGCGGCCGCGCCGACGCGCAATGACTTCCAGCGCGACCGCGACCGCATCGTGCACAGCACGGCGTTTCGCCGCCTGGTCTACAAGACCCAGGTCTTTCTCAACCACGAAGGCGACCTGTTCCGCACCCGGCTCACGCACAGCCTGGAGGTGGCTCAGCTCGGCCGCTCCATCGGCCGCAGCCTGGGGCTGAACGAGGACCTGATCGAGGCCATCGCCCTGGCGCACGACCTCGGCCACACCCCCTTCGGTCACGCCGGGCAGGATGTGCTGGCCGAATGCATGGCAGCGCATGGCGGCTTCGAGCACAACCTGCAGAGCCTGCGCGTGGTGGATGTGCTGGAAGAACGCTACGCCCGCTACGACGGCCTGAACCTGTGCTTCGAGACGCGCGAGGGCCTGCTCAAGCGCTGCCCGCTGCGGGTGGCTCGCTGGATCGAGCGATTCGAGCCCGGCGGCATCGGCGCGCGTTTCCTGGCGCGCCAGCAGCCAGGGCTGGAAGCCCAGCTCACCAATCTGGCCGACGAGATCGCCTACAACGCCCACGACGTGGATGACGGCGTGCGCTCCGGTCTCATCAGCTTCGAGCAGGTGGGACGTGTGCCGCTGATCGCGCGCTATCGCGACGACGCCCTGGCGGAACATCCCGATCTGGCCGGCATGAAGGGCCGGCGCCTGCTGTTCGAGACGCTGCGGCGCATGCTCTCGGCCCAGGTCTACGACGTCATCGGCGAGACGCGCCGCCGGCTGGCCGAACACCGGCCGGACAGCGTCGACGCGGTGCGTGCCGCGCCGCCGCTGGTGGGCTTCAGCGAGGCGATGCGGCGTGACAGCGCCCAGCTCAAGCAGTTCCTGTTTCGCAAGCTCTACCGCCACCCGCGCGTGAGCGCCACCACCGCGCTGGCGCGGCAGGTCGTGAGCGAGCTGTTTGCCGCCTACACCAACGACGCGCGCCTGCTGCCGGCCGACCATGCGCAGGCGCCGGACCTTCACCGCGCGGTAGCCGACTACATCGCCGGCATGACCGACCGCTTTGCCTTGCGCGAACACGAGCGCATCAGCGGCCGGCGCATCTTCGACAAGGCGCCGGCGGCGTGAGCAATGGTGCTCAGGTCGTTCAGGCCTCGGTGGGCAGGAAGCCCTCGATCGACAGGTAGCGCTCGCCGGTGTCGTAGTTGAAGCCCAGCACCTTGGCGCCGGCCGGCAGCTCAGGCAGTTTCTGCGCGATGGCGGCCAGGGTTGCGCCGCTGGAGATGCCGACCAGCAGGCCTTCCTCGCGCGCACTGCGCCGCGCCATCTCGCGTGCGGCCTCGGCCTCGACCTGGATCACGCCGTCCAGCAGACCGGTGTGCAGGTTCTTCGGAATGAAGCCTGCGCCTATGCCCTGGATGGGATGAGGCGATGGCTTGCCGCCGCTGATGACCGGCGAGGCTGCCGGCTCGACCGCGAACACTTTGAGCTGCGGCCAGCGCGCCTTCAGCACCTGGGCGCAGCCGGTGATGTGGCCGCCCGTGCCCACGCCGGTGATGAGGGCATCCAGGCCGTCCGGAAAGTCGGCCGCGATCTCCTCGGCCGTGGTGCGCACATGCACGGCGATGTTGGCCTCGTTCTCGAACTGCTGCGGCATCCAGGCGCCGGGCGTGGTGCTGACCAGCTCCTGCGCCTTGGCGATGGCGCCCTTCATGCCTTCGGCACGCGGCGTGAGCACAAAGCTCGCGCCATAGGCCAGCATCAGGCGGCGGCGCTCCACGCTCATGCTGTCGGGCATGACCAGCACCAGCTTGTAGCCCTTGACCGCCGCCACCATGGCCAGACCGATGCCGGTATTGCCCGAGGTGGGCTCGACGATGGTGCCGCCGGCCGCAAGTGCACCGCTGGCCTCGGCCGCCTCGACCATGGACAGGGCGATGCGGTCCTTGATCGACCCCCCCGGATTGCTGCGCTCGGACTTGACCCAGACCGAGGCGGCCGGGCCGAACAGGCGATTGAGGCGGATGTGGGGCGTGTTGCCGATGGTGGCGAGTACGTTGTCGGCGCGCATGGTGCAGTCTCCTGACGGATGAAGTGGATGCCGCCGCATTCTGTCCCAGTGCCGCGCCGCTGCGGGCCGCAGCCTATGATCGCCGCGCTTCAGCAGTACCCATGGCCCGACTGCCCCGCCTTGCCTTCGCCCATCTCGCGCACCACATCGTGCTGCGCGGGCACAACCACAACGCCGTATTCGTCGACGATGTCGACCGGCTGGCCTGGCTGGCCGCCTTGCGCGAGGCGGCGGCCACACTTTCGGTCGCCCTGCATGCCTATGTGCTGCAGGCGGACCATGTGCACCTGCTCGTCACGCCGCGCAGCGCCGAGTCCCTGGGGCAACTGGTGCAGGCACTCGGGCGACGTTATGTCGTCGCCTTCAACCGCCGCCACGGCCGCAGCGGCACCCTGTGGGACGGGCGCTTCCGCGCCAGCGTCATCGAACCGGGCGCGCCGCTGCTGGGCTGTGTGCGCTACATCGAGCAGAACCCGGTGCGCGCCGGACTGGTGGCGCACGCTGCCGACTGGCCATGGTCCAGTGCTGCCCACCATCTGGGCCGCAAGGCCGACGGCCTGGTCACCGGCCTGCCGGAATATTGGGCGCTGGGCAACACGCCCTTCGAGCGCGAGGCCGCCTGGGCGCAGCTGCTGGACGAGCCGCTGGCGCCGGCCGAGGTGATGGCCTACACCCGCAACGCCCTGGCCGGTTGGGCCCATGGTTCCGGCGCATTTCTTGCCCGTCTGCAGGAACTGACCGGCCGGCCCCTGCAGCCCCGGCCGCGCGGACGCCCGCCCGGCACCAGATCGGAACGTGCAGCGCAGGCTGGCGCACCAGAAGCGGACAAGAGCCGGCGCGGCTGAGGGCGTAAGGCCCGCTGCCGGGACGGCGGGCGCTGGCCCGGACTGCGGGGGGCTGGCACGTTTTCTGAGTCAGGCACGCGGCATGCAGGATCTTGTTGATATGTCCCCAATTAATTTGCGATGACGTTGACGTAGTTAATTAAATTGATCTGACCCCTTTTAATAACGATGGTCATCCTCGCTGCAGTGCAGTAAATTCCGGCCGTTTCGCTGTTTGATGCTTCCCCATACCCAGGAGTGCGCCATGACCCAGGCTGCCTCGGGCCCCAGCGGCCTTTCTTCCCCCTTGATGACCACCGCGATGCAAGACGACCTGAATCATCCGACCGCCGACCAGATGCGCGCCGAAGCCGCGGGTGGCCTGTATGACGCCGCCCAGGAGCACGACGCCTGCGGCGTGGGCTTTGTTGCCCACATCAAGGGCCAGAAGGCGCACTCCATCGTCGAGCAGGGCCTGCTCATCCTGGAAAACCTCGACCACCGCGGCGCCGTGGGCGCCGATGCGCTGATGGGCGACGGCGCGGGCATCCTGATCCAGATCCCGGACGAGTTCTTCCGTGCCGAGATGACAGAGCAGGGCGTCACCCTGCCCCCGCCGGGTGAATACGGCGTGGGCATGATCTTCCTGCCAAAGGAGCACGCCAGCCGCCTGGCCTGCGAGCAGGAACTCGAGCGTGCGGTCAAGGCCGAAGGCCAGGTGCTGCTGGGCTGGCGCGATGTGCCGGTCGACCGCGCCATGCCCATGTCGCCCACGGTGCGCACCACCGAGCCGGTGATTCGCCAGATCTTCATCGGCCGCGGCGCCGACGTCATCGTGCCCGACGCGCTGGAGCGCAAGCTCTACGTGATCCGCAAGACCGCCTCGGCCGCGATCCAGAAGCTCAAGCTCACGCACAGCCGCGAGTACTACGTGCCCAGCATGAGCTGCCGCACCATCATCTACAAGGGCCTGCTGCTGGCCGACCAGGTCGGCAAGTACTACCTCGACCTGCAGGACCCGCGCTGCGTCTCGGCCCTGGCCCTGGTGCACCAGCGCTTTTCCACCAACACCTTCCCCGAGTGGCCGCTGGCCCACCCCTACCGCATGGTCGCCCACAACGGCGAAATCAACACGGTCAAGGGCAACTTCAACTGGATGCGCGCGCGTGAGGGCGTGATGGCCTCGCCAGTGCTGGGTGCCGACCTCAAGAAGCTCTACCCCATCAGCTTTGAAGGCCAGAGCGACACCGCCACCTTCGACAACGCGCTCGAACTGCTCACCATGAGCGGCTATCCGCTGGCCCATGCCGCGATGATGATGATCCCGGAAGCTTGGGAGCAGCACACGCTGATGGACGAGCGCCGCCGCGCCTTCTACGAATACCACGCCTCGATGCTCGAGCCCTGGGATGGCCCGGCCGCCATGGTCTTCACCGACGGCAAGCAGATCGGCGCCACGCTGGACCGCAACGGCCTGCGCCCGGCGCGCTACATCGTCACCGACGACGACCTGGTGGTGATGGCCTCCGAGTCCGGCGTGCTGCCCATCCCCGAAAACAAGATCACCAAGAAGTGGCGCCTGCAGCCGGGCAAGATGTTCCTGATCGACTTCGAGCAGGGTCGCATCGTCGATGACGAGGAGCTGAAGAACCAATTTGCCAGTGGCAAGCCCTATCGCCAGTGGATCGAAAACGTGCGTGTCAAGCTGGAGACCATTCCTGCTGATGCCGCCACGCCGGCGTCGAGCGAAAGCCTGCTCGACCGCCAGCAGGCCTTCGGCTACACGCAGGAGGACATCAAGTTCCTCATGGCCCCCATGGCGGTGGCAGGCGAGGAAGGCATCGGCTCGATGGGCAACGACTCGCCCCTGGCCGTGCTGAGCGACAAGAACAAGCCGCTCTACAACTACTTCAAGCAGCTGTTCGCGCAAGTGACCAACCCGCCGATCGACCCGATCCGCGAGGCCATCGTCATGAGCCTGAACAGCTTCATCGGCCCGCGCCCCAACCTGCTGGACATCAACGCGGTCAACCCGCCGATGCGTCTCGAGGTCACCCAGCCGGTGCTGGACTTCGAGGACATGGCGCGCCTGCGCGGCATCGAGCGCCACACCAGCGGCAAGTTCAAGCCCTACACCCTGGACATCACCTACCCGGTTAGCTGGGGCGCCCAGGGCGTGGAAGCCAAGCTGGCCTCGCTGTGCGCCGAGGTGGTGGACGCCCTGCACGGCGGCCACAACATCATCATCATCAGCGACCGCGGCATGAGCCGCGACATGATCGCCATCCCCGCACTGCTGGCGCTGTCGGCCGTACACCACCACCTGGTGCGCGAGGGCCTGCGCACCACCGCCGGCCTGGTGGTCGAGACCGGCTCGGCGCGCGAGGTGCACCACTTCGCCGTGCTGGCTGGCTACGGCGCAGAGGCGGTGCACCCCTACCTGGCGCTGGAAACCCTGGCCGGCATGCACGCCGAACTGCCGGGCCAGCTCTCGGCCGACAAGGCGATCTACAACTACATCAAGGCGGTGGGCAAGGGTCTGTCGAAGATCATGTCCAAGATGGGCGTGTCGACCTATATGTCCTACTGCGGCGCCCAGCTGTTCGAGGCCATCGGCCTGAACAAGGACCTGGTCGGCAAGTACTTCCGCGGCACCGCCACCCAGGTGGAAGGCATCGGTGTGTTCGAGGTGGCCGAGGAAGCGCTGCGCAACCACCGCGCCGCCTTCGGCGACGACCCGGTGCTGGCCGAGATGCTGGACGCCGGCGGCGAATACGCCTGGCGCACCCGCGGCGAGGAGCACATGTGGACGCCGGACGCGATCGCCAAGCTGCAGCACAGCACGCGCTCGAACAAGTTCGAGACGTACAAGGAATACGCCCAGATCATCAACGACCAGAACCGTCGTCACCTGACGCTGCGCGGCCTGTTCGAGTTCAAGCTCGACCCGAGCAAGGCCATCCCGGTCGACGAGGTCGAGCCGGCGGCCGAGATCGTCAAGCGTTTCGCCACCGGCGCCATGTCGCTGGGCTCGATCTCGACCGAGGCCCACTCGACCCTGGCCATTGCCATGAACCGCATCGGCGGCAAGAGCAATACCGGTGAAGGCGGCGAGGATCCGGCGCGTTACCGCAATGAGTTGAAGGGCATCAAGATCACCGACGGCACCAAGGTGTCCGACGTGGTGGGCGGCAAGGTCATCGAGGCGGACTACGCCATGAAGGACGGCGACAGCCTGCGCTCCAAGATCAAGCAGGTGGCGTCGGGCCGCTTCGGCGTGACGACCGAATACCTTGTGTCGGCCGACCAGATCCAGATCAAGATGGCCCAGGGCGCCAAGCCCGGTGAGGGCGGCCAGCTGCCCGGTGGCAAGGTGAGCGAATACATCGGCATGCTGCGCTACAGCGTGCCGGGTGTCGGGCTGATCAGCCCGCCGCCGCACCACGACATCTACTCGATCGAGGACCTGGCTCAACTCATCCACGACCTGAAGAACGCCAACCCACGCGCCTCGGTGAGCGTGAAGCTGGTGTCCGAGGTCGGCGTGGGCACCATCGCCGCCGGCGTGACCAAGTGCAAGGCCGATCACCTGGTGATCGCCGGCCATGACGGCGGCACCGGTGCCTCGCCCTGGTCGTCCATCAAGCACGCCGGTACGCCCTGGGAACTGGGCCTGGCCGAGACGCAGCAGACCCTGGTGCTGAACCGCCTGCGCAGCCGCGTGCGGGTGCAGGCCGACGGCCAGATGAAGACCGGCCGCGACGTCGTCATCGGCGCGCTGCTGGGCGCCGACGAGTTCGGCTTCGCCACCGCGCCGCTGGTGGTCGAGGGCTGCATCATGATGCGCAAGTGCCACCTCAACACCTGCCCGGTGGGTGTGGCCACCCAGGACCCGGTGCTGCGCAAGAAGTTCTCGGGCAAGCCCGAGCACGTGGTGAATTTCTTCTTCTTCATCGCCGAGGAAGCGCGCCAGATCATGGCCCAGCTGGGCATCCGCAAGTTCGACGAGCTGATCGGCCGCGCCGACCTGCTCGACACCAAGAAGGCCGTGAGCCACTGGAAGGCCAAGGGCCTGGACTTCGGCAAGGTCTTCCACCTGCCGGCGGTGCCGGCCAGCGTGCCGCGCCTGCACGTGGAAGAGCAGGACCACGGCCTGGCCCGCGCCCTGGACGTGAAGCTGATCGAGAAGTGCCAGCCCGCCATCCAGCGCGGCGAGAAGGTGCAGTTCATGGAGGACGCGCGCAACGTCAACCGCTCGGTCGGTGCGATGTTGTCGGGCGAACTGATCCGCCACCGTCCGGAAGGTCTGCCCGACCACACCGTCTTCATCCAGATGGAAGGCACGGGCGGCCAGAGCTTTGCGGCCTTCCTGGCCCAGGGCATCACCCTGTACCTTATCGGCGAGGCCAACGACTACACCGGCAAGGGTCTGTCGGGCGGCCGCGTGGTGGTGCGCCCGAGCATCGAGTTCCGCGGCGACGCGACCAAGAACATCATCGTCGGCAACACCGTGCTCTACGGTGCGACCAGCGGCGAGGCCTTCTTCCGCGGTGTGGGCGGCGAGCGTTTCGCGGTGCGCCTGTCGGGCGCCACCGCGGTGGTGGAAGGCACGGGCGACCACGGCTGCGAATACATGACCGGCGGCACCGTGGCCGTGCTGGGCAAGACCGGGCGCAACTTCGCCGCCGGTATGTCGGGGGGCATCGCCTACGTGTACGACGAGGACAACAGCTTCGCCGGCCGCTGCAATACCAGCATGGTCAGCCTGGAGAAGGTGCTGAGCGCGGCCGAGCAGGAGGCCAAGCTCGACGTCAACCTGTGGCACCGCGGCCAGTCCGACGAGGCCCAGCTCAGGAAGCTGATCGAGGACCACCACCGCTGGACCGGTTCGCTGCGTGCGCGCGACATCCTCGACAACTGGAGCGAGGCGCGCGGGCGCTTCGTCAAGGTCTTCCCCAACGAGTACAAGCGCGCCCTGGGTGAACTCAACGCCACCAAGGCGGCCGACGCCACCATCGCCAAGGCCATGGGCAAGGACGAGGCCAAGAAGGCCGGCAAGTCCGTCCCCGCCAAATAAGGCGCCCCCGCCGCCCGGGACCGGGCGGCGACCCCCGAGGGGTCGGCGATCAGGAGCCGGCAAGTGCCACCTCCTGATTGCTGCGTCCAAGATCAATCGATAGAGAACTGAAGAGTCACCATGGGCAAGGTCACAGGATTCATGGAATACGAGCGTCTCGAAGAGGGCTACGAGCCAGTCGAGAAGCGTCTGAAGAACTACAAGGAATTTGTCATCGGCATCGATGCCGAGGGTGCGAAAGTGCAGGGTGCGCGCTGCATGGACTGCGGCACGCCGTTCTGCAACAACGGCTGCCCGGTCAACAACGTCATCCCCGACTTCAACGACCTGGTCTACCGCGGCGACTGGAAGAACGCCGCCACGGTGCTGCACAGCACCAACAACTTCCCCGAGTTCACCGGCCGCATCTGCCCCGCGCCCTGCGAGGCGGCCTGCACGCTCAACGTGAATGACGACGCGGTGGGCATCAAGTCCATCGAACACGCCATCATCGACCGCGCCTGGCACGAAGGCTGGGTCACGCCCCAGCCGGCCAAGGCGAAGACGGGCAACAAGGTGGCCGTGGTCGGTTCCGGCCCGGCCGGCCTGGCCGCCGCCCAGCAGCTGGCGCGTGCCGGCCACGACGTGACGGTGTTCGAGAAGAACAGCCGCATCGGTGGCCTGCTGCGCTACGGCATCCCCGACTTCAAGATGGAGAAGTCGCACATCGACCGTCGCGTCAAGCAGATGGAGGCCGAAGGTGTGGTGTTCCGCACCGGCGTGCTGGTTGGGGCATGGCCCAAGGGCTCCAAGGTGACGAACGACGCCAAGGAGACCATCACCGCCGATGAGCTGAAGGCCCAGTTCGACGCCGTGCTGCTGTGCGGCGGATCCGAGCAGAGCCGCGATCTGCCGGTGCCCGGCCGCGATCTGGACGGCGTGCACTTCGCGATGGAGTTCCTGCCGCAGCAGAACAAGGTCAACGCCGGCGACAAGCTCAAGAACCAGCTGCGCGCCGACGGCAAGCATGTCATCGTCATCGGCGGTGGCGACACCGGCAGCGACTGCGTGGGCACCAGCAACCGCCACGGCGCCGTCAGCGTGACCCAGTTCGAGGTCATGCCCCAGCCGCCGGTGGAAGAGAACCGCCCGCTGACCTGGCCTTACTGGCCGCTCAAGCTGCGCACCTCGTCCAGCCACGAAGAAGGTTGCACGCGCGAGTTCGCCATCTCGACCAAGGCCTTCACCGGCGAGAACGGCAGGATCACCGGCCTGACCACCGTGAACGTCGAGTTCAAGGACGGGAAGCTGGTCGAGGTCGCCGGCACCGAAAAGAACTACAAGGCCGACCTGGTGCTGCTGGCCATGGGTTTCGTCAACCCGGTCGCCTCGGTGCTGGAAGCCTTCGGCGTCGACAAGGACGCCCGCGGCAACGCCAGGGCTGGCGTTGACGTGGTCGGTGGCTACAAGACCAATGTGGCCAAGGTCTTCGCCGCCGGTGACATGCGCCGTGGCCAGTCGCTGGTGGTGTGGGCCATCCGCGAAGGCCGCCAGGCCGCACGCGCGGTGGACGAGTTCCTGAGCGGCGCCACCACGCTGCCGCGCTGAGCCGGTTCACCGGTGGCCGGCGTGCGCCTGCAAGCGTGCCCGGCCTGCGCCACGGCATGCCGCCCGCTACCTGCTGAGGCAGGCGTTGCAAGGTTGGACGGCCGCCGATGGGCATGAGTGTTATCCCCTATCATGCGCCGGCCAGCAGGGCCGAGCCCGGCCGGCGCATGCCTCAGACACGATGACACTCCAGCCAGAACATTCGCTTGCCAGCTCCCCGTCGGCCTCAACGGTCGCGTCGACCCCCATGGTTGAGCTGCGCGGCGTCACCTGCGGTTATGGCGACCGCATCATTCTTCAGGACGTCAATCTGGTCGTGCCGCGCGGTGCAGTGGTGGCCCTCATGGGCACCTCGGGCGGCGGCAAGACCACGGTGCTGCGTCTGGTCGGCGCCCAACTCGCGCCGCTCAAGGGCCAGGTGCTGTTTGACGGCGTCGACCTGGCCACGCTCAAGCGCGCGCAGGTCTTCGAGATGCGCCGACGCATGGGCATGTTGTTCCAGTTCGGCGCCCTGTTCACCGACCTGTCGGTGTTCGACAACGTGGCCTTTCCGCTGCGCGAGCACACCGACCTGCCCGAAGCCCTCATCCGCGACCTCGTGCTGATGAAGCTCGACGCCGTGGGCCTGCGCGGTGCGCGCGACCTCATGCCCAGCCAGATCTCGGGCGGCATGAGCCGGCGCGTGGCGCTGGCGCGCGCAGTGGCGCTGGACCCGGACCTCATCATGTACGACGAGCCCTTCGCCGGCCTGGACCCCATCTCCATGGGCGTGGCGGCCCGGCTCATCCGCGACCTCAACGACACCCTGGGCGTGACCAGCATCGTGGTGTCGCACGACGTCGAGGAAACCTTCTCCATCGCCGACCACGTGGTCTTCGTCGCCAACGGCCGCATCGCCGCCCAGGGCACGCCGGCTGAACTGCGCGAGAGCAGCGATCCGCTGGTGCGCCAGTTCGTCACCGCCGCGCCGGACGGCCCGGTGCGTTTCCACTACCCGGCCGCCGGCATCGCCACCGACCTGGGCCTGGCCGACGCAGCCACCAGTGGAGCCGGCCGATGAGCGCCGGTCTCGTGTCGTGGCTGGAAGGCATAGGCGCCGGCACGCGCGCCAAGCTGGCCGACATCGGTCGTGGCGCACGCCTGTTTGTGCGCCTGGTCGGCCTGGTGCCGGCTGCCCTGCGCCGGCTGCGCCTAGTGAACGACCAGGTGCATCTGCTGGGCAACCATTCGCTGGCCATCATCGTGGTGTCGGGCCTGTTCGTCGGCTTCGTGCTGGCGCTGCAGGGCTATTACACGCTGCAGCGCTATGGCTCGGCCGAGGCGCTGGGCCTGCTCGTCGCCCTGTCGCTGGTGCGCGAACTCGGCCCGGTCGTCACCGCGCTGCTGTTTGCCGGGCGCGCCGGCACCTCGCTCACCGCCGAGATCGGCCTCATGAAGGCCGGCGAGCAGCTCTCGGCCATGGAGATGATGGCGGTCGATCCGCTGCGCCGTGTGCTGGCGCCGCGTTTCGTCGGCGGCCTCATCACCATGCCGCTGCTGGCGGCCATGTTCAGCGCGGTGGGCATCATCGGCGGCTGGCTGGTCGGCGTGGTGCTGATTGGCGTGGACGCCGGTGCCTTCTGGTCGCAGATGCAGGGCGGAGTGGACGTCACCAAGGATGTGCTCAACGGCTTCATCAAGAGCGTGGTGTTCGCCCTCACCGTCACCTTCGTCGCCCTGCTGCAGGGCTATGAGTGCCAGCCCACGCCGGAAGGTGTGTCGCGCGCCACCACGCGCACGGTGGTGGTGTCCTCGCTCGCAGTGCTGGCGCTGGACTTCGTGCTCACCGCGCTGATGTTCTCCATCTGAGCCGCCCGCAGCGCGCTCGGCTTCAGCGTTATCCCGTTTCACTTTGCTTCGGACACACCATGCACAAATCGCGTAACGACCTCTGGGTGGGCCTGTTCGTCGTGCTCGGCGCGGCCGCCCTGCTGTTTCTGGCACTCAAGGCCGGCAACCTGCTGTCCATCTCCTTCGACGAGACCTACAGCGTCAGCGCCCGTTTCGACAACATCGGCGGCTTGAAACCACGCGCGGCGGTCAAGAGCGCCGGCGTGGTGGTGGGTCGGGTGAGCCGTATCAGCTTCGACGACAAGAGTTTCCAGGCCAGCGTCGACATCGACATGCAGAAGCGCTTCGCCTTCCCCAAGGACAGCTCGCTCAAGATCCTCACCGCCGGACTGCTCGGTGAGCAGTACATCGGCATCGAGCCGGGTGCAGAAGCCGACAACCTGGTGGCAGGTGCGGTGATCAAGCAGACCCAGTCTGCGGTGGTGCTCGAAACCCTCATCAGCCAGTTTCTGTACAACAAGGCGGCGGACAGTGCGCCGGCCGGCGGCGAGGCCAAGAAATGAGCCAGCGATCATGCCGCGACAACCGGGGGGCGGCAGGGCGCGTGCGCGACTTGCTGGCCGTGCTGGGTCTGTTGTTCGTGTTCGGGCTGACGGGGTGCGCCAATCTGCATGAGCCCGATCCGTTCGAGAAGGTCAACCGCAAGGTCTTTGCCTTCAATGACGCCGTCGACGACGCTGTGCTGCGGCCCGCGGCCGAGGTCTACCAGAACGTGACGCCGCGGCCGGTGCGCGTCGCGCTGACCAACTTCTTCGGCAATGTGCGCGACGCCTGGTCGGCCTTCAACCTGCTGCTACAAGGGCGGCTGATCGATGCCTCGAACGACATGTTGCGCTTCACCACCAACACGGCATTCGGGGTGCTCGGCCTGGTGGACATCGCCACCGAGATCGGCCTGGAGCGCCATGGCGAGGACTTCGGCATGACGCTGGGCCGCTGGGGCTTTCCCGCCGGTGCCTACATCGTCTGGCCGGTGTTCGGGCCGTCCACGGTGCGCGACTCCATCGGCCTGCCCATCGATGTGCTGGCTGCGCCCGATCCCTTCATCACTGACGTCGGGCAACGCAACCTGCTCACCGTCACGCGACTGGTTTCTACCCGCGCCAACCTGCTCAAGGCCACGCAGGTGCTGGACGACATCGCGCTGGACCGCTACAGCTTTGTGCGCGACGCCTACCTGCAACGTCGCCGCAGCCTGATCTACAACGGTGACCCGCCGGATGCGTCGGGGGTGCGCTACGACCTGCCCGACCCGGACGCCCCGCCCGATGCGAGCCCAGTTCCGGCGCCAGGCCAGGGGTCAGCGCCGGCTGCACCTGAACCCGCGTCCGGACCTGTGCCCAGCTCGCCTGCCTCGGCTGCGAGATGAACGCGACCAAGGCGCCTTCGTGGGCTTGACGGCGTGCACCGCAACGCCGAATGAACCTTCTGTACACCGGATCAGCCGGGATGGCGTTATATGCGCGTGGCCTGATGCCACGCCGTCCCCGGCCCTCTGAAAGGATCTTGATGATGTCTGCCGCACCTCTTCAGCGTTTGATGCTTACCGCCTCGGCCTGTGCCGCCCTGCTGCTGACGGCTGGCCTGCCCGCGACCGTACAGGCCCAGGCGGCCGCTGCACCCGCAGCGGCCACCGCCAGCCTGGCGCCGGACGCCCTCATCCGCCAGGTGTCAGGTGAAGTGATCGAGACTGTCAAGTCCGACAAGGCCATCCAGGGCGGCGACATCCAGAAGATCATCGCCCTGGTCGACGCCAAGATCCTGCCCAACGTCAACTTCGTGCGCATGACCGCATCGGCTGTCGGCCGTTATTGGCGCCAAGCCACACCGGAACAGCAAAAGCGCTTGCAGGAGGAGTTCAAGCAGCTGCTTGTGCGCACCTATTCGGGCGCGCTGACCCAGGTGAAGGACCAGGCGATCGAGTTCAAGCCCATGCGATCCAAGCCCGAGGACACCGAGGTGGTGGTCAAGAGCGAGATCCGTGGCCGTGGTGAGCCCATCCAGATTGACTACCGGATGGAAAAGACGGCCACGGGCTGGAAGATCTACGACGTCAACGTGCTGGGTATCTGGCTGGTGGAGAACTATCGATCCAGCTTTGCGCAGGAGATCTCTGCCGGCGGCATCGACGGACTGATCAACAAGCTGGCCGAGAAGAACAAGAGTTCGGCCGGCAAGAGCTGAGCAAGATGGCAAGTGCTGGCGTGTTCGCGCTGCCCGCCACCGTGACGGTGCACCAGGTCACGGCCGAACTGCAACGGCTCGGTGCAGTGCTCGATGCCAGCTCTGCCGCGACGGTGTTGTCGCTGGATGCCGGCACGCTGCAGCATTTCGATTCCAGCGTGTTGGCCTTGTTGCTGCAATTGCGCCGACAGGCCCAGGCGCGCGGTGTGCGTGTCGATGTGCGCGACCTGCCGCCCCGACTGGTCGCGTTGGCCCGCCTCTATGGCGTGGCCGACCTGCTGAGCTGACCGTTCGGTCGCACCCAGGCCGAGTCAGCTGCCGTCCGCGCTGCCGCCGCCGCCGGGTTCGCTGATGTAGCGTTTGGAGCGCAGGTTGCGCTTGATTTCCTGCAGCATGGGCCGCAGGGCCGGGCCCAAGCGCAGCGCCACGCCGGTGGTCAACACGTCGATCACCGTCAGATGCAGCAGGCGCGAGACCATGGGGCTGTAACGGTCGTAGTCCTCGGGGTGGTCGACGGCGAGCAGGATGTTGCCCTCCAGGGCCAACGGCGAACCACTGGCCGTGATGACGATGACCGTAGCGCCCTTTCTGCGTGCGGTTTCGGCGACGTCCAGCACGTCCTGGCTGCGTCCCGAGTTGGACACGATGACCGCGCAGTCGCCCGGGCCCAGCATGGTCGCGGCCATGAGCTGCACATGGCTGTCGTTGTAGGCCACTGCATACACGCCCAGGCGGAAGAACTTGTGCTGGGCATCCTGCACCACGATGCCCGAATTGCCGACCCCGTAGAACTCGATGCGGCGCTTGGCCTGGCCCGCCTCGGCCAGCGCGGCAATGGCGCGCTCAAAGGCCAGGCCCGCCGCGTCGTTGCGATACTTGAGCAACGCGCTCACCGCGTTGTCGATCACCTTGACGATAAGGTCACCGCTCTTGTCGTCCTCGTCCACTGCGCGGTGCACGAAGGGCACGCCCTCGTTGACGGTGCCGGCCAGCTTGAGCTTGAAGTCGGCCAGGCCGTCGTAACCCACGCTGCGGCAGAAACGCACCACGGTGGGCTTGCTGACGTGGGCACGCTCGGATAGTTCGGCCACCGGCAGGCTGGCAAAGCTGCGCGGGTCGGCCAGCAGCAACTTGGCCACACGTTGTTCCGCAGGCGACAGGGCAGGCAGCGAGGCGCGCACCCGGTCGAGCATGTTCATGGGCCCGTTGTTGCCGCCTGAGTTGGCGTGGTCGGCGCGTGCTGCAGGCAGGCCGCTGGCGGCGCCAGCACTGCCTTGGTCCGGAACTGAGCTGCTGGCCATCGCTGCTTTCGTCTGGTTGGCGTTGCGCGCGCCCATCGGCGTGCGGATGCTGCCGGCGTGGACCCGGCCGGCGCTTGCCGGTAAATTGGCGCCTGCCGATCCAAGCGGACGCGGCGACGTGCCCCCGGCCGTGCGCAGGCCGCCCGCGGCCTGTACCGGCGGCAAGGGGGTGTCGGTCGGCGCGCGCTCGACATGCGCTCCGGGCGCGTCGGCCGGATCGTCGTCCAGTCGAGCCACCGCACCCAGACTGCTCATCCAGCTGCAAGGCGGCAGCGAGCTGGCCAGCGGGCTCATTGCTCCTCGCTCCAGGCAAAACCGTCGCGCGCCACCAGGGCGCTGGCGGCAGCGGGGCCCCAACTGCCGGCGGCGTAGCCGCGTGGGCCTTCGCCGGCGCCGTCACGATCCTCGGCCCAGGTGTCCAGGATGGGCTCGACCCAGCGCCAGGCCTGCTCCTGCTCGTCGCTGCGCACGAAGAGATTCAGGCGTCCGGCAATGGCGTCGAGCAGCAGCCGCTCGTAGGCGCCGACCCGCTCGCTGGCAAAGGCCTTGCCGAAGTCCAGGTCGAGCGATACCGGCGAGAGCAGCTCCGACACGCCGGTGCCCTTGGCCGCCAGCAGGTGCAGCTCCAGGCCGTCGTCGGGCTGCAGCTTGATGACCAGCTTGTTGGCGCGGTTGGCGCCCGGGAAGATGGGGTGCGGTACGGGGCGGAAGTTGACGACGATCTGCGCGTCGCGCGCCGCCAGGCGCTTGCCGGTGCGCAGATAGAAGGGCACACCCGCCCAGCGCCAGTTCTGCACCTCGGTGCGCAGGGCGACGAAGGTCTCGCAGGGGCTGCCGGGCGGCACCTTCACCTCGTCCAGGTAACCCGGCACCTTCTTGCCGTCCACGTTGCCGGCGCGGTACTGGCCGCGCACCACGTCGCGGTTGACCGTCTCGGCCGTGAACGGCTTGAGCGAACGCAGCACCTTCAACTTCTCGTCGCGGATGGCGTCGGCGCTGTTGGTGCTGGGCGGCTCCATCGCGATCATGGTCAGCAGTTGCAGCGCATGGTTCTGGATCATGTCGCGCAACGCACCGGTGCGGTCATAGAAGTCGCCGCGCGTGCCTACGCCCAGGCTCTCGGCCAGCGTGATCTGGATGTTGGCGATGCTCTCGCGCCGCCACAGCGGCTCGAACAGGGCGTTGCCGAAACGCAGCGCCATCAGGTTCTGCACCGAGGGCTTGCCCAGATAGTGGTCGATGCGCAGGGCCTGGCTTTCGGTGAACACCGCACTCACCGCGCGGTTGATCGCCTGGGCGCTGGCCAGGTCGTGGCCGAGCGGCTTTTCCAGCACCACACGCACATTCGGGCCGTTCAGGCCGGCGGCGCCGAGCTGCTCGCACACCTGGGTGAATAGGTGCGGCGCGGTGGCGACGAAAAACACCACCGTGTCCGCCTGACGCTCGTCGACCCAGGCCTTGATGCGGCCATAGTGGTCGGGCTGCGACAGGTCGACCCGCTTGTAGAAGACATGTTCGGCAAAACGAGCGAACTCCTCGTCGTTGGGCCGCTTGGCGATCTCGACGTCCTTGAAGCGCTCCTGCAGCCAGGCGCGGTACTGCGCGTCGGTCTGCTCGTCGCGGGCGACCGCCAGGATGCGACCGTCGGCCGGCAGCTTGCCGTGGCGGAAGGCCTGGAATAGCGCCGGCATGAGCTTGCGCCAGGTCAGGTCGCCGGTGCCGCCGAAGAAGACGAGATCAAATGCCATGGTGTCGGGCGTGCGAAGACGCTGCTGGTGATGGAACCGGGTGACTCAGGATCACCCGCCGGGCATGAAACTTTGTTTCAAGTCGATCATGCCTGCTTGTCATGCTGTCGTCAATCTGACGCTCTAGAGTATGACATCAAAAGCGCTTTGGACATCCGCACAATCCATGTGATCATTCTGCGCAGATTGGCGTAATCTGGTTACTATTCCGGGCTCGGGCAAGGTGCGTTCCGCGCTTGTTCCGGCCCCTGATCCGCCACTGTTGCGCACCTGCGCCGCCACACGACCTACGCGCCATGCCCAATCTGCTCGCTGCCCTCAAGCGCCACACCACCGTGGTGGCCGATACCGGCAACTTCCACCAGCTCGCGGCCTACACACCGCAGGATGCGACCACCAACCCCAGTCTCATCCTCAAGGCCGTGCAGCAGTCCGAGTACGCACCGCTGCTCGCGCAGGAGGTCGCAGCGCACCGCGGCGATCCCTTGTCCGACCTGGTCGACCGCGTGCTGGTGCGCTTCGGCCGCGAGATCCTGGGCGTGGTGCCGGGTCGCGTGTCGACCGAGGTCGACGCTCGCCTGAGCTTCGACGCCGCGGCCACCATCGCCCGTGCGCATCGCCTCATCCGCCTGTACGAGGCCGCTGGCGTGAAGCGCGAACGCGTGCTGATCAAGATCGCCGCCACCTGGGAAGGCATCCAGGCGGCGCGCGCGCTGGAGCGCGAAGGCATCCACTGCAACCTGACGCTGCTGTTCTCGTTCTGCCAGGCGGTGGCCTGCGGCGAGGCCGGCGTGCAGCTCATCTCGCCCTTCGTCGGACGCATCTACGACTGGTACAAGAAGTCCGCCGGCGCGAAGTGGGACGAGGTCGCCATGGCCGGTGCCAACGACCCCGGCGTGAAGTCAGTGGCACAGATCTACACCTATTACAAGAAATTCGGCATCGCCACCGAGGTGATGGGCGCGAGTTTCCGCAACACCGGTCAGATCCTGGCCCTGGCGGGCTGCGACCTGCTGACCATCAGCCCGGATCTGCTGGCCCAGCTGCAGGGCGCCGAGGGTGAACTCGCACCCGCGCTGAACCCGGCTGCGGCGCAGCAGGCCGACATCCATGCGATGAGCTACAACGAGGCCGCCTTCCGTTACGCCCTCAATGAGGACGCCATGGCGACCGAGAAGCTGGCTGAAGGCATCCGTGCCTTTGCGGTCGACTCGGCCAAGCTTGACGCCCTCATCGCGGCCGCCCAGTCCGGCGCCTGAGCTGCGGCGCGGCTGTCGCCGCCTGTCCGCCATCCCCCCCCCCGTCACTCGACACCGACCGTTGCATCCCACCATGAACACTCCTGCATCGACCTGGCCGCGTTGTGATCTGAGCCTGACCTGGACCGCCCTGCGTGGCCACTTCGAGGCGCATGGCCGCGACCTTGATCTGCGCGAGGCCTTTGCGCGCGATCCGGCGCGTTTCGACACCTTCGCGCTGCAGGCGCCCGAGGTGTTCGCCGACCTGTCGAAGAACCGCTGGGATCTGGCGACACGTAAGTTGCTGCTCGAGCTGGCACGCGAATGCGGCATCGAGGCCCGGCGCGACGGCCTGCTGCGCGGCGATCCCATCAACCACACCGAAGGACGCGCCGTGCTGCACACGGCGCTGCGTGCGCCCAAGGGCGAGACGCCGCCCTTCGACCCGGTCATCCTGGCCGATGTGCATGCCGTGCTCGATCCCTTGCTGGCCTGGGTCGAGACTCAACGCGCCCGTGCTGCGCGGGGCGAGATCACCGACGTGGTCAACATCGGCATCGGCGGCTCCGACCTCGGCCCGCAGATGGTGGTGCCGGCGCTGGACGCCTATGCCCAGCGCGGCCTGAAGCTGCATTTCGTCTCCAACGTCGACGGCCACGACATCGTGCCGGTGCTGCGCCAGCTCGACGCCCACCGCACCCTGTTCATCGTCGCGTCCAAGACCTTCACCACGCAGGAGACCATGGCCAATGCGCAGCTGGCGCGCGCCTGGTTCCTGCAGCACTACGGTGCTGGCGCCGAGGCGGCCATCGCCGACCACTTTGCCGCTACCACCACCAATGTGGCGGCCGCGGCCAGGTTCGGCATCAGCACCACCTTCGGCTTCTGGGACTGGGTCGGTGGGCGTTATTCGCTCTGGAGCGCCATCGGCCTGCCCATTGCCCTGGCCATCGGCGCCGACAACTTCCGCGCCCTGCTGGCCGGCGCCCACGCCATGGACCGCCATTTCGCCGAAGCGCCGCTGGAGGGCAACCTGCCGGTGCAGCTGGGCCTGCTGGACGTCTGGTACCGCAACTTCCACCACGCCGCCAGCCGCTCCATCGCGCCTTACCACCAGGGCCTGCGCCGCCTGCCGGCCTATCTGCAGCAGCTGGAGATGGAAAGCAACGGCAAGAGCGTCGACCTGGACGGCGAACCGCTGCCTTTCGACACCTGCCCGGTGGTCTGGGGCGAGGCCGGCACCAATGGCCAGCACGCCTATTTCCAGATGCTGCACCAGGGCACCGACGCCATTCCGGTCGAGTTCATCGCCGTGCGCCAGACCCATTACGGCCCCGAAGAGCACAGCGCCGAGTTGCGCGCCGCCCTGGCCGACCAGCACCACAAGCTGCTGGCCAACTGCCTGGCCCAAAGCCAGGCCTTGATGCTGGGCAAGACCGCTGCCGAAGCCGCCACCGAAAAAGCCCCCACCGCGGCGCCCGACCTGCCGGCCACCACCGTGGCACGGCACCGCAGCTTTCCGGGCAACCGGCCGAGCACGACGCTGGTGCTGGATGAACTCAGCCCGCGCTCGCTCGGCGCCCTCATCGCCCTGTACGAGCACCGCGTGTTCGTGAGCGGTGCGCTGTGGCGCATCAACAGCTACGACCAGTGGGGGGTGGAACTGGGCAAGGCCTTGTGCAACCAGCTGCTGCCGCGTTTTGCCAACGGCGATACCGCCGGGCTGGACGCCTCCACCGCCGGCCTGCTCAAGCGCCTGGGCGTGGTGACGGGGCGCTGAGCGCATGCCCGCCGACCCCCTGCCCGCCTCACTGCCAGCGAGCGCAGCCACGGCCGCGCCGCGCGCCGTCATCTTCGATTTCGGCGCGGTGCTGTTCCGCTGGCGTCCGGCGGCTTTGCTGGCGCGCGTCCTGCCCGAACTGGCCTATGACGACGCCAGCACACGCGCCCTGGTGAGCGGCTTCTTCCAGGGCTATGGCGGCGATTGGGGGCGCTTCGACCGCGGCAGCATCAACGCCGACGAGCTCGCCGATGCCGTCAGTGCCCGGCTGCATGACAGCCTGGGCGTCACGCCGCAGCAGGTGCGCGCCGTCATCGAGGCCGTGCCGGACGAACTCACACCCATCGCCGACAGCGTGGCCCTGCTGCGACGCCTGCATGCAGCCGGCTTGCCGCTGTACTACCTGTCCAACATGCCGGCGCCGTTTGCTGACCACCTGGAGCGCAGCCATGATTTCATGGCCTGTTTTCGCGCCGGCGTGTTTTCATCCCGCGTGGGGCTGTGCAAGCCCGAGCCGGCCATCTTCGACCTGGCCTTGCGACAGTTCAAGCTGGGGCCGGGCGAGGCGGTGTTTCTGGACGACCATCCGCCCAACATCGAAGCCGCCGGCGCCGCAGGTTTGCCGGGGGTGCTGTTCCGCGATGCCGCCCAGGCCGCAGCTGAATTGCGTGTCATGGGGCTGACGGCAGCCTGAGGTTGTCGATGCTGATCGGCGGGTCGTTGCAGCGCGGCAAGAAGCGCGCTCGGTCAGCGCAGGAATGCGCGGACCTTCTCAGCGCAGGAAGGCGCTGATGGCCCGATCAAGTTCCTGCGCCTCGACGCAACTGCCGCAGAGGTTGCGCAGCTGCTTCAGCTCGCGCTGGGCGTCATCCGGTCGGCTCAGCAGCAGGTAGGTCCGGCCCAACTGCTCATGCGCGCTGCGGTGCTGGGGCACCTGCTTGAGCAGCAGAGTGAAGGTGTCGACCGCCGCATACAGATCGCCCCCGCGCCGCTGACAAAAGCCGAGCAGGTTGAGCAGGTCCATATTGGCCGGGTCCTTGTCGCGCGCCCGTGCCAGTTCGGCAGCTGCGCCGAGCCAATCCTGGGCGTCGATGCGTTCCTGGGCTGCCGCCAGTTCCGCGCTGATGTCGCGCCGAGCACCGCCGCGTGCCGGCCGGCCAGGAATCACGCGCCGCGGCGGCATCTGGTCCACCTCGGTCGCACCCTGCTGTGCCGCGACCGGCTGCGGCCCGTGCAGCAGCATCAGCACCAGGGCCGGCCAGGCCAGTTGCCGCAGGCGCCGCCGCCGGTCGAAGTCCGGGCCTGACGCAGCCGGGCGACGTGCTGAATGTTGGGGCATGGCAGTTGTCTCCACGCCGCGATGATAGGCATGCCCTGGGCCGCGGTGCAGCGTGATCATGAGCAGCGGGTGTCGCCTCGCGGCTCGATTCGCGTCTCAAGTGGGTGGGTGCGCGTGTCCCCCATGTGCCCGCAGCTCCGTACCCCGCCCGGGTGCCGTCGGAGCAGGACCATTTCAAGGACCTACGGCTTACGTCTGCTTGTTCGCGGGGATTGAGTATTAATTACCTGAAATTATCCTCGCGGCCACTCACCCCCACCAGCCAGGGGGGCAGTAATGAAGTACTGCAATTTGCAGTGCAAACCCCCGGGAGTTCGCCGTGCATCCTGGGGAACCAATCTCTAAGATCGCAGCCATGCGGGTCGCCGACCTGCGCCATTCAGGAAGCTCCACCATGCCATCTGTCGACATCGAACTTGGCTCGCTCGAACCGGTGTCCCGGTCGGCCAGCTCCTCATCGGCTTCGTTGAAGCCGGTTGCAAGCGACCAGCGCCCGGTTCGACTCAACAAGGGCATCGAGCAGCGCCGCGAGAAGCGACGCATCCTCGGCATACGGCCGATCGGCGAGATGGTGCTCTACCCACTGGACCACACACCGACCAGTGCGGCCGCACTGGACCCGTCCGAGGCACGTGATGCCGGCGGCGGGGTCGAGGTGATCGCCCTGCGCGACGTTTCCGCCTCGGGCCTGAGCGTCTATGTCGATATGGACATGCCGACCGCTCACGCGGTCACCATCGAACTGCGCATCGGCACCATGCGCATGGATTTCGCAGCCCAGGTGGCGTGGAGTGGACGCGCCGAGAGCCTGGGTGACGACGCCGAAAACCTGCCGGCCGAATATGCGGTCGGCCTGTCGCTCACTGGCCAGCAGGCGCTGGCCACGATGCTGGGCATCTGAGCGCGATCCCGGGTCGGGCGCGGCTTGAGCCGACGCCAACCCGCTTGACCGCTGCTGGCGTCGAACCGTGATCAGGCCGGCCTGAGCCAGGCCTCCGCCAACCTCACCCACAGCGTGGCGCCCAGTGGGATCAATTCATCGTTGAAGTCGTAGTTGGGGTTGTGCAGATTGCAGGGCCCCAGGCCATGGCCATGTTCGCGGTGGCCGCCATCGCCGTTGCCGATGACGAAGTAGGCCCCCGGCTTGGCCTGCAGGAAGTAGCTGAAGTCCTCCGCGCCCATGGTGGGCTCGAACTCCAGGGTGTTGTCCGGCCCCACCACCTCGCGCATCACGCCGCGCACGAACTCGGCCTCGGCGCGGTGGTTGATGGTGGGCGGGTAGTTGCGGTGGAACTCGAACGCCACGCGGGCGCCGAAGGCCGCCGCCGTGTGTTCGGCAATGGCGCGCATGCGCGCCTCGATCAGGTCCAGCACCTCGAAGGTGAAGGTGCGCACCGTGCCCTGGATCTCGCAGGAGTCGGGCACCACATTGGTCGCCTCGCCGGCGTGGATCATGGTCACCGAAATGACGGCCGCATCGGTCGGCTTCTTGTTGCGCGTCACGATGGTCTGGAAGGCCTGCACCATCTGGCAGGCCACCGGCACCGGGTCGATGCCGTTGTGCGGCAGCGCAGCGTGTGAGCCCTTGCCGGTGATGGTGATGCGGAATTCGTTGCTCGACGCCATGGCCGGCCCGTCGCACACCGCGAACTGCCCGGCCGCCAGGCCCGGCCAGTTGTGCATGCCATAGATGGCGTCCATGGGAAAGCGCTCGAACAGGCCATCGCGCATCATCTCGCGCGCGCCGCCGCCGCCTTCCTCGGCCGGCTGGAACACCAGGTAGACGGTGCCGTCGAACTGGCGGTGGCGCGCCAGGTGACGCGCCGCGGCCAGCAGCATGGCGGTGTGGCCGTCGTGGCCGCAGGCGTGCATGCGGCCGGGGTGGACGCTGGCGTGGGCGAAGCGGTTGTGCTCGGTCATGGGCAGCGCGTCCATGTCGGCGCGCAGGCCGATGGCGCGGCTCGACGTGCCGTTGCGGATCACGCCCACGAGACCGGTGCGGCCCAGGCCGCGGTGGATCTCGATGCCGGCGGCGGCGAGTTCACGCGCCACCACGTCCGAGGTGCGCAGCTCCTGGAAGCACAGCTCGGGGTGGGCGTGGATGTCACGTCGGATCGCGGTGACGGCGGCGGCGTCGGCGACGATGGTTTCGATCAGCATGGGCGTCTCCTCGGGGCCCGCGGGCGGGGCATGCGGGCCATGTTAGCCGTGCCCATGCCGCCCTGCGACCACCCGGGACGCCCCCGCCCTGGGGGCCGGCCGGCGGCTGGATCGCGGGTCATCGGCGGGCCTGTTGCATGCCATCCGCGTGCCATGATTGCGCCATGAGTGCCACCACTGTCGCCGCTGCCGCGGCCACCGTATCCGTTGCGGGCGTTGATCCGTCCGCTGCTTCCTCCGGTGCTGCCGCCGCGCCGATGCGCAGCGTACACGCCGCCTGCCCGCACGACTGCCCGGACACCTGCGCCCTCAACGTGCAGGTGCAGGCCGACCGGGTCGTGAGCCTGCATGGCGCGGCCGCACACCGCCACACGCGCGGCGTGCTGTGCACCAAGGTGTCGCGCTACGCCGAGCGCACCGAACACGCCGAGCGGCTGCTCTATCCCATGAAGCGGGTCGGCACCAAGGGCCGCAGCGACGCCGACCAGTTCGTGCGCATCAGCTGGGACGAGGCGCTGGCCAGCGTGGCCGCGCGGCTGGGCGAGATCGCGGCGCGCGACCCCCAGGCCATCGTGCCCTACAGCTATGCCGGCACCATGGGGCAGATCCAGGGTGAATCGATCGCTGCGCGTTTCTTCCATCACCTGGGTGCCTCGCGGCTGGACCGCACCATCTGCGCCTCGGCCGGCGGCGCCGGGCTGCTGGCGACCTACGGCGGCAAGCTGGGCATGCATGTGCAGCACTTCGCCCAGGCCAGGCTGATCATCATCTGGGGCAGCAACTCCATCGCCTCGAACCTGCACTTCTGGGGCCTGGCGCAGGAGGCCAAACGTGCCGGCGCCAAGCTCGTCTGCATCGACCCGCGGCGCAGCGAGACGGCCGAGAAATGCCACCAGCACATCGCCCTGCGCCCCGGCACCGACGGCGCGCTGGCGCTGGGCCTGATGCACGAGCTGATCGTCAATGGCTGGCTGGATCAGGACTACATCGATCGCCATGTGGAGCAGGGCGAGCAGGGCTGGCCGGCGCTGCGCGAGCGTGCCCTGCAGTGGCCGCCCGAGCGTGTGGCCGAGGTCTGCGGCATCACGGCCGAGGAGGTGCGCGGCCTGGCGCGCGACTACGGCAGCACGGCGCCGGCCGCCATCCGCCTGAACTACGGCATGCAGCGCGTGCGCGGCGGCGGCAATGCGGTGCGCCTGATCGCCCTGCTGCCCTGCCTGACGGGGGCCTGGCGCGACAAGTCGGGCGGCCTGCTGCTGTCGGCCTCGGGCTGGTTCCCGCTCGCCATCGACCACGCCGCGCTGCAGCGCCCCGACCTGCTGGCCGGGCGCAACCCGCGCACCATCAACATGAGCACCATCGGCGACGACCTGCTGCGCCCGGCCTCGGCCGCCTTCGGCCCGCGCATCGAGGCCCTGGTGGTCTACAACAGCAACCCGGTGGCGGTGGCGCCCGAGTCGCCCAAGGTGACCGCAGGTTTTGCGCGCGAGGACCTCTACACCGTGGTGCTGGAGCACTTCCGCACCGACACGGCCGACTACGCCGACATCCTGCTGCCCGCCACCACCCAGCTCGAACACCTGGACCTGCACACCAGCTACGGTCACACCGACGTGCTGATCAACGAGCCGGCGCTCACGCCGCGTGGCGAGGCGCGGCCCAACACGCAGATCTTCCGCGACCTGGCCACCGCCATGGGCCTGGTCGAGCTGGCCTTGTTCGACAGCGACGAGGCACTGCTGGCCCAGGCGCTCAGGCCCGGCAGCGGCATCACCCTGGCCGAGCTGCGCGCCACCGGCTGGGCCAGCCTGGCGCTGCCCGAGGCGCCGTTTGCCGAGGGCGGCTTTGCCACCCCCAGCGGCCGTGCGCGCGTGGGTGTGCCCGGCCTGGGCCTGCCGGACTACTTGCCGCCCTACGAAAGCGCGGCCTCGGCGCCCGCACTGGCGGCGCGTTATCCGCTGGCCATGATCTCGCCGCCGGCGCGCAACTTCCTCAACTCCAGCTTCGTCAACGTCACCAGCCTGCGCAGCATTGAGGGGGAACCGGTGCTGGAGATGCACCCCGACGACGCCGCCGCACGCGGCATCAGCGACGGCGCCCTTGTGCGCGTGTTCAACGACCGCGGCAGCTACCACTGCAGTGCGCGTGTGGGCCGGCGTGCCCGCCCCGGCGTGGTGAACGGCCTGGGCATCTGGTGGCGCAAGCTGGGCGTGTGCGGCACCAATGTCAACGAGCTGACGCACCAGCAGCTCACCGACCTGGGGGCAGCGCCGGCCTTCTACGACGTGCTGGTGCAGGTCGAGCCGGCCAGCGCCACGGCATGAAGGCCGGCACATCGGTCGACGCGGGCACCTGCGCGGGCGTGGATGCGGGCGCGGATGAACGTGGACGGTCGGGCCGGCCGCATCGTCAGCCCGGGCGCCCGCGCCGCTGGCCGGGCCTGTCGGCCGGCCTGGCCCTGCTGATGGCCCAGCTCGCCGGTTGCGCGGCCGCACCCCAGCCCGGCACGGCGGCGGCGGTGGACGACGGCAGCGTGGTGGGCTACTACTGGCAGTCCATCAGCGGCCACCTGGCGATGCTGCACGCCGCCCGGCCGGTGGCCGACTGGCTGCGCGACCCGGCCACACCCGAGGCGCTGCGCGCAAGGCTGGAGATGGCCCAGCGCCTGCGCGATTTCGGCGTCGCCGAGCTGGGTCTGCCGGACAACGCCAGCTACCGGCGCTATGCCGACATCGGCCGGCCCTCGGTGGTGTGGAACGTGGTGGCGGCGCCCGAGCTGTCGCTCACGCTCGAAACCTGGTGCTTCCCGGTGCTGGGCTGCGTGGGCTACCGCGGCTATTTCGACGAGGCGGCGGCCCAGGCCCTGGGCGACAAGCTGCGCGCTGCCGGGTTGGAGGTGAGCGTCTACGGTGTGCCGGCCTATTCCACCCTGGGCAAGCTGCCGGCGGGCCTGCTGCCCTGGCTGGCCGATCCGCTGCTGTCGACCTTCATCCGCTACAGCGACGCCGAGCTGGGGCGCATGATCTTCCACGAACTGGCGCACCAGGTGGTCTATGCCGAGGGCGACACGCTGTTCAACGAGAGCTTTGCCACCGCGGTGGAGCGCCTGGGCGCTGACCTCTGGCTCACCCGCCACGGCACGGCGGCCGAACGCGCCGCCTACGCCGCGGTGCAGCAGCGCCGGGCGGACTTCCAGGCCTTGACGCAGGACTACCGCCACCGCCTGGAGCAGCTCTACGCCGGGCCACTGGACGGCGCGGCCAAGCGCGAGCGCAAGGCCGCGCTGCTGGGCGCCATGCGCGCCGAGCAGCAGCGCCTCAAGGCCGAGCGCTGGGGCGGCTACGCCGGCTACGACGACTGGTTTGCACGCGCCAACAACGCCGCGCTGGGCGTGCTGGCGGCCTACAACGCACGCGTTGCAGCCTTTGAACGCCTGTTCGAGCGCGAGGGGCGCGACTTCCGCCGCTTCTACGCCGCCGTCGCCCGCCTGGCAGCGCTGTCGCCGGCCGAACGCAAGGCGGCACTGGACACACTCGATTCGACCGCACCATGACACGTCGCGCCGTTCTATTTTCCGTCGCCCTGCTGGTGTTGGCCGGCGTGCTCGCCGCCGTGGCCTGGACCCAACGCGACGCCGCCTGGATGCGCCGCCTCACCGGCACCGTGGGTGGTGTGCCGGGCGCGGCCTGGCAGGACGACCGCGCCGCGGCCGGCACCGGCCCGACCGGCGTACACAAATGTCGCCAGGGCCAGGCAGTGATCTATGTGAACGTGCCCTGCCCGAACGGCAGCCAGCCGCTGGCCATGGACGGTGGCGCGGTCACGCTGGTGCCGGCCCACAAGGCGCCGCCGCCAGTCGCCGAAGCGGGCAGCCGCGCCAACGTGCGCGACTTGCTGGTCGGCCCGGGCGGGCCGGGGCCGGACCTGCGCGAGCAGATGATGGAGCGCGCCATCGAGGGGCGCTGAGGCGGGCAGGCGGATCGGCCGGACGGCCTATGGCCCGAGAAAGCCAGCGACTGCAGCGGCGCTGGCGTCGGCTGTTGCCGTTGCTGTTGCTGTTGCTGTTGCTGTTGCTGCCGAGGCTGTCGCCAGCCTACTGCAGCGACTCGATCAGCGAGATGTAGTGCCCGGCCGCCTCGGCCGGCGGGGTGCCGGCCAACGCGGCCCAGGCATCGTATTTGGCGCGATCGACGAAACCCGCGGGCCGGTCGCCGTGGGCGTCACCCTGGGTGGCCTGCTTGTACAGCGCGTAGATGCGCAGCAGGGTGAGGTTGGCGGGGCGCTCGGGCAACTCGCGTGAAGCGGCTGCGGCGGCGTCCAGGCGCGCCTGCAGGGCGGCGTCGAGCAGGGGGGCGGAGGCGGCGTCGGTCATGCCACCATCTTATCGACGCAGCTCAGAACCCCAGGCTGGCCAGCAGATCGTCGACTTCGGACTGGTTGGTCACCACGTCGGTGCGACCTTCCGGGTCGACCACCGGGCCGTGCAGCACGGTGGGGTCGACCTTTTCGCGCTGTTCGGGCGGCACCACCTGCACCAGCAGCTTGACCAGGCTGTCCTCGAGGTCGATGGCCAGGGCGACGACCTTGGCCACCACTTGGCCGGTGAGGTCGTGAAAATCCTGCGCCAGCATGATGTCGGTGAGGTGCTGGTCGATGCGGGCGGTGGCCTTGTCGACGTCCTCGACGAAGTTCAGCAGCGCGCCAGAGGCGACCGCACGCACCGGGTTGTCGACCACCGACTTCGCCAACTCGCGCGTCTGGCGGGCGATGCGGTGGTGCTCCTCCTTGGCCTGGTCGACCGAGTTGAGCACCTTGTTGGCCGCGTCGGCGGTCTTGTCGGCGATGTAGTTCAGGCGGCTGCGGGCGTCGGGCAGGCCTTCGCTGGCCTGCTGCAGCTTGGGCATGACACCGAGCTGCTGCATGGTGTCGTGCAGCAGGCGGGTCAGCGCACCGATCTGCTGGAACACCTCGGGCGAGGCGACGATGGGCTCGCTGCCCTTGCCCGCCAGCGCGGCGAGGTCTTCGATCTTCATGATGGCGCTCCGGACGGCTCAGGCGGTGGCCGAAATCTTCTGCAGGATCTTCTGCACCTTCTCTTCCAGCGTGGCCTTGGTGAAGGGCTTGACGATGTAGCCGGCCGCCCCGGTCTGTGCTGCCATCACGATGTCCTCCTTGCGCGCCTCGGCCGTGACCATGAGCACCGGGATGTGCTTGAGCGCGTCGTCGGCCTTCATGGCCCGCAGCAGGTCGAAGCCGTTCATGTTGGGCATGTTGATGTCGCTGACGACGAACTCGATGCGCCCGCTCTTGAGGATGTTGAGCGCGACGCTGCCGTCCTCGGCCTCGTCGACGTTGTTGCAGCCCATCTCCTTGAGCAGGCCGCGCACGATGCGGCGCATGGTCGAGAAGTCGTCAACGACGAGGAACTTGATGTCGGTGGAGATGGTCATGATGCGGTCCGGTAGGCGGAAGGTGGCGCGGTTCGGGCGGATCTAGGGCTGGCGCTGGCTGGCCTGTATCCGTCTTATCGGTGGGGTTGGGGTTGACTTGAGAGCTTGGGCGATGCGCCGGCGGCATCGGCGCCAGCGCGTGCAGGGTCGCGCGGGGCCGCCGGCGACGCCGATGCGCCGGCACCGGCTGCATCGGTCGAGTCGGCCGAGGCGAAGAAGTGGTCCTCGGCCTCGCGGGTCATGACGATGATGCTGATGCGTCGGTTCATCGGGTTGTAGGCGTCGTTGCGGTCGAAGGGCACGCTGGCGGCCAGGCCCTGCACGCGCAGGATGCGGTTCTCGGTCAGGCCGCCGGCCTGTAGTTCGCGACGCGAGGCATTGGCACGGTCACTCGAAAGCTCCCAGTTGCTGTAGCCCGGACCGCCGCTGCCCATGGGTTTGGCGTCGGTGTGGCCTTCCAGCGTGAGCTTGTTGGGCACTTCGGTCAGCACGCCGCCGATCGCGCGCAGCAGTTCGCGCACATAGGGCTGCACTTCGCTCGAGCCGCTGTCGAACATCGGCCGGTTCTGGTCGTCCACGATCTGGATGCGCAGCCCGTCGCGCGTCATGTCCAGGCGGATCTGGCCGCGATAGGTCGCCAGCTTGGGCGAATTGGCCAGCACCTCCTCGACCTTGGCCTTGAGCGCTTCGAGCCGACGTCGCTCGGCTGCCGCCTGTTCGGCCTTGAGTTGCTGCAGGTTGAAGGTGCGCTTTTCAGCTTCCACCTCGCCTGCCTTGACCTGGCCGGTGCTGCGCGTCAGGTCCTCGCCGCCGCCCTTGAGGATGCTGGACGAGTCACCCGAACCCGATCCGCCGCCCATGAGCGACACCTTGAGCGGCGTATTGAAGTATTCGGCGATGCCCTTCTTGTCGCCCTCGGCGGTCGAGCCCATGAGCCACATGAGCAGGAAGAAGGCCATCATCGCCGTCACGAAGTCGGCATACGCGATCTTCCATGCACCACCGTGGGCGGCATGGCCGCCCTTCTTGATGCGCTTGATGATGATGGGCTGGAGCTTCTTGGCATCGCCGGCCATGGCTGGTCTCCGGATTGTTCAGGGCTGTAGGGGGGGGCGCGTGCACGGTGGCTGACCGGGCTGATGGGCAACGGTCAGGCCGGCTCGGGTGTCATTTGCGCTTCACATGGCCTTCCAGTTCGTTGAAGCTTGGACGGTCGTTCGAGAACAGCACCTTGCGGCCGAACTCGATGGCGATCTGCGGCGCATAACCCTGCATGCTGGCCAGCAGAGTGGTCTTGATGCATTGCAACTCCTTGGAGCCGTCGTCGACCTTCTGCTCCAGCAGGCCGCCCAGCGGCTCGACGAAGCCGTAGGCCAGCAGGATGCCCAGGAAGGTGCCCACCAGGGCCGAACCGATCATGCCGCCCAGCACCGCCGGAGGCTGGCCCACCGAACCCATGGTGTTCACCACGCCCAGCACCGCTGCGACGATGCCGAAGGCGGGTAGTCCACCAGCGACGCGGCCGATGGCCGCAACGGCGGCGTGTTCTTCGTTGTGGTGGGTCTCGATCTCGCTGTCCATGAGCGACTCGATCTCATGAGCGTTCAGGTTGCCCGACACCATCATGCGCAGGTAGTCGGTGATGAACTCGGTCACGTGATGGTCGCTGCCGACGGTGGGGTACTTCTTGAACAGCGGCGAGTTATGCGGCTCCTCGACGTCTCGCTCGATGGACATGAGGCCTTCCTTGCGGGTCTTTTGCAGGATGTCGTACATCAGCGCCAGCAGGTCCATGTAGCGCGCCTTGCTGTATTTGCCGCCCTTGAAGCACTTGCCCAGTCCGGCGATGGTGGACTTCACCACTTTCATCTGGTTGTTGGCCAGGAAGGCACCGCCGGCCGCGCCGAAGATGGTGATGAACTCGAAGGGCAGGGCGCGCAGCACCACGCCGATGTTGCCGCCGTGGACAATGAAGACACCGAAGATGCAGATCAGGGCGACGATCCAGCCAATGATGACGAACATGGTTTTCTCTTGCTGCGTGGACCGGGTCGCTCAGCCCCCTGGCTGGGAATCCCGGCGTCTTGCGCAATCCATATCGGCTTGTTCAGTTGCGGGCTTTATGCCCAGGTGAACCTGAGCACTCGCAGGCTGCGTGGCGTGCATCACAACGCGTCAACCACACGGCCACCCGACGCGGCCAGGGTCGGGCGTGCACCCTGGGCAGGCATGCGGTAGACCCAGACCGGCTTGCCGCGCGGGGTTTCCAGGCGGGCGTAGGGCAGGGCATCACAGACTTCGAATTCCATGCTGACCAGCCAGGCACCGTCATGCATTTCGGCGCGTGCCTTGGCCAGCGCGCGAGGCATGGTCTCCGGTCGCTGGAACAGGTAGACGACGTCCAGACCGGTCCAACTTTCGGCCCACATGTCGGCATGCCTGATCTCGACACCCGGGCAACGCAGGCGGGCCAGCCAGGCGATGGCCGGGCTCCATTCGACGCCTTCGAGGCGGGCCAGCGGCCAGGCGCGGCGCAAGGCCTCCAGGCCATTGCCCAGGCCGCAGCCCGCGTCCAGCACATGGGCGCCGGGCGGCAGCACGACAAGTTCGGTCAGGCCGTCGAGCGCGCCCGCTTCGGTCGGGAACAGCGGTGCATCGCGCCAGGCGCGCAAGGGGTAGAGCAGCAGCAGCAGCCCCAGGGGCAGCAGCCACAGCCAGGCGGGCAGGCTGGCCATGCCCGCCAAGCCTTGCCGCGACACGCCGTGCAGCAGGCTGGCGACCGGGAAACCTGTTGCCATCATCACCACGCGCATCTGGCTCGCACCGCGTTCGATCATCACCAGGGCCAGCGCCACGCCCAGCGTGACGCCGATGGCCCAGGCCGCCAGCGGCGGGCAGCCCAGCGCCTGCAGCGCGAGCCAGGTCAATGCGCATGACAACCAGCCGGCCAAGGCCGGCAGCGGCCAGCGCAGCAGCAGTGCCCAGTGCGACCCGGTGCTGCCAGGCGGTTCGTCGCCCAGCGTATGGGCCAGGACATGCGCGGGAAGAGGCGGGTTGTGGGGGCGGGGCTGTGGCTTCATGGTGGGATGGCAAGGTCCGGTGGCACCGTCGCTGGATCGGTGCGACCCTGGACGGGATGCTGCGCTTGTCGCCGCCCTATCCAAGCGCCGAGTAGCCGGGCGGCGGCGGTGCTTTTCGTCCCGGAACCGAGGAGCCGGGTGGCTGGCGGCATGCGTCGCTCGCGTGCAAGTCACGGACAAAAAAAGGGCCTGCATCAGCGCAGGCCCTGCAAGGCACCTCGCTCAGAGGCGCCGGGAGGAAACGTACACGTTGAACCATCCGGTCGAGGCTGCCAGGGGCCGGCACACACCGGTCGGCATGCCCTGGCGACCCCGGCTCACTGCATCTGCAGCGCGCCCTGGGCCTTGCCCTTGCCGGCGCGTGCCGGCGGGTTGCACAGGCCGCAGGTGAAATGTTTGGCGATCTCGTGCGGATGGGTGACGAAGTTGCCGCCGCACTGCGAACAGGCGGTCATGGTCAGCATGCCGTTGTCGATGAACTTGACCAGACGCCAAGCGCGCGTGACCGACAGCAGCGGCTCGAGGTTCTGCGCCTGGGTCTGCTCCAGATACAGCTGGTAAGCCTTGATGATGGTGTCGATCTCGTCCATCTCGGCCACCTTGTTCAGGTATTCGTGGATGTTGAGAAACAGGCTGGCATGGATGTTGGGCTGCCAGGTCATGAACCAGTCGGTCGAGAACGGCAGCTGGCCCTTGCTGGGCGACTTGCCGGCGACTTCCTTGTACAGCCGCAGCAGGCGTTCGTAGGACAGGTCGGTCTCGGATTCCAGGACCTGCAGCCGGGCGCCCAGCTTGATGAGTGTGACCGCCCGTTCGATCTGCTTGGCTTCAGTAAGAATGCTCTTGGCGCGCATGATGGGTCTCGCTCTCTTTACCCGTTGGTCTTGTGGGCCGTGTGGTGCTGGCGTCGTCATCGGCGCGGGCACCTGGCCAGACTCGATCTTGCAGCGTTGCGGGTCGGTCTGGCTTGATCAATATCAGGCCGTCAGGCGGCTTCGCGGTGCTTGCCGGCCATGAGGATGTTGGCATGCAGGCGGGACACGCCGTCATTGGCCGAGGCGGCCTTGCCGTGGTTGGTGAGCAGGCTCCAGACCAGGTCGTCGTCCACGCGCATGCGGCACAGCAGGGTGTTGCTGGCAGCGATCTTCATGATCTGGGCTGGCGACAGGGCGGCCAGCATGTTGGCGGCTTCTTCCGACATGCCCAGGCGGAACAGCGCCTGCTCGCGATCAGCGCGGATCAGCGTTTGCGCCAGCATCAGGTACGACAGGTTGGCTTCGCGGATTTCGGCAAGGATCTGTTCGGTGTTCATGGTCGGCTCCAGGTGTCTTTGTGGCGCGGTGCTGGCCGGGGCGGGCACTGCAGCTGGGGTATCAACGTGAGATGAATTGTGAACAGAAGAACTGGGCCTGGATATCGGCCTTGTTCTGCGGATGCCGTCCCTGTTCTTCCTCGCGCCGTGTCAGGCGAATTCCTACTCACGCGCTCCGAGCTGCTCCCGCCTGCTTGCCGTGCCGGACAAGAAATGGACAAAAAAAGGGCCTGCAGTTGCAGGCCCTTGAAATGCACCCCGAGGGTGCAGGGAGGAGACGAACACAACACACACGAGAAACTGGTGCGGCCTGTCGTGGCCGCGGACGGCTGCGGTGAGGAGGCCTCAGGCAACTCCGAGCCGATTCAGGCCGCTTCCTGATGCCGACCGGCCATCAGGATGTTGGCGTGCAGACGGGCCACGCCGTCATTGGCCGAGACGGACTTGCCATGGTTGGTGAGCAGGCTCCAGACCATGTCGTCTTCGACGCGCATGCGGCACAGCAGGGTATTGCTCGACGCGATCTTCATGATCTGCGCCGGCGACAAGGCGGCCAGCAGATTGGCCGATTCCTCCGACATGCCCAGGCGGAACAGCGCCTGCTCACGGTCGGCACGGATCAGGCTCTGCGCCAGCATCAGGTACGACAGGTTGGCTTCGCGGATTTCGGCGAGGATCTGTTCGGTATTCATGCTGGCGGCTCCGGTGGTCGGGGGTGCTGGGATCAGCGCGGCGGGACGAGGTATCAACGTGAGACGGATTGTGAAACGTCGAATTGGCCCGGGATATCGGCCTGCTTCTGCGCCTTGAGTCCGGTTTTTTCCAGGGGGCCTGTCAGGCATCTTCCTACACGGACGGCTGTGACGGGAAACGTGCGTGAGCTGTGTCACGCGCGGCCTGGGAAGGTCAGGGCCGGTGCTGCGGCATGGGATGCAGACGGCGCAGCGCCTGTGCCTCGTCGGCGCGGCCGGTGGCCTCCAACACCAAGGCCAGATTGTGTGCGGCCAGATAGCTGCCGCGGCCGGCCACGGCGCCTGACAGATCGGGGCGTTCGCCCAGTTGCAGGCAACGCCGCCAGGCGGTTTCCATCATGGGCAGCAGCTCGCCGGCCAGATCAGGGCGGTTGGCCGCCAGGTCCAGCAGCAAGTCACCCAGGGCGAAGTAGTAGTCGGGAAACCCGCCGCAGCGCGCCAATTGCTGGTCGGCGAAGTCCAGCCCGTCGGCGTGCCGGCCGCTCATCTTGAGCGCGAACAGGCGACGAACCACCAGATCGGTCCACCAGCCACGCGCCTCGGCGCCTGGCAAGGCAACGGCACGGGCGAAGGCGGCCTCGGCGCCGATGTGGTCGGCGTAGACCGCGCAGTCCTTGCCCAGCTGATACCAGAGGTAGGCGTCGTCGGGCGCAGCCGCCAGGTCCGCTTCGAGCAACACGCGGTTGCGACCCTGCTTGGCCTGCAGCCGGTCGGGAAGATAGCCGTCGTGGCCGACCCGCACCGCCAGGCGCTGCACCGGCAGGGTGTGCAGCACCTGCTCATGGACACGTCCGCTGTAACGCAGCGTGCCGGGCCAGATCCGGCTCATCCAGCTCGATTCAAACCGCGGTTGGCCATCATTGAACTGGTCGGCGAACTGAACCGCACCGACGAAATCGGGGCGGCGCTGGCGCAGGCCGGCCAGCGTCGCACCGCCGTCGATCAGCCATTCATCACCGTCCAGCACCACGTGCCAGTCGGCCGGCGAGAGGTCGAGTGCGGCATTGCGCGCAGCGGAAAAGTCGTCCGGCCAGGGCCGGTGGACGACCTGCGCGCCGCAGGCGGCGGCGAGTTCGGGTGTGGCGTCGGTCGAGCCGGTGTCCAGCACCAGCATGTGGTCGACGAAAGGCGCCACGCTGCGCAGCAGGCGTTCGATGCCGGCGGCCTCGTTGCGCGCGATCACCACCAGATCGACACGCCAGGGCCCTGAACGGGCGGCGCGCCCGTCAGGCGCAGCGTCAGCGTCGGCCGATGAGGCGGCCGTCGGGGCACTCACTGCCGGCAAATTCCGTGCAGGCCAGCTGGTGTCGGAGCGGTTCAGGCGGCTTCGCGATGCTTGCCGGCCATGAGGATGTTGGCATGCAGGCGGGACACGCCGTCATTGGCCGAGGCGGCCTTGCCGTGGTTGGTGAGCAGGCTCCAGACCAGGTCGTCGTCCACGCGCATGCGGCACAGCAGGGTGTTGCTGGCAGCGATCTTCATGATCTGGGCCGGCGACAGGGCGGCCAGCATGTTGGCGGCTTCTTCAGACATGCCCAGGCGGAACAGCGCCTGCTCGCGATCAGCGCGGATCAGCGTTTGCGCCAGCATCAGGTACGACAGGTTGGCTTCGCGGATTTCGGCAAGGATCTGTTCGGTGTTCATGATCTGCTCCGGGGTGTTGTCAGGGGTGTGTGGCGGTGCGCTTGGTGTCGTCTTGGAATCTATTGTGTCGAGCCGAACTGGGCCTGGAAATGCCTGCTGTTCCGCGCTTCGAGTCCGACGTTTTCGGTGCAGCGTGTCAGGCAGATTCCTACACGGCAGTCCACAGAACAGACATTGTTCGCGCTGGGCGGCCGGGGCGGCCTGCCCGGGATCAAGTTCACCGCACACTGCGGCAGCCCGGCCTCGGCGGTCGGGCGAGGGCGTCCCTTCAGCGCACCCGGCGCAGCCAACCCGACGGGGCGACCGTGATGAGCAGCTTGGCCTCGAGGTCGTGGTCGATCTCGAAGCCGTCGTCTTCGGCCAGGTACTGGCGCACCGCCGTCTTGGGGTTGTTGCCCGGGCCCCAGGGACGATCCGGGTAGAGGCTGGCCGGCAGGTCCTCGACGATGGTGTCCATCACCACGCAGTAGCTGCCCACGCTGACCAGAGGCGCGTAGGCGCGCAGCTCGGCCAGCACATGCTCGTGGGTGTGGTTGGAGTCCAGCGTCAGCAGCACCCGCTTGCCCTGCGCCAGGGCCTGCACCTGGGCGATCACCTCGGGGGCGATCGACGAGCCCTGGATCATGCGCACCCGGTGCGCCATGGGGTGAGCCTCGATGGCGGCGCGGTTGTGGGCGCGGATGTCGACGTCGATGCCCAGCACCTCGCCGTGGCCGATCAGTTCGAGCAGCGAGGCGTAGTACAGGATGGAGCCGCCGTGGGCGATGCCGGTCTCGATCACCAGGTCGGGCCGGATGGCCCAGATCAGCTCCTGCATGGCCACCATGTCCTGCGGGAACTGGATGATGGGACGGCCCATCCAGCGGAAGTTGTACGAATACTTGTGCGGGGCGATGTTGCGCACCCACAGGCGCGACGCCGCCTGCAGGTCAGCGTCGGCGCGCAAGCCGGCGATGTTGTGTTCGACCTCGGCCGCGAACGCGCTCACTGGATCAGCGGGCAGAGCTTCCGTCGGGGTGGCCGGCTGGCCGCTGGGGTGTGGGGTCATGCTGGAGGCCTTCGCGGGTGAGCGAGGATGTGGCGGGTGGGATGACAGGCGCGCCGCTTGGGGGTCAGCGCACGCGGGCGTCGGTGTAAGGCAGTTCGACCGACTTGATGACACGGCCGGGGTTGCCGACCACGACGACATAGTCGGGGACGTCGCGGGTGATCACTGCGCCAGCGCCGACGGTGACCCAGCGGCCGATCTTGACGCGCGGCAGGACGGTGGCGTTGGTGCCGATGAAGCAGCCGTCACCGATCTCGCAGCAGCCCGAAATGCTCACGGCATGAGCCACGAACACCGAGTGGCCGATGCGCGATTCGTGGCCGACGATGGCCGCCATGTGCAGGCTGGAGTTGTCACCCACGCTCACCCCGGCCTGCAGGATGACGGACTCCTGGATGTAGTTGCCCAGGCCCAGCTCGGTCATGGTCAGGTCGACGTTGGGATGGATGAAGTTGGTCAGCCGTGCGCCGGCCTGCACCAGGGCGCGGCCGGTTTCGTAGCGCGCCCGCGCGCTGCCGGTGATGAGATTGACGAAGACTGCCTCGGGGTCGGCCGCCAGCGCCGGCACCTGGTCGATGCCGCCCAGCACCGGGTGGCCGTAGAACAGGGTGCCGGCCTTGGCCGGGTCGTTGTCGATGAAGCCGCCCACCTTCAGGTTGGGCGTGCTGCGCTGCACCGCGCCCAGCATGCGCAGGGTCTCGGGGTTGGCAGCACCGAGCAGATAAAGCTTCATGCAGATCTCCAGGTTGACGAAGGCGAGGGCTGGCGGCCGGCCGGGCGTCACATCTCAGCCGGTCTGGTCCACGGTGCGGGCCAGGCGATGGACCTCCAGCACCGTGTCGATGACGCGCCGGAGGTCGGCGGCGGACATGTCGTGATAACTCGGCAGGTTGATGGCCTGGCCGGGCAGGCGGCAGGCGACTTCATTGTGGGTGCGTGCCTCGAACATCGACAGGCCGGACAGCGGCCAGAAAAACACCCGGCCGTCGATGTCCGCTGCCTGCAGCGCCGCCAGCAGGCGCTCGCGCGTGACGCCGCTGGCCGGCTCGAACACGACCGTCGGCATCCAGCAGCCGTTCACGGTGCCGGGCGGTTCGGGGTTGAGCGTCACCCCCGGCAGCGCAGCCAGCGCCTCGGCGTAGGCGGCAAAGATGGCGCGCTTGCGTGCCACCAGATCCTCGACCCGGGCGAGCTGGGCGCAACCCAGCGCGGCCTGCAGATTGCTCATCTTGTATTTGTAGCCCAGCCGGTCGGGCCAGAACTGGCGCGTCTGGCCGCGCGCGCGGCCGTGGTTCGACAGGGTCAGCACCTGCTCGTACAGCGCGCTGTTGTTGCTCACCCACATGCCGCCCTCGCCGGTGCTGAGCGTCTTGGTGCCGTGGAAGGAGAACACGCCGAAATCGCCCACGCTGCCGGCGCGTCGACCCTGCCAGACCGAGCCGATGGCCTCTGCGGCGTCCTCGATCAGCGCCAGGCCGTGGCGGGTGGTGATCTCGCGCAGCACATCGAGCTCGCACAGATTGCCGTACAGGTGTACCGCGATGACGGCGCGGGTGCGCGGCGTGATGGCTTCCTCGACCCGTTGCGGGTCGACGCACCAGCTGTGCGCCAGCACGTCGACCAGCACCGGCGTGGCGCCCAGGTAACGCACCGGGGCGGCGCTGGCAATCCAGCTGGTGTCGGGCACGATGACCTCGTCGCCCGGGCCGACGCCCAGCGCGGCCAGCCCCAGATGCAAGGCGCCGGTGCAGCTGGAGGTCGCGATGGCGTGGCGCACCCCCAGCCAGGCGGCGAACTCGCGTTCGAAGCGCTCGATGTAGTCGTAGCAGCGCGGGCCCCAGCCGTGTCGCGCGGCGTCGGTGACCAGCGCCACCTCGGCCTCGGTGATGGACGGCAGGGTGTAGTGGATGCGGCTGCGCGCGGGCTCGGTCGGGGCGGGACTCATGGCGGCGGCTCGGGGTCAGGCGGGTAGGGCGGGGGCAGGCTGGGACGTCGTCTCACCAGATCTGCAGGCTGGGGATCGCGGTCACGAAACGCGCACCCCAGTCGCGCGCACGAGCAAGGTCGCGGCTGATCTCGTCGCGCAGGTTCCAGGGCAGCACCAGCACGTAGTCGGGGCGCCGGCGGTCGAGCTCGCTCGGCGCCAGCACTGGAATGCGCGAACCGGGCAGGAAGCGCCCCTGCTTGTGCGGCGAAGCGTCGAGCACGGCCGGCAGCAGATCGGGGCGCACGCCGGCGAAGTTGAGCAGCGTGTTGCCCTTGGCGGCGGCGCCGTAGCCCAGCACTGTCTTGCCCGCATGCACGGCCTCGATGAGAAACAGCAGCAGGTCGTTCTTGATGGTCTCGGCGTGCCGCTGCAGGCCGCGGTAGCCGCCGGGCTTGAGCAGGCCGGCGGTGGCCTCGGCGTCCAGCACCTGCTGCACGGTCGCGGCGGGCGGCGGCGCATCGGCGGCGTGGCTGGCCCACACGCGCAAGGACCCGCCGTGGGTGGGCAGGGTCTCGACTTCGTGCACCTGCAGGCCCTGGCTGGCCAGCACCAGCCGCACCGTATGCAACGCAAGGTAGGAGAAATGCTCGTGGTAGATGGTGTCGAACTGGGCCTGTTCGACCAGCTGCAGCAGGTGCGGAAATTCCAGCGTCAAGGTGCCGCCGGGCGCCAGCAGCGTGGCCAGGCCGGCGACGAAATCGTTGATGTCGGGCACATGGGCCAGCACGTTGTTGCCCAGCACCAGGCGCGCCCGGCCGTGCCGCGCGACCAGCTCGGCTGCGCTGGCCCGGCCGAGAAAGACGTCCTCGGTCGGGATGCCGCGCTGCCGCGCCACCGCGGCAGTGCTGGCAGTCGGCTCGATGCCCAGGCAGGGAATGCCGCGTTCGTGCACGTACTGCAGCAGGTAGCCGTCGTTGGACGCCACCTCGAAAACCGGCGTGCCGGCGTCCAGTCCGAGCCGCTCGACCACTTGTGCCACATAGGCGCGGGCGTGCGCCAGCCACGAGCTGGAGTAGGACGAAAAGTAGACGTAGTCGTCGCTGAACAGCTCGGCGTGGCTCTGGATCTCGTCCACCTGCACCAGGGCGCAGCTCGGGCAGGTGTGCAGGCGCAGCGGCAGCCAGGCCTCGGGCGCGTTCAGGGTCTCGGCACGCAGGAAGGCGTTGGACGGCGGCGCACTGCCCAGGTCGATGAACAGATGATCGGCATCGTTCAGCGCCGTCTGACAGTGCCGGCAGTGCCGGACGGCAAGTGGGCGCAGGGCTGCGGGACTTGGCGGCGAAGGCATGGGCTGGGGCTCCGGTGGGCGGCCGGCGACGTCAGCGGTAGGCGTCGAGCCGCGGCAGGGCCAGATCGCGCGCCGAAACGTGCTGCGCCGGCAAGGGCCAGGGGATGGCCAGTTGCGGGTCGTCGTAACGCACGCCGGCATCCAGTGCCGCAGCATAGGCTGCCGTGTGCTGATAGAGCAATTCGCAGTCGTCGACCAGGGTCTGGAAGCCGTGTGCCACCCCGGGCGGGATGAACACCTGGCGCTGTTGCTGGGCGTCGAGTTCGAGCGCATGCCAGCGCCCGAAGCTCGGCGAGCCGGGACGCAGGTCGACTGCCACGTCCCACACCACGCCGCGCAGGCAACGGATGAGCTTGGCCTCGCGCGGCGGGGTGGCAGCGTCGGCACTGCGCTGCAGGTGCAGGCCGCGCAGCGTGCCGCGCTGCAGGCTGCGGCTGAGGTTGACCTGCACGAAGCACAGGAGGGGCTCACCAGCCGGCACCAGCGTGGCCAGTTCATCCACGCAGCTGATGCGGGTGAAGCTGCCGCGCACGTCCACACGCGGCTCGGTGACGATCTCGACCAGGCCGGCAATCGGCGTGGCGATCAGCTTCATGCGGCGCACGCCAGCGTGCTCGGCGATGCGGAACCGGGGGCCGGCACGGCCTGCGGCGCGCTGCACCACACGGCGCCGGTCTGGCGCGCGTCGGCCACATAGCGCTGCAGGTCGGCCAGGCTGTCGAGCCGGCCACCCTCATGGTAGGCGCGGTACCAGGCAGCGGTGCGTTCGAGCATGGTGGCGGCCGGCCAGACCGGGCGCCAGCCCAGGTCGCGTCGGGCGCGGCTGCAGTCCAGGTGCAGCAGCTCGGCTTCGTGCAGGCCGGCGGCACTGGCGGCGTCGACGCGGTGGCGCAACGCCGGCCAATGGTGGGCGAACTGCCCCACGATTTCGGCCACGCTCAGGTGGCCCTGGCTGTCGGGCCCGAAGTTCCAGGCGTTGGCGACGTCGGCCGGCTGCTCCAGCAGGCGCTGGCCGAGCAGCAGGTACCCGGCCAGTGGTTCCAGCACATGCTGCCAGGGTCGGGTCGAGGCCGGGTGACGCAGCACGCAGACCTCACCGCTCAGCGCGGCGCGCACCAGGTCGGGCAGCAGACGGTCGACCGACCAGTCACCGCCGCCGATGACGTTGCCGGCACGGGCAGTGGCCAGCGCCACCGCATGGCCGCGGCCGTCGTCGCGGCCGAAGAAGCTGGCGCGGTAGCTCGCACTCACCAGCTCGGCGCAGGCTTTGGAGGCGCTGTAGGGGTCGTGGCCGCCGAGGCGGTCGTCCTCGTGATAGCCGCGCCGCGTGTGCTGGTTGGCATAGACCTTGTCGGTGGTGGCCACCAGCACGGCCCGCACGCTGGACGTAGCGCGCACCGCCTCGTACAGGTGCACCAGGCCCTGCACATTGGTGGCATAGGTCTGCGCTGGGTCGGCGTAGCTGGGCCGCACCAGGGCCTGGGCGGCGAGATGGAAAACGATGTCCGGGCGCAGCGCCTGCATCGCCGCGCGCACCGCGTCAGCGTCGCGCAGGTCGACCATTCGGGCGTCGAGGTCCAGCGCTAGCAGCGCCGCATGGTTGTCGGGCCCTTCGGCCGGCAGCGCCAGGCCCTGCACCTGGGCGCCCATCTGCTGCAGCCACAGCGCCAGCCACGAGCCCTTGAAACCGGTGTGACCGGTGACGAGCACGCGCCGGCCAGCGTACACGCCGCCGAACAGCTCATGCAAGGCGGCAGTGCTCGTGGCGTCGCTCATGACCAGGCCTTCCACGGCGCCTGGCCCGACAGCCACAGGTCGTCGAGCTTGTGCTTGTCGCGCAGCGTGTCCATGGGCTGCCAGAAGCCGCGGTGGGTGTAGGCCGAGAGCTGGCCGATGCGCGCCAGGTGTTCGAGCGGTTCGCGTTCCCAGATGGTGCTGTCGTCGACGATGGTGTCGATGACGCGCGGCTGCAGCACGAAATAGCCGCCGTTGATCCAGCTGCCGTCGCCCTGGGGCTTTTCCTCGAAGCGGGCGATGCGCTGGCCCTCGATGTCCAGCGCGCCGAAGCGCCCGGGCGGCTGCACCGCGGTGACGGTGGCCTGACGGCCCTGCTCGCGATGGAAGGCGACCAGGGCGGTGATGTCGACGTCGGACACGCCGTCGCCGTAGGTGAAGCAGAAGTCCTCGTCGTCCTCGATGTATTCGCGCACCCGCTTCAGGCGCCCGCCGGTCTGGGTGGCCTCGCCGGTGTCGACCAGGGTCACGCGCCAGGGCTCGCTGTGGCGGTGGTGCACCTCCATGCGGTTGCTGGCCATGTCGAAGGTGACGTCGGACATGTGCAGGAAGTAGTTGGCGAAATATTCCTTGATGACATAGCCGCGGTAGCCCAGGCAGATGACGAACTCGTTCACGCCGTGGTGCGAATAACTCTTCATGATGTGCCACAGCACCGGGTGGCCACCGATCTCGACCATGGGCTTGGGCTTGATGGTGGTTTCCTCCGCCAGCCGCGTGCCCAGGCCGCCGGCCAGGATGACCGCCTTCACGCTGCCACCTGCGTGGTGGTGGCAGCCGGCAGGCGTTCCAGGAAGGCCGATTCCACTTCACGCGCCAGCCCTTCGAGCGAGGCCAGCCCGGCACCAAACGACGGCCCGGCGCTGATGCCCTTGACCCAGCGCAGCGTGGTGGCGACCGCGTGCAGCATGAGCTTGTGTTCGTCGTCGGGCGGCAGTTGCAGCACCTCGCGGCGCTGGTCGAAGTGCGTGACAAGGGCGGTCAGGCGGGCGTCCATCCACTTGCGCAGCAGCGGCAGCAGTGCGTCGAAGTCGGGGTGGTGGCGCAGCAGGCGGCTGATGTCGGCCGACCAGAACAGCTCGTGGAACAGCGTCATGGCCGGCAGCGGGTAGAACTTGGCGTCCGAGCGCACGCAGGCGGCGAAGCCGACCCATCCGGATTCGTCGCGCAGCTGCACCGACGCCTCGTCGACCACCATGCGGTTGCCGTGGCAGGTGCACCAGGTGGCCAGCAGCTGGTCGAGGTAGCTCGGTGTGTAGGGGCGGGTCTCGATGTAGGCGAGCCAGGTGTCGACCAGCACACTGCGCTGCAAGGCGTAATAGAAGATGCCCTGCTGGCTGCCATTGGCCAGGAAATGTGTCAGCCGTTCGACCGCGTTGGCGCCCTGCATGGGTTCGACCCGACGCAGCAGCGTCTGGTTGCCGGCCACGCCCAGGTAGTAGGTGGGCGCGATGGTGGCCACCTCGGGGCCGGCCTCCAGACTGCGCCGCGCCAGGCCGGTGAGGTAGTTCAGGCTGAAGGGGTCGTCGTCGGCGACGAAGAGCAGCCAGGTCTTGCTGGCATCGAAGGCGCTGCGCAGGCGGGTGAGAATGCCGACGTCGCGGATCAGGCGTGCCTCGGCGCCGCCTTCGACCGCCTGGTCGATGCTGGACTGCAGCCAGGCGCCATGGTCGGCGTCCTGGCCGCCATAGGCCACCGTGAAGCACAGACCGGGGCACCGCGCGGCGGCGCGCAGGCCGGCTTCGACGATGTCGCGCGCCAGCTCGGTGGCGTGCAGCGTCATCAGGATGACGTTGATGCTGTAGGGCGTGTGCGCCGTGGCCGACGGGGACGCAAGGGGCGTGCTGTGCATGCGGGACTCCAGGTTGTGGGCATCCTAGGCCGCATGGCGCTGTCAGATTTTCCGAACAGGGCGGTCGGGACCGGCCATCTTCCGGGCCTCGCGCTCGCCGGTGGCGCCAGGCTCAGTCCACCGCCATCAAGTGCAGCTGGTCGTAGCTGCGCCGGGTGCTGCCCCAGTGCTGACGGGCGTAGACCGGGCCGCTGCCCTGGTAGGCCAGGCCGGAATAGTGCTCGGGGATGAAGTAGTGGCTGGGCAGCACGCTCAGGCCGGTGTACTGGTAACGCGCGTGTGAGTCGGTCAGGCGCTGCGGGCCGACGGTTTTCCACGCCAGGTCATGGATGACGCTGGGCTCGGCCTTGATGTCATGGATGATCTGGCCGAAGAACTCGTTGCCGGCCCGGCCGGCGACATAACCGGCGGCGATCAGGCGCGGGCGCACGATCTCGTTTTCCCAGCAGGCAAAGGCCTCGTGTTCGAGCAGCCAGTCATCGAGCGGGCGCACGCACACGCTGTCGGCATCGACCACGAAGCCGCCTTCGTTGTAGAGGATCTCCCAGCGCATCATGTCGGCCACGCCGTTCCATTCGTGCCTGGCCATCTCGCCCATGTGGCGGGCGTTGTACCAGCCGTAATGGGCCAGATCGTCATTGCCCCACACGCGCACGGTCCAGCCCGGGTTGCGTTCGATCCAGGTGCGGATGCAGTTGTCGGGACGGCGCGATTCGTCGCCGACCCAGGTGATGTGCAGTTGCTTGGGGATCATGAAGACTCCGGTTTGGTCAGCCCTGGGCGGGCAGCGCGGTGGGCGGCAGGCCGGCCAGCTGACGCTCCACCATGCGGTCGAGCAGGCGGCAGAGATCGGCCGCGAAGGCCGCACCGTTGAACAGCGGCGAGCTGCTCCGGCCGGCCTGCACACGCTGGCGCAGGCTGCCCAGCTCCTCGGGGTGGGTGGCCAGGTCAATCGCGCGTTCGATGTACTGGTCCAGGTCGGTGCAGACCAGCTCCGGCACGCCCAGGGTGTGCAGCAGGCTGGCCGCCACGCGCGAGGCGAAGGCCTGGCCCTGCAGCGCCAGCACCGGCACGCCGGCCCACAGCGCGTCGCTGGCGGTGGTGTGGCCGCCGCAGGGAAAGGTGTCCAGCGCCAGGTCGACGTTGGGCAGGCGGGCGCGGTGCTTGCCGATGGGCAGGAAGGGCGCGAACACCAGCCGTTCGGGCGCCAGGCCATACCCGGCGGCTGCGGCGCGCAGGCGTGCCTGCGTGGCCGCCTCGGGCACCATGAGCCAGAGCAGGGCGTCGTCGCGGCTGGCGGTGATGTGGCACCAGGCGGCAAACACCTCGGGCAGGATCTTGTACGACTGGTTGAAGCTGGCAAATACGAAGGCCTTGTCCGGCAGGCCACATTCGGCCCGACTCAACGCCGGCGGGCAGGCGCGCTGGCTGTCGTTGGGCTGGTAGCAGTGCGGCATCTGGGCAATGTGTTCACTGAAGTCGGCCTGGGCGCCCAGCGGGGTGACGACCGGGTCGCCGACGATGTAGTCGACGAAGTCGGCGCCGCAGGTGCCGGGATAGCCCAGCCAGGCCACCTGCAGCGGCGCTGGCCGGCGCGCCAGCACGCCGGTCTTGGAGCCCTGGGTAAAGCCCTTGAGGTCGAACAACACGCCGATCTGGTCGTCCCGGATCAGGCGTGCCAGCTGCTCGTTGTCCATGCCGGCCACCTCGCGCACGGCGGTGGCGGCGGCGGCCAGGCGCTGGCGCAGCGCGCTGCCGTCGTCGCGTCCGCCGGAGTAGAGGTAGAGCTCGTAGCGGCTGCGGTCGATGTGCTCCAGCGCCTCGACGATGAGCATGGCGGTGGCGTGGTGATGGAAGTCGCTCGACAACATGCCGATGCGCAGCCGGCCATCCGGGCGCAGCAAGGGTGGCAACGTGGCGGGTCTGGCCGCCAGGTCGGCCGCGGGTTCTTGCTGCGGTGGTGTATGCGCGGCCTTGACTGAGCGCGTCGCGTCGGTGCTCGGCGGCGCAGCGTCTGGGGCGGCAAGGCGGTCGCGTCGTGCTGCGCGGCCACAGGCCAGCTCGGCCGCCCAGCGCATGAGCTCGGGGTCGTCAGTGAGCGTGAGCAGGCAAAACGGGCTCAGGCCGTCCAGGTTGCGCGGCTCGGCCGGCGTGGCGCGCACGGTGGCGATGCAGCGCGTCAAGCGGTCGAGGTCACGGTCGAGTTCGGGCCAGTCGCAGGTCCAGGCGCTGTGGTGGGCGGCGTACATGGCCGCACCGATGGCTTCGGGGTCGAGGTCCAGCACGGTGCGGTAACACTCGCCGGCTTCCTGATGCCGCCTTGCCGTCGTCAGGCAGTGGCCGAGCTGGGTGAGCGAGCGCACCCGCACGACGTTGTCGCCGCCTGATTCGGCCAGCGCGCTCAGCAGCGACTGCATGGCCTCGTCGAGGCGATTGAGCTCGAACAGCTCGATGCCGCGCAGCATGTGCCAGTTGGCGTCGCGTTCGACACGCGGGTCCAGCCCGTCGAGCACCGCCAACGCTTCGGCGTGGCGGCCGTGCACACGCAGCAGTTCGGCCAGGATGTGGCAGGCCGGTGCGCTGCCGGGGTCGAACTGGTAGGCCTGGCGCGCCGAGACCAGGGCCGCGGCTTCCTGATCGAGCTTGCGCTGGCTGCTGGCCAGGTTGAGCCAATACAGGCTGTCGCGCGGTGCGGCGCGGGTGGCGGCCTGGAACTGCGCGACGGCGCCGCGGTGATCCCCCTGGCGGGCGAGTTCGACGCCGCGGCGCCACTGCGCGTCGCCAGGTGGCGGCTTGCGGCCGGCCGAAGACGTGGGGGTATGGGCGGAGTGCTTGGACATGCCGGCCTGTGTGGAATGGGGAAGGCCCCGGGTCGAGTGTCGCGCGCTTCGCGCCCGGTCGGGCAAGCGGTCGGACAGCCAGGCGTCGGTGCTCACGCGGACGCGGCATCGGTCGACGCATGACAGGAACTTTAGGCAGGTCGCACTGTGCGGGCGGCACAAATTGGCGCGTTGGCCTGCCTCATTTCCACGCAGCGCGACGGCGTGGTTTTGGCATCGTGGCGCTGCGGTCAACAACAGGTGGCCGCACTGAGCAAAAGCGCAGCGACCCTAAAGTTCCCTCGAGGCAACTCCGATAAACAAACCAACGGATGTCCAACCAGCGTCCGTGGTCCGGTTAGCCGGCTGAAGGTTCGGGTGGGAGCACCACACGGAACAACAGGCTGACTAGCGCTGGGCAAGGCCCATGACCGCCCTCAAGCGGCATGGAGAGGTCCGTCGGCGCTTAGTGCCGGTTCCATCGTCACCCAGGAGTCCATCATGTCTTCCACGATCAACACCAACCTCGCTTCCATGAACGCGCAGCGCAACCAGGCTGCGTCTGCTGCTTCGCTGTCCACCTCGATGCAGCGCCTGTCCTCCGGCATGCGCGTGAATTCCGCCAAGGACGACGCCGCCGGTCTGGCCATCTCCGAGCGCATGAGCGCCCAGGTCAAGGGCATGAACGTCGCCGTGCGCAACGCCAACGACGGCATCTCGCTGGCACAGACGGCTGAAGGCGCGCTGGGCAAGGTCGGCGACATGCTGCAACGCATGCGTGAACTGGCAGTGCAGGCCCGCAACGGCACCAACAGCTGCAGCGACCGCGACTCGCTCGACAAGGAATTCGGCGAACTGGCCAAGGAAGTGCAGCGCACCATGGGCGGCACGACCTTCAACGGCCAGAACATCATCGGCTCCAATGCCGGCACCCTGACCTTCCAGGTCGGCGCAGGCACCTCGACCAACGACACGATCGACGTCGTCACGACCGACATGACCGCCGATGCGTCGCTCACCGCCGTCGCCGGCACCGACAACGCCGGCACCGGTCGGGCCACGATCGACAGCGCCGCCACCGCCGGCTCGATCGCCACCGTGATCGACAACATCGACGGCGCGATCGACAAGATCAACTCCGAGCGCGCCACCCTCGGTGCCACGCAGAGCCGCTTCGACGCCGTCATCAGCAACCTGCAGGTGTCGGTCGAGAACCAGTCGGCTGCCCGCAGCCGCATCGTCGACGCCGACTTCGCGCAGGAAACCGCCAACCTGTCCAGGTCACAGGTGCTGCAACAGGCCGGCAACGCCATGGTGGCGCAGGCCAACCAGTTGCCGCAGCAGGTGCTCTCGCTGCTGCGCTGATCGACCACAACGGCCGGACCCGACGGCGCCTCCAGGCGCCGACCGGCCGCAGCCGGATCGCTCGACACGGGCCGCCCTAGGGGCGGCCTTTTTCATTTTCTAGGTCTTGTCGCCGCCAGGTCGTGGTGCAGGGGTGCTCCCGCGTGCCTCGTTTGCCGCCCTGGGCGGCTTTTCGTTTTTGTGCATTTATGCCGCCATATCCCGATGCGCTGCTTGCAGCGGGTTCAGTTGGCTTCAGCCTTGCCGAGTCGGGCCGATAAGGCTTTTGCCAACTTAAGGTAACGATCGAGGTTTGTTGAATATTTCCCAGATGAGCTTGGGTGAGTATTAAGTCACATGTTTTCAATGTGGTGTGACGAATACGCTGCGAAATCAAAGAGTTGGAATGTGTGGGTTATTTCCCCCTTGCAGGGCCATTTCACGCGGTCGTGGGATCGCCTAATTTGGCGTTAAGCAAAACAATCGATGCTCAGATTCATTAATTAAGGAGGCTTGGTCCGCATGACCTGGCCTCAAGGCACGACATCCCCGGCGGCCCGCGTGGCACACAGCGATCAGGGGCCCTGCAGCTCACTTGGGCAGGGTCGGATCGGTGTCACTTCGGTCGCCTCCACCTCAGGTTTTTTGGGAGTCCACATGAGGGCTTTGAAATCAGGTAGTCGACGCGTGAAATATGTCGCGGCGGCTGCCATTGCCTGTGTTTTGGCTGCGCACGGCCTGTCGGTCGTGGCGCGCGGCATGGGCAAGAACGCCGCCGGTCTCGATGATCTGGGGCCGGATGTATTCATCCTGGAATCCCTCGGTCTGCCGGCTCATCTGGTGCCGGACTTCGAGTCCACCGCCTTCCTGCCGGGTGACGGCCTGATCGGCATGACCGAGGACGGCCGCAACGTCGCCCGTGGCGGCACGGTCATGTCCTCCGGGGGGCAACTGGTCAACACGCTCGAAGGCGTCAAGCTGGTGGGCAAGTCGCACGGGCAGGACCTGATCGCCGGCGTGGACTTCCCCTTCACCGCCGACATGCTGCCGCCCATGGTAGGGCTGGGCTCGGTGGGCATACCGTCCATCCCGGGGCTGGAGCAATACATCGTCAACAACGAGGCCGCCATCCTGCTGGGCAAGGCCTTGTTCTGGGACGCCCAGGTCGGCAGCGATGGAGCGGCCTGCGCCAGCTGCCACTTCCATGCCGGTGCCGACGACCGCATGAAGAACCAGATCCATCCGGGTGGCGACGGCCTGTTCGGCCGCACGGCCGGTGGTACGGGGGGCGTGAACTACACGCTCAAGGCGGCGGATTTCCCGACCTACCGGCTCGCCGACCCGAAGGACCGCAACTCGGCGGTGGTGTTCGAGAGCAATGACGTGATCGGTTCGCAGGGCACGATGTCGGGCGGCTTCGTCGCGCTGGGCAGCAAGGGGCTGGAGGATTGCTCGCAGCGTGCGCTGGATGCCTACAACGTGCACGGCATCATGGCCCGCCAGGTGACCGGCCGCAACACGCCCACGGTCATCAACGCCGCCTACAACTACCGCAACTTCTGGGACGGTCGCGCCAACAACGTCTTCAACGGCGTGAGCCCCTTCGGCAACCGCGACGAAGGCGCGCGCATCCTGCGCATGCTGCCGGACGGTTCGACCCTGTGGGGTCGTGCCCAGCTGCAGAACGCCGCCCTGGCCTCGCAGGCTGTCGGCCCGGCCTTGTCCGATGTCGAGATGTCGTGCGCCAACAAGGGTTTCCGCAACCTGGGCCGCAAGATGCTGGGCCTGCGCCCGCTCGCCAACCAGACCGTGCACGCCGATGACAGCGTGCTGGGTCCCTACCGTGCCGCAGGCGGCAAGGGTCTGAACCCGACCTACGCCGAGCTCATCCAGGCCGCGTTCGATCCGGCCTGGTGGCGCGCCACCTCCGGTGCCGACGGCTACAGCCAGATGGAGGTGAACTTCTCGCTGTTCTGGGGTCTGGCCATCCAGGCCTATGAGCAGACGCTGATTTCCGATCAGACGCCGTTCGACCGTTTCGTCGGCTCCGGCTGGTTCGCTGCCGATCCGAACGCGCTCACCGCGCAGCAGGTCGCCGGCCTGAAGCTGTTCCGCGGCAAGGCGCTGTGCGTCAGCTGCCACCGAGGTGCCGAGTTCACCAACGCCGCCACCGCGCTGCAACCCGTGACCGGCGAGACCAATGTGGTCGAGCACATGTTCACCGGCGACCGTCAGCTCGGCCTGTACGACTCGGGCTTCTACAACATCGGCGTGCGTCCGACCGCGGAAGACCGCGGCGTAGGCGGCACCGATCCCTGGGGCAAGCCGCTGTCGTTCTCGCGCACCTGGATTACCAGCCTGCAGGGCCAGTCGGTGGGTGACTTCCTCTGGGTTGATCCCTGCCTGTTCACGGTCAAGACCAGCGTGAAGGACTGCTTCCTGACGCCCGACCCGAACAACACCCGGGTGGCGGTGGACGGCGCCTTCAAGACGCCGACACTGCGCAACGTGTCGCTCACCCAGCCCTATTTCCACAACGGCAGCCGCTTCACGCTGGAGCAGGTGATCGAGTTCTACAACCGCGGCGGCGACCGTCGCGGCACCGAACTGGCCGACACCACCGGTTCGACCACGCCCGACAGCGGCAAGACCAATGTGCACCCCGCGATCAAGCCGCTGAATCTGACCGCGCAGGAAATCGCCGATCTGGTCGCTTTTGTCCGCTTCGGTCTGACCGACTCCCGTGTCGCCTGCGAGAGTGCACCTTTCGATCATCCTGAATTGCGCATCCCGAACGGCCAGAGCGGCACCAACCTGAAGCTGCTGCCGGGCCCCCGCGCCGGCCTGGCTTTGGACGACTGGCGCACCCTGGCGGCCACCGGCAGCAACGGCCGCACGCTGGGTACCTGCATGCGCAATGACAACGGTTCCTATGTCGTCGGCACCGAGCCGGCGCCCAAGGCCCTGCCTGCCGCTCGCCCTGCGGCGGCCGCCACCAACAACACGACCATCGCTGCGAGGTAATTCACATGCAATTTCGCACTCCGGCCGTTTCGGCCCAAGCCCGCAGCACCGCGTCTGAGCGCGCGGTGCGCTGGAAGCAGATCACCGGCGGCGTGGCCGTCGGCCTCATCGGCCTGATGCTGGCGCTGCCCGGCCAGGCTGCCAAGGCGCCCCCGGGCGTCTTCCCGCCCGGCCCGGTTGGCCGTCCGGCGCCGGTGCCGGCCCAGTTCGACGTCATCGGCTTCATCCAGGAAGCGCGACTGGACACCAACAACATCGTCTGTCGCGCCTCAGACCCCAAGCTGCGCGGCGGCTGGATCAAGGTCAACGGCAAGGACATCGTGGTGCCCTGCAACACGGTGCTGCAGATGCCGGCCACCTCGCTGACCTGGGCCGAGCTGTTCGACCCCAGTCTGGTCGACCCGACCGTGATCCCGCCCTACACGCCGCCGATGACCGGTCTGGCGCTGGCCGACAAGGTGCGCCTGCCGGTGGCCAGCGGCATGTACCCCTACAACGCACCGATGCCTTCGTATGAAGTGCGGGTGCAGGGCAACGTCGTCGACGGCCGCTACATCGCCGGCCTGATCTTCATCGCCCAGCAGTCGCTCAACGTCGGTCAGGGTCAGATCAACTGCATCGACTACGTCAACGCCGAGCTGCACCTGGGCGGCGCGCCTGGTGTCTGCTCGCTCGCCGACACCCGCGTGCGCATCAACGACCCGGTGGGCCGCTTCGGCAAGACCCATGGCCGCCCCGGCAGCGGCGCCGACCTGATCGAGGTCGGCTACGACAAGCGCTTCACCGCCGATACGGACAACCCGACCATCAAGTCCGACAGCGGGTATCCGATGTGCATTCCGCGCAAGAACCCCTTCGGCACCGAACCCATCGCCGCCAACAACGGCTATGACCCGAAGTGCCCGCAGAACAACCGTCCGCGCGCGCCGGCCTGTTCGTCGCTGCCCCGGCCGTTCCCGGCCTTCGTCCAGCCGGTCGATGGCGAATACTGCCGCACCTGGGTGATGGATCCGCCGGAGCCGGCCGATTGCGCCGTCACCTCGAGCTGCCAGTACACGACCGACCCGACCCGCCAGGCGCCGTTCGCCATCGGTGACAACATCGATTACATCGGCAATCTGAAGGTCGACGCACGCGGCACCTATGTGTCGGCGCACACCATCACGGCGCACCTGGGCATCTTCACCACGCCGGGCACGAAGCCGGCCTACGTGGGCATCGAGGCCATGCTGCAAGGCACCGGTGCACTGCCGATCGCCAATCTGGGCCAGGAAGCCACCTCGCGCATGATGTTCGAGGGCTTCTCGACCGACCCGACCACCATGGTCGACCTCTACGCCATCGACGTTGATCCGGTCTCCGGCGCGACCACCGACCGTCTGCTCGGCACGGCCAACCCGTCCGGCCCGCCGGTGATCGGCCGCTTCCGCTTCAAGCCCAACGCCGGCGCCTACCTGCCTGCCACCAAGGAACTGCGCGTGGTCAGCCGCAGCCTGTGTACCGACAACTGGTCGGTGTGCTCGATGCCCGGCGAGAACCAGGTCTGGTGGGGCCAGCTCGGCACGCCCCTGCCTTACGCCAACGGCCTGATCGCCGGTCAGTACCGTGCGCCGAACTTCGAGTTCATCTTCCCGGAAAACACCCTGGCGGGTGATCCGATCGTGCCTGGCAACTTCCAGGACCTGCCCTTCCTGTACTGCGGCTCCGGCCCGCTGGGCACCATGACGGTGGCGCCCGGTGCGACCGGACCGGTGGTCGGCCAGCTCGACCCGGCGCCCTGGGCTTCGCCCATGCCCGATCCGGCCTTCTCCAGTACCCTGTGCCCGTCGGCCAAGGCGGTTGGTCCTGCGGCGCCGGTGTTGCCGCCCGGCACGCCGACCTACTCCATCCTGGTCACGAACGCGGCCTACGACAACCTGAAGAACCGCGGCCAGATCAACGTCACCGCAGTGGATACACACACGGCCACCACGCCCGGCCTGCAGCTCTACATCCAGATGTCGACCACCACCTACGACATCATGAAGCAGCAGATGGTCGACATCACCTTCTCGCCCAATCCGCAGCCGATGTCGCTGATGAAGAACGTGCCCGGCTCGCCCCTGGCCTGCCCGCTCGGCTTCGACACCTGCTGGGTCTACAACACCCAGGGCGTGATCAACAGCCCCATGCTGCCCGGCACCTTCCTGGCGCCCACCAGCATCACCATCACCTCCAACATGGGCGGCACGACCACCGTGCAGCAGGCCCACATCCTGATCCGCTGATCCTTGCACCTGACCTGCGCTTGCAGGTCGGGTCGCTGATTGCACCCTCCCGAGGGGCCGCGCTGCGGCCCCTTTTTCATTTTGGGATCGAGGTCATGGCGTCGGACGCGGCCGGGCTAGGCGCGAGATGCAGCCGTCTATCGCCGTTTTTCAGTCCTTCGCCGCCGGGCCGACTGCCCAGAATTCAAGTCACAGATTTCCAAGCCGGGGTCTGAATGGCGGTGCGCATGGTGCGTGACCGCAGGGATCGATCGACGCTTGCGGAGTGCCACCATGACCCAGACCATCAACACCAACCTTGCCTCGCTCAACGCGCAACGCAATATGTCGGGCACGCAGGCATCGCTGTCCACGGCGATGCAGCGGCTGTCGTCGGGTCTGCGCGTCAACTCGGCCAAGGACGATGCCGCCGGTCTGGCGATCGCCGAGCGCATGACCACTCAGGTCAAGGGCATGAATGTGGCGGTGCGCAATGCCAGCGACGGCATCTCGCTGTCGCAGGTGGCGGAAAGCGCGCTGGGGCGCACCAGCGACATCTTCCAGCGCATGCGTGAGCTGGCCGTGCAGGCGCGCAACGACACCAACAGTTGCAGCGACAAGGATTCGCTCGACAAGGAATTCGGCGAACTGGCCAAGGAAGTGCAGCGCGTGCTGGGCGGCACCACCTTCAACGGCAAGAGCGTGGTGGGCAGCGACGCCGGCATCATCACCTTCCAAGTTGGCGCCAATACCTCGGCCAACGACTCGATCGACATCACCACCACCGACATGACCTCGGCCACCGAGATCACCAATGTGGCGGGGAGCTCGGACGGCACCACCATCACCCGCACCAGCATCGACGGCAGCAACACCTCGGCGACGATCAAGACGGTGATCGACAACATCGACATCGCGATCGACAAGATCAATTCGGAACGCGCCACCCTGGGCGCGACCCAGAGCCGCTTTGACGCCGTCATCAGCAACCTGCAGGTGGCGACCGAGAACCAGGCGGCGGCGCGCAGCCGCATCATGGACGCCGACTTCGCGGCCGAAACCGCCGCCTTGTCGCGGGCCCAGGTGCTGCAGCAGGCCGGCAATGCCATGGTGGCGCAGGCCAACCAGCTGCCGCAGCAGGTGCTCTCGCTGCTCAAGGGGTGAGGGTGAGGCTGCGGCGCTGCGCTGGCTGAGGACCGGGTGGGCCATCCGGTCGCGCTCAAGTTCCGGCGGCGTCTGCCGAAGACACACAGGCCCGTATCAGACTTTTTTGCACGGAACCTGGGGTGTAGAGCGCATACACGCGCGGCAAGGCGGAAATCATGGCCAGCATCAGTTCAGCAGGCATCGGCAGCGGCCTGGATGTCAACGGGATCGTCACCCAGCTGATGACGATCGAGAAGCAGCCACTTCGGCAGATGCAGTCGGAGGCAGGCAAGCTCAACGACCGCCTGTCGTCCTACGGCAAGATCCAGAGCTATGTGTCCAGTCTGCGCGACGCGGCGTCGCGCCTGACCACGCCGGCCAACTGGACCCAGACCGCGGCGACTTCGGCCGACACCAGTGTCGTGACCGCCAGCAGCAGCGCCAGTGCAACGGCAGGTGCCTACAGCATCCAGGTGCAGAGCCTGGCGTCCAGCCAGGCGCTGTCCAGCGGCAAGTTCGCGGCGAGCACGACGGCGGTGGGCAGCGGCACGCTGCACATCGAACTGGGTACCTGGCGCACCAGCCCGGCCGGTTTCGTCGAGCGGGTGCCGGCCGGTTCGGTCACCATCACCATCGACCCCTCGGCCAACACCCTGGGTGACATCCGCGACAAGATCAATGCGGCGCATGGCGGCGTGAGTGCCGCCATCGTCACCGACACCGGCGGTGCGCGTCTGGTGCTGCGCAGTACCGACACCGGCGCCGAGAACGGTTTTCGCGTCACCGCCACGGACGACGGCAGCGCCAGCGGCACCACCGGCCTGGGGGTGCTTGGCTACCCGCCGGTCGATACGCCGCCACCGGGCTTCGACCCGATGACGCTCAACCAGTCTGCCGCTGACGCCAGCGCCAAGATCAACGGGCTGACGGTCACCTCCAAGACCAACACCTTCGACAACGTCATCGACGGCCTGACCTTCAAGGTCAACAAGGTCAGTGCCACGCCGGTGGATGTCACGGTGGCCAGCGACACGGCGGCGATGAAGAAGCTGGTGACCGACTTCGCCACCGCCTACAACGACCTGGCCAAGTACTTCAGCGACCAGACCGCCTACAACGCCACCACCAAGGTGGCCGGCACGCTGCAGGGCGATTCGGCTGCCAACGGCCTGCGCGCGCAGATGCGCGGCATCGTCAGCGACACCCTGGGTGGCGCCGGTGCGGGTGCCTTCAAACGCATGGCCGAGATCGGCCTGAATCCGCAGACCAACGGCACCTTGTCGGTCGACGGCAGCAAGCTCGACGCCGCGCTGACCAAGGTCAGCGACCTCAAGGCGCTGTTCATGGCCAGCGACGACAACACGGCGTCCAACAACGGCTTTGCCGCGCGCCTGCGCAGCTGGGGCGACGGGCTGCTGGGCACCCAGGGCGCGGTCACCACGCGTTCGGAAAGCCTGCGCCGGCAGATCGACTACAACAGCAAGGCGCAGGAAAGCTTCAACAACCGCCTGACCTCGGTCGAGGCACGCATGCGGGCGCAGTATTCGGCACTGGACACGCAGATGAGCAAGATGAACGCGCTGCAGTCCTATGTATCGCAGCAGATCGCCGCCTTCAACAACAGCAACAAGTAGTGCACCCGTACCGCGCACGCCACGGCCCCAGCCCCACTACGCCCGCAGCCGCGGGCGTAGTGCCATCTGCCGCAGCGCCGCAGGGTGGGCTGACGCTCGTGAGCCGGCTGCGCGGTCGGGAATCGCCGCAACAGCCCTGTTCTCACCGGATACATCGTGTGATGACCGCAGCATTTCGCAGCTCAAGTGGCTGCTGACCGATACCGATAAACATTCATCCAAGACCTACCGACCACCACATCATGTTTGCTTCAGCCAGCTTTCACCGCGCCCCGTCCGCCCAGTCGCTGTCCGGCATGTATCGCCAGGTCGGTGTCGAAACCGGCGTCAAGGCGGCCAGCCCGCACCAACTGGTGCTGATGTTGTACGACGGCCTGCTCGAAGCCCTCGCCCAGGCGCGCGGCGCGATTAGGGTCAACGAGGTCGAAGCCAAGGCGCGCGCCATCACCCGCGCCGTGCGCATCGTCGACGAAGGTCTGAAGGCGGCCCTCAGCCCGGCCGGCGGTGACCTCACCACCAACCTGTCCAACCTCTACGCCTACGTGTCCATGCGTCTGCTGCAGGCGCACGCCCGCAACGACGAGACGGCACTGGAGGAATGCACCCGCCTGGTCCAGCCGCTGCGCGATGCCTGGGCCGAGATCGGTGCCCATCTGCCGTCGTGATCAACCTGGCTGAGTTGCCGTCCTGATTCGCAGTCCTGATTTGCCGTCCAGCCAGCCTGAACGCCCGAAGTCCAGAAAGCCCATCATGTCCAATCCGACCGATCTGAGCCCGTCCGGAAAAAGCCAGTTGTCGCGCGCCGACACAGCCCTGTCGCACACCCTGCTGCAGTATTACGAAGCCATCGAGTCGGCCAGCCGTGACATGCTGGACGCCGCCCGGACCGGCGACTGGGACCGCATGGTCAAGCTCGAAGGCGCTTGTGCGGTGCTGATCTCCCAGCTCAAGCACGCCGCCTGCCAGCAGGCCATGGGTCGCGAGGATGTGCTGCGCAAGTCGCGCATCATGCAGCGCATCTTGCTCAACGACGCCGAGATCCGTCTGCTGGCCGAGCCCTGGCTGGAAGATCTGGACAAGCTCATGTCGGGGCAGCCGCGCAATACCATTCATTGACGCCGAGGCGACCATGCGTTTGTCTTCTCTGCTGCCCGAGCGGGCCCAGCCGGCCACACCGGCGGATGACGACTTCCGCATCGCGGACGAGAACGAGGTCGCCAGCCTGCTGCAGCAACTCGTCGAGGCCCGTGTGCAGGTCAACCTGGCCACGCCGGACGGCATGAACTATTCGACCGAGCTGGTCGGCATCAACCGCAAGGCGCGCCGCATCAGCTTTGCCGCCGCCGCGCGCGACCTGCGTCCGCGCACCCTGGTCGACGTCGACGAAGTCATGGCGGTGGCCTACCTGCAGCAGGTGCGGCTGCAGTTCGACCTGAGCGGGCTGGTCATGGTGCATGGCCAGAAGGACAGCGTGCTGCAGGCCGAGTGGCCGGTGACGCTGTACCGCTTCCAGCGCCGCCAGAGTTATCGCGTGCGTCCGCTCGAACACCTCAAGCCCGTCGCCCATCTGCAACATCCGGTCGAGCCGCATGAGGCCCTGACGGTGCGGGTCAAGGATGTCAGCCTGGGCGGCCTGGCGCTGCAGTTCCCGGGTGACGGGCGCGTGATCCCGTCGGGCTCGCGGCTCGACCATGTCGAGGTGGAACTCGACGCCCTGACACGCCTGGACGCGGCCCTGCGCATCGTGCACGTGAGCGTGCTGGATGCGTCCGGCAAGGGCGATGCACCCAGCACCCGGCTGGGCTGCGAATGGATCAGCCTGGGCGGCGACGGCCACCGCGTGCTGCAGCGCTACATCGAGCAGACGCAAAAGCGCCAGCGCCTAGTGACGCTGGCCGGCAAGAGTTGAGCCTTGGACGCGGGTGAACGCCCGGCTGAGCCGGGCGCCTGGCGTCGGTGGTGACAGGGCTGGAGCAGCGGCGGCGACGCTGGACGGGGCGTCGTCAGACCTGCATGTTCATGATGTCGCTATAGGCCTGCACCAGGCGGTTGCGGACCTGCAGCGCGGCCTGAAAGCCGATCTGGGCCTTCTGCATGGCCACCATGGTCTGCTCCAGGCTGACCGTGGGGTTGTCCAGCGCGACCTCGCGCTGCATCTGGGTGGCCTGGTTCTGTGACTGGCTGACTGATTTCAGCGCGTCGCTGAAGGCCTGCGAAAAGCCTGCCTCGCGCACCGTGCCGGCCGGCGCCAAGGCGCCCGCAGAGGTGCTGGCGCGCACGCGCTCGGCAACCAGGGGCATGCCGGCGCGGGCGGCGGCCTGGGCAAAGTCGAAGGGTTTGAGCTGGACGTCCATGGCGGCGGGCGCCGCCACCCGCATCACCGGCCCGGGCGCAGGGCGCGCCGATCGGCCGGGTGCGGGTGCTCTTGCGGCATGGTGGGCATTGTGGGCTACGTCCTGTTGCACGATGGCGGGAACAGCAGGGCCGAAGGCGAGTTGTTCGCGCCATGACGCGAAGCTGGCGTCCGAATAATCTCTCGTGCCGGAACATCGAGTCGGCGTGCTGGTGTTGCACCGGCCGCCAGCCGGCACGACAGGACAGCCCGTGGAAAACACCCTGCAACCCCTCAACGCCAATGCCGTCGCGGCCGAGACCGGCGCCGCGCCGACCAGCTTCCCTGCGCGCCTGGCGGCCTTGCCCATGAGCCGCAAGCTCATGCTGGGGGGCGGCATGGCAGCCATCGTCCTCATCATCGCGGCGGCGCTGTTCACCGGCCAGCGCGAGGACTACAAGGTGCTGTTCGCCAACCTGAGCGACAAGGACGGCGGCGCCGTGGTTGCCCAGCTCACCCAGATGGGCGTGCAGTACAAGTTCACCGAGGGCGGCACGGCGCTGCTCGTGCCGGGCGACAAGGTGCACGATCTGCGCCTCAAGCTGGCCCAGGCCGGCCTGCCCAAGGGCGGCACGGTTGGTTTCGAGCTGATGGACAACGCGCGCTTCGGCACCACCCAGTTCCAGGAACGGCTCAACTTCCAGCGCGGTCTGGAAGGTGAACTGGTGCGCTCGATCACCGCCCTGTCGGCGGTACAGGGCGCACGGGTGCATCTGGCGCTGCCGGCACAGAACGGTTTTTTCCGCGAGCAGCAAAAGCCCAGCGCCTCGGTGCTGCTGTCCCTGCACCCCGGGCGCGCGCTGGATCGCGCCCAGGTGGCCGGCATCGTGCACCTGGTGTCGTCCAGCGTGCCGGACCTCAATCCCAAGGCGGTGAGCGTGCTCGACCAGAGCGGCGCCCTGCTCAGCGGCCCCGGCGAAGACGGCGCCGGCGGCGCCGGCAATGGCATGGATGCCCAGCAGTTGCAGTACGTGCGCCAGATCGAGGCCATCTACACCAAGCGTGTGCTCGACATCCTCGAGCCCGTGGTGGGCGCCGACAACCTGCGCGCCCAGGTCAGCGCCGACATCGACTTCACCCAAAGCGAGTCGACCTCGGAGCAGTTCCGCCCCAACCAAGGCAATGAACCGGCCGCGGTGCGCAGCGCCCAGACGGTGGAGCAGGGCGGCCAGAACGGGGCGCCGCCCAGCGGCGTGCCCGGCGCAGCCACCAACCAGCCGCCCACGCCGGCCACGGCACCGGTGAACGGCAGCGCCGCGCCGCTGCAGGCGGCCCAGACCGGCGCCACCACGTTCAACGGCAAGCGCGAATCGGTCACCAACTACGAGGTCGACAAGACCGTGCGGGTGGTGCGTGCCGCCACCGGCACTATCCGGCGCCTGTCCGCTGCGGTGGTGGTCAACCATCGCAGCACGGTCGACCCCAAGGGCAAGCCGCAGACCGTGCCGATGAGCCAGGAGGATCTCGACAAGCTCACCGCCCTGGTTCAGCAGACGGTGGGCTACAACAAGGAACGCGGCGACACGGTCAAGGTCATCAACACGCCTTTCCGCGTCGAGAAGCCGACCGAGGACACGACGCCCTTCTGGAAGCAACCGGAGATGCAGGACATGGTGCGCAATCTCACCCTGCCGATCGGCCTGGCGCTGCTGGCCCTCATCGTCGTGTTCGGTGCCATCCGTCCGGCGCTCAAGGCCGCCGCGCCCGACAAGCCGGGCGACAAGCTCGACGCCGTGGTCGACGACGAGAACGCCCTGCCGGCGCTGACCCAGGCCGGCGCCCCGGCGCTGCCCGCGCCGGGGGAGCCGCTCGACCCGATCGCGCAAAAACTCTTCGACGCGCGTAAGCTGGCCCGCGAAAACCCGGCGGCGGTTGCCCACATCGTGCGCGGCTGGGTGAACAAGGACAGCTGAAGCGCGCGCAGGTCCGACCGTGTGAACGACACGGCGGCAGCGCCTCACCGACGACACCCCCCAGCCAGCGAGATCATTCATGGACGACCAAGGACTCGAGGATGCTGCCATCTTCCTCATGTCGCTCGGCGAGGAAGAGGCCTCCGAGGTGTTCAAGCACCTCAGCCCGAAGGAAGTGCAGCGTCTGGGCGAAACCATCGCGCGCATGAAGACTGTCTCGCGCGACCGTTACGACGGCGTGCTGACGCGCTTTGACGACCAGGCGCGTGACCAGAGCTCGCTCGTCACCGACACCGACGAATACGTCAAGGCGGTGCTGCGCAAGGCCCTGGGCGAGGACAAGGCCAACCTGCTGATCGAACGTATCCTGCAAGGCAGCGACGTGACCGGCATCGAAAGCCTGAAGTGGATGGACGCCAGCGCCATCGCCGAACTGCTGCGCAACGAACACCCGCAGATCGTCGCCGCCATCCTGGTGCACCTGGAGTACGACCAGGTCGCCGACGTGCTCAAGCAGCTGCCCGAGCGGGTGCGCAACGAGGTGCTGGTGCGTGTGGCCACGCTGGACGGCATCCAGCCGGCCGCGCTCAAGGACCTGAACGAGGTGCTGGGCAAGGTGCTGGCGGGCGGTGACCGCATGCGCAAGTCCAGCCTGGGCGGCGTCAAGCCCGCGGCCGAAATCATCAACATGATGGGATCGGCCGTCGAGACCTCGGTGCTCGACTACATCCGCGAGGCCGACGCCGATCTGGCGCAAAAGATCATGGACAACATGTTCACCTTCGATGACCTCATCAAGGTGGACGACAAGGGCATCCAGCTGCTGCTGCGCGAAGTGCAGAGCGAGTCGCTCATCATCGCCCTCAAGGGCGCCACGCCCGAGCTGCGCGACAAGATCTTCAAGAACATGTCCAGTCGCGCTGCAGAGACGCTCAAGGAAGACCTCGAGGCGCGCGGCCCGGTGCGGGTGGCCGATGTCGAGAACGAGCAGAAGGAAATGCTCAAGACCGTGCGCCGCCTGGCCGAGGAAGGCGTGATCGTGCTGTCCGGAGGCGGTGATGACCAGTACCTCTGATCCCTACGCGCGACAGTTCGAGCCGGCCGGTGGCGTGTTCGAACGACGCGCCGCGACCGAACGTTCGGTCGCCGACGCGGGGGGGGTGTTCGAACGCCGTGCCGCCGCCGAGCGCTCGGTGGCCGATGCCGGCGGAGTGTTCGAGCGCCGCAGCGTGCCCGACAAGCCAGCGCTACCCGTTGCGGCAGGCGGGGTGTTCGAGCGTCGCGCCGCACCCGAGAAACCGGCGGTGCCGGTTTCTGCCGGTGGCGTGTTTGAGCGCCGCAGTGCGCCGCAGCGGCCAGCGTTGGCCGTGCCGGCCGGCGGCGCCTTCGAGCGTCGCGGCGGGGCCGAGCGGGTCGTCATGCCCGAACTCAGCCCTGAACAGCAGGCCGGCGCCATGCGCCTGGCCCAGCGCATCGCCCAGCGCGACGCCGAACTGCAGGCCATACGTGCCGGCAGCAGTGCGGCACGTGCAGGCAGTGCAGGCAGTGCAGTTGGCGCCGGCCCTGCCACGCCGGCGACGCCGGCAACACCCTATTCGCGCTTCATTCCGCGCGAGGAGCTGGGCAACTTCGCGGCCTGGCAGCCGGACAGCTTCGGCGACTCCGGACGCATCCGTGCCAACGTGAACCCGCTGCCCGACGCCGAGGCGCTGCGTCTGGCCGAGGCGCGCGCCGCCGCCGAGGCGCAGGCTGCCGCGGCCCAGGCCGAACAGGAAGAACGCGAGGCGCGCGCCGAGGCGCTGCGGCAAGCGTACGAGGACGGCTACCGCCAGGGGCGTGAGGAAGGCCAGGCCGAGATCGCCCGCTTCCAGCACGACTTCGCGGTCCAGACCGGCGTGCAGGTCGACGGAATGCTGGCCGCGCTGCAGCACCGCCTGGTCGACCTGGAGGCCGATCTGGCCCAGCGCGTGGCGCGGATCGCACTCGACCTGGCGCGCCAGGTGGTACGCAGCGACCTGGTGCAGAACCCGGCCACCGTCGTCGCCGTGGCCCAGGAGGCGCTGGCGGCGTTGCTGGTGTCGGCGCGCCATGTCACGCTCACGCTGCATCCGGATGACGTGACGCTGGTGTCCGAGGGCGCCGGCGAGTTGATCGCGGCGCGCGGCGCCCGCTTGGTGTGCGACCGCAGCATGGAGCGCGGCGGCTGTATCGTCGACAGCGACATCGGCCTGGTCGACGCCAGCATCGGCACGCGCTGGCAGCGCGCCAGCGGCGCCCTGGGTCAGGACAGCAGCTGGGCGGAATGCAACACGCCTGCCCCGGTCCGTGCCGAGGTGGCCGCAGCAGCCGACGCCATTGATGCTGCAGCGGCAGCGCCGGCTGCGCTGGCGACGGTGGCCGGAGCCCACCCATGAGCGATACGCCGGCCAATCCCTGGCCGCGTTTTCTCGACGACCTGCATGGGTTTGCCCGTGCCCCGCAGCCGCTGCTCACCCAGGGCCGGCTGGTGCGCGTCGCCGGGCTGGTGCTGGAAGCCGCCGGCATCCGCGCACCAGTCGGTTCGCTGTGTGATGTGCGACTGCCCGGCCAGCCGGCGGTGTCGGCCGAGGTGGTCGGTTTTTCCGGCGACCGCGCCTTTCTCATGCCTACCGGCGAGGTGCACGGCATGACCAGCGGCGCCCTGGTCACGCCGTGTGAGATTCCCATCAGCGCGCCGCAGCTCGGCCAGCCGGCCCATCCCTGGCGACGCAGCGAGGATCGCTCGCGCCACCTGCCGGTGGGCGCCGGCCTGCTCGGCCGGGTGGTCGACGCCATGGGCCAGCCGCTCGACAAGCTCGGGCCGCTGCGCGAAGTGCACAGCGAACCCATGGTGCGCCGCCCCATCAACGCTATGGAGCGTGACCCGGTGCGCCGCCCGCTGGACACCGGCGTGCGCGCCATCAACGCCCTGCTCACCGTCGGGCGCGGCCAGCGCCTGGGCCTGTTCGCCGGCACCGGCGTGGGCAAGAGCGTGCTGCTGGGCATGATGGCGCGCTACACCGCGGCCGACGTGATCGTGGTCGGCCTGATCGGCGAACGCGGCCGCGAGGTGAAGGAATTCATCGAGGACATCCTGGGCGAGGAAGGCCGCGCCCGCAGCGTCGTGGTCGCCGCGCCGGCCGACGCGCCGCCGCTGTCGCGCCTGCAGGGTGCCATGTACGCCACCGCCATCGCCGAATATTTCCGCGACCGCGGCCAGGACGTGCTGCTGCTGATGGACTCGCTCACCCGCTATGCCATGGCGCAGCGCGAGATCGCCCTGGCCATCGGCGAGCCGCCGGCCACCAAGGGCTACCCGCCGAGCTGTTTTGCCAAGCTGCCGCAGCTGGTCGAACGCAGCGGCAACGGCAGCGCCGGCCAGGGCTCGATCACTGCCTTCTACACCGTGCTGAGCGAGGGCGACGACCAGCAGGACCCGATCGCCGACGCCGCCCGCGGCATCCTGGACGGCCACATCGTGCTCAGCCGCGAACTAGCCGAGTCGGGTCACTACCCGGCCATCGACGTGGAGAAATCGATCTCGCGCGTCATGCCCAACGTCAGCAGCCGCGAGCACCTCGACGCCGCGCGGCGCATCCGTCAGATGCTGGCGCGCCTGACCAAGGCGCGCGACCTCATCCAGCTCGGCGCCTACCAGCCCGGCCATGACCACGAGCTCGACGCCGCCGTGCGCGCCCAGGTGCCGCTGCGCGCCTTGCTGCAGCAGGACACCTGGCAGCGCGCGCCGTTGCCCGACAGCATCGCGCAGCTGCAGCAACTCGCCCGCGGCGGCAACTGAACGCCCCGCTGCGCGCCCGCCGCTCGACGTCGGCCCACGCTCCACCCGGGGGGGCGTCGGCGTGACGAACAGAGCCGACTTCGCCCGCCTTCTACAACGAGCGCCCGCCCCTTGCCCTCGTTAGTGTGTGGGCCATGGCGACCGGACGGTCGCCGCGCGTGGCACCGCACGGGCCGCGCGACCCAGCGAGGCCCCCATGTCCGACACCTCCTCCCTCGACACCCTGCTCGAATCGGCCCAGCGCACGCGCGATCAGGCGCGGGCGCGCGCCAACCGGGCCCGCGCCGTGCTGGATGCTGCGCGCGCTCAGGCCAACCAGTTGCGCGACTACCGCAGCGCCACCCAGACGCGCTGGGGCGAGCAGTTCAAGGCGGGCGCCACCATCAACCTCGTGCAGTGTTATCAGGGTTTTGTCGGCCGGCTCGAAAACGCGGTCGACATGCAGGGCCACCAGGTTGCTCGCCTGGAACGTGAGCTGCAGCAGGCCGAGGCCGACACGCTGGCGGCCGAGCTCAAGGTCGCGGCGCTGGAAAAACTCATTGCCCGGCGCCTGGCCGAGCAACGCCTGCGCGGCGAACGGCGCGACCAGAAGCAGATGGACGAATTCGCCAGCCGCTTGTCCTGGCAGCACAGCCAGGGCAGCCGCGACAGCGCGCAGGCGGGGCTGCAATGAACACCGCCGCACGTTGGCCCGGCGCACTGCCGCCTCCTGCCACCGCTGCGGCAAGGCCAACGGTGCGGCCGACTTCTGCGACGGGCGCCGGGGTGTCGGCGGCGTTTGCCGAACTGCTGCAGCAGCGCCATGCCGAGCCGCCGTCGGCGCTGGCCGGGCAGACCGCTGCCGCGTTCGCCAATCGCAGTCAGGCAGGCACTGGTGCCCAGGCGCCGGCAACGCCATCCTGGCTGCGGTCGACCGCCGACATGGCCGAACGGCCTGCGCCGACGCTTGTGCGCCTGACTCAGCCGCCGCAGCCCGCGCAGATGCCGGCCGGGCCGTCGCCGGCCGTCCCACCGTTTGTGGCCAGCACTCAGGATCCGGACGCCAGCGGCGGCCAGCCCGCCAGCACCACTCAGCCGGGCCGAACCACCGAACGCGCGACGCAGTCGCGCGACGATGAACGCCGCACCACCGAAACCCATGCTGCCGAGCGCCGCGAGGGTGAGGCGCATCTCGCCGGTGTGCGCCTGGCCGAACGTCGGCTCGAAGCGCAGCGGCAGGAGCGGCGCCAGGCCCAGGCTTCACAACTCGCCAGTCAGTCCGAACAACGCCGGCTGGCGACCGGGGAAGCCGGCGCAGGCGGCACGACAGAAGCGACTGCAGGCGACGCCGCTGCGCAGCTTGCTGCCAAAAGCAATGCGGACGACGCCAGTGCCCGTCTGGCCGGCGCAGTTACGCCGCGTCGGGCGGAACCGGGTGGCAGCAAGACGCCCACACGCGCCGTTCACCCGGCTGAGGTCGCGGCTGCGGATCAAGGCGCTGCGCCAGTCACACCCTCACACGACGCTGACCCGGCAAACGATGCCCGTCTGGCCCAGGGCAGCCAGGCGCTCGCCGAACGTCAAGCCGCGGCGGCCGCCACTTCCGCTCCGCCCATGTCGGCGCCTGTGGCGCTCCCGCCTGGCGCCGGGCAGGCCGCGGGACAGGGCGCTGAGATGCGGACGTCGCTTGACTCGGGCGTCGCCGCCCTCGACGCGTCGGCCGTACAGACAACTGCCTCCGCCGCAGCCGGCCGGGCCACGCCATCCGCGGGGAACGACCGAGGCAGTGATCTGGCTGAGGCTGCGACAGGCTCACGCTTTGGAGGGCACATGCCAACCGGACTCCGGCCCGGGTCGACGCACGCAGGCGCAGGAACGCCTGGCGCCGGTTTGACCGACGCAGGCGGGCCGAACGGAGCGGCTGGTGCCTTTGGCGGCGACACCGCAGCGCCCGACGCGGGTGCGGCGGGCGTGACACCCGAGCGAGCAGGCCGGGCGTTGCCCGGGCGCGCCGCCGCCGGGGCGGGCGGTACGGTGGGCACCGCCGCGCCGGGCGAGCTGACCAACGTCGAGCGCGCTGCCGGCGATCGCGCTGCCGACCTGGCCACGGCCGGCGCCGAAACCATGCCCAATCACGTCGCAGGCGCCGCAGCGGCCCCTGGCGCCGAAGCGGGTGGGTTTGCCTCCGTGCTGGCTCAGGCCCAACCGGCCGAGGCAACCCTGGGCGGTGCCACCGCGTCACCCGAGGCCGGCGTGCTGCACGCCAGCGTACCGACACCGGTCGACGACCCGGGCTTCGGCCGCGCGGTCATGCTCAAGGTGAGCGATCTGGCCGGCCGCGGAGTGCCGGGTGAACATCAGGTGACGCTGGACCTCAACCCGGTCGAGATGGGGCCGATCCGCATCAAGCTGTCGCTGCAGGACGATCAGGCGCGGGTCGATTTCAGTGCCGCCCAGACGCACACGCGCGAGCTGATCGAGTCGGCCCTGCCGGCGCTGGCCACGGCCATGCAGGCTGACGGCCTGACGCTGGCCGACGCCCGTGTGTTCGCGCTCGCCGATCCGACATCAACGGCGGCGGCCGAGGCGCGGTCCGACACGGCGTCCACGGCCGGGGGTGACGCGGCCGGCGGACATCACGGCCAAGGCGCCGACGCCCAGCATGCGCACGGCGACCCGACCCACCGTGCCGCGCTGGTCGGTGCGGCGGCGCTGGGGGTCGAAAAGGCCCAGCGAATGGTGGGCAACTGGGGCGAAGCGGGCGGCGCAAACGCCCGCCGCACGCTCGGTGGCGGCGCTGCCGGGCTGGATCTGTACGCCTGAAACGGCGACTGTCCGGCGGCGGGACAGGCGCTTTTTTGCGCCCCTTATCCCGCCATCGTCGGCGGCCCGAATTCGAATAATCAGCTCCAGCAGACCCCGGATCGCGCCTGACGCAGCCCGGGGCCCGGTCGAGCCGGTGCCGCCTGTCGTGCAGTCGGCGCCGGACGACAGATCCCGCTGGAGACCCCCATGTCCGCTGCCGCAGCCACTGCTGGCGAAGCCCCCCCCGCCGCCAAGAAGGGCCCGAAAAAGCTCATTCTCATCATCGTTGCCGTCGTGCTGCTGCTGGTGCTGGCCGGGGGTGGTGCGGCCTTTTTCCTGCTGAAGAAGAAGGCCACGGACGACGAGGGCGCCGACGCCGAGGAGGCCGCACCCAAGGCCCACGCCACCGCGCCCAAGAAGGACACACACAAGACCCCGCCCACCTTCGTGCCGCTGGAGCCCTTCGTGGTCAACCTGGCCGACCGCGAACGCGAGCGTTATGCCCAGGTCGGCATCACCCTCGAGGTCGACGACGCCCATGTGGCTGACGACCTCAAGGCCTATATGCCGTCCATCCGCAGCGCCATCCTGATGCTGCTGTCGCACAAGACCTCCGAAGAGCTGCTCAGCCGCGAGGGCAAGGAAAAGCTCGCCGACGAGATCCTGCGCGAATCGGTGCGCCCGATGGGCATCGAGATCGACGACCCGGCCCTGGCCGACGCCGAACCGACTACCAAGTCCAGCAGGAAGTCCAAGAAGCGCGAGGTCTACAACCCGGTCAAGCGGGTCAACTTCTCGAACTTCATCATCCAGTGAGCCGCTGCGCGCGCAACGCCAGAACGACTTTTCGGCCATGAACCAGCAAATCCTCTCGCAAGACGAAGTCGATGCATTGCTGCAGGGCATCACCGGCGAAAGCCAGAAGCTCGAGACAGACGAGGCGCCGACGGGTGGCATCCGCGACTACGACCTGGCCAGCCAGGAACGCATCGTGCGCGGGCGCATGCCCACGCTGGAAATCATCAACGAGCGCTTCTCGCGCAACATCCGCATCGGCCTGTTCAACTTCATCCGCAAGACGCCCGAGGTGAGCGTGGGCGGCATCAAGGTGCAGAAGTACAGCGCCTTCCTGCGCGAAACGGTGGTGCCGACCAACTTCAACATCGTCAGCGTGCGCCCGCTGCGTGGCTCCGGCCTCATCGTGTGCGACCCGGCGCTGGTGTTCTCGGTCATCGACGCGCTGTTCGGCGGCGCGGGCAAGTTCCACACCCGCATCGAGGGACGCGATTTCTCGCCCACCGAGCAGCGTGTCATCCTGCGCCTGGTCGATGTGATCACGGCCGAATACAAGAAGGCCTGGGTCGGCATCTATCCGCTGGAGCTGGATTTCCAGCGCTCCGAGATGCAGCCGCAGTTCGCCAACATCGCCGCGCCGGGCGAGATCGTGGTGTCGACCTCGTTCACGCTGGAGATCGGCGAATCCACCGGCACCATCCAGTTCTGCGTGCCCTATGCCACCTTCGAGCCCATCCGTGACGTGCTGTACAGCACCGTGCAGGGCGACGCGGCCGAGCCCGACCGGCGCTGGGTCAAGCTGCTCACGCACCAGATCCAGTCGGCCCAGGTGCAACTGGTGGCCGAACTCGGCCACGCGCCGGCCACGGTGGAGCAGCTGCTGGCGCTCAAGCCAGGCGACTTCATCGAGCTGGATCTGGCCAAGCTGATCCAGGCCAAGGTCGACGGCGTGCCGGTGCTGGAAGCGCAGTACGGCGTGTCCAACGGTCGCAACGCGCTCAAGGTGGAGCGCATGCTGACCAACCAGAACCAGCTCGGCTGGATAGGAGATCACAATGCCCGTTGACCCTGTCGCCAACACGTCGGAACAGGACGACATGGCGGCCGAATGGGCCGCCGCCCTGGAGGAACAGCATCACGCGTCCGATGCGCGCGTGGTGAACTCGCCGACGGATGTGATGACGCCGGCGGCCTTTGCCAACCTCACGCCGGGCAACAGCCCGGCTGCGGCGGGCAACGACATCAACATGATCCTGGACATCCCGGTGCAGCTCACCGTGGAGCTGGGCCGCACACGCATCCCGATCAAGCACATCCTGCAACTGGCCCAGGGGTCGGTGGTGGAACTCGACGCCCTGGCCGGCGAGCCCATGGACGTGCTGGTGAACGGCTACCTCATCGCCCAGGGTGAGGTGGTGGTGGTGAACGACAAGTTCGGTATCCGCCTGACCGACATCGTCACGCCCAGCGAACGCATGCGGCGCCTCTCGCGTGGCGGTTGAGCGCGCGGTGATTGATCCGACATGACGTCCGCCGCGCTCGCGCCCCTGCTCTGGCTGCTGCTGGTGCTGGCGCTCATTCCGCTGGTGCTGCTGCTGCTCAAGCGCAGCGGGCTGGCGAACCGGCTGGCCGGGCGCTTCGGTCGTGCGGCCGGCGCGGCGCCGATGCTGGTACTGCGCGAAAGCCTGGCCCTCGGCCCGAACCAGCGCGTGGTGGCGGTCGAGGTCGGCGGCGGCGCGCAGCGCTACTGCCTGCTGCTGGGCGTGACCGGGCAGCAGATCACTCCGCTGCAGACGCTGACGCTGCAGGTCGGCGCAGACGGGGCATCGCAGGCCGCCTCCTTCGCGACCAGCCTGGCGGCGGCGGGTCGGCGCGGGGCAGCACCTGCCGGCGCCGTTGGGGGGGCGCCATGAGTCGCTTCAATCGCGCTCTCGCGCTGGCCGCTGTCGGCGCGCTGGGCCTGGTCGGCGCCGGCGCGGCCCTGGCCCAGAACACCGTGCCGGCGGCGCCGGCCAGTCTGCCGCTGCTGGTGGGGCAAGGTGCGGCCGGCACCAGTTATTCGGTGCCGGTGCAAACGCTGCTGTTCTTCACCGCGCTGAGCTTCATCCCTGCGCTGCTGCTGCTCATGACGGGCTTCACCCGCATCGTCATCGTGCTCAGCCTGCTGCGCCAGGCCATCGGCACCCAGGCCGCGCCGCCCAACCAGGTCATCGTCGGGCTGTCGCTCTTCCTCACGCTGTTCGTGATGGGGCCGACGCTGGACAAGATCTACGCCGAGGCCTACCAGCCCTTTGCGGCCAACCAGATCAGCTTCACCCAGGCGCTGGAACGCGGCGAGGCGCCGCTGCGCAGCTTCATGCTCAAGCAGACCCGCCAGACCGACCTGGCGCTGTTCGCCCGCATGGCCAAGCTCGACCCGGCGGTCAAGCCCGAAAACGCGCCGCTGCGGGTGCTGGTGCCGGCCTTTGTCACCAGCGAGCTGAAGTCGGCCTTCCAGATCGGCTTCCTGATCTTCATTCCCTTCCTGGTCATCGACATGGTCGTGGCCAGCGTGCTCATGAGCCTGGGCATGATGATGTTGTCGCCGGTGCTGGTGGCGCTGCCCTTCAAGCTCATGCTGTTCGTACTGGCTGACGGCTGGAACCTGCTGCTGGGCTCGCTCGCGGCCAGCTTCGTGCAGTGACACGCACGGCCGATCGACTGCCGCCTGCCATTGTGACCTGAGTCGCCAACTGCCACCCATGGACGCCACCCTTGCCTTCACCTACGGTCAGGAAGGCCTGACCATCCTGCTCACCGTGGCCGCCCCCATGTTGCTCACCGTGCTGGTGATCGGCCTGGTGGTGAGCGTCATCCAGGCCGCCACCCAGCTGCATGAGGCGACCCTGAGCTTTGTGCCCAAGCTCATCGCTGCGGTGGTGGTGATGGCGGTGGCCGGGCCGTGGATGATGACCACGCTGGTCGAGTACATCCAGCGCACCCTTCACGCCATACCTGGCGTGGTGGGCTGATCCGCCCGCGCTGCCACCGGCCCCCACGCGCCGGCGCTGCCCGCCGACCCATGCCCAATTTCGGCATCACCGAGGACCAGCTGCTGCACTGGCTGCTGCCGCTGCTGTGGCCGATGCTGCGCACCATGTCGCTGCTGGCTACCGCGCCGGTGCTGTCCATGCGCAGCATCCCCATGCGCGCCAAGGTGGCGCTGGCCTTTCTGATCTCGCTGTCGGCCCAGGCCTCCCTGCCCGAGATGCCGCTGGTGCCGCTGGACGGCGCCCAGGGGCTGGCGATGGTGGCCCAGCAGGTGCTGGTGGGCGTCACCATGGGTTTCGCGGCCAAGATCGTGTTCGCCGCGCTTGAATTCGCCGGTGAACTCATCGGTCTGCAGATGGGCTTGAACTTTGCTGGCTTCTTCGATCCCACCCTGGGTTCCCAGGGCACGGCCACGGCGCGCTTCTTCGGCACCATGGGCTCGCTGCTGTTTGTGGTCATCAACGGCCATCTGCTGCTCGTGATGGCGGTGATGCGCAGCTTCGAGAGTTTCCCCGTCAGCGGCGAATTGTTCGGCGTGTTGCGCGTGCTGCAGCCCCAGGTCTGGGGCAGCGAGGTCTTTCGGTTGGGCCTGTGGATCGCCCTGCCCATCGTGGCCATGCTGCTGTTCGCCAATCTGGTGCTGGGTGTGGTGTCGCGGGTGGCGCAACAGATCCAGATCTTCTCGGTCGGATTTGCCATCACCGTCACTCTCGGTCTGTTCGGCATGCTGCTGACCCTGCCCATGCTGCAAGTGCCATTCACCATGGCGCTGGAGCACATGCTGGGGCTGTTCCGTTGAACGCCGGGCAGCGGCCCGGCCGCCCGAAGGCCAGCCGGGATAATCCGGCGCAATGACCTCCGCCCCGCTCGCCTGGCTGCGCCGCAGCAACACCCGTCTGGCCTTGATCCGCTGGTGCGTCGGGACGGCCCGGCTGCGGTGGATGGTGCTGGGGCTAGCGCTGCTGGGTGCCGGACTGGTCGCCTGCAGCCCGGCGCTGGATTGGCGCGACGCGCGCCTGGGCGGGCCGGTCAGGCTGCTGCTGCCGTGCAAGGCCGATCGTTACGAACGCCGCCTGCCGCTTGCCGGTGGCGACAGCCAGGCCACCATGCTGGTGTGTGACGCCCAGGGCATCACCTGGTCGGTGACGCGATTCGAACTCAACGAGCCGACCCGAGTGGGCGCCGCCCTGGCCGAGATGCGCGACCGTCTGGCACACAACCTCGGTGCCGAGGACGCCAAGCTGCCCGGCGCCTTGCCGGCAGGGGCCACGCCGCTGGACGCAGCCGGCCGCAGCCGCATGAACGGGCGTCGCCCCAACGGCGACGGCGTGCTGGCCGAGGCGCTGTTCTTCGGCGAGTCCAGCCGTGCCTACCAATTGGTTGCCTTGCTGCCGGCGCCAGCCTCGGCGGCCGTCCTGGCGCAGACCGCCCAGTTCTTCGACGGCGTGCAGATCGGCCGCTGAACCCCTGCGCGATGTCGCCAGACCGGCACGGCGGGATTCATTCTGTTGCACTGCACACATAATCGCCGACATGGCCCGCCTGCTCATCATCGCCCATGCTCCTCTGGCGACCGCCTTCGAGGCGGTCGCCCGGCATGCGTTTCCGGAACTCGCCGCCAAGTCGGTGCAGGCGCTCGATGTCGAGCCCGACATGAGTCTGGACGAGGTGGAGCGTCTCGCCCGCCGTCTGCTCACCCGCTTCGGGCAGGGCAGCAGCGGCAGCGTGCGGGCGGTGGGCGGCGTGCCGCCGATGCCGCTGTCGCCCACCCAGCGCGCGCTCAGCCAGTTGTCGAACGAACGCTCGCCGGGTACGGCGGACGCGCAGGACGACTGCGACGAGACCCTGGTGCTGACCGATGTCTTCGGTGCCACGCCCGCCAATGCCGCCCAGCGTCTGGCCGACGGCGTCAATGTGCGCATGTTGTGCGGCATCAATGTGCCGATGTTGTGGCGCGCACTGAACTACGCCGCGCTTCCGCTGGCCGATCTGGTGGAGCGCTCGATCAGCGGCGCCTCGGCGGGCGTGGTGTCGATCAATTCGACCAGGCCGCAGAATCAGGCCTTCCAGCCCAACGCCAACGATGCTCAGCACCATCATCATCAGCAATAAGCTCGGCCTGCACGCCCGCGCATCGGCCAAGTTCACCAAGCTGGCGGGCAGTTTTGCCAGCGATGTCTTCGTCTCGCGCAATGGCCGACGCGTCAATGCCAAGAGCATCATGGGCGTGATGATGCTGGCTGCCGGCCTGGGTTCGACCATCGAGATCGAGACCCTCGGGGCTGACGAAGAGCAGGCCATGGCCGCCTTGCGCGCCCTGGTCGAGGACAAGTTCGGCGAAGGCGAATGAGCCTGGGCGGCCCTGCGCCGCCGCCGCTTCGTCCGCTCGCCGTGCCGGCCCGCACTGCTAGCATGCACGCATGAGTCTGCAGGTGTTCGGGTTGCCGGTGTCGCGCGGGGTCGCCATCGGACGTGCCGTGCTGGTGGCGTCCAGCCGCGTCGACGTGGCCCACTACTTCATCGCCGAGGACGCGGTGCATGCCGAGGTGATCCGCCTGCGTGATGCCCGCGACCTCGTCAGCGCCGAACTCGAGGCGCTCAAGCGCGATCTGCCGGCAGACGCGCCGCAGGAACTCGGCGCCCTGCTCGACGTGCACCTCATGCTGCTGCATGACGAAGCCCTCGCCGGGCCGACCCGGCAATGGATCGAAGAGCGCCACTACAACGCCGAATGGGCCCTGTCGGCCCAGCTCGAGGTGCTGTCGCGCCAGTTCGACGAGATGGAGGACGAGTACCTGCGTGAGCGCAAGGCCGACGTCGAGCAGGTCGCCGAGCGCGTGCTGCGCGCGCTGGCGCGCGGCAACGGCGCCCAGCACGCCGCCGCCATCGACACCCGTGACTTCGCCGGCGAGGACCCGCTGGTGCTGGTGGCCGAGGACATCTCGCCGGCCGACATGCTGGCGTTCAAGCGCAGCGTGTTCACCGGTTTTGTCACCGACGTGGGCGGGCGCACCTCGCACACCGCCATCGTGGCGCGCAGTCTCGATATTCCGGCCGTGGTCGGCGCACGCGAGGCCAGCCGGCTGATCCGCCAGGACGACTGGGTCATCATCGACGGCGACGCCGGCCTGGTGGTGGTCGATCCCTCGCCCATCGTGCTGGAGGAATACCGTTTCCGTCAGCGCCAGGGCCAGCTCGAGCGCGAGCGCCTGGCGCGGCTGCGCCACAAGGCGGCCGTCACGCTGGACGGCCAGCGTGTCGAACTGCTGGCCAACATCGAGCTGCCCGACGACACCCAGGCCGCGCTGACCGCCGGCGCCGAAGGGGTAGGGCTGTTCCGCAGCGAGTTCCTGTTCATGAACCGCGACGGCCGGCTGCCTGACGAGGAGGAGCAGTTCCGCGCCTACCGCGCGGCGGTGCTGGCCATGAAGGGTCTGCCGGTGACCATCCGCACGGTGGACATCGGCGCCGACAAGCCGCTGGAGCGCAGCGCCGCCAACGATGTGCGTCACGACCACATGCTCAACCCGGCGCTGGGCCGCCGCGCCATCCGCTGGAGCCTGTCGGAGCCGGCGATGTTCCGCGCCCAGCTGCGCGCCATCCTGCGCGCGGCGGCCTGCGGGCCGGTCAAGCTGCTCGTGCCCATGCTGTCGCACATCAACGAGATCCGCGCCACCATGGAATGCGTCGCGCGGGCGCGCGAGCAGTTGCGCGCTGCCGGCACGCCCTACGGCGAGGTGCAGATCGGCGCCATGATCGAGATTCCGGCCGCGGTGCTCATCCTGCCGGTCTTCCTGCGTTATTTCGACTTCGTCTCGATCGGCACCAACGACCTGATCCAGTACGCGCTGGCGATCGACCGCACCGACGAATCGGTCGCCCATCTCTACGACCCCTGGCACCCGGCGGTGCTGCACCTCATCGAGTCCACCATCGAGCAGGCCAATGCGGCGGGCAAGGGCGTGTGTGTGTGCGGCGAGATGGCCGGTGACCCCGAGTTCACCGAGCTGCTGCTGGGCATGGGGCTGCGCAGCTTTTCCATGCACCCGGCGCAGTTCCTGCCGGTCAAGCAGCGTGTGCTGCGTGCCGACACCAGCCGCCTGGCGGTCCATGTCGAGGCCGTGATGGCGTCGGACGAGCCACGCCTGGCCGCAGCGGCGCGCAGCAATCCGGCACAGCGGCGCGCCGAGGCCTGACAACGTTCAGCCCGACCAGCCGGCTGATCGGGCACGGCGCGGCGCGTCGGTTTCAGCCGCCAGTGAGCGACGACTCGCGATGCTGGGCCAGCGCGGCCAGGTGCACCGGCGTGTTGGTCGAGCCGTACAGGGCGTAAGCGCCACGACGCTCGACGAACTCGAACTCGAAGCGGTCCTCGAACGGCGCGACGTAGGCGTGCAGGAATTCGCCACTGGCGTCGCGTTCGACCATCACGCCGCCGCTGCTGCGCAGGGCGGCAAGGAAGTCGGCGTCGAGCGCGTATTTGGCGTCCAGGTCGTCGTAATAGTTGTCCGGCACGGCCAGCAGCGGCGCGCCGCGGCGGCGCAACTCGGCCACCACGGCCATGAGGTCGGTCACCGCCACGGCGATCTGATTGACGCCCGCGCCGCCGTAGCGCGACACCGAGCGCGAGGCCCAGGTGCGTTCGCGTTCCGACGAGGTCAGGGCATAGCGCACCTTGCCGTCGCCCGATTCGATCTCGCGGCTGCGGATGACGCCGTAGGGGTCGTGCATCACCACGCTGCGCTGCGGTCGCAGGCCCAGCATGGCGCGGTAGAACAGCAGCCAGGGTTCGAGCTGGCCGCCCGGCAGGGCCTGGCTGATGTGGTCGAAACGTGCGCCCGCGCCCAGGGCCGAACGAGCCAGTGCGGCCTCGTCCATGACGAAGTCGGCCTCGAAGGCGTGGCGGCCCTCCACCGCCGGCGGGCAGAAATACACCAGGCTGCCGTCCGGCGCGCGCACCGCCGGAATGTCCAGCTCGTTGGCGCCCACACGACCGGGCACACGCACGCAGGCCAGGGCCTCGGCGCGGGCGATGGCGCGGCGGGCGTCGTCGGTGGTCAGCGCCACGGCGCAGACCGACACGCCGTGCAGCTCGAAATAGCTGCGCGCGTGTGAATCGTGTTCTAGGTTGAGCACGATGCGCAGCTCGCCGCTGCCGTAGAGGTCGACGTCCTTGCTGCGGTGGCGGCCGATGCGGCTGATGCCCAGGGTCTCGAACAGCGCGGCCAGGCGTTCGGCGGCGGCCGGGTCGACCGCGAACTCGATGAAGGCCCAGCCGTCCAGCACCGGCTCGGCCGGTGGGTCGAACAGCGCCACCGCCAGCGGCGCACGCGGCCTGGCCGCCTCGGCCACCGGCAGGCGCGGCGTGTGGCGCACCTGTTCCTCCAGCCACAGCAGCGAACGCATGGCGTCCACCGCGTTGGCGCGCGCCGGCGCGGAGCGGAACTCGTCGTTGAAGATCTCCAGCGAGATCGGCCCGGTGTAGCCGGCATCAAGCGCGGCGCGCACGAAGCCGGTCACGTCCATTTCGCCCTGGCCGGGGAAGCAGCGGTAATGTCGGCTGTGTGACAACACGTCGGTGTTGACCCAGGGCGCGTCGGCCAGCTGCATGAAGAAGATGCGCTCGCCCGGCAGATTGGCGATATAGCTCGGGTCGTCGCGCAGCGCCAGGGTGTGGAAGCTGTCCAGCGCCAGGCCCAGGTGCGGGTGATTCACCTGCTCGACCACCTGCCAGACCTGCGAGGCGAGCTTGATCTGGCTGCCCCAGGCCAGGCCTTCATAGGCAATACGGATGCCGCGCCTGCCGGCGCGTTCGGCCAGCTGGCCGAACTGCTCGGCGAGCTGGGCGATGTTGCCGGACGCGTCGGGCTGCACGTTGGAGCACACCAGCAGCAGCGAGGTGCCGAGTTCACCCATGAGGTCGAACTTGCGTTCGGCGCGGTCCAGGTTGCGCGCGAACAGCGCCGGGTTGACGGCGTCGAAGTCGCGGAAGGGCTGGAACATGTCGATCACCAGGCCCAGGTCGGCGCAGATCTGGCGCACCTCGCGCGGCGTGCCGGGGAACTGCAGCAGATCGTTCTCGAAGATCTCGACGCCGTCGAAATGCGCCGCCGCAGCGGCCTGCAGCTTCTCGCGAAGCATGCCCGAGAGGGAAACGGTGGCGATGCCGCGGCGCATGGTGGGGCTCCTGGTGGCCTGTGGGGCGGGACGGGCGATTCAGCCCTGGGCGGCAGCGTTCACGGCCGACACGGCGGCGCGCAGGCCCAGCAGATAGCTGTCCACGCCGAAACCGGCGATCTGGCCCTTGGCGATCTCGCCGATCACCGAGTGGTGGCGGAAGGCCTCGCGCGCATGGATGTTGGACATGTGCACCTCGATGATGGGGCACTTGAGGATGGCCAGCGCATCGCGGATGCCGTAGCTGTAGTGGGTCCAGGCCCCGGCGTTGATGAGCACGGCGTCCATGCCCTCGGTGTGGGCGCGGTGGATGCGCTCGGCCATCTCGCCTTCGAAATTGGTCTGGAAGTTCTCGACCTCGGCACCCAGCTCGCGGCCCAGAGCTTCGAGCTGTTCGTTGATCTGCGCCAGCGTGATGGTCCCGTACTGCTTGGGGTCGCGCTTGCCGAACATGTTGAGGTTGATGCCGTTCAGGCAGAGGATCTTCATCATGTGAGGTCTCCGTTCGTCGATCGTGGGGGCAGGTCGCGCCGGGGCCGAGCCCGGCCGAGTCGGGTCGTACCGGGCAGGGGCGAGCCGCATGGGGTCGGCGGGGCGGGAACCGCCGCTGCGGCCCGCTCGCTAGCCTAGGCGGCGCCCACCCAGGCCACAAGCTGCGACGGGGTGATGTGCGCGATATTCGCGCGCAATGCGCGATTTGCGCTCGTTCCGGGGGTTTACCCTTGGAAAGTCATGCGGTGCTTGTCAGACCAGCGGCACGGTCAGCTGCTGGATCACCGCGGTCGTGTCCGGGCGCACGCCGCGCCACCATTCGAAGGCCTCGGCGGCCTGCTCGACCAGCATGCCCACGCCGTCGGCCACCTGCCGGCAGCCGGCCTGCTGGGCCAGGCGCAGAAAGGGTGTCAGGCCCTTGCCGTAGACCAGCTCGTAGGCCAGGGTGTCGGGGCCGAAGCAGCTCGCCGGCACCGGCGGCAGCTCGCCCTTGAGGCTGGCCGAGGTGGCATTGAGGATGACATCGAAGCGCTCGTGGCCGAAGTCGCCGTAGGCGCCGCAGACCAGGATGTCGCCGTGCAGCTTGCGCCGGCCGCGCAGCGCCTGCACCAGGCTCTCGGCCTTGCTGACGGTGCGGTTGGCGATGGCCAGCAGGGCCGGCTCCTGCTCCAGGAAGGGCAGCAGGCAGCCGCGCGTGGCGCCGCCCGCACCCAGCAGCAGCACCCGCTTGCCGGCCAGGGCCACGCCCAGGTTGCGCTGGATGTCGTTGACCAGGCCGATGCCGTCGAAGTTGTCGGCGATCACCTCGTCGCCCTCGAACTTGAGTGCATTGGTGGCACCGGCCAGCTCTGCGCGCTCCAGCTTCACGGTGGCCAGTTCCAGGGCCTGCAGCTTGAACGGCGCGGTCACGTTCATGCCGCGTCCGCCGGCGGCGCGGAAGGCCTGCACCGCGCCGGCAAAGCCGTCCAGCGGGCCTTCGATGGCGGTGTATGCCAGGTCCTGCCCGGTCGAGCGGGCGTAGGCGGTGTGGATGAGCGGCGACTTGCTCTGGCTGATGGGGTTGCCGATGACGGCGTAGCGGTCGGTCATGTCGAGATCCTGAGAGGGGCGAAGCGGGTGCGTGAATGGCGGAGCCCACGCAAGGCCAGACCTGGCGCCAGCTGGCGCACGGGTCGGCGCTGCAGGCCGGGGCTGCCGCGACCTGCCCATTGTGCTGGCCCGGCCTGCCCTGCACCGTTGCGGTGGCGGGCAGTGGGCGCAGCCAGGCGTGGGCAATTCAGGCCAGTTCGATGGTCGTGCCCTGGGTTGCCGCCAGGGCGATCGCCTCGGTCACGCGCAGGTTGGCCAAGCCGTCGCGGGCGCTCACCAGCGGCTGGGCTTGACCGCGCACCACGGCGCCGAAATGCTCCATCTGGTGCTTGATGGGGTCGTCGCGCACCATGCCGACCACACCCACCTCGAAGGGCTTCCACCACGAGCGGTCCTCGGGGCGCGGGTAGGTCTTCAGACGCATGGTGGGCACCGAGAGGCTGCCGTTGGTGCCGGTGACGACGTAGCAGTCCTCATCCTCGTAACTCGCGTAGGCCTTGTTTTCCTGGCTGGTCTGCTCCCAGCTGCGTGGGCAGGCGGCGGTGTCGGAAAGCAGGAAACTGCCCAGCGCGCCGCTCGCAAAACGCAGGTTGATGCTGACCGTGTCCTCGACCGCAAAGCCGCGCACCGCATGGCTGGCGAAGGCCTGCACCGCGACGATCTCGCCGCACAGGATGCGCAGGTTGTGCACCTCGTGGATCATGTTGATCAGGATCGGCCCGCCGCCGAGCTCGCGCCGCCAGGGGCCGTCAGCGAAGTAGTGATCGGGCTTGAAAAAGGTGGCGCTGCCCATCACCGCCACCAGCCGGCCCAGCACGCCGGACTCGACCACCTGGCGCGCCTTGGCCATGATGGGGCTGTGCGCGCGGTGGTGGCCGATGAGCACGGGCACTGCGCCGGGCACCGCGGCGGCGGCGACGAGCGTCTCGGCCTCGGCCACCGTCGGTGCAATGGGCTTTTCCAGCAACATGGGCAGGCCCGCAGCCAGGCACTGCAGCGCCTGCGGGACGTGCAGTTGATTGGGCGTGGCGAGCACGATGCCATCAGGCCGATCCGGGCGATCCTTGGCGATCAGCGCCTCGATCGAGGCGTATAGCGGCACGCCGGCCTGCGCGGCGACAGCGGCCGCGGCGGGTGAAGGGTCGACGATGGCCGAAAGCTGCACCGTCGCGCTGGCCTGGGCCGCGGCCATGTGCGCCTGGCCGATGTAGCCGGCGCCGGCGACGGCGATGCGGGTCTTGGCCGGGGTGGTGGGTCGGTTCATGGTGTCCTCGGCGGGCGTGTCATTTGATCGGCGGCTTGGGCAACAAGGCTACGCCGGGCGTCATCACCAGCGTGTGGTCAAGGCTGTGCCAGGGCGCCACCACCTCGGCGTAGTCGGGATGTGGCGCGTCGTGGCGCAGGTAGCGGCCGGTGCAGGCCGCGGTGACGCCGAACTGCACGTCGGTGGCCAGGCGCGGGTCGTCGTCGGCATAGATCTGGGTGATGAGGGTCTTGAAACCCTCCTTGAAGACCAGGGCATGGACATGCGCCGGGCGATAGGGGTGGCGCTGCTGCGCCGCCAGCAGCTCACCCACGACCGTGTCGACCGGAATGGGGTAGCCCACCGGCTTGACGCTGCGAAACCGGATCTCGCCCGCGCCATCGGTGGTGAACTGGCCGCGCAGGTTGTGGTCGGCCTGCGCCTCGTCCTGGTTTTCGTAGAGGCCCTGGGGCGAGCAGTGCCAGATGTCGACCGCTGCGCCTTCCACCGGCCGGCCCTGGCCGTCGACGATCCTCAGGCGCACGAACAGCGCCTCGCCCGGCGTGGGGGAGCGCAGCAGGCTGCCGCCATTGGGCGTGGGCGGTGCATGCATGCGCCAGAAGGGGCCGAGCAGGTTCTGCGAGGTCGCGGCCTGCCCGGCGCCGGTGTTGTTCTGCAGGCAGACCAGGGCCGACACGCCCAGCGAGCCGGCCATCAGCACGAACTCCTGATGGGTGTCGGTGGTGAGTTCACCCATACGGCGCAGCAGCGCGGTGGCCTGGCGGAACTCGACCTCGGTGAGCCCCACCTCGCGCACGAAGCCGTGCAGGTGGCGCACCAGCGCGCTCATGATCTCGCGCAGCCGAGGGTCGGGCGTTTGCTGCATCGCTGCCAGCACGGCGGCGGTCAGGTCGTCTGGGTTCTGGATCATGGGCTGGGCGGGCAGGGTGGGGCGGGTGGATCTGGCGAGGTGACGCTGGCGACGTAGGGCGGACAGGGCAGTTGATGGGCTGGGCCGGCAGACGATGCGGGGCGGCGCCGGCCGGCCGGCCCGGTGCCCGAGCCATGCTGGTGTCTCAGCCGCTCGTCTTCGCGCTGAAGAGCACGCCGTCGGCCTGCATGGCCGCGATGTCGGCGGCGCTGTAGCCGAGCTTCTCAGCCACGGCAACATTGTGTTCGCCCAGGTCGGGCGCGACCTGGGTGAGGGTGGTGTCGCAGTCCGAGAAGCGGAAGGGCAGGTTGGGCAGGCGCAGCGTGCCGTAGCGCGGATGCTGCTGCTCGACCACCATGCCGCGCGCCTGGATCTGCGGGTCGGCCAGCACCTCGTCGATGCGCTGCACCTTGGCCGCGGGCACATCCACGCTGTCCAGCAGGGCCAGCAGGTCGGCCACACCACGTGCGGCGACCCAGGCCTTGACCACGCCGAGGATCTCGACGCGGTGGCGGTTGCGGCCGTTGAGGTCGTGGAACCGTGTGTCGCTGCCGAAGCCGGCCGGGCCGCCGTGGGCCTCGACCAGGGCGGCGAAGCGCTTCCACGAATCGTCGACCTGCGCGGCGATCACCAGGTCGCCGTCGGCGGCACGGAACACGCCGTACAGCGTCGAGGTGGGCATGTCGTGGCCGGTCTGCTGTGGCAGCACGCTGCCGCCCGAGAGGGTGTAGTTTTGCACCGCGTATTCGTGCATGGACACCAGGGTGTCGTACAGCGCCATGTCGATGTGCTGGCCGCGGCCCGAGGTGACCCGGCCGAGCAGCGCGGCGTTGATGGCCGCCACCGCGTGGATGCCGGTGTACATGTCGCCCAGCGAGATGCGCAGCAACGGCGGCGCCTCGCCCGGTGTGCCCACCATCTGCATGATGCCGCTCTTGGCCTCGGCGATGAGGCCGAAGCCGGCCCGGTGCGCGTCCGGCCCGGTGTGGCCGTAGGCCGAGATCGAGCAGTACACCAACCTGGGGTTGCGCGCCGAGAGTTCGGTGTAGCCCAGGCCCAGCTTGTCGAGCGCGCCGGGGCGGTAGTTCTCGATGAAGACATCGGCCGAGTCGCACAGGCGCTGCATGAAGTCCTTGCCGCGTGCGTCCTTCATGTTGACGCTCACGCCCTGCTTGCCCATGTTGAGCTGCATGAAGTAGCCGCTGCTGTGCTCGTCCAGGATGGTGGCGTGCTGGCGGCCGGCGTCGCCGCTGCCGGGGCGCTCGACCTTGATGACCTCGGCGCCCAGCGCCGCCAGGCAGCGCCCGACGTAGGGGCCGGCGAGGAAGTGTGAATAGTCGATGACGCGGATGCCCGCGAGCGGCAGTGCTTGAGTCATGGCTTTCCTTTACTCCTGCGTCGTGGTGGTCAGACCGCACCGGGCCGGCGCGGAATCATCAGCCGGTGCTCGCCACGCTGAACCACTTCGCCCTGCTGGTTGATCAGCTCCGAGGGCAGCACGACGATGCCCCAGCCCGGCTTGCTCCGGCTGGCGCGCATCGATCCGACCCTGAACTTCACATGCAGCACGTCGTTCACCTTGATGGGCAGCAGGAAGTCCCAGGTCCAGCCCAGGGACATGCCGGGCAGGAAGCGGTAGTCGCTCTGCGTCTTCAGGCCGTCGGCGATCGACAGGCCGAACAGGCCGTGGGCGACGATGCCGCCGAAGTGGCTGGCGTTGGCATAGGCCTCGTCCACATGCACCGGCGTGTGATCGCCGGTGAGGTCGGCGTAGGCCAGGATGCGTTCCCGGGTGACGGTGGTGCTGGGGCTGGTGCAGGTGTCGCCCACGAGGGCGTCGTCCCAGTATTTCTCGGGGCTCATGAGTTGTCCTTGTGAGGGATGTGCGCGGTTCAGGCGTCGGCGCGCGGGTTGACCGCCAGCGCCTGCGCCACCGCGGCGGCGGGCCTGGCCTGGATCAGCTCCACCGCCAGTCCGTCAGGCAGGCGCAGCCAGTTGCGGCCCTGCGGCATCTCGGTCACGCCGAAGGCCCGGGCGGCGGCCAGGGCCCATTCGAAGTCCTCGCACATCACGCCCAGGTGAGCCAGGCGGCCCTCGGGGCCGGCGAAGCCGGGCTGGGCGATGAACTGCAGGCCGCCCAGCGTCCAGTACTGGCTGGGCTCGTCGACCGTGCCCTGCACCTCGCGCATCGTCATGCCCAGCACCTCGTGGAAGAAGCGGATGTGCCAGTGGATGTCGCTCACCCAGAGGGCGACGTGTTCTAGATAGGCCTTGGGGATGCTCATGGCGCGTGGTCCTGGCTTGGATGGAGGGTTGAATGTGGGCTGGATGGGGGCTGGATGGCGCGCGGCGTCAGGCGTCGGCGGCGGCGACGGCCGCTGCTGCTGCGCCGGCCGCCAACGCCATGCGCCGCTCGATGCCCTTGATGCAGGCCACCAGCGCGGCGTTCACCGGTGTGGCCACGCCGTGGCGGGCGCCCCAGCGCAGCACGGCGCCGTTGATGAAGTCGATCTCGGTGATGGGCCCGTCGCCGCGCGCGCCTTTCTCCAGGCTTTGCAGCATCGAGGCCTTGAACTCGGGCGGCAGGCCCTCGGCGGCGCGCATCCAGGCCTGCTCGGCGTGGCTGAAGCTCAGCGCAACGCCGGCGGCGCGCGCCACCGCCATGGCCTCGTCGACGGCGGCCAGCGCCGTGGCTTTGACCTCGGGCAGGGCGTACAGCGCGCCATAGGGCAGGCCGGTGATGCCGCTGAGCGCGCCGGTGGCCACGTTGACCAATAACTTGTCCCACATGGTGCCGACGATGTTGTCGCTCACCGTGGTGGCCAGGCCGGCGCGATTGAACAGTTCGGCAATGGCCTGCACACGCGCGCTGCGTTCGCCGCCCAGTTCGCCGATCAGCGTGGCCTTGCCGGCCACGCCCGAGATGATGTGGCCCGGCGCCAGCAACACGCCGCCCACATAGGTCTTGCCCGCCAGCACGCGTTCGCGCCCGACCGCCTCGGCCAGGATGTCCTCGTGCCCCAGGCCGTTCTGCAGCGACAGCAGCACCGTGTGTTCACCCACCAGGGCCAGGGCGCCGGCCATGGCCTGGGCGGTGTGGAAGGACTTCACCAGCACGATGACCAGGTCGACCGGGCCGATCTCGGCGGCGCTGCAAGCCGCCTGCACCACCACGCTGCGCTCGCCGCGTTCGTCGCGCAGGCGCAGGCCGTGGCTGCGCATGGCGGCTACATGGGCGGGCGAGCGGTTGAGCAGCCAGACGTCGGCGCCCGCCTCGGTGAGGGCGGCGCCGAAGGCCGAGCCGAGCGCGCCGGCGCCGAGGATGCAGATCTTCATCGTGGGGTGTCCTTGCAACCGAGTCGCCGTGGTGAGCCGGGGATGTGAAGGCCGCACGATAGGTGAGAGTGTTTATTGCGACAATTCAATGAGCTGTATTGGCGTATTTGAAATTTAGATAACACCTCGGCCTGCCACCGGCCCGATGCAAGATGAGCGACGCCCTGCCCGACCTGCCGGACCCCAGGCTTCTGCAGCTCTTCGACGTGCTCTACGGCACCCGCAGCGTGACGCGGGCGGCCGAGCAGATGGGCTTGAGCCAGCCCACCGTGAGCCTGTGGCTGGCGCGGCTGCGCGAGCAGTTGCGCGACCCGCTGTTCGTGCGCACCGCCGCGGGCATGTTGCCCACGCCGCAGGCCGACGCGCTGATCGTGCAGGCACGCGAGGCACTGGAAACACTGCGCCGCCTGGCGGCCTGGGAAGCGGCCTTCGATCCCGCCACGGCGCAGCGCCGCATGCGCATCTGCATGACCGACGCCAGCCACATCACCCTGCTGCCGCGGCTGCTCGCCCGGGTGCGTGCCGAGGCACCCGGCCTGCGCCTGGAAGCGGCCCGCATGGACCTGCACGCCGCCCAGGCGCTGGAAGGTGGCGAGGCCGACCTCGCGGTGGGTTACGCGCCCTGGCTGGAGTCAGGCATCTACCAGCAAACGCTGTATCAGCAGGACTGGGTCTGCCTGGCCAACGCCGCGCACCCGCGCCTCGCCCAGGGCCTGGACCTGGACCTGGCCGCCTATGCCGACGAAGGCCACATCACCGTGGCGGCCGGCACCGGCGCGCAACTGCTGGACGGGGCGCTGGAGCGCGCCGGTGTGCGCCGCAAGGTGTATCTGGAGCTGCCCAGCTTTCTGGGCCTGGCCGCCATCGTCTCGACCACCGACCTCATCGTCACCCTGCCGCGCCACATTGGCCAGACCCTGGCCGGTCTGGGCGCGGTGACCGTCCACCCCTGCCCGGTCGAGGTGCCGGGTTTTGCCGTGCGTCAGCACTGGCATGCACGCTTCCACCAGGATCCGGCCAACCTCTGGCTGCGCCGCACCCTGGCCGAACTCTTTCTGGGTGGGCCGGTTCGGCGGGCTGACTAGCCAGGCGTAGTCGGGCGGAGCGGCTCAGGGCCGGTTGCCGTCTGACTTCAGCCCCTGCACCAGTTCCAGTGTGCGCTGCACATTGGCCTGCGGCGACACACCGCCCACCACCGCCCTGACCGTGCCGTCGCGCCCGACGATGAAGGTGGTGCGTTCGGCAAAGCCGTGGTCGATCTCCAGACCGCGGGTGTCCTTGGCGCCGGCCTTGACCCCGTTGACCTTCAGGCCGTAGGACCGGGCGATGCGCCCGTCGGGGTCGGAGGCGACCGCGAACTTGCCGGCGCAGAAGTCCGGGTTGGCCGAGAACTCGTTCAGGCGCTGGATGTTGTCGAGCGACACGCCCACGATGCTCGCGCCGGCGGCACTGAACTGCTCCTTGAGCACCGAGAACTCGTGCGCCTGCATATTGCAGGCGGCCGTGAAGGCGGAGGGGAAGAAATACACCACCACCGGCCCGGCCGACAACGCCGACCTGAGGGTGTAGGTGTAAGGCTTGCCGGCCAGCGAGGCCAGGGTGCTGAAGCCTGGCGCCGGATCGCCTTCGGCCAGGGCGGCGCGGGCGGGACCGGCCAGGCCGATGCACAGCAGCAGGGCGGGCAGGGCGAGGAGGGGGCGGCGACGGCGAGGCGCGGGGCTCATGGGCTGTCCTGGTTCGGCAGTTGGAGGAGGTGCAGGCAGTGCCGGGCCATCATGCCTGGGGATGGACAAACTGTCGTCAGCGCGGAATGCCCGTCAGGTCGTGTCCGGTGGTCCTAGATGTAGGCCGCCGGATCGCCCTCTGCATCGACGTCGTCGAGCGGCAGCACCGGCTGGCGCGGCAGCACGACGTAGAAGGTGCTGCCCAGGCTCGGCACGCTATCCACGCCGACGCGGCCGCCGTGCGCCTCGACCAGCCGGCGCACCAGCGCCAGGCCGATGCCGGTGCCGCCGTGGCTGCGGGTGTGGCCCTGGCTGAGCTGGCGAAAGTCCTGGAACAGCTTCGGCCGATCGGCCTCGGCGATGCCGGGTCCCTCGTCCAGCACTTCCAGGAGCAACTGGTCCTCGTCGGTCGTGCTCAGCCTGACGGTGACCCGACCGCCTTCGTGGCTGAACCTGATGGCGTTGGACAGCAGGGCGCCGACTACCTGGCGCACGCGCAGCACGTCGAAGGTGGCCGGCAGCGGCGCGGCGGCCGGTTCCAGCTGCAGCGTGATGCGGCGCGCGGCGGCGCTGGCCTGGTGGGCCTGCACCACCTCGTCGACCAGGGCGTCGAGCTGCGCCGCTTCAGGCTGCAAGCGCAGCCGGCCGGTGCTTGAGCGTGTCAGCTCGAGCAGGCGTTCGATCAGATCCAGCTGGAGGCGACCGCTGTGCAGGATGAGCTCGGCATACCGTGCAACGCGGGCGGGGTCGGCCCGCACCGCCGGCGTCTGCAGCAGCTGCCCGTAGCCCAGCACGGCGTTGAGTGGCGTGCGCAGCTCGTGCGTCATGTTGCTCAAGAAGACCTTCTGCTGGCGCAGATAGGCCTGCAGGTGGTGGTTTTCGGCGTCCACCCGTTCCTTCCGAGCGCGCAGTTCCTCGGCCTGCTTCAGGTGGCTGATGTCGGCCATCAACCACAGGCTTTCGTCGCTGGCGAGGTCGAGTGGGGCGCCGCTGAGCTCGATCCACACGGCCGAGCCGTTCTTGCGGCGCAGGCGCATCTGGGTGCGAAAACGCTCGCCGCGCGCCAGCACCGGGTAGGCGGCGGCGCCCAGCTGGGCGTGGTCGTCGTCGCTGAGGTAGAGCACCCGGGTGGGCTGACCGTCCAGCTCGCCGGGCGCGTAGCCGAAGATGCGGTCGAGCGCGCGGTTCTTCCACACGGCGCGGCGGTCCTTGAGGCGCAGGATGCCGATCAGGTCGTTGTCCAGCATGGCGGCCTGGGTGGCCAGCAACTGCATATTGGCCAGCCGGACCGTCTGCAGTTCGGTGATGTCGTGCATGACCGTGCGGCTGGACAGGAACTGGCCGTCGGCGCCGAACCGGGGCTCGGCCCGCACACTCACCTGGCGCGGGGCGATGCCGGGCCCGACCAGGCTGTACACGAGCGGGCCGATCGACTCGCCCGCCAGCAGGCGGGGATATTGCTGGGCAAACTGCGCCTGCCCCGCGGCGTCGACGTATTGCATGGCGTGGCGGCCGATCAGCGCTTCGGGCGTGCTGCCCAGCCAGCGCGCTTCGGTGGCGTTGACCTGCAGGAAGCGGCCGCCTGCGTCCAGCGCGTGGTAGCCGCAGGGGGCGTTGTCGAACAGGTCGCGCACGCGCTCGTGTGACTCGGCCAGTTCGGCCTCGAGCATCTTGCGTTCGGTGATGTCGCGGCCGACAGCTTGCAGTTCAATGCAGCGGCCGTCAGGCCCGAAGTCGGCGCGATTCACGAACTGGCACCAGCGCACCTCGCCGCCCGTGGCGATGACACGGTTCTCGATGACGACCACCGGCTCGGACGGGCTGAGCTGCGCGAGGCTAGCTTCGATTCGAGGCAAGTCGTCGGGCAGCGCGATCGGCTGCCAGCGCTGGCCGACGATGTTGTCGCGGTCTACGCCGAAGAACTTGCAGTACGCCAGGTTGACGTAGAGCACGGTGCCGTCGGCCCGGAAGCGGCAGATCAGGTCGGTCTGGCTGTCGAGCACGGTGCTGAGTTGCGCGTCACGCTCAGCCAGGCGGGCCAGCGTGGCCCGGCGCTGCTGGTCCACGCTGCGTAGTCGCGCGACGATCCAGCCGGCGGCACCTGCCCCGACCAGATACCCGGCGGTGCCCCACAGGGCGGTGGGGCTATAGCCGAACGACAGGTAGGGCGGCGAGAAGGCGTAGAAGCCGGCCACCGCACTCAGCAGCAGATTGAGCGCACCGGGCAGCGAACCGAACAGGTAGAAGGCCAGCACCGTGGCCGGGGCAAAAACGATGAATGGAACGCCAGCCTCGACCGGCAGCGCGACCAGCCGCAAGCCCAGGGCCAGCCCGAACAGCGCGGTCGCGCCCAGCAACCTGACCGGGAGCCCAAGCGATTCGAGTTGCTGATCTGTCGCCATGGCGCGCGATTCTGAAGGAGTTTTGCGCTCGAATGTTGACGAAAGGCCAGCTTGTCGGCCCCGGTCAGCCGTCGCGTTGGTTCACGTAAGGCGCGAAAGACGCGCACCTGAAGAGCACCTGAAGAAATAGTGCTCACGAGCCAATTCCTGCAGCTTCGGGTGTTGAGAACAGGGCATGGCCGGCATTGCCCCGTGGGTGGGCGCTTGTGGCGCGTGGACGTGGCCCGAATACTTCACGAATCGGGGTCTAAGTCGTGCCGGCCGGACAAGTTCCAGCAATAAGTGGCCGGCAGGCCAGCCCCTCCCACCTGGAGATGAGCGATGAAGAAGAAGAGCGCCCCGCGGGTCGATCTGACGCGGCTGTCAGCCGCCTGGGCCCTGGTGGCCAGCGTGTCGACACCGGCGCTGGCCGTGTTGCCGGCGGCGCCGCCGCAGCCGGCGCGAGCCGCCGCAGGCCAGCCAAGTGGCGGCGAGGCGACCGACCGCCTGGTCGTGAAATACCGTGACCGCAGCTCGGCCGACGTGATCGACGCCACCACCCTGGACAGCGCGAGCCGCGCCGCCGGGCGTGCCGGCGCGCTGGTGCGGCACCTGCGCCGCACCGGCGCGGGCTCGCATGTGCTCAAGCTCGACAAGCGTCTGAGCCTGGAGCGCATGCGCCAGCTCGCCGCCGACCTCCAGGCCGCCGATCCGCAGGTCGACTACGCCGAGCCCGACCGCGTGATGACGGCGCAATTCGTGCCCAACGACCCGTCCTACGCTGCGCAGTGGCACTACCACGAAGCGGCCGGCGGAATCAACCTGCCGCTGGCGTGGGACAAGTCGACCGGCACCGGCGTCACGGTGGCGGTGGTCGACACCGGGTATCGCCTGCACGCCGACCTGAAGGACAACCTCCTCGGCGGCTACGACTTCATCAGCTCGTCAGTGGTGGCCAACGACGGCGATGCGCGCGATTCCTCGGCCCAGGACCCAGGCGACTGGGTGGCGGCCGACGAGTGCGCCATCGGCGCGCCGGCGCGCAACAGCAGCTGGCACGGCACCCATGTGGCCGGCACTATCGCGGCAATGACCAACAACGGCCTGGGTGTGGCCGGTGCGGCCCATGGCGCCAAGGTGCTGCCGGTGCGGGTGCTGGGCAAGTGCGGCGGTTTCACCTCGGACATTGCCGACGCCGTCATCTGGGCGTCGGGCGGCAGCGTGCCGGGGGTGCCGGCCAACGCGACGCCCGCGCGGGTCATCAACCTGTCGCTGGGCGGCGCCGGGGCCTGCGACACCACCTGGCAGAACGCCATCAACAGCGCGCGCAGCCGCAACACCGTGGTGGTGGTGTCGGCAGGCAACTCCAACGCCGACGCCGCCGGCTACGCGCCGGCCAGCTGCACCGGCGTGATCACGGTGGCGGCGGTGGGCCGCAGCGGCGGGCGCGCCTTCTATTCCAACTACGGCGCGGCGGTGGACCTGGCGGCCCCCGGCGGCGACCAGAGCGTGGACCCGGCGAACGGCGTGTTGTCCACGCTCAACAGCGGCACCACCAGCCCAGGCGCCGACAGTTATGCCTATTACCAGGGCACCTCCATGGCGGCGCCCCATGTGTCGGCGGTGGCGGCGCTGATGCTGGCGCGCAACCCGGCGCTGACGCCCGACGACGTCGAGGCCCGCCTCAAGGCCAGCGCGCGCGCCCTGCCGGTCGCCTGCACCCAGGGCTGCGGCGCCGGCATCGTGGATGCCAGCGCTGCCATCGACGCCGCGCTGGCGGGCGCAGCGCCGCCGCCACCGGCGCCCGCTGTGGTGGCCGAAGTCGAGCCCAACAACAGCCTGAGCACCGCCCAGGTCCTGACCGGCGCGGTGAGCGTGAACGGCACGGTGGCGACCAGCAAGGACACCGACTACTACCGCATCACCATCGGCCCCGGCAAGCAGGTGGTGGCCACGCTCACGCCCAATGCCAGCTCGGACTACAACCTGTTGGCCTACAACTCGACCGGTGCGCGGGTGGCGACCTCGACCAAAGGCGTCGGTGCGGTCGACGAATTGACGCTGACCAATACCTCGACCCTCAACAGCCTGACCGCCTTTCTGCGGGTGGTGTATGCCAAGGGCGGCGTTGGCAGCAGCGCCGGTGCCTACACGCTCGTGGTCAAGTAAGGCATGGGGCGCCCGGGGGACGCCCGGGTGACGGGGCCCGGCGGCATGGTGGCGCGGGCAAGCGGCGCGACCGACGGTCGGTTCGGGGCGGTTCGGGGCGGGGCGGCTGAGGCCGGCGCGCGCGCCTTGACGCGGTGCGCTGCGCTTCGCTATCTTCGTCCGGCTCGGGTGGCGGGGCAGCTGATGCTTGCCGTGAGCTCCCGGCCGACCTGCGGCAAACCGATCAGGCCCCCCATGAAGCGACTCGACACGCAACTCGCCCACATCCGCCACGGCGCCTATCAGCCCGGCGACTTCATCATTGCCGACGCCAAGGATGGTGACATGGCCTTCGGCATCGGCACCCCGGGGCCGCTGCGTGACGCCCAGGGCCGACCCGCTGCGGGCCGCAGCGCCAGCATGCACACCTACCGCGCCGACATGCGCCGGGTGCTGGCGAGCGACCTGGTGGACATCCTGCTCATGTCGCTGTCCAGCGCCGAAACGCTGGCGGACGAAGGACTGTTCGCCGCCAGCGCGGTGACCCCCGCCGTGCGCCTGAACGACGCGTCGGACATCTGGGCCGGGCGCGGCAACCGCTACCAGGGTGAACCGGCCGCGACCTTCCGCACCGCCCGTCTGGATCGCGCCCGTGCCGTGGCCGACCTGGGGCTGTACGCCATCACGTTCTACAACGACCTGGCGCGCGACCGCGCCACGCTGGAGGCCTACGCGCGTTTTCGCGACGAGGCGTCGGCGCTCGGCATGCGTCACTTCCTGGAAGTGTTCAACCCGCAGACGTCCACCGGCATGGACGCCGACGAGTTCGCGGCCTTCAACAACGACTGCATCGTGCGCTGCCTGGCCGGGGTGTCGCGCCATGACGCGCCGCTGTTCCTGAAGGCGGCCTACAACGGCCCGCGTGCGACCGAGGAGATCGCCGGCTACGACCCCGGGCGCATCGTGTTCGGCATCCTGGGCGGTGCGGCCGGCACCACGCGCGACTGCCTGGAACTGCTCAAGCAGGCCGAGAAGTACGGCGCCCGCGTCGCCCTGTTCGGCCGCAAGATCTACCAGTCGGAAGACTCGGTGCTGATGCTGCAGGCCATGCGCCGGGTGCTGGGCGAAGGCATCAGTTCGCTGGAAGGCGTGCGCGCCTATCACGCCGATCTGGCCGCGGCAGGCAAGCCCGCCTGGCGCGGCCTGGACGACGACATGCAACTGACCGATCCGCTGCTGCGGGCTCACCTGGCCTGAGCCGGCGATGAGTCGGGGTTTTGTCACCGGCGGCACCTGGTGCCTGGACCGCAACCTGAGCGTGCCCTACTGGCCGGCCGAGGACATGTCCGCACCGGTGCTGGAGGTGGAGCTCAGCGGTGGCGGCTGCGGCTGCAATTTCGCTTGTGATCTGCGCCGGCTGGACCCGGGTGTGCCGGTGTCCACCATCGGCTTGCTGGGCGACGATGAGGCCGGGCGTTTTTTGCGTCAGGTGGCGGCCGAGCACGGCGTGGACCACCGCCGGCTGCGGGTGCGTGCGGGCGCCAGCAGCCAGGTGACCGACGCCTATCACGTCACCACCACCGGCCGGCGCACCCACATGCTGTTTGCCGGCACGGCAAGCTGGCTGTGTCCGGACGACTTCGAATTCACGCCCGGCGAGGCGCGCTACGCCCACATCGGCCTGCCGGGCATCCATCCGCGCATGGACGCGGCCTGGGGCGAGGATGCCAATGGCTGGGTGACGGTGTTGCGCGCGGCACAGGCCGCCGGGCTGCACACCAATCTGGAACTGGTGACGGTGCCCGCGCCGAGACTGCGCGAACTGGTGCTGCCCTGTCTGCCGCACCTGGATAGCCTGGTGGTGAATGACTACGAGATCGGTGCATTGGCCGAGGTGCAGACGGTGCTGGGCGAACACACGTTTGAAGATGCCTGCTGGCAGGCCGCGCGCCAGGTGATGGCCGCGGGCCGGATGTCGGTGCTGGTGGTGCACTTCACCCAGGGCGCCTTGCTGCTGACGCGTGAGGGTCTGGCGCTGCGACAAGGCTCGGTGCGCGTGCCGCTGGACGCCCATCACGGTGCCAACGGCGCGGGCGACGCCTTTGCCGCCGGGTTTTTCCTGGGCCTGCATCGGGGCGACGATTGGCAACACTGCCTGCGCCTGGGGCATGCCGCAGCAGCAGCCTGCCTGCAGTCGCCCAGCCCCAGCGGTGGCGTGCGGCCCTGGAGCGAGTGCCTGGCGCAAGCCGACGCCTGGGGCTGGCGCTGAACCCGGGCCGGGGGCGAGCTGGCCCGCAGGCCAGGGTGCGAGCGTCAGTTCAGGCGTGATGCCTTGGGCAGGCGCGCGGCCAGCCACTCATGCACGTCGGCGCGGATGTGCCGGCCTTCGAGCAGGAAGTCCTCGAAGCGACTGGGCACATAGGGCAGGTACAGCAGCGGCATGCCGGCTTGCTCCGGCGTGCGGTCGGCCTTGCGACCGTTGCACGCGCCGCAGGCGGTGACCAGGTTCATCCAGGTCCAGCGGCCGCCGCGTGACTGCGGCACGATGTGGTCGCAGGACAGGCTGTGTTCGGTGTAGCGCAGGCCGCAGTAGGCGCAGGTCATCCGGTCGCGCCGGAACAGCTTGGCGCGGGTGAAGGTCGGCACCACGTCGAACAGATTGACCCTCGGCCGGCCAGCCAGGGCCATGATGGGGTGGATGTCGATGACCGACTGCCGGCCACGCACAACGTTGTAGCCGCCGCGGAGCCGGGCCAGCGGACCGCTGCCGTCCACCCAGGCCACCGAACCGGTGGCCACATGCAGCGCGGCCTGTTCGAGCGTGATCCACGCCTGCGGCGTGCCCTGGATGTCGAGTCGCAGCACATGGCAGTGGGTTGGGGGGTGCATGGACGGCCTCCTTTCAAGGGCCTGGTGCAGTTTGGCGGGACGCAGTGGGGACAATGGGCGCAGGGTGGTACGTCCGGGTGGGATCGAACCACCGGCCTCGACCTTCGGAGGGTCGCGCTCTTGCTCCTGAGCTACGGACGTGTCGGCGAACGGAGTGCCCGTCGCGACGGGCGCTCCCAGGTTGATCTGGCGGAGAGCGGGCGGACCGAACGCCCGCGGCGACAAGTCGCCGGCCTCGGCTTAGCAAGCCGGCCCCTTACCACTCGGGCAACTCTCCTGCTGTGCTTGGGGGTGACCGGCCGGAGTCGAACCGGCATCAGCGGGTTCACAGCCCGCGGCTCTACCCTTGAGCTACGGCCACACCCAAGCACACACTGAATAAAACTGGTCTCGGTGGCAGGTTTCGAACCTGCGACCTCGTGATCCCAAATCACGCGCGCTGCCTGCTGCGCTACACCGAGAAAAATGAACTGACGCTCGCGATCGGAAACGGCTTCCCGTTGCCGGACAGGCCGGACAGGCCGGACAGGCCGGGCAGGGGGGCGCCATGGCGTTACGCGAGATGAGGTAGGTCTGGCTCCCCGACGTGGCCTCGAACCACGGACCGCCTGGTTAACAGCCAGGTGCTCTGCCCACTGAGCTATCGGAGAAGGGAATGGTGGTCTCGTGCCCGATGCCTGCGCTGGCCACCGATGGTTCTGATCGGTGGCGACAGCACACGCACGGCTGGACTCGACGATCCGATTCGAACGGATGCGGGCTTGCGCCGGCGGCTTTGCAGGCCGCTGCCTTCGACCACTTGGCTACGTCGAGAGTGAGAAAGAGATGTCTGGACCGGCTCGCAGGGTTGCTCCGCACAGCGTCGGCGATGGGCGCCGCGGTCCGCCGGGCTTCGAGCCTGCGACTCCACTTCGGCTGTGCCCAAACGCGAGCATCCCGTCGGATGTGGTGTCTCGCTGCACGGGGTCTGGTCAAGGACCGCGCACATCCCGGGCCACCAACACCATGTCGTGTGGCCTCGGAGTGCAAGGACACACCCGAAGTGGAGCGGATGAACGCTCGGTGAGGACATCGTGGCCTCGGCCATGGCGTGGCCGAGCGCTGCCCACCGAGCTGCATCCGCAGGAAAGGTGCAAGGCATGCCATCGGCCAGTACCGGGGCTGCCTTGCGGCAAGTTGTCAAAGAGCAAGTACCGCCAGGAGCGGTGCGATCCAGCCATCACCGGCCGATATGGATGCGCCGGCCGGCAAAGCAGGACCAGAAAAGAAAAAGGCCCGGATCCATGCGGAATCCGGGCCTCTGCGTACAGAGTTGGGAGGAGTGCGCCTATGCGCCTTCCTCTCCCGGATGCAAGGGGTCGTTCGCCGGATGCCCACAGCCACGGCAGATTGGATTGAATGAACTCGGGGCACTACGCCGCGCGCCATTGCTCATCGGGTCAAGGACCATGGCAACGCGCACAAAGGCACGCCGACCCGGCTCGGGTCGGTGGGTGTTGATGGCGATGCGGGAGGTCATGGTCAGTGGCTCGATGGAAGTAGGTCGGCGCTTGTTGGGGGCCGGATTCGGAATGGCGTGAGTAGTAAAGACTCTTTACTCTGTCGTCAAGCCCCTGCGAGAATCGTTTCCGAACTTTCTTGCATTCCCTCCCCTCCCCACACGCACGTGTCCAACATCACCGTCGACCGCAGACAGAACGCGCTGGCCTTGTTCCAGGACTACGCTGAAAAGGCCCTGGCCAGGGGGGCCGCCCCGAAGGGGCTGGAACAGGCCTTTGCAGCCGCGCTGCAGATCTCGCCGAGCATGTGGAGCCAGATCAAGTCGTCCCGGCCCATCGGCGACAAGCTGGCACGGCAGATCGAGGCCGCGACCGACCGGCCGGCCGGCTGGCTCGATGAGGCGCGGACCTCCGTGGCGCCCACCTCGGCGGAGGATGCGTTTCTCGAACTCGCGTTGGCCGCCTATCGCTCGACCAATACGGCGGGACGCAAGGAGTTGAGGGCGCTGCTGGAGGCGCGGCTGCATGAGCGTGAGTCGTAGCGGTGGCTGGGCTGAAACCGCCGATCGAGACCTTGGTCCGCTGGTCGCTGTGCCCGCGGATGTGGCGAGGCCACGGCACGTCAAGGGCGGCTACCGCGGCTGGCAACCGCGCTTTTAGACTCAGTCGCTCGCGCCTTCTCGGATTCCGCACACGATCACACCAACGGCCGCCTGGCCCCGGCTGAAACGACAAGCGCCACCCGAAGGTGGCGCTTGTCGTCGTCCTGCATGGACTGGTTTGGTGGGCGGTGCAGGGTTCGAACCTGCGACCCCTGCCGTGTGAAGGCAGTGCTCTACCGCTGAGCTAACCGCCCGGAAACTTGAGGCAGGCTGTGACGCCTTTTGCCTGGCTGCTGCCGGACTCGCTTGATGGACAGTGTGCTGTCCGTTCGCTGCGAGACCGCGATTATGCCACAGCAGAATCGAGATAGCGACGCCAGATTGTTGCGCCCTTGCAGTCCTTGTCGATCTTGCCCAGCATGGCGTCGTGCGCCTTTAATTCTTCGGCACTTGGTGTGACCGAAGCGAATTGAAAGGCTGAAAGATCGACACGTTCTTGCGCAGTGGCACCGCCGCGCTGGCTGCCCGGGTCGACCACGAGTTCACCCTGGCCGCGCGTCATGCGCAGATAGACCTCGGCCAGCAGTTCGGCATCGAGCAGCGCGCCGTGGTGGCCGCGCCCGCTGTTGTCGACTTCGAGCCGCTTGCACAGCGCATCGAGCGAGTTGGACTTGCCCGGATAGATGTCGCGCGCCATCGCGAAGCTGTCGGTCACGCGACCGACATGGCTCTTGAAGCGTCCACGGCCGATGCGCTCCAGCTCCATGTCGAGAAACCCGACGTCGAAGGGCGCGTTGTGGATGATGATCTCGGCGCCGGCCACAAAGGCCAGGAATTCTTCGGCAATGCTCTTGAAAATCGGCTTGGTGGCGAGGAATTCGTCGGTCAGGCCGTGGATGCGCAGGGCCTCCACACTGTTGGCTCGTTGCGGGTTGAGATACAGGTGCAGGTGATTGGTGGTGACGCGGCGGTTGCTCAGTTCCACGCAGCCGATCTCGACGATGCGGTCGCCTGCGTCCGGGCTCAGGCCGGTGGTTTCGGTGTCGAGAATGATCTGGCGCATCGTGCAGGCCCGGACGAGTTCAGTGCTTTTCGCGTGCGTGGTTGATCGAGTACTTGGGGATCTCGACCACCAGGTCGGTCTGCGCCAGGAAGGCCTGGCAGCTCAGGCGCGAATCGGGCTCCAGTCCCCAGGCGCGGTCGAGCAGGTCTTCCTCGTTCTCGTCCATCTCGTTGAGCGACTTGTAGCCCTCGCGCACGATAACGTGGCAGGTGGTGCAGGCACAGCTCATCTCGCAGGCGTGTTCGATGGCGATACCGTTCTCGATCAGCGCCTCGCAGATGGAGGTGCCGGGGCCGGCCTGGATGGTGGTGCCGTCGGGGCAGTAGTCCTCGTGCGGCAGGATCTTGATGATGGGCATGGGGTTTCGTCGATCGATGGGGTGTGGGGGCGGGCGTTGCGCGGTCGCGGTCCGGCCGGTTCACTCGGGCCGGCGGCTCACACCTCGTCCAGGCTGCGTCCGGTCAGGGCCTGGCGGATGCCGCGGTTCATGCGCAGGGCGGCAAAGGCCTCGGTGGCTTCGGCCAGGGCCTTGGTGGCGGCGTCGATGGTGGCGGCGTCCTCGCCCTGGAGCAGCCGGCCCAGCGTCGTCATGCTCGCCTGGACGGCGGCCAGTGCGGCGGCGTCGAGCAGATCGGCGTCGGCGGCCAGGGCCGACTGCGTGGCCAGCAGCATGCGCTCGGCCTCGACACGGGCTTCGGCCAGGGCGCGCGCCTGCATGTCGGCCGCGGCGGTGGTGAAGCTTTCGCCCAGCATGCTGGCGATCTGCTCGTCCGAGAGGCCGTAGCTGGGCTTGACGACGATGGAGGCTTCCACGCCCGAGACCTGCTCGCGCGCGCTGACCGACAGCAGGCCGTCGGCGTCGACCTGGAAGCTCACGCGGATGCGCGCCGCGCCGGCCACCATGGGCGGGATGCCGCGCAGTTCGAAGCGCGCCAGCGAGCGGCAGTCGCTCACCAGCTCGCGTTCACCCTGCACGACGTGGATGGCCATGGCCGTCTGGCCGTCCTTGAAGGTGGTGAAGTCCTGCGCCTTGGCGATGGGCAGGGTGGAGTTGCGCTCGATGATGCGTTCCACCAGCCCGCCCATGGTCTCCAGGCCGAGCGACAGCGGCGTGACATCGAGCAGCAGCAGGTCGTCGTCGCGCGCATTGCCGGCCAGGGCGTGGGCCTGGATGGCCGCGCCCAGGGCCACGACCTCGTCGGGGTTGAGGTTGGTGAGCGGCGCGCGGCCGAAGACCTCGGCCACGCGGGCCCGCACATGCGGCATGCGGGTGGAGCCGCCGACCATGACCACGCCCTGCACCTCGTCGGTCGTGACCTTGGCGTCGCGCAGCACGCGCCTGAGCAGGGTGAGGGTGCGGGCGGTGAGGTCGGCGCAGGCGACCTCGAAGTCGGCGCGGCTCACGCTGGCGTCGATGCGCCCGACGTGCAGTGCCACGTCGAAGGTGAATTGAGTGGCGCTGCTCAGGGCCTCCTTGGCCGCACGCGCCTGGGTGAGCAGGCGGCGCTTGTCGCTCGCATCGAGCGCCTGCAGCTCGGGCAGGCCGGCAAGCTTGAGGGCCAGCTGGGCCAGGCGGGCGTCGTAGTCGTCGCCGCCCAGGGCCGAGTCGCCGCCCACCGCGACCACCTCGAACACGCCGCGCGCCAGGCGCAGCAGCGAGATGTCGAAGGTGCCGCCGCCCAGGTCGAAGACGGCGTACAGGCCCTCGATACCGTGGTCCAGGCCGTAGGCGATGGCAGCCGCTGTGGGCTCGTTGATGAGGCGCAGCACTTCCAGACCAGCCAGCTTCGCGGCGTCCTTGGTGGCCTGGCGCTGGGCGTCGTCGAAATAGGCCGGCACGGTGATGACGGCGCCGTGGATTTCGTCGTCGAAGCTGTCCTCGGCGCGCTGGCGCAGCACGGCCAGCAGCTCTGCCGAGACCTCGACCGGGCTCTTCACGCCGTCGCGCGTGGCGATGCCGACCATGCCGGGGCTGTCGACGAAGTGGTAGGGCAGCTGGGCGCGCGAGGCAATGTCGGCCAGGCCGCGGCCCATGAAGCGTTTGGCCGAGACGATGGTGTTTTCCGGGTCGCTGGCCTGCGCGGCCAGGGCCGCGGCGCCGTATTCGCGCCGGCCTTCGGGCAGGTAGCGCACCGCCGAGGGCAGGATGACGCGGCCCTGCAGATCCGGCAGGCATTCGGCCACGCCGTGGCGCACCGCGGCGACCAGCGAGTGGGTGGTGCCCAGGTCGATGCCGACGGCGATGCGGCGCTGGTGCGGGTCGGGCGAGGCGCCGGGTTCGGAAATCTGCAGCAGGGCCATGGGGATGAGGGAACGCGGAAAAACGGTGGGCGAGGCCGGCATGGGGCGGGGCCAGGCCCTGGATTGTCGGTGCAGCCGGCCGCTGGCCAGGCCTACGGCCGGCCGACGCGTGGGTCCGGCGCCGCTGCAGGTACTAGAGCTGGCGGCTGGATCAGCTGTCCAGCTCGGCCAGGCGGCGGTCGATGTCGTCGGCGAAGCGGCGCACGAACATGAGCGCACGCACCAGGGCTGCGGCGGCCGGCCAGTCGGCGCGCTGGTCGATGGTGTCGACCAGTCGGACGTGCAGGCGCTTGTGCTCGGCCTGCACGGCGTCGGCCAGGGCTTCCAGCGCCGGGGCGCCACGCGCCTCGTCGAGCGCCTCGCGCCATTCCATCTGCTGCATCAGGAAGGCCGCCGGCATGGCGGTGTTGCGCTCGGCCTCGACCGGTGCACCGTGCAGCTCGCACAGCTGGGTGGCGCGCTTGAGCGGATCCTTCAGGCGCTGGTGCGCCTCGTTGACACGCACGGCCCACTGCATGGCCAGGCGCTGGGCGGCCGCACCCTGAGCGGCGAAACGGTCGGGGTGCACCCGGGTCTGCAGCGCCTTCCAGCGCCGGTCGACCTCGGCCAGATCCTGGGCCTGGCGCAGCGGAAGGTCAAAGAGGACGAAGTCGTTGTCGTCGAGCTTGGGCTCGGGGCGCAGGGCGGCAGACGGCTCGGGCGACATGGTGGCGGCGACGGGCGTAGGCGGACGGGACTGGCGAAATGACGGAGCGTGCTGGCGCTGGAGCTTGAGGCGGGCCGCAGGCCCGGCGCCTCAGACGCGGAAGGACTCGCCGCAGCCGCAGCGGTCGCGCTCGCGCGGGTTGCGGAACTTGAAGCCCTCGTTCAGGCCCTCGCGCACGAAGTCCAGCTCGGTGCCTTCCAGATAGGGCAGGCTCTTGGGGTCGATCAGGATCTTCACGCCGTGGCCTTCGAAGACATGGTCCTCGGGGGCGATCTCGTCGGCGTATTCGAGCTTGTAGGCCAAGCCCGAGCAGCCGGTGGTCTTGACGCCCAGGCGCACACCCACGCCCTTGCCGCGCCGGCTGATGTAGCGGCTGACGTGGCGTGCGGCAGCTTCGGTGAGGGTGACGGACATGATGGCGGGCGCCGGGCGGGCGGTGCTGTCGTTGGCTACGTCCGCGCTGCCGGCGGGGGTAGCGTTCTGGGCGGGCGTCAGGGCCGGCAAGGGCCGGTCGGCCTCAACGGCGCATTCACTGAGCGGCATGGCTGGCCTCGGCCGCGGGGGTGGCAGCGCCGCTGGTGGTGCGGGCACGGTAGTCGTCCACAGCCGCCTTGATGGCGTCCTCGGCCAGGATGGAGCAGTGGATCTTCACCGGCGGCAGCGCCAATTCCTCGGCGATCTGGGTGTTCTTGATCGACAGCGCCTGGTCCAGCGTCTTGCCCTTGACCCATTCGGTGACGAGCGAGCTGGAGGCGATGGCCGAACCGCAGCCGTAGGTCTTGAACTTGGCGTCCTCGATCAGGCCGGTGGCGGGGTTGACCTTGATCTGCAGCTTCATCACGTCGCCGCACGCCGGGGCGCCGACCATGCCGGTGCCCACCGTGTCGTCACCCTTGTCAAAGGCGCCGACGTTGCGCGGGTTTTCATAGTGGTCGATGACCTTGTCGCTGTATGCCATGTTGATGCTCCTGGAGAGGGGGTGAGGGCGGGGTCATGCCCTGCCGGCGCCGGTGCGCGCAGGCGTCAGTGCGCGCTCCACTGGATGGTGCTGAGGTCGATGCCGTCCTTGTACATGTCCCACAGCGGCGAGAGTTCGCGCAGCTTGGCCACGCGGTCCTTGAGCGTGGTGACGGCGTAGTCGATCTCTTCCTCGGTGGTGAAGCGGCCGATGGTCATGCGCAGGCTGGAGTGCGCCAGTTCGTCGCTGCGGCCCAGGGCGCGCAGCACATAGCTGGGCTCCAGGCTGGCCGAGGTGCAGGCCGAGCCCGAGGACACCGCCAGGCCCTTGATGCCCATGATGAGCGACTCGCCCTCGACATAGTTGAACGAGGCGTTGATGTTGTGCGGCACCCGGTGGTCGAGGTTGCCGTTGATGTAGACCTGCTCGATGTCGGCCAGGCCGCGCAGCAGGCGCTGCTGCAGGGCGCGGATGCGCTCGTTCTCGGTCGCCATCTCCTCGCGGGCGATGCGGAAGGCCTCGCCCATGCCGACGATCTGGTGCACCGGCAGCGTGCCCGAACGCATGCCGCGCTCGTGGCCGCCGCCGTGCATCTGCGCTTCCAGGCGCACCCGTGGCTTGCGCCGCACGTACAGCGCGCCGATGCCCTTGGGGCCGTAAGTCTTGTGCGAGGCCAGGCTCATCAGGTCGACCGGCAGCGTGGCCAGGTCGATGGCGATCTTGCCGGTGGCCTGGGCGGCGTCGACGTGGAAGATGATGCCGCGTTCGCGGCAGATCCGACCGATGGCGGCAATGTCCTGGACGACACCGATCTCGTTGTTCACGGCCATGACCGACACGACGATGGTGTCCGGGCGCAGCGCGGCCTTGAACTTCTCGAGATCAAGCAGGCCGCCTTCCTGCACGTCGAGGTAGGTGGCGTCGAAGCCCTGGCGCTCCAGTTCGCGCACGGTGTCTAGCACTGCCTTGTGCTCGGTCTTGACGGTGACGATGTGCTTGCCGCGCGTCTTGTAGAACTGCGCCGCGCCCTTGATGGCCAGGTTGTTGGACTCGGTGGCGCCCGAGGTCCAGACGATCTCGCGCGGGTCGGCGCCGATCAGTTCGGCCACCTGCACGCGCGCCTTCTCGACCGCTTCTTCCGCCTCCCAACCCCAAGGGTGGCTGCGTGAAGCCGGGTTGCCGAAATGTTCGCGCAACCACGGGATCATGGCGTCGACCACCCGGCCATCGCAGGGCGTGGTGGCGCCGTAATCCATGTAGATCGGGAAGTGAGGGGTCATGTCCATGGTGTCAGGGGGGCGGGCGCTGGCCGCAGCCGTGCAGGGGATCGATTGCGGCGCTGGCGTGGAACGCGAAGACCAGTGAGTGGAGAGTGGAAGGGTGTGGCCGGTGAGGAAGTTCTTGCTTGTCAGCAGGCCATGTCGGGAAGGTCGGTCAGGGGCCGAACAGTCAGCGGCCGAACATCTAGGCTGATCCTGTTGCAGGCCGGGCGGTCAGGCCGTGGCGTCGACAGCCTGCTGGCCACCACCGGCGTGCCGACCCGGCATGGCGTCACTTCATCAAGGCGGATCCGAGTGCAAACACCGAATTCGGTGCCGTGATCTTGATCGGCTTGACGACCGGCTGGCTGCTGATGGCTCGCTTGACCGGCGCGTCTTCGACCGACACGCCGCGTGCCAGCTGGTCGTCGACCAGGCTCTTGAGCGAGATCGAGTGCAGATACTCCAGCATCTTGGCGTTCAGGTTGGTCCACAGATCGTGCGTCATGCAACGACCGCTGTCGTCGCCCATGCAGTTCTCGCCGCCGCCGCAACCGGTGGCGTCCAGACCTTCATCGACGGCGACAATGACGTCGGCCACGGTGATGTCCTCGGCCTTGCGGCCCAGGGTGTAGCCGCCGCCAGGGCCGCGCGTGCTTTCCACCAACTCGTGGCGGCGCAGTTTGCCGAACAACTGCTCAAGATAGGACAGCGAGATCTGCTGGCGTGTGCTGATGGCCGCGAGCGCCACAGGGCCGCTGTGCTCGCGCAGTGCCAGATCGATCATCGCCGTGACTGCAAAACGGCCCTTGGTGGTCAAACGCATGGTGCTACTCTCCATGAGACTTGGCGGGCGGCGCGTCATCGCTGCTCCGGTCGGTTTCGGGTTAACCCCGCCCTCGTAATCCGAGTATTTTACTCGATTATAGGCGTGTCGCAGATCACGAACCGGCACGGCCCAGATCCGCACCCTGCTGGGCTTGCAGGTATTGCAGCAGGCCGTCGCAGCCTCGCTCGACCAGATCGAGCACGCGCTCGAAGCCACCGGCCCCGCCGTAATAGGGGTCGGGCACGTCGCGCTGGCGGGAGCCGGGTGCGTAGTCGAGCAGGCGCACTAGGCGCTGCTGCTGTCCGGGCGGGCACAGGCGCTGCAGGGCTTCGAGGTTGTCGGCGTCCATGGCGACGACGAGATCGAAGGCCGCGAAGTCCGCTGCCGTCACCCGCCGCGCGCGCAGGCCGCGCAGGTCGTAGCCGCGCCGGCCGGCGTGGGCGGTGCTGCGCTCGTCGGGCGGCTCGCCGCTGTGGCCGGCATGGGTGCCGGCGGAATCCACCGTGATGCGATCCGCCAGCCCGGCGCGCTGCAGCCGGTGGCGCAGCACCACCTCGGCGGTGGGCGAGCGGCAGATGTTGCCCATGCAGACCATCAACACGCTGCGCACGGTGTGTGCGCCGTCCTCGGCGGGGGTGTTTGACTTCGTCGTCGTCATGCGGATCCCTCCACTGTCTCCGGTCAGGCGTTGGTCCGCGCCGGCTCAGCGCCGCGGACCCGGCCGAGCGGGCGGCCGGGAGGGTGACGGTCGCGCAGCAGGGCTGGTGCTGCCCGCGGGCGCAGCGCCGGCACCGATGGGCACCACGTTGTCCGCCCCCGCCGCGCCGAAGGCCTGCTCGCGCAGCAGGCCGAGCTGGTCGCGGATGCGCGCCGCCTGCTCGAACTCCAGGTTGCGCGCATGTTCCAGCATCTGCCTTTCCAGCTGCTTGATGCGTTTGCCCAGGTCCTTCTCGCTCAGCGCCTCGACCTCGGCGGCCTGTGTCAGCGCCTGCACCTCGGTCTTGCCGGCCTTGTCGCTGTAGACGCCGTCGATGAGGTCGCGCACCTGCTTGACGATGCCGCGCGGCGTGATCCCCAGCCGGAGGTTGTGGGCGATCTGGCGCTCGCGCCGCCGTTCGGTCTCGCCGATGGCCAGGCGCATCGAGTCGGTCAGCTGGTCGGCGTAGAGGATGGCCTTGCCGTTCACGTTGCGCGCCGCCCGGCCGATGGTCTGGATGAGGCTGCGCTCCGAGCGCAGGAAGCCTTCCTTGTCGGCGTCGAGGATGGCGACCAGCGACACCTCGGGGATGTCCAGCCCCTCGCGCAGCAGGTTGATGCCCACCAGCACGTCGAAGGCGCCCAGGCGCAGGTCGCGCAATATCTCGACGCGCTCGACGGTGTCGATGTCGCTGTGCAGATAGCGCACCTTCACGCCGTTCTCGCTCAGATAGTCGGTGAGCTGCTCGGCCATGCGCTTGGTCAGGGTGGTGATGAGCACGCGTTCGCCGATGGTCACGCGTTCATTGATCTCCTGCAGCACGTCGTCCACCTGATGCGCGGCGGGGCGCACCTCGACGATGGGGTCGACCAGGCCGGTGGGCCGCACCAGCTGCTCGACCACCTGGCCGGCGTGGGTCTTCTCGTAGTCGGCCGGCGTGGCCGACACGAACACGGTCTGGCGCATCTTGCCCTCGAACTCGGCGAACTTGAGCGGGCGGTTGTCCAGCGCGCTGGGCAGGCGAAAGCCGTAGTCCACCAGGGTCTGCTTGCGCGCGCGGTCGCCGTTGTACATGCCGCCGAACTGGCCGATCAGCACATGGCTCTCGTCCAGGAACATCAGGGCGTCGTGCGGCAGGTAGTCCACCATGGTGGGCGGCGGCTCACCGGGCCTGGCGCCCGAGAGGTGCCGGGTGTAGTTCTCGATGCCCTTGCAGTGGCCCACCTCCTGCAACATTTCCAGGTCGAAGCGGGTGCGCTGCTCGATGCGCTGCGCCTCGACCAGCTTGCCCGCCCCGACAAACTCGGCGGTGCGCTCGCGCAGCTCGGTCTTGATGGTGTCGATGGCGGCCAGCACGCGTTCACGCGGCGTCACGTAATGGCTGGCCGGATAGATGGTGAAGCGCGGCACCTTCTGGCGCACCCGACCGGTGAGCGGGTCGAACAGGCTGAGCGACTCCACCTCGTCGTCGAACAGCTCGATGCGCACCGCCAGCTCGGAATGTTCGGCCGGAAACACGTCGATGGTGTCGCCGCGCACGCGGAACGATCCGCGCTCGAACTCGACATCGTTGCGGCTGTACTGCATGCGCACCAGGTGGGCGATGGCGTCGCGCTGGCCGATGCGGTCGTGCACACGCACGATGAAGCGCATCTGCGTGTAGTCCTCGGGCTTGCCGATGCCATAGATGGCGCTCACGCTGGCCACGATGATGGTGTCGCGCCGCTCCAGCACGCTCTTGGTGGCCGACAGCCGCATCTGCTCGATGTGCTCGTTGATGGCGCTGTCCTTCTCGATGAACAGGTCGCGCTGCGGCACATAGGCCTCGGGCTGGAAGTAGTCGTAGTAGCTGACGAAATACTCCA